>DXHY01000077.1 GCA_019113175.1 Candidatus Eisenbergiella stercoravium | reverse complement strand
TCTTTCTGTAAAAGTTTATTTAGTCGCATAAATAAATTTTACATCAGGAGCCAGGCCTTGCATAGGACCTGGCTCTTATTCTTTGCAAAAAAGTGCTGCCGCACTAATTATTTAGTGCGACAGCCCCATTTTTAACTACACATAAAAAACATATTCGCCACAATGGTATCCCAAACAGTTCTGCTACTATATATTCAGAAACAGAAAGGAGTGTTTCAGAATATGAAAAAACAAAAAATCACAACTCTTTTACTCACAATGGCGCTTTGTACATCGGCTGTTTTAAGTGGCTGTGCGGCAAGCGCGGCAAGCCAGACGGAACCCAACCAGTCAACTACCAGTTCAACACCTTTGGAGGAAGCGAAAGATAGCGGCACTCCCATTTCCTCTGACGAGGCTTCCTCGGCGCAAGCCTACGAGAATGATGAAGTCCTTTCCTCTGAGGAACAGGCCAAAGCAGAGCAAGAACGCCGGGCTGAGATTGACGAAAAGTATTCTATCTATGCTTCGTATGGTATGACATACGACACGGAAAAGGATCGTTTCTTCTATAACGGGCAAGTCGTGCGTTACTTCAAGGATCAAATCAATTCTAATGAAACGAATGGCTTTTCCTATGATGACGGCGTGATAGACGTTGAGCCCATTAGAGATGAAGAGGGAACCCTGACAGGTCTAAAGCAATCCTCGGACGCTGACTTTAATGCTCACACCAAAGAGCAGGAGGCATTGAAAGCCGAATTGGAAAAGGCCGGAATTACGGCTGGAAGTGGTAGTTTTGAACAAGGCGATCCGAATTATCGTGATGACAGCCTGGACGCCTACACCGAATTTGGCGTTTCCTATGACAAGACTTCCAACCATTGGGTATACGGGAAAAAGCCTATCTATATTCTTTATGATAAAGATCACTGCACGTTTTGCAATAAAAGCGTGAGTGACGGTGTCAGCCTGAATGTTGTCCGCGATGAGAACGGTAATATCGAAAAGCTGGTTTCCGTGGATAAGGAAGAATTGGAGCAGTTTGTGAAATAACTCATAAATTGCCGGACGGTGGCAAACGTATTCCTTTCATTACGCATCCAATCTGCAAAAGAATTTTTGACCCTGGCATCAGAATATGGTACACTAACAAAAGCGGCTGTATCGCATTTCCGGGCGCCAGCGCGCCAACAACCGCCAGATGAAATGAATTTAAGAGCTCTTTGCCCCGTTGCAGGAGCTCCGGAATGGAGAATTGAGAATTTCATGAAAAAACAGAAGACGAAAAAGGGTGAATACGGATATCTGAAGCATCAGCGGAAGCTGGAAATCGCCAAAACAGCGATCCTTTTCTGCCTTTCCCTCGCGGTATATCTGTCCGGCTTACTCACCACCGGAACGAATAAAAACCTGCTGACCATCGTGGCGGTGCTCGGCTGCCTTCCCGCCAGCCGAAGCGCAGTGGGCATGATCATGTTTCTTCGGGCGAAGGGCTGCAGCGAGGAGCTGCATGAGCGTATTCTTCCCCGTGCGCAGGGACTTCCTCAGCTTTACGATGTGGTTCTCACCAGCTATGATGCCACCTTTGAGCTGGTGCACATGGTTTTTAAGGGCAACAGCCTGATCGGCCTTACCGTGAACCCCAAATGTAAAACCGACGCCTGTGAGAAGCATCTGAAGGAGATGATGGCAAAGGACGCAATTAAGGATGTCCGCGTGAAAATCTTTCAGGATACGCCCAAATATCTGAACCGCCTGGATCAGTTAAGGGAGCTCTCTGTGGAAGATACGCAGACGAACGCAGTATTTTCTCTGATAAAGGCCATTTCCATCTGATCCCAGGTATCCCGGCATGTGAAAGGAAGCTCATGAGAGAAGTGACCATCGGCCCCAACGAGGGCGGACAACGGTTTGATAAATATCTGAAAAAATATCTGAAGGAAGCCGGAAGCGGTTTCCTTTATAAAATGCTCCGGAAAAAAAACATCACGCTGAACGGACACAGGGCGGATGGGAGCGAGAAGCTGAACACGGGAGACCGGGTCTGCTTTTTCCTTGCGGAGGAAACCATTGAAAAATTCCGGGGAACCGCTTCTCCGGTTTCCACCGTCCGGAAAGAAGAGCTTCTTTCCATTCCCGTTTTGTACGAGGACAGTCAGGTGCTTCTTGCCGATAAGCCTGCGGGCCTTCTGACCCAGAAGGCGCAGGCGCAGGATTACTCCCTGAACGAATGGTTGACTGACTATCTGCTTGCGGGTGGGAAGCTGAGGAAGGAGGAGCTTCCCACCTTCCGTCCTTCCGTCTGCAACCGGCTGGACAGAAACACCAGCGGCCTTGTCATCTGCGGAAAGACGCTGGCCGGAAGCCAGAAAATGAGCGAGCTGATCCGGAACAGGAGCCTGCACAAATTTTACCGGCTCTTCGTCGCGGGAAAACCGCCCGCCGAAGGACTGGCGGAAAGCTGGCTTTTACGGGAAGAAAACAGCAATCAGGTCAGAATTTACGACAAAAAACCGGACGATTCCAGAGCGGTTCCCATCCGCACGGGCTGGCGGCTTCTGGAAGCCTATAAGGACTGCTCCTGCCTGGAGGTGGAGCTTTTCACCGGAAAGACCCACCAGATCCGCGCTCAGATGGCGTCGCTTGGCTTCCCTCTCATCGGGGATGTGCGTTACGGAAACGAGGCCGTCAACCGGCATTTCCGGAAGGCGGGCGTCCGCTCCCAGCTGCTGCACGCCTTCCGTCTGGAGTTTCCGCCTCTGGACGGACTTTTCTCCGGTCTCAGCAAAAGAAGCGTCATCGCTCCGGAGCCGGAAAGCTTCCTGCGTATGCGCAGGTTCTGTGAAGGGCAGGCAGGTCTGACAAGAGGAAAACAACTGTCGGAAAAGGACATATAAAAATGGCAACATGGAATTCAAGAGGTCTCCGGGGTTCCACCCTGGAGGAGCTGATCAACCGGACAAATGAAAAATACAGGGAAAACGGGCTTGCGCTCATCCAGAAGATCCCCACACCCATCACTCCCATCCGCATCGACAAGGAGCACCGGCACATCACCCTGGCCTATTTTGACCAAAAGAGCACGGTAGACTATATCGGGGCGGTGCAGGGGCTGCCCGTCTGCTTCGACGCAAAGGAATGCGCGCAGGACACCTTTGCCCTCGCAAATATTCATGAGCATCAGGTGCAGTTCATGAAGGAATTCGAAGCCCAGGGCGGCATCGCTTTCTTTCTGATTTATTATTCCGGCCGGGATGAGTTCTATTATCTTCCCCTTGCCCATCTGGAATATTTCTGGGACCGGGCGAAAAACGGCGGACGGAAAAGCTTCCGCCATGAAGAACTGAATCCGGAATATTTTCTTCCCAAAAAGAGCAGCGTTCTGGTTCCCTATCTGGACATGCTGCAGAAGGATCTGGATGACCGGCCGGATTAAAGCGCGGGAAAACAGCCCTGCGGCCAGGCGCCTCCAGGATACACAACGCCGTCTTACAGACGGCGGGAAAGAAGCCGATATGAAAAATCCTGTTACAACGCTTTGTTACATAGAAAAAGAAGATGCCTACCTGATGCTGCACCGCGTCAAAAAGAAAAATGACTTAAACGAACACAAATGGATAGGGATCGGCGGCCACGCGGAGGAAGGAGAGAGCCCGGAGGACTGTCTGCTGCGGGAAGCAAAGGAAGAAACCTCCCTCACCCTTACCTCCTTCCGTTTCCGCGGTCTGGTCACCTTCGTTTCCAATCAGTGGGGCACAGAGTACATGTGCCTGTATACGGCGGACGGTTTCGAAGGAGAGCTGTCGGACTGCGACGAGGGCTGTCTGGAATGGGTCCCCAAAAAGGATATCCCGAAGCTGAATCTGTGGAAGGGAGATCTGATCTTTTTCCGGCTCCTTCAGGAAAACGTGCCCTTCTTTTCCCTGAAGCTGTGTTACGAAGGAGACCGCCTCGTGCGCTGGCAGCTAAACGGCCGCGACATGGGCGCAGAGGTTCCTGATGAGGAAAAATGGAACCGGATACTTGACAGCGTCCGGGGGATTTAGTATATTGTTGATAGTTTGCTGTAGTAATATGTTATCATATTATCAAAGCAACGCGTTAATTAATTAAAGTTTTAGGCTGTTTAGACTGCATTCAAGGAGGAAAAAGGACATGAGCAGACCTTTGATCCATACCCCGGAAGGGGTGCGGGATATTTACGGGGCGGAATACCGGAGAAAGCTGACCGTGGAGGATCGTCTGCATCATGTCCTTTCTTCCTTCGGATACCAGGATATCCAGACGCCCACCTTTGAATTTTTTGACGTGTTCGGAAGCAGCATCGGCACCACGCCTTCCAGGGAACTGTACAAATTTTTTGACAAGGAGGGCAACACCCTGGTGCTGCGGCCGGATTTCACCCCGTCCATGGCCAGATGCGCAGCCAAATATTTCATGGGAGAAAAGCTTCCCATCCGCTTTTCCTATCAGGGAAATACCTTCACCAACACCTCAAACCTGCGCGGACGGCTGAAGGAGGCGACCCAGCTTGGGGCGGAACTGATTCAGGAGCCTTCGGTTCAGGCGGATGGGGAAATGATCGCCATGCTGGTGGAAGCCCTGAAGGCAGCGGGGCTTGAGGATTTTCAGGTGAGTGTGGGCCACGTGGAATATTTCAAGGGGCTCTGTTCCCTCGCCGGGCTGGATGAAGAAACGGAGCTGGAGCTGAGAGAACTGATTTCCAGCAAAAATTTCTTCGGTGCACAGGAGCTTCTGGAAAACCGGCAGGTCCGCAGGGACTATGTGCAGGTGCTCTTAAAGGTTTATGACCTGTTTGGATCCGTTTCCATTCTGAATCTGGCGAAAAGCCTGGTGGACAACGAGCGCTCCCTGCAGGCGGTGGAGCGGCTTCAGGAGCTGTATGATGTGCTCTGTCAGTACGGTGTGGAAAAATATGTTTCCTTTGATCTCGGACTGCTGAGCAAGTACAATTACTATACGGGCATCGTTTTCAAGGCCTATACCTACGGCGTGGGTGATGCGGTGGCAAAGGGCGGCCGTTATGACCGGCTGCTGGGACACTTCGGTAAGGAGGCCGCTGCCGTCGGCTTCGTGGTGCTGGTGGATGATCTGCTGGAGGCTCTCTCCAGACAGAAGCGCCTCCCTGCCATCTGCGCGGACGGCGTTCTGATCGTCTATGAGCCGGGCCGATTTGCAGATGCATTGAAGCTGGCGAAAGAGCAAAGAACGGCCGGCACTCCCGCAGAGCTGATGCCTGCTGAAGCCGGAGATATGGCGGATGCCTGGAAGATATACCGGGAATCTGCGTCGTCGCACCAGCAGGGGCAGATCCTGTACCTGGATGCGGAAGGCGGCACACAGACTATTGCGGTGAAATAAAAAAGACGCCTTACGGCAAAGAAACAGAAGGTTAGCGCGGCAAAGCGTAACTCTGCCGCGTTCCGGAATGAGGTAGAAATGGAAGAAAAGAGATATCTGACCTTTGCCCTTACCAAGGGACGGCTTGCGGACAAAACCCTTTCCCTTCTGGAAAGCATCGGCCTGACCTGTGAGGAAATGAAGGATAAAAGCTCCCGGAAGCTGGTTTTTGTGAATGAAGAGCAGAAGCTTCGCTTTTTCCTGGCCAAAGGCCCGGACGTTCCCACCTATGTGGAGTACGGTGCGGCGGACATCGGCGTGGTGGGAAAGGATACCCTGCTGGAGGAAGGCAGAAGGGTCTATGAGGTGCTGGATCTGGGCTTCGGGAAATGCCGGATGTGCGTCTGCGGCCCTGCGGAAGCAGGAGAGCTTCTGAAGCACCACAAAATGATCCGGGTTGCCAGCAAATACCCCAACATTGCAAAGGAATATTTTTATAATAAGAAAAATCAGACGGTTGATATCATCAAGCTGAACGGCTCCGTAGAGCTCGGCCCCATCGTCGGCCTCTCCGATGTAATCGTTGATATCGTGGAAACCGGCGGCACCCTTCGGGAAAACGGCCTTGAGGTGCTGGAGGAGGTCTGTCCTATATCAGCCAGAATGATCGTCAACCAGGTCAGCATGCAGATGCAGCCGGAGCGGATCAAGGATCTGATCGCCAGACTCCGCGGAAAATTGGAGAGATAATATGAGAATACTGGAACTTACGGAAGAAAACAGAAGAGATCTTCTGAACACGCTTCTGAAAAGAAGCCCCAACAATTATGGACAGTACGAAGAGGTGGTGGCGGACATTATCGCCAATGTAAGGGAGAAAGGAGACGAAGCCCTTTTTTCCTATACCAGCAAGCTGGATCACTGTGATCTCACGGCGCAGACCGTGCGCGTCACGGAAGCGGAAATCCAGGAAGCGCGCAGACAGGTGGGAGAAGAATTTCTGGAGGTCATGAAGAAGTCTGCGGCGAACATCCGTGCCTTTCATGAAAAGCAGAAGCGGACCGGCTGGTTTGAGACAAAGCCGGATGGCTCCATTCTGGGCATGCGTCTTCTCCCCGTGGCCTCTGCAGGCGTCTACGCACCGGGCGGGACGGCGGCCTATCCCTCCAGCGTGCTGATGAACGTGATTCCCGCAAAGGTGGCTGGCGTGGAACGGATCGTCATGGCGACCCCTCCCGGCCCGGATGGAAAAGTCAATGCAGGAACCCTCGCCGCGGCAAGTGTGGCGGGCGTGGACGAAATCTACAAGATGGGCGGCGCGCAGGCCATTGCTGCCCTGGCCTTCGGCACTGAAAGTGTGCCCAAGGTGGATAAAATTACAGGCCCCGGCAACATCTTCGTAGCCCTGGCCAAAAAGGCCTGCTTTGGTTATGTCGGCATCGATTCCATCGCCGGTCCCAGCGAGATTCTGGTCATTGCGGATGAAACGGCCAATCCCCGCTATGTGGCGGCGGATCTGCTTTCCCAGGCGGAGCATGACGTACTGGCAAGCGCCATCCTGATCACCACCAGCAGACAGCTGGCAGAGCAGGTATCAGAGCAGATCGATGGCTTTCTCGCCTCTCTGGAACGCCGGGATATCATTCAGAAATCCCTGGAAACTTACGGCTATATCCTGATCGCTCCCGATCTGGACGCCGCGGCGGATGCGGCCAATGAGATCGCCTCCGAGCATCTGGAAATCCTCACGGCGGATCCATTTTCCATGATGACGAAGATCCGGAATGCGGGCGCCATTTTCCTGGGAGAGTATTCCAGCGAGCCGCTGGGAGACTACTTTGCAGGCCCGAACCACGTGCTTCCCACCAACGGGACGGCCCGGTTTTTCTCACCCTTAAACGTGGACGATTTCTGCAAGAAAACCAGCCTGATTTCCTATTCACGGCAGGCGCTGGAAGCCGCGCATAAGGACATCGAGCTGTTTGCCGAGCGTGAGGGGCTTACAGCCCATGCCAATTCCATCCGGGTGAGATTCGAGTAAACCGGCCCACAGCGTGTATGTATTGCTGATCGCACAGTGAACAGTAATGCGTATGGTCTTTCTCCATGGAGGTAGTTATGGAAACAAAACGGAGTGCCGTTATCGAACGGAAAACGAAGGAAACGGATATCGCAATAAAGCTAAACCTGGATGGAAGCGGAAAAAGTGAGATTCAGACAGGAATCGGCTTTTTCGATCATATGCTGGACGGCTTTGCCAGGCACGGCCTGTTTAATCTGACGGTGCATGTAACAGGCGATCTGCACGTGGATGGTCATCATACGGTGGAGGATACAGGAATCGTCCTCGGAACTGCCATCAAGGAGGCAGTGGGAGACAAGGCGGGAATCAGCCGCTACGGTTTCTTCATCCTTCCCATGGACGACGCCCTTGCGCTGTGCGCGGTGGATCTGTGCGGAAGGCCATGGCTGGAATATGACTGTAACATCACCGCCCCCATGATCGGGGATCTGGATACGGAGCTGCTTCGGGAATTTTTCTATGCGGTATCCTACAGTGCGGGAATGAACCTGCATATCCGCATACTGTCCGGAAGCAATGGACACCACATGGCAGAGGCCATGTTCAAGGCATTTGCGAAGGCGCTGGATATGGCATGCAGAAAGGATGACCGCATTGAAGGCGTACTCAGCACGAAGGGAAGCCTTTGATTCGAAAGAGAGGAAAATACAAATGCTGACAAAAAAAATGATCGCCTGCATTTATCTGTATCAGAAGCGCGCAGTGGCAGGCATACAGGATCGCAGCGAGCTGAGTCCGGATCCGGTGGCGCTGGCAGAAAGCTATGCGGAATGGAAATGCGACGAGATTCTGGTATATGATCTTTCCGAAGACGATGTTTCCCATGACGAGGCCATCGATCTGATCCGGGAAATCTGTTCCGCGGTTCCCATTCCCGTCATCGGTGCGGGACGCATTCGCAGAATGGAGGATGTGAAAAAGCTCCTGTACGCAGGCTGCCGGAAGGCCGTTCTGGATTATGACAGAGCGGACAATGTGGAGCTGACGAAGGAGGTATCTCTGAAATTCGGCCCGAACAGGCTGCTTGCCCGAATTGGAAATGAGCGGATGTTGGAAGAAGCCTCAGTCTGGCTGAAGGAAAGCGTGAGCGGCGTGCTTCTGACGGATATCTCTGCCCTGAAAACAGCAGTCCGGATCAGTCCGGTTCCCGTTACCGTGGTTCCTCCTGATATTTCACTGGATAAGCTGATGGAAATTCTGAAACTTGACAATGTGGACGGCATTGCCGGAAGGCTGGTCAATGACAACATACATGAGCTGGAAGCTATTCGGAAGCTGTCCGCAGACAGCAGCGCACCGGAAGAAGGCGGGTCTGCCGGAGAGGACGAATGTCCAGTTCGGGCAGCCTTTACCTGGCAGGAACTGAAGAAAAATTCTGACGGCATGGTTCCGGTCATCGTTCAGGACTGCCGGACGGATGCGGTGCTGATGCAGGCCTATATGGACGAAGAGGCCTATGAAGCCACCATACGCACCGGGAAAATGACCTATTTCAGCAGAAGCCGTGGACAGCTATGGGTAAAAGGAGAGACCAGCGGACACTTCCAGTATGTTAAATCCCTGTACACCGACTGCGACTATGATACCATTCTGGCAAAGGTGGTTCAGATCGGTCCGGCCTGCCATACCGGCTCCTACAGCTGCTTTTTTAATGAAATTCTCTCTGCCCCGGAGGGAGACGGAGAACTTCCCCACAATCCCGCAAAGGTTTTTGAAGAGGTCTACGGAGTGATTCAGGACCGGAAGGAGCATCCGAAGGAAGGCTCCTATACCAATTATCTGTTTGACAAGGGAATTGATAAAATTCTGAAAAAGCTGGGTGAGGAAGCGACGGAGATCGTCATCGCGGCCAAAAACCCCAATCCCGGCGAAATCAAATACGAGATCTGCGATTTTCTCTATCATATGATGGTGCTCATGGCGGAGAAAAACATCACCTGGGAAGAGATCATGGAGGAGCTTGCCAAACGCTGACCGGGCGGAATGAACCGGACGGCTCCGTCTCCACATCCGTCCGGCCTCCCGCAGGAGCGCAGGCTTTTAGACAGAAAGGGCGAAATGTCAATTGACATTTCGTCTTTTCCTTTGTAAGATGAATAACTGGAAATAGTTCTTTTTTGAACAAATTATTTTTAAGGAAATGAGGCGATACAATGAAAAAGGCACAGACAAAGGAGGCCGATCTGGGGAATGGTCCGATTGGCAGCCTTCTTTTTAAACTGGCCCTTCCGGCCATTGTAGCCCAGATCATCAACGTTATGTACAATATGGTGGACCGTATGTACATCGGGCACATTAAGGACATCGGTCCCGATGCCCTCACCGGCGTGGGTGTCACCATGCCGCTCATCATGGCCATTTCCGCCTTCGCGGCTCTGGTGAGCATGGGCGGCGCTCCGAGAGCCTCCATCATGATGGGAAAGGGAGAGAAGGACAACGCGGAAAAAATCCTGGGCAACTGCACCACCATGCTGGTTCTCATGGCGCTGGTCCTGACCGTCCTCATCCTGATCTTCGGCCAGCCGCTGCTCCTCATGTTCGGGGCCAGCGAAAATACCATCGGCTATGCATGGAATTATATGAAAATCTATGCCATCGGCACGATTTTCGTCCAGATCTCCCTGGGACTGAACGCATTCATCAACGCACAGGGCTTCGCCATGACAGGCATGTGTACCGTGGCTATCGGCGCCGTCTGCAACATCATTCTGGACCCCATCTTCATCTTTGGATTTCATATGGGCGTTCAGGGCGCAGCGCTGGCAACGATCCTGTCACAGGCCGTTTCCTTCGTATGGGTCCTCGTTTTTCTCACCTCAAAGAAAAGCACCCTGCGGATCCGGGTAAAAAATATGAAGCTTTCCGCTCCAATCCTCCTTCCCAGTATAGGCCTGGGAGTTTCTCCGTTCATCATGCAGTTTACGGAAAGCGTGATTTCCGTCTGCTTTAACACCTCGCTTCAGAGATACGGCGGCGATATCGCAGTGGGCGCCATGGCCATCCTCACCAGCGTCATGCAGTTCTGCATGCTGCCCCTGCAGGGCCTGACCCAGGGCGCCCAGCCCATCGTCAGCTTTAACTATGGGGCGGGAAAGCTGGAACGGGTGAAAAAGGCATTCCGGCTGTTGCTGGCGGCATCCATGTGCTACAGCACGCTTCTGTGGGCCGCCGCAATGTTCCTTCCACGGGTATTCATCGCCATCTTCACCAGCGATCCCGAATTGACCAGTTATACCGTCTGGGCCATCCGGATTTATATGGCGGCCTCCCTGCTGTTTGGCATCCAGCTCTCCTGCCAGCAGACCTTCATCGCCCTCGGCAATGCGGTTACCTCCGTATTTCTTGCCCTCCTGCGGAAGGTTATCCTGTTGATTCCATTGATCTTCATCCTGCCGCTGTTTATGACAAACAAGCCCTTCGGCGTTTTCCTCGCGGAACCCGTGGCTGACACCATTGCTGTGACAGTGACAGGTCTGCTGTTCCTGCGGCAGTACAGAAAGCTCTCTGTGGGCAGCGGAAATGGAAATGCATCGTCAGCAGAAAAAGCTTAAAGGCGGAAGCCTTCTGAAATACATAAATGCATACAGCTCGTCTGAATCATGATATTGGTCCGGACGAACTACTCTGAGCCAGCTGAAAAGGTAAATTTGGCATCCTCCGGATGATTCCGGAATACCTTTCCTGCCTGGCTCATATTTTTTATAAAGATGTCATGCGTATAACGCTTCGGAGGCAGCATGCAGGACGCCAGAACCAGACGCAGGCTGGAGCTGATGCGGCTGATTCGGGAGGAAAACCACAGCAATCAGCAGCGCATCCGCGCCAGGGAAGAAATCCTTTACGGAAAGAGCGACAGCTATCAGAATGAGAACTCTTATATGAATGAAAACGGATATGACTATCCGCTGACAGCAGCGGAATACACAGGAGGGCAGAGCAGAGGAAGCGTGTCCTCCTTCGGCATTCGTTTTTTCCTGGCAGCCATTCTGTTCGGCCTGTATTTTTACAGTAAAACACAGGGAGTAAGCATCCTGGGTCTGAATGCCGCACAGATCGAGGCGGCGGTGGAAGAGCAGGGAGAACAGTTGGTTGACTTTGTCAGTCAATTTTTATTGTAACCCTGTTGTATTGATCATTTTAGTCAATCTTTTTTACTCACGTTGCTTCCGGAGAATTTCTGCGTTATCGAAAAAGATTCTCTTCCTGGAAACCTCTTCTCGCCTTTCCCCACAGGCCGCAACGCCAGCAGAACAACCCCTGCAAGAAAAAGCTGACACTGAACCGCAGCGACGGACACCGACATGGAAAACGCCGGATCCAGCGTTCCCAGCACAGACGGCCAAGTGGTAAAGAAGCTGCCGTTTAAGATTCCCAGAGGCTCCGGCAGAGGAAGCGCCATACAGAGAAAGGGCAGCACCATCCATACGTAGACCAGCTTTGGACTGGCCTGCCCCAGCAGCCAGCCGCTTCCAAGGGAGAAGACCAGAGAAGGAAGCAGGGTGGCCAGAGCGGGGAGAAGCAGTTCTCCCCAGGCATACCAGTCAAAATACCAGGCATAGAAGACCGCCGCCTCCGCAAGGCAGGCAAACGCCAGAAGTCCGGTTCCCGCAAGCGCCGCGGCGCCCCGGATCATGGCGAAGCTCCGTGGCGGCACAGGCGCGGCATCCGTGAGAACCGTTACCCGCCGTGCCTTTTCTGAAGTGAAAAAGGTCAGAAAAAACAGAGCGCCGATCCATAAAAGGGGAAGCATCCGGCTCAGATAATCCCCGAAGCTCCAGGGAGAGAAGGGAGCGGTGTGGGCTACTCCGAGAATGGTCACCTGATCCAGCACCTGCCATCCAAAAAGAAGCAGGATCAGCAGAATTCCAAAAAAGAATTTGTTCCAGAGCAGCCGTCTGCATTCATATAAAAATATTTTATTCAAGATTCAGTTCCTCCTTCGTCAGCCCGCAGGCATCTAAAAATTCCTGATACGTCAGATATGGGTACGCAGGATCCAGTTCACGGTTAAACAGGCCGTTCAGAATCCGGTCCATGGCCTCCTCGCCGCCGGCCAGCTGTTCGGCTTTCAGAATTTTCAGCGGCATCTCGCAGTATTGCCGCACATAGCTCAGGCTGTTGGTAATTTCCAGCCGTTTTTCTTCGGGCAGCATCTCCAGGTATTCCGGACAGCGGACATAAAAGTTCAGATTGTAGTCGTCCACCGCCTTCTGCCATTCTTTCACATAATGTTCCAGCGCATATTCCTCTCCATAGAGCTGTCTGACAATGCGGTAAGTGGTATAAACGGTCAGCCCTTCCGCGGACCAGCCATCCTCATCGGAAGAATCGAACATATTTCCAAGTCCCCACCACTGATGGACCAGCTCATGGATCATGACCTCGCCGGAAGCAGCCCCCTTGCCCGCATCGCTCAGATTTTTTGCGGTAAAATCCGCCTCATCCAGCAGACTGGCTCCGTTCGCGGCATATCCGCCGCCGGAAACGCGGCTCTGAATGAGTCTGATTGTGTCTCCGTCAGTAAAGGACAGGGCGCCGTAATGTCCGGTACAATAGTCCACCACAGCCCTGACAGCATCCACCGCACCTGCGGCTTCCATGACGGCCTGATGCTTTCTGCCGTAGTAAAATTCTATGGTGATGCCGCCAGCCTCAATTTCCTCCCGTACATAATTGCCCGCATATAAAATTCCGCCCGTTCCGTTGGCCACATAGCGCCAGGTGATGGTGCCGTTTTCGTTCTCCTTCACCCTTTCAGCTTCACCGGTTCCGAAGGGAATCACGATCATGGAGGCTGGCAGGGTGATTTCAACGGAAGCGGGATAACCGTTTTCACCCGGCAGAACATTCATCAGCCGGGGAGCCAGCTCCGCATTTTCCAGGCACAGATATTCCTCGCTGACCTCATCGCCGCCCTGCATGGTTGCCATGCTCCGGCTTTCTCTGGGAAATCCGCCGTACTCGATCGTCAGTTCCACCTGTTCCCCGGCGGGAATTGTAACCTCAAGTTCAGCCTCGTTATATTCCTGATAATCACTCACGGAAAAAGGCACGTCCACGCCATCCGCCTGAACGGAAGAGATGGTATAACCGGGGTTAACGCCGAAGGCGGCCATCTGCTCCCGGCCGGAGGTATTCCGGAAACGGTAGGAAGCCTTTCCGGAAACGGTGCCCGAAGCGGTGTCCGGGTACACCTGAACGGATCGCCCGGTACAGACCATATCCTCCGCATAGGGAATCTCATAAAAGGACATCACCGTCTGATCCGGATTACTGTGATCCACCATGGGCTGGGCGGCCCAGGCCGTACAGGAGCAGACCAGAAGCAGCAGCGCGAGGACCGGACGCCAGACATGCCGGACGCTGTGGGCAAGCGATCCGGGCAGGCCTTTCCGGTACTGCCGGATACAGAGCCAGGACAGGACCCATATTCCGGAAAACAGCCCAAGCCAGGTCAGACGCATCCAGGCCGCCGAACGGAAAATACGGACATTGGAAAAATCATCCGACAGCGCCCATACGCAGGGATTGAGCCAGCAAAGCTGCCAGTTGTCCGCCCAGACGGTCAGGCTGAGTCCGGCAAAGGCTGCAAACAGCACCAGAGACAGATCC
Source organism: Candidatus Eisenbergiella stercoravium (assembly GCA_019113175.1). GTDB lineage: Bacteria > Bacillota > Clostridia > Lachnospirales > Lachnospiraceae > Eisenbergiella > Eisenbergiella stercoravium. The sequence goes on along the minus strand of DXHY01000077.1, from coordinate 118,470 downwards.
GTCCGCCCCGTAAACTGCCGGGCGGAAGAGGCAGCCAATATTCCCAGAGGGAGAGCAAGTCCCATGAACAAAAGCCAGGCAGGCGCATAGTCTCCCATATCAAAGACCGCTCCGATCAGTCCCCGGCAGATGGGGAGCCACGCCAGCATGGTAAGAGCCAGCGTCAGTGCCGATACGGCAAGCAGGGACAAAAGACGCAGAAACGCCATAGTCAGAGGGGAAACAGCCGCATCCACAAGAACATCCACCCGGTTGCGCCCGGTCCGGTCCAGCTCATACAGCGCAAGCAGACCGAACAGAATTCCGCCTGCCACGCCGCCGGTGATGGCAGGATTTGCCAGATACATGGAAAGCATGGTTTCCGCAGACGCCGGTTTGTACCAGACGAGCCCCGCCGCAGGGGAAACCGCCACAAGAAGTATGACGATCCAGGTCAGACGGCTTTTCAGAAGCCGCCCCAGCTCTGAGAAAAAAAGCCGTATGTTTTTCGTTAAAAATCGAAAATTTTTCGATGAAAAACGAAGATTTTTCGATGAAAAACGAAGATTTTTCACTATACCGCCTCCCTGGAAATCAGATAAAGATATGCGTCCTCCAGCGATGGCTCCTCCGGCCGGACGTAACCCGGAAGAAAATCTCCGACCGCCCTGCAGCGTATCCCCTGACCGGTATTGACCCGCGCGGTGATGTGCAGTCCCTCTTCCTGGGCTGCGTCCTTTTCCCAGAACACGCCCACATGCCCATCGGCCAGACGGATGAGCTGCTCCGGCGTTCCGGTAAACAGGATCTGACCGTGATTGATGATCACGATCCGACCGCATATGGACTGCACATCCTCAATGATATGGGTGGAGAGCAGAACAAGCCGGTTTTGAGCCATGTGGGAAAAAAGGTTGCGGAACTGGATGCGCTCCTCCGGATCCAGCCCCACGGTGGGCTCGTCGAAGATCAGAAGCTGCGGATCTCCCAGCAGCGCCTGGGCGATGCCAACCCTCTGACGCTGACCGCCGGAGAGGGTGCGGATTTTTGCCTTTGTTTTTTCCGTCAGATTTACCTGTCGGATCACCTTGCGGATTTCCTCTTTGGGTTTGCGCAACCCTTTGAGGGCGGCCATATAGTCCAGAAACTGTGCCACGCTCAGCTCGTCAAACAGTCCGAAATCCTGGGGCAGATAGCCCAGGCTGGCCTTCAGCAGCCGTTCTCTTTTCTCAAGGGGCCATCCATCCGCCAAAATGCTGCCTTCTGTAGGCAGAAGCGCTGCCACCAGCAACTTCATCAGAGTGGATTTACCCGCTCCGTTTGGTCCGAGCAGGCCGATCAGCCCCGGGGCGCGCAGATCCAGGCTGAGATTTTTCAGCGCCTGTTTTCCATTGGGATATGTCTCACTGACATTTTGAATGTTGATTTCCATACTGCATTCCTTTCGTTTTTGTTTTACCGGAAGCATATCACCGCTGAATGGAGGGAAGATGGAGGATGTTTGTGTTTTTGATGGAGAAAAAAAGGACAGGGATAGTGCGGTGCAGACTGCGGGTACATTGCCGTTTCTACTTTTCACTGGTGTTTTGTTCACCGCTGCCTGATGCCGAAAACGAACATGTATTTGCTTTTCAGTCCGGATATAGTATAATTCTTTTGAAGCGGTTCAGGACGGCCGCGGCCAGACAGGAGGATTGCGCGTCCTGAACGATTACACTTTTATGAAAAACGGGGTGGCGCTTTGGAACTGTCAGAGCTTACGGCATACGCCGGGGAAAAATTTCATATGCAGGAGCAGCGCAAATGGGCGGATTTTCCCGGCTTCTCGGTTCTTGCGGATCCGGATACCGGAAAGTGGGCCGCCCTCCTGATGCGCCAGTGGGATTTCGATACCGGCACGGAACTCCAGCGGTGCGACATCAAATGCGGACGGCAGATCCTTTCGGAAATATCAAAGCCCTATCTGTCATCCCCGTTTCGGATGAGAGGGCAGAAATGGATCGGAGTTATCTTTGATAACAGCACGGAGCCGGACGTCGTCTTCCGGCTCTTTGACCGCGCGGTCAACTCCGACAGACAGGGAAGCTGCACCATTGTGCTGCAGGATACGCCTGCGGCGGGTGAAGCCATATACCGGGATACAGCGATTCCGCCTGCCGGAGCGCGTGCGGCGGACAGAGCACGGAAAGCATACGGGACACGGGAAACTGCCGGGGCACAGACGTTCTCCGGGACACAGGTATCCGACAGACCGCAGGCATTCTCCGAAACACAGGAAGCAGACAGGCCACAGACGTTCTCCGAAACCGGAATGCCCGTGGATATCCGCATCGGCGCCGATATATTGTCGTCCCCGGAAGTACGCACGGATACCGCTTTGCCTGACATTCCGGCCAGAATCCGCAGCATGCAGAGGCTGTATATGTATGGAAACGGCTCCTTCGCACAGAAATGCAGAAATTTCTGCCGGCAGGGCAGGTTCATGGAGGACTATGAGGACGACGCTCCGTGGAACGGGGTATACAGACGTTATTTTCCCACCTATCACGACCTGAACATCCGGCAGCTCAGAGGATATTTCACCTGGCGCACCCGCGTCAGGAAGGGCGATTTTTCTCCCATCTCCACATCGCTCGCCTATCTGTACCTGTATGAGCTGTTAAACGGGATAGGAGCCGGTTCGCCGGAGGATGCTCTGGAGAAGATGGAAGCGTTTGAGGCCGGATTCCTGGATTCCGGCATGGGAGAATCCGGACAGGGAAGCTTGGGAACGGGAGATTTGGGCATGCGAAGGAATTTGCGCCGCTGGATGCTGGAATATGCCATCATTCACAACATTCCCGCGTCACAGGCGCGCAGATATGCAGATCCCGCCCTGCTGGAAAGGGACGCCGCTCTTACGGTTCTAAAAAATCCGGAGGACGCTGCGGATGAGGAGATTTTTTCCGCGCTCTGCTGCCTTGCAGGGAAGAAACAACTGGAACAGTCTCCCGTTGTGAAAAAGTATGGGGAAAGGGGGAAACGTCTGTTCGCGGCTGTCTGGCGTTCCGTGTCCGAAGCCTGGTCCGGAGAGGGCCGGGATTTTTTCTCAGACTGCTTCGGGGAACAGAAGGCCTTCTCCTGGCATCCCCTTGCCAACGCCATCTACTGGGAGGCGCAGCCCCATCCGAATGCCGATTATATGCTGGATGCCTGCAGAACCTATCACTGCCGCGGCGGCATATGGCAGGAAAAGAGATACGACCGGCTGTATTTTGACCGGAAGCGGTTTCAGGGGCTTCTGCGCGAAGCGGACCGGATGCTGCGCAGATACCTGAAAACAGGACACTATCTGCAGGATAATTCCGAAGAAGGCTGGGCGGCTCCTTACGTGGAAGCGGTGATTGCCGCCGAACGGCAGGCGGAGCTTGAGGCCAGAAGGCCGAAGATCACCATCGATCTTTCCCATCTGGATCAGATCCGGCAGGATGCGCTTCATACCAGGGACAGCCTTCTGACCGAAGAGGAGATGGAAGAGGGCATGGAGTATGCTCATCCTGATGGAGAGCTGTCCGCGGCGCCTGCAGAAGAAAATCTCCCGGGAAAATCGGCCGGGGAAGAAATCCGGGAAGGACAGGCGGAACCAACCGGCCGGAAAAACACGGAATCCCCCGTATCTTCTGCCTTGAACAGCCCGCCTGACGGACCGGACTCTCCGCATGTATTGGATTCCGTGGGCACATTGTTTTCCATGAGCACATTGGATTCCATGGGTGCATCGGATTCCATGCATGCGCTGGATTCTACGCATGTGCGGCTTCTTCTGGATCTGCTTCAGGGAAAGCCGGTGGGGGAAACCATAAAAGCCCGTCATCTGATGCCCTCTGTCGTTGCCGACACGATCAACGGGGCGCTGTTTGATGAGATTGGAGATAACGTCCTGGAATGTGATGGCAGTACCATCACGGTCGTTGAGGATTACAGAGAAGATATTCTGCAGTTGCTCGGAGGAGATTGAAAAATAAGCCCGACGGCTTTTTCAATCGGCATGGAGGTAAAGACAGATGAGTGAGGATAGAAAAGACAACAAAAAAGTGCCGAAGCGGATTGCACAGACCATTATAAATTCCCTGAAGGGCGGTGTGGTCCCCCGTATCGGCCTGCCCTATATCACGGTGGGAAGAAAAAACGAGATCGAAGCCCTGCTGCATGACGTGGACATCATCGCGGAAGGCGGAGCTTCGTTTCGCTTTATCGTGGGCAGATACGGCTCCGGAAAGAGCTTCCTGATACAGACGATCCGCAACTATGTGTGTGACCGTAGCTTTATTGTCGCCGATGCGGATCTTTCTCCCGAACGGCGGCTGCAGGGGACCAGAGGACAGGGACTTGCAACCTACCGCGAGCTGATCGGCAATCTTTCCACAAAAACGAAGCCGGAGGGCGGCGCCCTGACGCTGGTGCTGGATCGTTGGATCAGCAGTGTGCAGATGCAGGCCCTTCAGGAAACGGAGAGAGAGCCGGGAGATCCTGTGCTGACGGAGGCGGTGGACAAAAAGATCTATGCGGTTACTTCTGCGGTCAGCGAGCTGGTGCACGGCTTTGAGTTCGCCAGGCTCCTTTCGATCTATTACCACGCCTATCTGGATGGTGATGATGAGAAAAAAGCGCAGGTGGTGAGGTGGTTTCGCGGAGAATACGCCCTGAAGCGGGAGGCAAAAGAAGAGCTTGGCGTCAATCTCATCATCACAGATGGCGACTGGTATGATTATCTGAAAATTTTTGCCGTATTTTTCCGTCTGGCAGGATATGCGGGCATGATAATCATGATCGATGAGCTGGTCAACCTTTATAAGATCCCCAATGCCATCACCCGGCAGTACAATTATGAAAAGCTGCTGACCATGTATAATGATACTCTGCAGGGAAAGGCCAGGTATCTTGGCATCATCATGGGCGCGACGCCGCAGGCGGTTGAGGATAAGCGGCGCGGCATATACAGCTATGAGGCCCTCCGTTCCCGCCTTTCGGAGGGGAAATTTTCCAGGCCGGGCGCAAGAGACCTGCTGGCTCCGGTCATCCGCCTGGAACCGCTGACGCCCGAGGAAATGCTGGTTCTCTGTGAAAAGCTTTCCGATATGCATGCCGGTCTCTATGGCTACGAAAGGACCATCGGCACCGATGAGCTGGCCGGCTTCATCCGGATGGAATACGGACGGATCGGAGCGGATCAGAATATTACACCCCGTGAGGTGATCCGGGACTTTATCGAGCTTCTGGATCTGCTGTATCAGAATCCTTCCATGAAGCCGGAGGAGCTTCTTCAGTCGGAGGAGTTTTCCTACGCGAAATCCGGGGCGGTTTCCGATCAGGCCGATCCCAATTATATGGAGTTTACGATATGAATGTTTTTGACAGATACGCCCCCTTTATTCAGGATTATATCTACCGCTCCGGCTGGCAGGCGCTGCGGGGCGTACAGAACGCCGCGGGAGACGCCATTTTCGGTACGCAGGATAACGTGCTTCTGACCGCTTCCACGGCGTCCGGCAAAACGGAAGCGGCATTTTTCCCCATTCTGACCCTGCTGGACGAGGACCCGCCCTCCAGCGTCGGCGCTCTCTATATCGCCCCTTTAAAGGCGCTCATCAACGACCAGTTTGGAAGGCTTGACGAGCTGTGTGAGGAAGCCGGGATTCCCGTGACCCGCTGGCACGGGGACGCGCCGCAGACGCAGAAGAGGAAGCTGATCCGGAAACCCTCCGGCATTCTGCAGATCACGCCGGAGTCCCTGGAATCGCTGATGATCAACAAGCATATGGAAATCCCCTCCCTGTTCGGTGATCTGCACTTTATCGTCATCGATGAGATTCATTCTCTGCTGCGCGGTGACCGGGGCATGCAGACCTTCTGTCTGATCGAACGGCTCTGCAGACTGGCCGGCTGCAGTCCCAGAAGGATCGGCCTCTCGGCGACCATCGGGGACCCGGAGGCAGCCGGGCGTTTTCTCTCTGCCGGCAGCGGACGCCGGACCCTCATCCCACGTTTTGATGGCGGGAAGGAGATCTGGCGTCTGTCCATGGAGCATTTTTTCAACACGGATCCCCAGGCGGACGAAGGAAAGCAGTCCGTACCGGGAACCCCGGTTCCGGAGCTTCCGACGGATACCGCTCCCAAAGCGGCTGATCCGGGCATGGGCTATATTTTTGAGCATACCCGTGGAAAAAAGTGCCTGATCTTTACCAATTCCCGGGAGGAGTGCGAGGCGGTCTGCCAGAGCCTGCGGCAGTATTGCGAGGCCAACCATGAGCCGGAACGGTTCCTCATCCATCACGGAAACCTTTCCGCCTCCTACCGGGAGAGCGCGGAAGAGGAGATGAAGGATGATGATTCCCTCATGTCCGTCTGCGCCACCGCCACGCTGGAGCTCGGCATTGACATCGGCAGGCTGGAACGGGCGTTTCAGATTGACGCGCCATTTACGGTGTCCGGCTTCCTGCAGCGGATGGGCCGGACCGGCAGACGGGGCAGTCCGTCTGAAATGTGGTTCGTAATGCGGGAAAATCATCCGGAACCGCGGGCCATGCTTCCCGATATGATCCCCTGGCCCCTGATTCAGGGCATCGCGCTGATCCAGCTGTATATCGAGGAGCGATTTGTGGAGCCGCCGCGGACGGGACGGCTCCCCTACAGCCTGCTTTACCACCAGACCATGAGCACCCTGGCTTCCGGCGGGGAAATGACTCCGGCAGAGCTTGCCTCACGGGTTCTGACGCTGTCCTGCTTTCACAGGATCACGCAGGAGGATTACCGGATTCTGCTCCGGCATCTGCTTGAAATCGATCACATCAGCCGGACGGAAAACGGAGGCCTGATCATAGGCCTTGCGGGAGAAAGGATTGTAAACAATTATAAATTTTACGCAGTATTTCAGGAAAATATCGAATATTCCGTGCGCTCCGGCCCGGAAGAGCTGGGTACCATCGTCAAGCCGCCTCCGGTTGGAGACAAGATTGCCATCGCCGGAAGGGTCTGGGTGGTGGAAGAGGTGGACCACAAAAAGCGGGAGGTCTACTGCACCCTGGTAAAAGGAAACATTCCGGCCTATTTCGGAGACGTGGCAGGAGATATCCACACGCATATTCTGGAACGCATGTACGGCGTCCTGAAGGAAGAGAAAAGTTACCCGTATCTCATGCGGCATGCGGTATGCAGGCTGCAGGAGGCGAGGGACACCTTCCAAAAATCCGGAATGCCGGATCATCCGCTGGTGCATCTGGGCGGAAATATGTGGGCCCTGTTTCCCTGGCTTGGAAGCTACGCCTTCCTCGCCCTGGAGCGGTTCCTGAAAATCCGATGCGCAGGACGACTGGGGCTGAAGGGACTGAATGCCTCAAGGCCCTATTATCTGCAGTTCACCATGAAGGCTGACGAAGGAACCTTTTACCGGATTACGGCAGAGGAAGCGGCAGCGGAATTCGATCCGATGGAGCTGGTCTACCCAAAGGAGGTTCCCGTCTTTGAAAAATACGACGAATATGTGCCGCAGGAGCTGGTGCGCAAGGGCTTTGCGCTTGGCGTGCTGGATGTGGAAGGCATGAAGCGGCGGGTGCTTGGCTGGATGCGCTTCACGAATCCGGACTGACCGGTCCGGCCGGGAAACGCACCGACGCCTTCACGCCGTCCTCCGTATTTTCAATGGCATATTCCGCTCCATGCTGATGCAGAATCAGCCCCACCAGATAAAGTCCCAGTCCGCTGCCTCCGGTGCTGCGGTTCCGGGAACCTTCCTCCCGGAAAAATGCCTCAAAAAGGTGCGGCAGGGCGTCTTCACTGATATGTGTTCCGGTATTTTCCACGGTCAGGAGCGGACGGTTTTCCCGCTTCTGACAGCGGATCCGGATTTCCGCTCCCTCCGGCGAGTAGAGGATAGCATTGGAAAGCAGATTTCCAACCGCTTTTTCCAGCAGAGAAGCATTCCCTGTAACGATGATTCCCGGGGTGATCTGAAGCAGGAATCTCTGTCTTCGCTGTTCCGCCAGCTCCCTGCTGTAAACCAGCTGCCGTTCCACAAGGGTGGAAAGATTCACTGCATCCTGCTTTGGCACAGTATCCGTTTCCATGCGGGCGATGGAAAGCATTTCCTGAATCAGCCTTTCCATCCGGCCCGTGATCTGCAGAGAGCGGAGCAGATACTTATCCCGGTTTCTGTAAACGTCCACACCCTCCAGCATGCCGGACAGCTGGCCTTTCAGGATGGTCACCGGCGTTTTCAATTCATGAGATGCCGCGGAGAAAAATGCCATCCGCTTCCGTTCCTGCTCCCGTTCCCGCTCCACCTCACCGCGAAGCGCCTGATTGGCAGCCTCCAGCTCCTTCAGGGCGGTTGACAGCCTCCGGGCCATTTCATTCAGACTGCGGCCCAGTTCTCCGATCTCATCCCTCCGTTTGTCCCCGCATTTCCAGCCAAAATCCAGTTTCGCCATCTTCCCGGCAATATCGCTGAGCCGGACGATGGGACGGGTAATATAGCGGGAATAAAACAGGGCGCACAGAAGGGAAAAGAAGAGCAGCGCGAACAGCAGCCAGGGCGCCATCTGCACCAGCGCGCGTACCGCCAGATTTTCTGTCTCGATGCGCGGCGTAACATAAAGGGTATAGACTTCCATCCGGTCAGCGAAGCGCACCTCGGCGGATATGGCAGCCTGTTCCGACATGGTGATGGTTACCGCATCGGAGGAACCTGATTCATATGTGGACCAGGTGACGGAGGAATTCCCCTTCGCTGTTGCGAGCACTGCTGATGTAACCGCTGCCGTTTCTTCCCCATCCAGAGTCCGCCCGGCAAGCGCAGAGCCCGTATCCACGATGCTTCCATCCGTTCCGGCAAGCACCGCGTCCGCTCCCGTGGCGCGGATGAAGTCATCCAGCAGGGGGCCGCTGTCCGTCAGACCGGTATCGGCCAGCTTTTCCACCAGCCGGTCTGTCTGCCGCGTCAGATCGTCGTTGACCACCGCGGTGTAGGTACTCGGAGTGGCCCATGCGATCAGACCGAAGGTGACGGCTCCCGCTCCCAGCAGAAGGAGCACGGTGATCAGAAAAATACGGATGGTCAGGCTCTCAGCCAGTTTCCTTCGCAACACGATAGCCCACCCCCCTTACCGTTTCGATATAATTTCGCTTCAGCTTATGACGCAAATTTTTGATATGGCTGTCCACCACGCGCTCATCCACATAAGAATCATAGCCCCAGATTCTTAAAAGCAGCATCTCTCTGGTAAATACCCGTCCGGGGGACGCCAGAAAAAGCTGCAGCAGTTCAAATTCCCGCGCGGTCAGATCCAGAGACCTGCCATCTAACAGCGCCTCCCTGGTGTCCGGATTCACGAGCAGATCCCGGTAGCGCAGGCAGTTCGTCTGCTCCGTTCCGCCGCCGCGTCGCAGGATCACACGGATTTTCTCCAGCAGGACGGGCATGGAAAAGGGCTTGGTCACATAATCGTCAATGTCCAGCCCAAAGCCGCGGAGCTGCTCCGCCTCCCCATCCAGGGCTGTAAGCATTAAAACAGGAACCTGAGACTGCCGCCGGATCATTTCACACACGCCGAATCCGTCGATTTTCGGAAGCATCACATCCAGAAGCACCAGGTCAAAGGACCGCTCCTGAAACATCGACAGCGCTTCCACGCCGTCCGCTGCCACAGCGGTCTCATATCCCGCCTCCCGCAGATAAGCCTCAAGCAGCTCCTGGATATCCGGTTCGTCCTCTACGATCAGAATTCTCTTCACTTTTTCTGTTCTTCCTTCCTTTGTGATCTGTTGAAGTATAGCACAGAATTGTGAATTTATGATGGAGAAGCTGCTTATTTTGTGGGATAATTGCCCTTTCTTCAAAACCATGTGAGTATCGGCAGGACTCGACTCTCAAAAATAGTAAGAGAGAGTTTATATCAACCAGGCCGGAACATACCAGTTTTTCTTATCGACAGGAATCAAATCAACCGGCATACAAACAACAGCTCCTGTCCCTACTTTGACTTTCAAATGAGCGGCTCCGGAAAAAACATCCTCTTCGCTGGGATCTTGCTCGATTGGAGCAAGGACAGAAAAATTTTTGACGGCATTTTTAGGTGAAGAGCTCTTCTTAATCTCGACGGGAGTAACCGTACCATCCTGATAAATGATGACATCAATCTCTTTCTTATTGCTGTCGCGGTAAAAGTATAATGGCGGCTTTTGACCCGCATTCAGGTAGCTTTTGTAGATTTCGGAGACAACCCATGTCTCAAAGAATTCTCCGCCCATTGCACCAGCCTCCAAAGTTTCGGCGCTGCTCCATCTGGTCAGGTGCGCACAAAGACCGGTATCCAGAAAATACATCCTGGGGGCTTTAATGACGCGCTTGAGCGCATTGTTAGAATAGGGCTGAATGAGTGCAACAATACCAGACGACACCAGAATAGATAACCAATGCTTTGCTGTAGGTGCAGAGACCCCAACTTCATTTGCGAGAGTTTCGTAATTGACATTGGTGGCTGTTCTGGCAGCAACCACACTCATAAAGTTCAGAAAAGAGGTTTCGTCTGCGACCTGTGACAGATCTTTAATATCACGACTGATATATGTCTCCAGGTAAGATTCATAATATTGAATTCGATCCACATCTGGATTTTCATAAAGGCGAGGCATAGATCCCCTGAAGATCCTCTCATAAATTTCGGATAGAGTCATAGGGGAAACTTGAGCCATTCGCTGTGTAAGCTCTGAAATATCAACGCGAAAAGGCGGAAAATGGACGCCTCTGATCTCGTCGTTGCTCAAGCCCAGCATTTGAACGATACCAGCACGACCAGCCAGTGATTCAGTAACATGTTTCATCATGCGGAAAGTTTGAGAACCTGTAAGCCAAAAATCCCCACAATGCTTTTCCCGGTCTACATATACCTTAATATAGTCAAAAAGCTCGGGAGCATATTGAACCTCATCAATCAGAACAGGAGGAGCATACCGCTGAAGGAACAGTTCAGGATCACTTTTGGCAAAGGCACGAATCGTAGGATTATCCAGAGAAACGATTTTGCGATTCTTCTCGGCCAGTTTTGTCAATAATGTGGTTTTGCCGACCTGACGAGGTCCTGTCAAAATCAATACCGGAAAAGTTTCGTTGATCTTCTTTATCGTTGGCTCGATGGTTCTTGTATAATACATGGCGCACCTCCTCAATCATTCTCAGTTTATGTAGCACAGATATTTTTATGTAAATCCAAAGTACAATTTTATTATTGTATAAGGTGGCGTTTTTGTCAATGAATTTATGTAAATCCAAAATAGCAATTTTGATTTGCATAAAAGTTCTCCAACGAAAAACCGTTGACTTGAATGTCTTTAAGGCTTATGCTATCCTTATTTTCGTATAAAAACAATGACAGGATAATCATGCTGCAACGGCAAAATATTTCCGATTCTTTATTAACATAATGGAGGAGTACCATGAAACGCAACGAAGCCAGACTCCATGCAGAGCCGATCCTCTGCGACATCTGTATGGAGTAATCACAGTCGCAGACATGCCGGCTCTGCCGCCTGATCGATTCATTCTCATAAAGATCAAGGAGGAGGCCTGCATGAAATACATCAGTGCCAAAGATATCCTTCCGGACAGTCTGGTAAAGGAGCTGCAGACCTACATTCAGGGCGGCTATATTTATGTCCCGATGAAAGAAAAGCGGCCCAGACGCTGGGGAGAGGCGTCCGGCTACCGCCGGGAGCTGGAAGAACGAAATCAGAAAATCCGGTCGGAATATCGGAGCGGAAGTCCGGTTCAGACGCTGGCTGAAAAATACTGCCTGTCCGTTCACGCGATCCGGAAAATCATCTATCAAAAGTAACCTGGAAAACCAGCAGACGGCCTGTTTATGGACCGTCTGCTGATTCATGTAAATATATTTATGAAGGTCGATATCGTAAATGAATCCGAATGAAGTTGTTATAAAATCAGAGCAACATTTGATGGATTATCTGCTGATATTAAGGAGTTCTGTTTGGAATGTGAATTGCAGAGAAAAACGTTAAAATACAATAATGGTTCTCCCATTGAAAAGGACCCCTATGGCATAGCGAAAAAAATGGGGCTGCTACTTTTAGATGAATTAAGGAAACTGGGAAATACCTTTACATGTACGTATATCGTTGAGGGACTTGAAGAAGAAGTGTACCAGTCCATTGGGCTTGAACATAATTCCGGTCATTTAGTTTATTACAAAGATGAACGCCCATATGTAAGAGAAACCATTTAAAAATTCACTCCTGTTCTTAGAAAATCCAGTATTCGAAGGAGAAACACATGGAAGAGAAACAGATTCTGCTGAAGTCTATTGATAAACTTCACACAACTGAAATGGGTATTAACAGAATCAAAAGGAACCTGAAAACGGATACAGCCGATGTTGTCGAGTATTGTAGAAATAAGATTCTGGATCAGAGCTGCCACATTTACAGACAGGGAAAAAACTGGTATTGTGAAATTGATAATATTAGAATCACCATCAACTCATACAGCTATACGATTATCACGGCACACCGGATGAATGAAAAAGCGTAGATGCATTGCATGCAGGCCTCATTGCAAAGCACTTCGTCTTGGGATGATGCTCCATCCATAGCAAACGGGAATTACAATCTCTGGAGATTGATGATCGACAAAAACCATCAAAAGAAGGGGTATGGAAAGGAAGCAGTGAGACTCGCACTGGAGTTTATAAAATCCTTTCCCTGTGGTAAGGCAGATTTCTGCTGGTTGTCCTATGAACCTGAAAATGAAATTGCCAGCCGGCTATACCATTCATTTGGATTTACCGAAACGGGAGAGATGGACGGCGATGAAATAATTGCTGCATTGAGGCTGTAATTTTTATTTAAGGAAGATGAAGTTTACGAAAAACGAAGGTGATAAAAAAGGAGCCAGACAGATATGAGCACCCTGAACCAGCTATATCAAAGACTGATGGGAATGGCAGTATGATACTTTGGTTACGAATAGAAACCGTGTTCTGGAAGTTGTCCGCTAAATGGAAATCCACCAACACACGCCATATCTGTCAATAACTGTGGCGCAACATTTGCTCCATGGCACCTCATGAATTGTTTCAATCACAGCTCCACCATCACGCAAGACGTCAAATGCCTGCTGAACACGGTCTTCAGTCCTCATCTCGAATACGTTAAAGGTCATGGTTTCCCATTTCATTTTGTGAACGAAAGCTACGTCACAGGGATTTTTGGCTTCAGCTATTGCCAGAAAACCTTCGCCATTAACGGATAATTCACAATGCTCATAGGCAGTCCCGCTGTCATTTTTGATCTCAAACGTTATTTCTGCACCAAACGCCTTACAGTATGTTTTGGCTGCCTCTATGCTGTTTCCTATAAACCTGCGTATAATTTTTCATAAATGCGGCTCTCCCTGTTGTTTTTTCAATGCCTATTTTACCTGTTATATTTTACGAAGTCAAAATAAAAAGAGCAGTCGGAGAACATCAGGATTTGGCGTGCGGCCGACTTGACACCGGCAGTCCGTCCAGTTACAATGAACCATGTTCAAATGGCCAGGACGCGGTGTGGCAACCAGATTCTGTACCTGTCTGAACATATCTATTCTATATTATGTGATAATCAGAAATGCAAAAGGAGAAACGGCTATGAAACGCTACATGAATACGGCTCTGCTGTATGCTGTTCTTGCAATGGCAGGCGGCGTATTTTATCGGGAATTTACCAGATTTAACGGTTTTACTGACAAAACCGCCCTTTCGGTTGTGCATACTCATTATTTTCTGCTGGGTATGGTATTTTTCCTGCTGCTGTTGCTGCTGGAGAAAAGCTTTTCTTTCACCGGTGCCAAAACCGGACGGGTGCTTGTTGTCTATCACATCGGCCTGAACCTGACGGCCATCATGTTTGTTGTGCGGGGCGTGGTTCAGGTGCTCAGAACTCCGCTTTCCTCCGGGATGGATGCGGCCATTTCCGGTATGGCCGGGATCGGGCACATCCTGCTGGGAATCAGTCTGGTACTTCTGCTTCTGCAGATTAAACGCGGCGTATCAGCGGCACAGAATTAAGCAGGCGGACAGGCGTCGGAAAGAACGGAAGGTGAGCTGAGCTGAAACAAATTCTGATTATTGATGATGATATTCATATAGGAAATATGATGGAGGAAGTGCTGACAAAAGAAAACTACCTTGTTTCACGCGCATATTCAGGGACAGAAGCAATTCTCTTTCTCTCTCGCAGGAAGCCTGACCTCATTCTTCTTGATTTAATGCTGCCGGGGCTGAGCGGTGAGGAAGTACTGGCAAAGATTGAAAATGTACCGGTTATCGTTGTGAGCGCAAAGCTAGATGTTGACGATAAGGTAAATGTATTGCTTGGCGGGGCGGCCGACTACATCACAAAGCCCTTCGATACAAAAGAACTGCTCGCAAGAATCTCCGTACAGCTGCGCAATAAAGCTTCGCAGACAGGAACCCGTCTGTTCTTTGAGGATATTATACTCGACACCGATACGCGCATCGTAACCGTTGCGCAAAAATCAGTCAAATTGACAAGGACTGAGTATGCGATTCTGAAAACGCTCCTGCAGAATCCTTTGCAGGTGGTTACAAAGTCGGCATTGCTTGACCGAATCAGCTTTGACACGCCAGACTGTACGGAAAGCTCGCTGAAAATGCACGTTAGCAATCTGCGGAAAAAAATGAGAGAAGCGGGAGGCAGGGACTACATCGAGGCTGTCTGGGGAATTGGTTTCAAAATGAAAACGGCATAAATCTTTACTGTTTCCTGACGATTTCCTTTACTGCTTTCTTTACTCTTGTCAGGTAGGATAGAGGCATCTGGTAAAGGAGGTTGATTCTATGGAATACGTTCTGCAAACAAACGGAATCAGGAAAGAATATGGCCATTGCAAAGCGCTAAATGGCCTTTCCATGAATGTTCCTAAAGGAAGCATTTACGGCTTTGTCGGCAAAAATGGTTCCGGCAAAACAACACTGATTCGCCTTGTCTGTGGCCTGCAGCTGCCTACGGATGGCGAAATGACCATTTACGGAATCGAGTACAAGGACAGGGACGTCTTAAAGGCCCGCCGCAGAATTGGTGCAATTATTGAAACGCCGTCCGTCTACCTGGACATGACAGCGGAGGACAACCTGAAAGAGCAGTATCGCATTTTGGGCATGCCCTCATTTGACGGTCTGGAAGACCTTCTGAAGCTTGTGGGGCTGGAAAGCATCGGAAAGAAAAAAGCGAAAAATTTCTCTCTTGGTATGCGACAGCGGCTTGGAATTGCAATCGCTCTTGCGGGCAATCCCGATTTTCTGATTTTGGACGAACCGGTCAACGGCCTAGACCCGCAGGGCATTGTCGAAATGCGGGAACTGATCTTAAAATTGAACCATGAGCATGGCATCACCGTGTTGATCTCAAGTCATTATCTCGATGAACTTTCCAAACTGGCAACAAACTTTGGATTTATCGAAAAAGGGAGTATTGTCAAGGAGATCAGCGCCGCGGAGCTGGAGGCGGCCTGCCGGAAATGTACGGAAATTGTTGTTTCCGACACAAAAGTCCTGAGCCATGTTCTCGATGGACTGGGGCTGGAATACGCCATCCAGTCAGACACCGAAGCCAAGATTTATGGCGATGTAACGGCAACCGATCTTATGCTCAGCCTGTTTGAAAAGAACTGCCGGGTACAGACCATGCGGGAGCGTAACGAGAATCTGGAAACCTATTATATCAATCTTGTCGGAGGTGGAGAACATGAATAGGCTTTTTACTGCGAACCTGGTTCGCCTCAAGAAAAATAAATTGTTTTGGAGCCTGACAATTGCGGCGGCTGCGTTTGCACTGGCGCTTGTCATCCTCCTGGATTTTTATCCGGATTCCATTGACAAAATCATGTTCGTCTACCCCATTCTGATCGGTTTCATGCTTCCGGCGTTTATCGGTATTTTTTTCGGTACGGAATACAGTGACGGAACGATTCGGAACAAGCTGATGATTGGGCACAGCAGGCAAAATGTTTATCTCGCAAATCTGCTGACCGCTCTTGTCGTTGCGTTTATGCTGCTTGCAGCCTATCTTTTCCCCGTTCTGCTCCTGGGGATTCCCATGCTGGGAATGCCCTCGATGAGTCTGGGAACAGTTATGGTAATGCTGTTGACTTCGGCAGTAACGATTGGAGCCACCTGTTCCATGCACGTTATGATAAGCATGATCAGCAGCAACAAAGCGGGTGCCACCGTTATAAACCTTGTTCTGGCATTTTTGTCCTTTGAGTTTTCGTCCATTGCGTCCAGCATAGCCTCTGACAGGACGGGAATTTTAGCGGATATCTGCCGGGTGGTTGCGGATGTTCTGCCGATGGGACAGGCGGTGCAGTTTGTCAGTGAAATGAGTACCTCTCTTTGGCTTCTGGCTGTATATGCCGTTGCGGTACTCGCCATTTGTGCGGCAATCGGTATGCGGGTATTCAGGACAAAAAATATTAAGTAACGATGAAAAGGTGGTGGTATCGTGATTTGGCTTTCGGTCTTTTGTGCAATATGCGTGATCGTAATTCTGGCCCTGATCATCAAAATCTTCCTGATGAAAAAGGACATCCACGCGATTGCCACAGATTTTCACGAAAAGCTGAAAAGCGATACCAACACCTTACTGACTCTTTCCGGTAACGACGAGTCCATACGCGCCCTGGCTGCAGATATCAACAAAGCCTTGAAAGAACTGCGCAGGCAGAGACTGCGTTTTGAGCAGGGCGATGCCGAACTGAAAAATGCGATCACAAGTATCTCCCATGATTTGCGGACGCCCCTTACCGCGATCAGCGGGTACCTGGATCTGCTGGAGAGGGAAGAAACGAGCAACGAGGCCGGAAGATATATCGGAATCATAGCAAACAGGATAGAAGTATTAAAGCAGCTTGCGAATGAGCTGTTCAAATATTCGGTCATTACTTCGCCGGACTATAATTTGACAATGGAATGGGTATCCCTAAATGCTGTCCTGGAGGAGAGCGTCGCAGGCTACTACGCGGCCTTGCAGAAAAAAGGGATCGTTCCCGAAATCAGTATGCCTCCGACAGCAGTCTATCGCACGGTAAACCGGGCGGCGCTGTCGCGCACATTCTCCAATCTCATCGGAAATGCCATCAAATACAGCAATGGAGACCTGAATATTACCCTGAAGGAAACCGGGGAGATCGTTTTTTCCAATACTGCACCGGAATTAAGTGAAGTGCAGGTGGAGAGACTCTTTGACCGCTTCTATACAGTGCAAACCGCAGGAAAGTCAACTGGCCTCGGCCTGTCCATCTCCCGAATATTGACAGAACAGATGAACGGGAGGATAACCGCTGATTTTCACAACGGCAAATTAAGTATCTCCATTCAATTTTCTGATAAAATATGAAATTTCTCTTCTGAACGGTGGCCGCCGTATTATATAACGAAGAGAAACCTTACTTCTGTATTTTACATTCTCTTGCACCAGCTTCCTCCTCCGGCTTATGCTGTAAGCAAAATAAAAAAGAAGAGAGGAGAGGCAGCGAACGCGGCGCACATTGCGGCGTTCCTGCAAGGTAATCATGTGTATTCGATTTGTTGTAAACAATGATGACTTAATCACCGGCTTCAATTTTGACATCGATCTGGCCGTCTGGACTCACCGTGTCATTCTGGAAAAGGATCGTTTTTCCATCGGAATCCTGCGTCCGGACGGAACGTATCATTCCTATCATGGCGTGAACCGGAACGGAAACGCAGCTACGCTGCTTTATGTCCATCCGTCCGGGAGGGCGGGACGGGCCACCCGGGTTTCCTTTGTTTATTCCAGAAATGCCCGGACTGTAACCTGGGTGGAAAACAACCGGTTTGACCAGAGAAAAGAATACCGCTTTTCCTCCTGCAAAACGGCCCCCGACGAAGAAGCCGTTTGGGACGCTTCGGAAAGGAGGCCACTGTGAATCCGGAAACAGTCTATCCCCGCAGCCAGGACCATGAAACCATCTATCTGAAGGCGGCCATTACGCGGCCTGATATCCTTGTCGGCAACTATACCATCTACAATGATTTCGTTCATGACCCCCTGGAATTTGAATCCAGAAACGTCCTTTACCATTACCCAATCAACCATGACGTCCTGCGGATCGGTAAATTCTGTTCCATCGCCTGCGGCGCCCGCTTTCTCTTCACCAGCGCAAACCACACGCTGTCCTCCCTTTCCACCTATCCCTTTCCCATCTTTTTTGAAGAATGGGGGCTGGATAAAAAGGAGATTACCTCCGCCTGGGACAACAAAGGGGACATCATCATTGGAAACGATGTATGGATTGGATATGAAGCCCTCATCCTGTCTGGCGTGACCATCGGAGATGGTGCAATCATTGGTGCCCGTGCGGTGGTGACGAAGGATGTTCCACCCTATACCATTGTAGGCGGTGTTCCCGCCAGGCCTCTTCGGAAACGGTTTTCGAAGGAAACTGTCGCCGGACTGCTGGATTTGAAATGGTGGGACTGGCCGGAAGAGAAAATAGCGCGCAGCCTCCCCGCAATTCGGGCGGGGGATCTGAAAAAGCTGTCCGGACTTTGAAATCTGTTAAACTATTGAAAGACTTATACTCAAGCGGAAAAATGACTCCAATGGTCATTTTTCCACTCGAGCGGTCAGAGCAGCATCTTCAAAATATGATATAATAATTTTAATTTATGAATATATTTGTATATGTTTATACGTATATATTAAATTATAAATTCGTTTATCCCGAATCGCGGAGGTGCTGGAATAATGAACAATACGATCTTTCGCAAAAAAAGTATGGACAGAGTTTCTTCTCCAGAACAGCTCAACGATTATGTCCGCGTGTCAAATCCGGGAGTATGGCTTCTTCTTGCAGCAGTCATTATTCTGCTGATCGGGATGTGCGTCTGGGGAATTTTCGGTCATCTGGATACCCTCGTATCTGCGGCAGCCATATCAGAAAATGGGAAAACCATCTGTTATATCAGGGCGGAAGATATTTCCTCCGTGACAGAAGGAATGAAGGTGCGGATAGCCGGAGAGGAGTACACTGTTTCAGACATATCCTCTGAACCTGTCCGAGTTACCGGCTCATTTGATAATGCCCTTCTGCTTACCGGCGGTTTCAGCAGCGGGGAATGGGTATATACCGCTGCCGTTTCCGGCTTTTCGTCTGACGGCATATACAAAGCGGAAATCGTTGTGGAAAGTGTGTCGCCGATGTCTTTCCTTCTGGTTTGAGCCGGGCGGAAAGCCGAAATCCGTATTGTCCTTCGCCCAAAAACGCCTGATCGGTGCGGGTTCAGCGATTGCCTTTGTAATTTTAACCACGATGATTTCCTCCCTGACAGGCGTCGTCAATCTGGCGTTTTCACGCATCTTTATCGATCGTCTTCTGACAGGGGAGAATCCCGGATGGCTGATCCCTTTCACAGCGGCGTTGTCGGCCCTGAGCCTTGTTCAGATTCTCGTTGAATGGATTAAGGCAATCTATTTATTAAAAATAGACGGTAAGTTCGGAATTGTCGGCAATACCTCTTATATGTGGAAGGTCCTGCGTCTGCCGATGGAATTTTTCTCCCAGCGGATGGCGGGAGACATTCAGGACCGGAAGACCACCAATGCGGCTATTGCAAACGTCTTTGTAAACACTCTGGCTCCGTTGGTTCTCAATACCATCATGATGATTTTTTATCTGGCAGTCATGATCCGCTACAGCCGGATTTTGACTCTGGCCGGAGTGGCGTCCATTCTGATCAATGTTGTGCTGTCCCGGATCATTTCCCAAAAACGGATCAATATCACCCGGGTGCAGATGCGTGACGCGGGAAAGCTGGCGGGAGCTACCGTAGCAGGAATCGAAATGATAGAAACCATCAAGGCCAGCGGCGCAGAAAACGGTTACTTTGAAAGATGGGCGGGCTATCAGGCCAGTGTAAATACGCAGCAGGTAAAATTTGCCAGACTGGATCAGTATCTTGGTATGCTTCCCGCTCTTGTAACCTCCCTCACCAATACCGCCGTACTGATGCTTGGTGTGTGGCTTGCCATAAACGGTCAGTTTACCATCGGCATGATTATGGCGTTTCAGGGCTTTCTGGCTTCCTTTACCGCTCCTGCCGAAACACTGATTTCCGCGGGACAGACAATCCAGGAAATGCGCACACAGATGGAGCGTGTGGAAGATGTGATGGAGTATCCCATCGATGTAAATGAAGACGCCGGCGAAACGGACAGCTCTACAGACTATGCCAAGCTTTCCGGAGAAGTGGAGATGAGGCATGTATCTTTCGGCTATTCCCGTCTTGACGCCCCTCTCATAGAAGACTTTAACCTCAAACTCAAACCGGGCAGCCGCGTGGCCTTTGTCGGACCCTCTGGCTGCGGAAAGTCCACTCTGTCGAAACTGATTTCCGGTCTCTATCAGCCATGGGGCGGCGAGATCCTGTTCGACGGAAAATCCATAAGCCAGATCGACCGAAGCGTGTTTACAGGTTCTCTGGCTGTGGTTGACCAGGATATTATTCTTTTTGAGGATACTCTCGCAAACAATATCAAAATGTGGGACAGCTCCATTGAGGATTTTGAAATGATACTGGCTGCAAGGGACGCAAAGCTTCATGAAGACATCATGAACCGGGACGGCGGCTATAACTACAGAATCACCGAGGGCGGAAAGGACTTCTCCGGCGGCCAGCGTCAGAGAATCGAAATTGCCAGGGTGCTGGCTCAGGATCCCACGATCATCATTCTCGACGAAGCGACCTCAGCGCTTGACGCCAAAACAGAATATGAAGTAGTAAAATCCATAAAGGACAGGGGAATTACCTGCATCGTAATCGCGCACAGACTGTCCACCATCCGTGATTGCGATGAAATCATCGTTATGGATCATGGCAAAGTAACAGAGCGCGGCACTCATGACGAGCTTTACGCCAAAGACGGCGCATATAAAAAGCTGATTACGAATGAATAGAAAGGCAAAATATGGGCTGGTTTGATGAACAGATAAAACAGAGGAAGCAGAACGATGACGATGCCTTTGCCGAAGCCTTTCTTCAGATTGCAAGCGCGGTGATGGGGCCAAGGGTCCTTGCGTCATTAAACGACGAGCGCAGAATAACCAGGAACGCCATTGATGAGATCCTAAAGTATTACCATGTCAGGAGCGGCGAGGTTCCCGATGAAATTCAGGACATGAACGAACAGCTGGAATATCTCATGCGCCCCTACGGTATCATGCGCAGAACGGTTAAGCTGGAAAAGGGCTGGTACAGGGACGCAGTGGGAGCGATGCTGGGCCTAAGGCGTGACGATGGCAGCGTTGTGGCGTTTATTCCCGGCAGGATTTCCGGCTACAGCTTTTTTGACAGAAAGTCGGGAAAGCGGGTTAAGGTGAGCCGGAAAAACGAAGGGCTGTTTGAACAGGAGGCCATCGCCTTCTACAGGCCGTTTCCACTGAAAAAGCTGGGCGTATGGCAGCTGGTCCGGTACATCGCGCAGACCCTTTCTGCGGCTGATTTTATCCTGTTTCTGCTCGCCGTACTCGCGGTTACGCTGGCAGGGCTGATTCCTCCAGTTCTCAACAACATCATTTTCTCCCAAATCGTTACGAGCGGCAGTATGAGGCTTCTGCTTGCCATGACGGTGTTTTTGGTGTGCGTTTCCGTAAGCTCTCTGATGCTTAACTCGGTACAGGCCCTGCTGCTTGCCAGGATAAATACCAAAATTGATATATCCGTCGGAGCAGCGGCAATGATGCGCGTTCTTTCCCTGCCGGCCGATTTTTTCAAAAAATACAGCTCGGGCGAGCTGTCCAGCCGCGTTCAGTATGTGAAAATCCTGTGCAATCTGCTGACCTCAGCCCTGCTTTCAACCGGTTTTACCTCCCTCTTTTCGCTTATTTATATTTTTCAGATTTTTGCCTATGCTCCCGCGCTTGTCGTGCCTGCCCTTCTGGTCATTTTCAGCACGCTGATATTTTCTCTTGTCTCCGCATGCCTGCAGATGAAGGTCACAGGGAAAAAGCTTGAGGCGGAATCCAGGGAAAACGGTATGAGCTATGCGCTGATTACCGGAGTGCAGAAAATTAAGATTTCCGGTGCGGAAAAACGGGCCTTTGCCCGGTGGGGCAGTCTCTATGCCGAAGCGGCGACCCTCGCCTATAACCCTCCGCTGTTTCTGAAAATCAACACCGTGATCACTACGGCTGTTACCCTGCTTGGAACCATTGCGATTTATTATTCCGCAGTACAGAGTGGAGTCTCTGTGGCCGATTATTATGCCTTCAATACGGCATACGGAATGCTCTCCGGAGCGTTTGTAACGCTTTCCTCCGTTGCGTTGACAATCGCACAGTTCAAACCTGTTCTGGATATGGTGCAGCCGCTTCTGGATGCAGTGCCTGAAATAGCTGAGGGAAAAAGGGTCATCACCAGGCTGTCCGGCGGCATAGAGCTGAATAATGTTTCCTTCCGCTACAATGAGCATATGCCGCCTGTGATTGACAATCTCTCTCTGAAAATTAATCCCGGACAGTATGTGGCCATAGTGGGGGCTACCGGCTGCGGCAAGTCCACCCTCATGAGGCTGCTGCTGGGCTTTGAGACTCCGCAGAAGGGAGCGGTTTATTATGATGGAAAAGATCTGTCCACCATTGATTTGAAATCCCTGCGCCGGAAAATCGGCTTAGTCATGCAGAACGGCAGGCTTTTCCAGGGAGATATTTACAGTAATATTATTATTTCCGCGCCATGGCTGACGCTGGATGACGCCTGGGAGGCCGCAGAGCTTGCGGGCATTGCCGATGATATCCGCAGGATGCCCATGGGGATGCATACAATGATATCAGAGGGCAGCGGCGGTATTTCCGGAGGCCAGCGGCAGCGGCTGATGATCGCCCGCGCCATAGCTCCCAAACCCAAAATACTGATGTTTGATGAAGCCACTTCGGCCCTTGACAACATTACGCAGAAGAAGGTTTCCCAGTCGCTTGACAGTCTCAAATGTACGAGAATCGTCATTGCCCACCGCCTGTCCACCATCCGGCAATGTGACCGCATCCTTTTTCTTGAAAACGGAAAAATCACAGAAGACGGCACGTACGATCAGCTGATGGTGAAAAAAGGCAGATTTGCGGAGCTGGTGGCACGGCAGCAGCTGGATTCATGAGAAAGGTGAAGCCGAAAAAATTTTTTATTTTTTTTAAAAAAAGTGCCGTTTTTTCCGTTCTGTTTCGTATAAAGAAATAGAACAGAAAAAGTTGAATTGTGAAAGGAGATTTCCATGTCGCCGGAGGCGGCTGTGATCCCGGGATATGGGAACCAGCCGTCGGGACGGTTTTATCTCATGGCTGTTCACAGCAATAAATATATATCATTAAAAAGAAAGGAGCAAACCGAAGTGAAAACACTCGAAAACCTGTACAACGAGATAATCGGCAGCGACGAACTGCAAAAAGCCTTTGCCGAAGCTGCCAGGGAGGGTACTCTTGAAGACTTTCTCAAGGCCCACGACTGCGAAGCGACAGCGGCAGAGGCGGAAGCTTTTCTGAAGGAAAAGCAGAATCAAAAGGGCGAGCTTTCAGACAATGAGCTTGAAGACGTGGCCGGCGGCTGCCGTTCAGGCTCTCCCAAATGGTCCGGTTACACAGAAGGAACTCATTGCGCGGAAGATCCGTCCTACTATCCGCCGGGCTGATCTCCGGCCTCTCAGACCGTAAAACAGGATTCAGGAACCGGATCGTATGAAATTGAATCATCCGGAAATTGGAAAAGCAGGAAGGGGACTACTTATGAAATATGTTTTGAATGAAAACATAGCGCTGCGTTCATGGAAGCTGGTTCCGCACGCGTACTATATATATGGCTATCAATACGCTCAAAAGCTGGAGCCAGAGATATTTGAGCTCCTTTCCCAATGTGACGGAGAAACGGAGCTTGCCCCTTCCTCCCTGCTGTCAAAGCTTGAAAAGGAAGGCTTTATCCATCCGGCAAAGCCCGGAGAAAGGTGGAGCCGCTGGTCCAGGGTCCGTTCCTGTGACAATCGTTATTTTCCAGCCCTCAACTGGGCCATTACGGGAAAGTGCAATTTCAACTGCAGGCATTGCTTTATGGCGGCTGACAATTCCCCCATGATGGGAGAGTTTTCCCGGGAGGAATGTCTGGCGCTGCTGGATGAATGCGAACGCTGCGGAATACAGACCATAACGCTCACAGGCGGCGAACCGATGCTCCATCCGGATTTTATGGATATCGTCAGGGAATGCGCCAGGCGCAGACTCCATGTGAGCGAGCT
This sequence comes from Candidatus Eisenbergiella stercoravium, assembly GCA_019113175.1. Classification (GTDB taxonomy): domain Bacteria; phylum Bacillota; class Clostridia; order Lachnospirales; family Lachnospiraceae; genus Eisenbergiella; species Eisenbergiella stercoravium. The sequence goes on along the minus strand of DXHY01000077.1, from coordinate 94,143 downwards.
GAACACCAACGGCAGCTTTCTGACAGAGGACATTCTGGATGAATTCCAGGCGCTGGGTATGGATACGGAGATTAAAATCAGCTACGACGGAGTAGGACATCACGACTGGCTCAGAGGCGTAGCCGGAGCGGAAGAGAAAGCGCTGAATGCCATGCGCCTTGCCAAAGCCAGGGGATTTCGGGTTCGCGCGCAGACCAACGTGCACAAAAGAAATCTGGCTGTCATGTATGATACGGTGGCTCTGCTTGACAGCATCGGCGTAGATGAGGTGCGGATCATCCGTACGACGGAAAGCTCACGCTGGCTGGAAAACGCGGGGAACGCGACCCTGGGCATCATGGAATACTATGACGAAATGCTCAGACTCATTGAGCGCTGTGTGCAGAGCGACTTCAAAATCAGTATGGACCTGTGGCAGTTTCTGCATTACCGTCAGCCGGAAGGAGCCTATTACTTCCATCCCGTACAGACCGGCTGCAGCAGTTATCGTGACAACATTCCGGCATGCAAAGGTGCGAGAGGAACCGTGGCGGTATCCTATACCGGGGAAGTATATCCCTGCAACCAGCTGTCCGGCACGTTTTCCCATCTGGGAATCAGCCTGGGGAATGTCAAAAAGCAGCCTCTGCACGAGCTGCTCAGCGACGGGAAATATCTCGCGCAGGTGACCATGCCCGTGGCTGATATTTTAAAGGAAAATACGGTCTGTCAGTCGTGTCAGTACTGGAAATGCTGTATGGGAGGCTGCCGCGCCATCACTTTTGCTTTTACGAAGGAGTACCGTCATTACGATCCGGCCAAGTGTGCCTTTTTTAAGGGCGGATATATGCAGAAAGCCGATGAGGTTTTCGCAAAGGCTTCAAAGCCGTACCGCTGTCTGTCTGAAACAGGAAACATGTCCCGTTCGGGCGAGCCGGAAAATATGGCAAAAATTCTCGCCTCACTCGGTCCATATGCCTGATGGAATTTTAGCGGATTTGACCGGATTCTAAATCACCGGCCCGCTCAATGCCGGAGAAAAGGAGGTCAAAAAGGACATGGAAAAGGTTCTGAAGGCTCTGTTCGACTATCAGAGATTTCAGGGAAACAAAAGACTGGACGCCATGATATCGGAAACGGAGCGCCGATACGAGGGGCAGGCTTTGGCCGATAATGACCTGGAGCTTGTCAATGCGGCCGGAGAGGCAGACAATTTCCGGAAAAAGCTTTCCCTGATGGAGGACGGAAAAATGTCTGACATTGCAGAAAGAGAAGCCATTTACAGGGATTACCATGAAAAAGTTCTGCGCTATATCAACGGGAAGCTTTCCTGCCGTCAGGATGCGGAAGAGACGGCTCTCAGCCGGCTGAAATCTGCGATTTTTTAAAAGGAGATTATTATGACTGACAATTTAAAAGAATTCTTACAGAAGGCAAGCGCCGACGACAAACTTGCAAAAGAGCTCCAGGAGCTTCAGAACGAAGAGGACAAAGATAAAGTCATCTCCAGGACGATTGAACTGGCAAAGGACGAAGGCATTTCCCTCACAGAAGCTGATTTTGAAATGCCTGCGGGCGAACTCGATGAGGAAGAGCTCATGGCCGTTTCCGGCGGTTGGAAATCGTGTATTTGCGCTTTTGGCGGCGGCGGCAAAGCAGACTGGTTGGGCAAAGCCTGCGCTTGCGTTCTCGGAGGCGGAGGGGAGTCTAAAGCCGGCAACTCTCGCTGCGTTTGCGTTCTCGAAGGTTTTGGCTACCGCCCAGAATGTAAGGGCTGGGGAGAAATGGATATTCAAAAGGTATAGATATGTATTATCTGCTTGATGAAAAATATATGCTCCGCGGTTATGAAAAACTGCCTTACTGCCTTGTTAAAAGACCGTACAACGACATTATCTTTTTTAACGGCAAAGCCTTTCACGCGCTCGAGATGTGCGACGGCACGATAGACCTGTCGCTTCCGCTTATCACGGACGAGTCTCGTGAAACAGTCAGACAGCTTGAAGAAAAAGGGATTGTCCATGCGTGCGATACTCCTTCGAAATTAAAAGAAGGACAGGCTTATAAAAAATACGGAAACCGTTACATACGTACCGCTCACTGGTCGATCACGGGAAAATGCAACTTCCGCTGCAAGCATTGTTATATGTCGGCGCCGGACGCGAAATACGGAGAACTTCCGCACGAAACCGTCATGGATATCGCCCGGCAGATAGTCGACTGCGGTATTGGCGAAGTATCGCTTACGGGCGGCGAACCGCTCGTGAGGAAAGATTTTCTTGAAATCGTAGAACTGTTCGTCAAAAACGGCGTAGTCATTTCCCAGATATATTCCAACGGAAATCTCGTCACAAAAGAGCTGCTGACCGCGCTCGACAGGCTGGGCGTCCATCCCGAATTTAACATGAGCTACGACGGCGACGACGGATGGCACGACTGGCTTCGCGGCATCCCGAACGCCGGAAAAATCGTCCTTGACGCGTTCGACCTTTGCCATGAAATGGGCTTCCCGACCGGCTCAGAGATGTGCCTGCATAAAGGGAACTTACATCTTTTAAGACAAAGCGTCAACACTCTCGCGAAGCACCATTGCAGAAGCCTTAAAACAAATCCGGTATCAGATACCGAATTATGGAGCAGATACAGCGCGGATTATTCGATCAGCCTGCGCGAGCTGTACGACGCGTATCTTGAATATATCCCGCAGTTTTTTGAGGACGGCATGCCTGTTTCTATCATGCTTGGCGGCTTCTTCTCCTGCAGAAGGGCCAAAACAGACTGGGAGATCCCTTCTCAGAAGCAGGAAGGCAATGAGCCGTGCGAAAACGCCGTTATATGCGGCCACGCGCGCCAGACGCTGTACATATCGCCTGAAGGACGCATGCTCCCGTGTATGCCGCTTTCGGCGCTGCCCATGCAGGAGGATTATCCGTTGATAACCGATATCGGGCTCGCGAAAGGCTTAAGCGATTCCAGCTATATGGAGCTCATCAATACGCGCCTCTCCGAATATCTTGACCGGAACGCGGAGTGCCGCTCCTGCGAATACCGCTGGCAATGCGCGGGCGGATGCCGCGGAAGCGCCCTGCAGTACGATCCTGATAATATTATGGGGCAAGATAAAGCCGTCTGTATGCTGTTCCGTGGCGGCTATGCCGACAAAATAAGAGAGACCGCTGAAAAGGCAGTCCGGAAGCTTCAGAGCGCAGACTGAAAAAGTGTCTCTGACATTTCAATTCCCCTGCCCCTCTTCATGAGGGGTTGGGGCTTTCTTTTTTTCGGAATTCTATTCCCCGCCATAAGCTGAAACCTGATAAAATGTTGCTGAAATGATTAAAAACAGCACATGAATATCACTTTGACAGAACAATCATCCTATAGTACAATTTATACAGTCTGTCAATTTTCTCCTGTAAAAGCGCTTGACAGCAGCCTTGAAACGGAGAATACAATTCAGAAAATTATGCTTGTATCTGCATAAAAATTAAGGTGTTTTGATATGAGAAAACTTGCTTTAAGCGACGAAATTCTGTTGGAAATTGAAAAGCCCGCCCGCTACATCGGCGGCGAGGTCAACTCAGTGATGAAGGACCCCCAAAAAGTTGACATCCGTTTTGCCATGTGCTTCCCGGACGTGTACGAAATCGGCATGTCCCATCTCGGAATCCAGATCCTCTACGACATGTTCAACAGCTGGGACGACGTGTGGTGTGAGAGGGTCTATTCCCCCTGGGTGGATCTGGATAAGATCATGCGTGAGCGGCACATCCCGCTGTTTGCCCTTGAAAGCCAGGATCCGGTAAAGGATTTCGACTTTCTTGGAATCACCATTCAATATGAAATGTGCTACACCAACATCCTCCAGGTTCTCGACCTGTCGGGCATTCCGCTCCTTTCAGCAGACCGTGGAAAAGACGACCCGATCGTGATTGGCGGCGGCCCATGTACCTACAATCCGGAACCCATCGCGGACTTTTTCGACCTTTTCTATATCGGAGAGGGGGAGACCATATACCGGCAGCTGCTGGATCTGTATCAGGAATATAAAAAAGGCGGATGGACCCGCCGGGAATTTCTGACCTGTGCGGCGAAGATTCCCGGGATTTACGTGCCTTCTCTGTACGAGGTTTCCTACCATGAGGACGGAACCATCGCGTCCTTTACCCCGTCCGTGGAGGGCATTCCGGGAAAAATTGTCAAGCAGATCCAGATGGATCTGACGGACACCTATTATCCCAAAAAGCCGGTGGTTCCCTTCATGAAGATCACCCAGGACCGGGTAACCCTGGAGATTCAGAGGGGCTGTATCCGCGGCTGCCGCTTCTGTCAGGCAGGACAGCTCTACCGGCCTGTCCGGGAGCGGAACATCGACATGCTGAAGAAATACGCGGTGGATATGCTGGAAAGCACCGGGCAGGAGGAAATCACCTTAAGCTCCTTAAGCTCCAGCGATTATTCCCATCTGGAGGAGCTGGTTACCTTCCTGATGGACACCTGCCGGGAAAAAATGGTAAACATTTCCCTTCCCTCTCTGCGCATCGATGCCTTTTCTCTGGACATCATGGGAAAAGTACAGGATGTGAAGAAAAGCAGTCTGACCTTCGCGCCGGAAGCGGGAAGCCAGCGGCTGCGCGACGTGATCAACAAGGGGCTGACCGAGGAGGTCATCCTGAAAGGAGCCGCAATGGCCTTTGAAGGCGGCTGGACCAGGGTGAAGCTTTATTTCATGCTGGGTCTTCCCACGGAAACCGGGGAGGATATCCGCGGCATCGCCGAGCTTTGCAACAAGATCGCGGCTACCTTCTTTGAAACCGTGCCGAAGGAGAAACGCACCGGCCAGATCCAGATTGTGGCGAGCACCTCTTTCTTCATCCCCAAGCCCTTCACCCCCTTCCAGTGGGCAGCCATGAACACGGCTGAGGAATTTCTGGACAAGGCCCGGCTCACCAGGCAGGCGGTACATGAGCAGCTGAACCAGAAAAGAATCAAATACAACTGGCACGAGGCGGATGTGAGTGTGATGGAAGGCGTGTTCGCAAGAGGAGACCGCAGACTTTCCCGCGTCATCCGTATGGCTTACGAAAGGGGCTGTATCTATGATTCCTGGGGAGAGTATTTCCACAATGATATCTGGATGGACTGCTTTGAAAAATGTGGGCTCGACGTGAGCTTTTACACCACCAGGGAACGGGATCTTGACGAAATTTTCCCCTGGGATTTTCTGGACTGCGGCGTAACAAAAGAATTTTTGAAAAGAGAATGGCAGCGGGCGCTTGACGGAGTGGTCACCCCAAACTGTAAGCAGCAGTGTCAGGGCTGCGGCGCGGCACGCTTCGGCGGTGGCATCTGTTATGAGAAGCGAAACGCCGACGGCGTGATCGAAGACGGCTCCGCCCAGACGCTTCTGGAATACGCGGCCCGGCATCAGGAAGAGTGAGGCGGAGAAAGCCACAGGCTTTCTCCTGGGAATTTGCGCTAAGACGCAAATTCCTATAATTAAAATGCTGCCTTACGGCGGCGGAAAAAGAGGCCGGCACGAACCGTTGGTTCGTGCCGGAGAACGCCAGCGGCGTTCTCCCCTGAAAATAATGCCGCCTTACGGCGGCGGAAAAAGAGGTAAGTATGAAGCTTCGGATTCAGTTTTCCAAATATGGGCCGCTCCGGTTTATCGGCCATCTGGATGTGATGCGCTTTTTCCAGAAGGCTATCCGGAGGGCGGAAATTGACATCGCCTATTCTTCGGGTTTCAGTCCGCACCAGATCATGAGCTTTGCCTCCCCTCTGGGACTTGGCGTGGAGAGCCGGGGCGAATATCTGGACATTCAGGTCAACGAGCCCACGGGCGACAGGCCCGCAAAAGTTCCTATGAACGCGCAGGAGATGAAGGACCGCCTGAACGCCGTCTGTGTGGAGGGGATTGAGATCATACGGATCGTCCGCCTTCCGGAAAATGCCGGAAACGCCATGGCGAGCGTGGCGGCAGCATCCTACACCGCCGCGATGAAGCAGGACGAAGCGGTCCGGCAGGCAGGCGTTTCTCTTTCGGACTTTTCCTGCCTGGAGAGTGTGATCCCCGCTTTTCTGGCCCAGGAACAGATATTCATTACAAAAGAAACGAAAAAGGGCGTCTCTCAGATGGACATCCGTCCAGGCATCTTTTCTCTTTCCGTTCATGACGGAATTCTGGAGTTTCAGGTGGATGCCAGCAGTGCAGGAAACATCAAGCCCTATGCGCTGCTTGACGCGCTGCTTTCCTTTGCAGGAAAGGATACGCCGCCCTTCTGGACCGTGCAGTTTACCCGCCTGGAAACCTGGACACGCGCGGAAACGGATGGCAGGCTGATTTCTCTGGGCGATGTGGGGGAGGCGTTCTGACCATGGTCAAGGAGGTTTCCCCCCTGAAAAAATCAAAATCGGTCCGGATTCTTCTGAAAGAAAAAAACAGGATTCTGTCCCTGCTCCTTTCAGATGGCCGGCTTGCCGCGCTTTCCGCCTGGCCGGACGAAACGGGAGATGAAGGAAACGGCGGCACGCTGACCGCGCAGCTGAACAGTATTTATGTGGGCAAGGTGATGAATGTGGCGAAAAACATCAATGCCGCTTTCGTGGAGCTTACAAAGTGCCAGCGCGCTTTTTTACCCCTTTCCCATATGGAATCTGCCCGGATCCTAAACCGGAAGCCCGATGGCCGGATTCTCGCCGGGGATGAGCTGCTGGTGCAGGTGGACCGGGAAGCGGTCAAGACCAAGGAGCCGGTGCTCACCACGGAGATTTCCCTGGCGGGCCGTTATGCGGTGGTTTTTCCGGGAAAGGAGAGAAGCCGCCTGCAGTTTTCCGGAAAGCTTTCCGAAGATTCCAGACTTCAGATTACAGAAGCCCTTGCCACAGCGGATATCCGGGAAGACAGTCTGACTTCGCACGGCTGCAGCCTGATCGTGCGGACCAATGCTGAAGAAGCTGCTGAGGCCGATTACGCTCCCCTGATCCGGGAGGCCCGGGGTCTGATCCGCCAGGCAGAAGAACTGTGGCAGACGGCCGGCATGCGGACCTGCTACAGCTGTCTGTACCGGCCGGAGAGCGGATATCTCGCCGAAATCCGGGACACGCCGCAGGAAGCATATGAAGAAATCCTCACCGACGATCCCGCCCTGTATGAGCAGATCCGTACCTGGATGGAGCATTCCTGTCCGGAAGCTCTTCCCGCCCTGCACCTGTACCAGGACACCGCCGTTTCCCTCCAGAGCCTCTACGGCCTTCCCGCGAAAATCCGGGAGGCCTGCGGGAAACGGGTCTGGCTGAAAAGCGGCGGCTATCTGGTCATCGAACCCACGGAAGCGCTCACGGTCATCGACGTCAATTCCGGAAAATATGCGGGTAAAAAGGGAGCTCGTGACACCTTCCGCCTGATCAACCGGGAAGCCACTCTGGAGATTGCAAGACAGCTTCGTCTGCGCAACCTTTCCGGCATCATCCTTGTGGATTTCATCAACATGGAGAAAAAAGAGGATGAAAAGGAGCTTCTTCAGCTTCTTTCCGCGGAGCTGAAAAAAGATCCTGTCAAAGCTGTGCTGGTGGACATGACGCCTCTGGGTCTGGTGGAAATCACCCGGAAAAAGGTCCGCCGCAGCATCTACGAACAACTGGCAGGGTTTACGGTAACAGAAGCAACGGCAGAGGGAGCTGCATGTGGAATGCCCTCGAAGGAAGTGGGATCATGAAACTGCTTGGCATGAAAAAACGGTTTGAAGGAAAATATCTGCATGGCTACGAGCTGACTTATGAAAACCGCGCAGGCAGGGAAAAGACCTTTGAGATGGTAAGCCGCAATGCTCTGAATGCCCCTTCCGAGATCGGAACCCATGTGAGCGGCGTCACCATTGTCGCCTGGAAGGACGACAGACTCCTTCTTCTTAAGGAATTCCGCATGAGCATCAACCGGACCATCTACAACCTCTGCGCCGGCATGCTGGAAGAAGGCGAAAGCGTGGAGGACTGTGCCAGAAGAGAGCTGTATGAGGAAACCGGCCTGCGTGTGGCCCGTTTTCTCGATATCCTTCCCCCTTCCTATTCGGCAGTGGGCTTTTCCGATACAGCCACCTGGCTGGTGTTTCTGGAAGCGGAGGGTAAGCCCCGCACAGGCGCCGCCTGTGTGGATTGCCCCCGCCTTTCTGAAAATGAGGAAATCTCCGCTGATTTTTACACCAGAGAGCAGATCGGAGAAATGTTGAAAACGGAAACCTTCAGCTCCCGTTCCCAGACCGTCGCCTGGTTTTTCAAAAACGGCGGCCTGCCGGGCCGGGGGAAGGCTGGAGAGGCTTGAAGGATTTTTTCGACAGTATATAGTTACTGCATCATCAAAGATAGTTCTATTTCATCTTCGTCCACTGTTCCGGTCTCTGTAAAGCCTCTGCTTTTATATAACTTTAGCGCCTGGATGTTATCTCTGTTACAGGTTAAGGCGATCCGGTTTGAAGCGCCAAAAGGTTTGGCTTTGATATATTCAAGTACACGCTCCAATGCAGCTCCGCCATAGCCCTGTCTCTGATTCGATATATCAATCATCATGTGCCATATATCATATTCAGGGATATCATAATCATAAACGACCATAACATAGCCAACCATAGTATCACCTTCATATATTCCAAAAGGCTGGCATTGCTCTCTGTAGACATAAGCCTGTGCGAGACTGCGAATCGGATGTGAAACAAAGCGCTCCTGTTCAGGGGCAAGTTTTAGATGAAATGCGTCAATAAAATTTTCTTCTGTAATTTTTCTGAGATTAATCATAAATTCCTCCATACATTATCCTGACTAATTAGCAGGTTGGTCTTGTATGAACATCTATAAAGGACAGAAGATTACATCAGAAAACAAAAAAGCCGCGGCTTAACAAACCACGGCAAAAAAACTCTCAAAACTATTATAATGTAACCGAGGTCCTTAAAAGATATTCAGATTTTATATTAGTTCTGTTTTTTCTCATAATCAGGTACCTCGCTTTCTATTTGATTTTATATGAGTATAATACCAATCATCGACAGTGTCAATAACACATGCATTCCGAATCCCCACTTTTGTTGGAAATTGAAAACCCCATCCGCCACATCGGCAGCTGGATCAACCCAGTGATGAAAGATTCTGAAAAAGTGAAGCCCGTTTTGCCACGTGCTTCCCGGACGTGTACGAAATTGGTATGTCCCATCTCGGAATCCAGATCCTTTGTGACATGTTCAACAGCTGGGGATGACATATGGCGCGAAAAAAATCTGTTTTCCTTTGGGTGGATCTGGATAAAATTTTGCAGGAGCGATACGATACATCCCGCCGTTTTTCCTGGGAAGCCAGGATTCAGTGAAGGATTTTCACTCCTGAAAATCATCAGTCAATATGAAATACACCGCACCAACATCCTTCAGGAGGCAACACGCATGGATAAAAAAACATACCATACAATCGAAAAATATATGCTGAGTTTCATGAAAGATGCCGCCCATGATCCCATGCATATTTATCGGGTGCTGTATCAGGCCTTGCAAATAGCAAAGGGATATCCTGAAGTGAATCAGGATATTTTGATTGCAAGCTGCCTTCTCCATGATATTGGCAGGATGAAACAGTTCCAGAATCCCCGGCTGTGTCATGCTGAAGAGGGCGGAAAAATGGCGTATGAAATTATGAGGAGCCTGGGCTGGAACGAAAAAGACTGTAAGCATATTCAGGAGTGTATCACAACCCATCGATTCAGGACTGACCGTCAGCCCGAATCAATAGAGGCCAAAATCCTTTTTGATGCAGACAAACTGGATGTTACCGGAGCGTTGGGAATTTCCCGTACATTACTCTATAAAGGACAGGCAGGCGAGCCCTTGTATGCCGTGGACGCCGAAAAACGGATATATGATGGAAAGGACAGAAATGAGCCGGAGTCCTTTCTGAAAGAATACCATTTCAAACTAAGCAGGTTATATGAAACGTTTTATACGCCGGAGGCTTTTGAAACAGCGCAGCGCAGAAAAGAAATAATGGTAATGTTTTATCATGAGCTCATGGATGAAATATCAACAGATGATATTGGTCATCTGTTAAATTTGGAGAATTAAGAAAAAAAGAAAAGTTTTCGGATAAGTTTTCGGCAAAAAAAGATTGACACTTTTCCCCTTCGATGCTATGATTTATGAGTATGCCGCATGACGGGGTAAAAGTATGTCCGGCCGCAGGCCGCACATCACCGCAGTCAGCGAGTTTGAGAAATAGGAGGTGCCCTATGTACGCAATTATTGCAACAGGTGGAAAACAGTACAAGGTTTCCGAAGGCGATGTTCTCAAGGTAGAGAAGCTGAACGCTGCGACTGGAGACACTGTAACGTTTGACCAGGTGGTGGCAGTGAGCGACAACGGCCTGAAGGTAGGCGCAGATGTTGCGAACGCTACGGTTTCCGCTACTGTTGTAGGCGAAGGCAAAGGCAAGAAAGTTATCGTCTACAAGTATAAGAGAAAAACCGGCTATCACAAGAAGAACGGTCACAGACAGCCTTACACGCAGGTTAAGATCGAAAAGATCAACGCTTAATCTTTCAGCCATGACGACAGTAACGGTCAAAAAAAACAGCGCCGGAGCCTATACGGGTTTTACCTGCAGCGGGCACAGCGGCTATGCGGTCGCGGGAAGTGATATCGTCTGTGCAGCCGTTTCCATTCTGGTCATCAACACCATCAATTCCATTGAACGCTTTACGCAGGATGAGATGCGGGTGGAGACAGAAGAGGAGAAAGGTCTGATTGATGTAGCCTTTCCTGATGAAATCAGCAGAGAAGCATCCCTGTTGATGGATTCCATGGTGCTGGGTTTAAAGGACGTAAAAGATCAGTATGGCAGAAAATACCTGAAACTTCAATTCGAGGAGGTGTAAATCCATGTTACAGCTGAACCTTCAGTTTTTTGCTCATAAAAAGGGTGTTGGTTCCACGAAGAACGGCAGAGATTCCGAGTCCAAGAGACTTGGCGCTAAAAGAGCCGACGGACAGTTTGTAAAGGCAGGAAATATCCTTTACAGACAGCGCGGAACGAAGATTCATCCCGGCGTGAACGTTGGACGCGGCGGCGATGATACGTTGTTCGCAACGGTTGACGGTATACTGAGATTCGAAAGAAAGGGAAGAGACAGGAAGCAGGCTTCCGTTTATCCTGTAGAACAGTAAGTTGCCGAAACGGAGATTTCTGAGAATGCCGGGCTTCAAACAGTCATGTTTGAAGCCCTTTCCGTTATAAGGAGTTTATTCATGTTTGCAGACAGAGCGAGAATCTATGTCAGAAGCGGGAAGGGCGGCGACGGCCACGTTTCCTTCCGCAGAGAAAAATATGTGCCCAGCGGCGGGCCTGATGGCGGCGACGGAGGAAGAGGCGGTGACGTGATCTTCCAGGTGGACGAGGGCCTGAATACCCTGACAGATTTCAGGCATGTCCGCAAATACAAAGCCGGCGATGGCCAGGAGGGCGGGAAAAGAAACTGCCGCGGTAAGGACGGCGATGACATCATCATCAAGGTGCCGGAAGGAACCGTCATCAAGGAGGCCCAGAGCGGCCGGGTCATCGCGGACATGTCCGGAGAAAACAGGCGTATTGTGCTCCTGACCGGTGGAAAGGGCGGAAATGGCAACCAGCATTATGCCACCAGCACGATGCAGGCGCCCAAATATGCCCAGCCGGGACAGCCGGCCAGAGAGCTGGAGCTCTTCCTGGAGCTTAAAATGATTGCTGATGTAGGGCTGGTAGGCTTCCCCAATGTGGGAAAATCCACCCTGCTTTCCCGGGTCACTAATGCCAGGCCGAAGATCGCCAACTATCATTTCACCACCATTGTCCCTAATCTGGGTGTGGTGGACATGGACGGGGCAAAAAGCTTCGTGATCGCGGACATTCCCGGCCTGATTGAAGGCGCATCGGAGGGCGTAGGACTGGGGCATGAATTCTTACGCCACATCGAACGGACAAAGGTGATCATCCACATGGTGGATGCCGCCGGCACGGAGGGACGTGATCCAATTGCGGATATCTATGCCATCAACAAGGAACTGGAGGCTTATAATATGGAAATTGCCTCCCGTCCAACCGTCATCGCGGCCAACAAGATCGACGCTGCTCCGGATGAGGCTGCGGAAGCGGTAGAACTTTTGAAGGCGGAATTTGAGCCGAAGGGAATTCAGGTCTTCCCCATCTCCGCCGTAAGCGGCCAGGGCTTAAAGGAGCTTCTTTACCATGTGAGCGGCCTTCTGGATCAGGCGGATGACAGGCCTGTGGTATTCGAACAGGAATACTTCCCGGAGCTGGAAAACCGGTTCTCCGACGAGCCATTCAGCGTGACCTACGACGAGGAAGAGGACGAATATGTGGTAGAAGGCCCCCGTATCGAAAAAATGCTGGGCTATACCAACCTGGATTCGGAGAAGGGCTTTACCTTCTTCCAGAATTTCCTGAAGGAGACGGGCATCCTGGAGCAGCTGGAAGCGCTTGGCATCGAAGAGGGCAGCACTGTCCGTATGTATGGCCTCAAATTTGATTACTATAAATAAAGCCTTAATGCGGCCTGCGTCTGACCGGCGCGCCGACATTTGAAAAGAGAGGTAGCTATGACAAGCAAACAGAGAGCCTATCTGAAAAGCCTTGCCGGGAACCTGGAGCCGGTGTTCCAGATCGGAAAGGGCAGCCTTACGCCAGAGGTAACACAGGCGGTTGCCGAGGCATTCAATAAAAAAGAGCTGATCAAGGTAACCGTTCTGAAGAACTGCTTTGACGATCCGAATCAGCTTGGCGCCATGCTCGCGGAACGCACCCAGTCCCAGCTCGTCCAGGTGATCGGAAGAAAGATCGTGCTGTATAAGGAAAGCAAGGAGCATAAAAAGATTGAGCTTCCCAGATGATGTAAGAACAGGCGTACAGCGGATAGGCATCATGGGCGGGACATTTAATCCCATCCACATCGGCCACCTGCTCCTGGCGGAAAACGCCTATTCCGCCTTTGGACTGGATCAGGTTCTGTTCATCCCCAGCGGCTGTTCCTACATGAAGGAACAGTCTGCCATTCTGGACGCGGCCACCCGGCTGCGCATGACGGCGCTTGCCATCGAAGATAATCCGCATTTTCAGGTTTCAGATATCGAGCTCCGTCGTCCGGGCTATACCTATACCTGTGAGACCCTGGATCAGCTCGAAAAACAGAATCCTGATGCGGAATACTTTTTCCTTGTGGGCGCAGACAGCCTATTTGCCATGGAAACCTGGAAGGACCCGGAGATCATATTTCAGAAAGCGACTGTGCTCGCCGCCGTCCGGGATGATTGTGGAAACAGCCGTCTTTCCGAACAGGCCAGACGGCTGCGGGAAAAATACCGGGCAAATATCTTTCTGATTCCTTCCGGCAACGTGGAAATCTCTTCCTCCGATATTCGAAGAAGGATTCAGGAAGGACGTTCCATCCGTTATCTGGTTCCGGAACGGGTGCGGAAGTATATCGAAGAAAACGGTCTTTACCGCGTTGCGGCAGAACAGCATATTCCCGCAGAGGAAAAACAGGAAGCAGGAAAACGGGCAGAAGAGGAGATTTCAAAATGAGCAGCAGGACAGAGGGTGCGAAAAAAGAGATGCAGAAAAAAGCGGAGAAGATTGACTGCGATCCTGTCAGCCTGCGTAAATGCATGGAACGCGAGCTTACCCCCAAGCGCTATGAACACACGCTTGGCGTTGCCTTTACGGCAGCGGCGCTCGCCATGCGTTATGGTGCGGATATGAAAAAAGCGCAGATTGCCGGGCTTCTTCATGACTGTGCAAAAAACTTAAGCAGTGAGAAGCAGATCCGGATCTGCCACAGGCACAGTATCGCCATCAACGCCGCGGAGCAGAAGAATCCGTCCCTTCTCCATGCCAAAGTAGGAAGCTTTCTTGCCTGGCACAAATACGGTATCGAGGACCGGGAGATACTGGACGCGATCACCTGGCACACCACCGGGAAGCCGGAGATGCGGCTTCTGGACAAGATCCTCTACATTGCGGATTACATCGAACCGGGAAGAAATCAGGCTCCAAATCTTCCGCAGGCGAGAAAACTGGCCTTTGAAGATCTGGATGAATGCCTGTTTCTGATCCTTCGGGATACTCTGGCCTATCTGTCCGCATCCAAGGCAGAGATTGATCCCATGACACAGCAGACCTATGAATACTACAGGGCCGAAAGAGAGAAAGGAGGCCGTTAATGACCGAAATGAACGCGAAGGAAATGGCGAAGCTCGCCAAAGAAGCGCTGGAGGAAAAGAAGGCGGAGGACATCAGCGTAATCGATATCAGCGGCGTTACCGTTCTGGCCGATTATTTTCTGATCGCCAGCGGAAATAACCGCAACCAGGTTCAGGCGCTCGCCGACAACGTGGAAGAGAAACTGGGACGTGCAGGCGCATCCCCACGCCAGATAGAAGGGTATAACACCGCCAATTGGGTATTGATGGATTATGGCGACATCATCGTCCATGTTTTTGACCGGGAAAACCGGCTGTTCTATGATCTGGAGCGCATCTGGCGCGACGGCAGAAGGATTGACCCCTCTGAACTGTAAGCTTTTCATTTTTCCTGTCTGCTGTTTATTTTTCACGAACTGTTACAGCAGTTTTCCCGCGTTGCGGGGCGTTGTCTGATATTTCTTCCGAAACGCCCTGCAGAAGGTGGAATAGTCGCGGAACCCGCTTTCGTAACAGGCTTCTGTTGCCGACATCCCGTTTTGAATCAGGGATTTGGACAGCAGGAGCCTTTTTTCATTGATATAGGCGCCGACGGAATAGCCGGTCTCCGCCTTGAACAGGTGCATGAGGTGGGAACGGCTCAGAAAAAACTGTTCCGCAAGGCCATCCACCGTGATTTCTTCTGAGAGATGATCATTGATGTGATCGATAATGGAAGCAATTTTCTGGTTGCTCACCTGATTTTCCAGATAATTCACCCGGTTGTGAAGGAGCGCCCGGTTTAAAAGAATCATGAATTCAAGAAACAGTACCTTCTGGTACAGCTCTCTCCCATAGTCCTGCTCCTGAAAGGACTGTTCCAGACGGCGGATCACGGAAAACAGACTGCTTTTTTCCAGGTTCTCCACCCGCAGCACATTTCCATGACGCTTCTGTGCTTCCTGAAAGCAGAGACGCAGATCACAGGAGTCCGTCCGGTATCCGGCAAGAAAGCCCGCAGAAATATAGATGATGATCCGTTCATAGGGACAGCCCGCCTGCACGATGGGCCGATGGAGCTCGCCCGCGTTCACCAGAACGATATCATGGGGACGAAGCTCATACCTTCTCCCTTCAATGGAATAGGCCGCATTTCCGCTCAGGAACAGCAGTACCTTGTCAAAATCGTGATAGTGGGATGCGATCTCCATCGGTCCGTCGTCCTTCAGATGAAACATTCTGAAATCATGATCCAGATATCCCTTCTTCTCATAGTGTTCCAACAGACCACGCATTTCTTCCATCCGCTTTTCCCCCTGTTTCTGCCGTCGCATGCAGCCTGCATAAATCCGCCGGTTCGTGCAGGCTTCCTGCATTTGCCTTTTTTCGTTTTTCATTGAGGCTATTATAAGACACAAAAGCACTATATGCAAGATTGAAAGCACCAATCAGGTATTCTATTCTTTTTTCGTTTGATAAAATAAGCTCAGACAGGACAGATTTTTTGGAAAGGCGGAAACACCATGAATTTTGCGGCGCTCAGATATGAGGAGCTTTCTTTGAATACATCCCCCTCAATTCATACGGAGGTATATGACGGCTGGATTCTGCGCTTTCGGGGAGAAGGCAGCTGGCGCGACAGCTGCGTGCTTCCACTTTACCTGTCCACCCGTTCCTATGAGGAGAAAATTGATGTCTGCGAGAAAAAATTTGCGGCCCGTTCCCTTCCCTGTGCATTCAAAATGACATCCAACGTTCCCTCAGCCCTGGATCAGCAGCTTGAACAGAGAGGCTATTCCCTTATGGGAAAAACAAGAGTTCTGGAATGCAGGGCAGACGGATTTGCAGTACAACTGCAGTGCGGAAAGGAAAGACAGCCGCAGCCGGATATCAGACGGAAGGATAACAGAATAGAAGTATTTATCCATGAAAAAGATGAAGTCATCGCCAGCGGACTGGGCATTTTTGAGGAAGATACCATTGAACTGTATGATATCCATGTGAACCGGAAACACCGCCGAAAGGGACTCGGCACAGCCGTCTGCAGAGCTCTCATGGAGGAAGGCTTTCAGGGCGGAGCCAAAAGCGCCCACCTGCAGGTCCTTGCTTCCAATCTGGAGGCTCTTTCTCTCTATCGTTCCCTCGGTTTTCAGGAGATCTATCTTTACTGGTACCGGGTTAAATCCGCCTGAAAAAAATACACGTCTGACCGAATTATGTTTAAACTTCCCGGAAAATGGAAATGCTGTAAATAAATAGAAGCGGTCGAAGCAGTACCGGCGCTTCCGGACAACAGCTGATCCAAACAGGAAGGAAGGAAAAAAGACAGTGTTAAGAAAATATCATGTATCCCATCTGCCGGATGCCGGAACAGCGGGAAGGCTGCTGGAGCAGATGGGAAATATGGAAGGCGTTCATTCTGTCAGCATTACGGAAGATCTTTCCATACTGGACATTGACGCGGAGGAGGAGATGATCGAACCGATCATGGAACGCACGGTAAATCTGTGCCGCCGGATAGCGGAAAACTGTGAGGTTTCCTATTTCTTTCCCCTCCGGGAGCATTATTTATAAATCCGGAATACGCCGAACACCTTTCCAAGAACTCTGCAGTCGTTTACAATAATCGGATCCATGGTGTCATTCTCCGGCTGCAGACGGATATGGCCCTTTTCCCGATAGAAGGTCTTAACCGTGGCGGAATCCTCAATGAGCGCCACAACGATATCGCCGTTGCGCGCGTTGGAGCAGCTCTGCACAAAAATCTGATCCCCATTGCGGATTCCCGCATTCACCATGGAATCTCCACGGACCTTCAGAATAAAGGAAGGCTCCCCGTTCGGGACGTATTCGGAAGGAACCGGGAAATAGCTATCAATATTTTCCTCCGCGAGAATAGGCTGTCCTGCCGCAACATTGCCGATCACCGGCAGGCTGACCATCTCCGATCTGACGGCCTGAAAGCTGTCATCACAGATCTCAATCGCACGCGGCTTGGTGGGGTCCCGCCGGATAAAGCCGTTCTTCTCCAGCGTCTCCAGATGAGAATGGACAGAAGAAGTGGACTTCAGATGCACCGCTTCGCAGATCTCCCTTACTGCGGGCGGATATCCCTTCTCCAGTATCTGCTCCTTTATGAATGAAAGGATTTCCTGCTGCTTCGCAGTGATCTTTCCCTGTGCCATAAATCTTATCCTCCTTCAGCGGTTTTTCCCTGATCGGAACCGCCTGTTTCCCTTTTTTCTTTTGAAAAAGTATAACATAGAACGGGATAAAAAGCAAACGCATATTCCGAAAATCTGTTCGATTTTTCTCCGGTTTTCTCTTGACATTCGAATCTGTGTTCGATATAATTCAGATACAGTTTAAAGGAACGTGTGTTCGTAACATCTGTTCGATACGATACTTTGCCATGAGGAGGGAACTTATGAATGCGGAAGAGAGAATCAGAAGAAACCGGATCAGAAGACAGCGTCAGCTCAGACGTCGTCTGGCTCTCTTTGCGACTGTCGTTCTCCTTGCGTTGTCAATGGCAGGCGGCAGCTTCATTGTCAGAGCTGAGGATGCTTCCTCAGACATTGCCTATAAGTATTATACCAGCATCCGTATTGAGAAGGGCGATACCCTGTGGTCGATAGCAGCTGAATATGGAGACGAACATTTTGAATCAGGACAGGATTTCCTTCAGGAAGTGATACAGATCAATCATCTTCTTGATTCCGATATCCATCAGGGAGATTATCTGATCATTCCGTACTATTCTTCGGAATTCAGGCGGTGAAGCGCCTGAATTCCCAGCGCTACAGCTCCTGCTTTTCAGAAAAAGAAAGCTTTTTTTAAGAAATTCTTCTGTTTTTTCTGCCCGCATTTTTCAGCTTTTCCGTATATTCTGATCATGTCCTGATCGAACGGAACAAAAGTCTCTCCGGAACAAATTTTATCTGGAACAGTCATTTACGCAGTCACGTTTGTTTTCACATTTACGCAGCCACGTTTGTTTTCACAGCCTGTGGCGGCATGACGGGATATGTGCTATAATGCCTTTGGTACTGGCCGCTCCGGTATTCTGTTTCCGGCTGAGACCGGTACAGGGGCTGGATCATATCAGTCATAATCATTCACAGGGAGGTTCATAGTGTTGGAAACAAATCATATTCTGGTTGTAGAGGATGATAAGGATATCAGAGAGGGAATCGACATCTATCTGAGGAATCAGGGTTATGTGGTATTTCAGGCCGGTGACGGTGTGGAAGGGCTGGAAATTATTGAGAAGGAAGAGATTCATCTGGCTATTGTTGATATCATGATGCCCCGGATGGACGGCATCACCATGATGATGAAGGTTCGGGAAAAAGGATACGATTTCCCCGTTATCATGCTTTCTGCCAAGTCTGAAGAGGTGGATAAGATCATGGGGCTGAATATGGGTGCGGATGACTATGTGACTAAACCGTTTACCACGATGGAGCTTCTTGCAAGAGTAAATTCCCACCTGCGCAGGCATGCCAGATATCTGGAGGCTCTCAGCAAGGCATCTGAACCGGAAAAGGATACTTACCATGTGCTCGGCGGTATCGAAGTGAATGAGGAAACCGTGGAAGTATTTGTGGATGGAAATCCGGTGCGTCTGACCCCGATTGAATTCAAAATTCTTCTGCTGCTGATCAAGAATCCCGGCCGGGTTTTCTCTGCCGATGAGATTTATGAACGCATCTGGAACGAAAAGGCGATCAATACCGATACCATTATGGTCCACATCCGTAAGATCAGGGAGAAAATTGAAATTGATCCGAAAAATCCGAAGTATTTAAAGGTGGTGTGGGGCGTTGGCTACAAAATGGAAAGGCAATAAACATTTTCTTTTTGGCATGGCTGCGGCCGGAATGGCGGCAGCTCTTATCTTCATGTCACTCTTTCCCTTTTTCAGGGAAAGGGCTCAGGCATCCTATACAGATCCTCTGATCTCCCGCAGTTTTGTGGATAATCTGTTTTCCGTCAACTATGTTCAGTATAAATATCTGCGTGAAAAGGCGGATCAGGCACAATACAGCTATTCTGATCTTTATCTGAAGCAGAACCTGGAAACGGACACGACAGATATGTCCTCTGCTTATTATGGATATTCAGACAGCAATGCGGATTACTTTGTGGAGACGGACAAGAGCAGTCAGGAACAGATCAGGAGCAGGGCAGAAAGCATCGTTGCCCGCCAGAAAGAAAATCTGGAGTCCGTTCTTTCCGAATATGAGCAGATGCTGTCCTCCTATGGCGGCATGATGGACTATTATGTGGAGGATCTGGAGTCCGGCACGGTTCTTTCCAACAGCGGAAACAGCCTTCCGAACGCTGTAGCTGCAGACGGGCAGGACGGAAATGGAAGCTCCGGCTATGTCTACTATGTGAGCCTTGAATACGACAGTGCCGGAAATGTGGGAAATGTTTCCGTCCGCTGCCAGGATAACGCAAAGCAGTTTATCAATACTGTTCAGACAGCAGGCCATGAAAAACAGCTGTCCCTGAACGAGGACGGCGGAAGCCATCAGGAGCTTGACCAGAACGGCCAGAGTTCTGTCTATCATGTTTATGACGAATATGACGAAGCATACGGCGTTCTTCAGCTTACACTTGACAGCCCGGAAAACATGAGGGTTATTTACGGGCTGACACAGGAACAGTATGATGCGCTTCTCCAAAACCAGGATAATTCCTCCTCCTGGAGACCCGATCTCTATCAGGCAATGGAAGACAGCTACAGCAGCGCAGGAGTTGATCCTGTTTATCTTGTCCTGCTGCTTCTCTGTGCGGCTGCCGGCCTTGTCTGGAGCCTGATCGTACAGCCGCAGTTCGAGATTTCATCCGCCGGTCATTTCTCACAACAGGAGGAAACCGGTGAGCCTTCCCGCAGCCGGAAAAAGGGACTGTATATTGAAGCGGCAGCCGTACTTGCCATTCTGCTTGTTGGATATTCCATTGATCCGGTGATCCGTTTCACCGCGGAATATGAAAACGGCGTATTTCTTCAGAGCATCCGGGCAGGTATGGGGAATGACGGCAGGATACTGTGGATTCCGATTGACAGAGCAGCCATGTTCCTTTTTCTTGCCGTACTTTTTGCCCTGGCTTTTCTGATCGGTTCAGGTCTGTCGGGCATCCGAAGGAGCAATCTGAAAGAACGGAGCATCATATGCAGATACTGGCATAAGGTTTACAGCAGTGTGAAACGGGCTTTCCGGTCATTTTATACGGAGCTGGTCAGATATGATATCGGTACCGATGCCAACAGGATCATCCTGAAGGTTCTCGGCGTGAATTTCTTCATTCTGCTGCTGATCTGCTGTTTCTGGTTCGCAGGAATTTTCGGACTGATCGTATATACGGTTATCGTGTATTTCATTCTGAAACGGTACGTGATGGGAATTCAGGAGAAATACAGAAAGCTGCTCCGGGCAACCAGTTCCATTGCGCAGGGAAATCTGGATACCGCGCTTTCCGAGGATTTCGGCATTTTTGAAAGCTATAAGTCCCAGCTTCGCCGGATTCAGGTAGATTTTAAGCGGGCGGTGGATGAGGAGGTCAAAAGCCAGCGGATGAAAACCGAGCTGATCACCAATGTCTCACATGATCTGAAGACGCCTCTGACCGCCATCATTACCTATATCGACCTGCTGAAGGAGCCGGGTGTCACGGAGGAAAAGAAGGAGGAGTATCTTGCCGTACTTCAGAAAAAGGCAAACCGTCTTAAGGTTCTGATCGAGGATCTGTTTGAAATCAGCAAGGCGAGCAGCAAGGCGGTCACCCTGCAGATCGTGGATGTAGATATCTGCAACCTGTTGAGGCAGGCTTATCTGGAACAGGAGGACAGAATCAGCGCGGCAGGGCTGGATTTTCGGTTCCGCTTCCCGGAGAAAAGGATTCTGCTTTCTCTGGACAGCCAGAAGACTTACCGGATATTTGATAACCTTTACACCAATATCATCAAATATGCCCTAAAAAATACGAGAGTATATGTCACTCTTACGGAAGAAAGGGAGATGGATCGGGAATATGTGAGAATAGAGCTGAAAAATATTTCCGCATCAGAGCTGTCCGTCGATCCGAACGAACTGACAGAGCGTTTTGTCCGCGGAGACGGTTCCCGGAATACAGAAGGGAGCGGACTTGGGCTTGCCATTGCCAAAAGCTTTGCCGAGCTTCAGGGCGGCAGCATGCGGATTGAAATAGACGGCGATCTTTTCAAGGCAATTCTGACCTTTCCCAAAAAGGAAGAGGGAAACGGAACAGCCGCACAGAATGCCCCGAATGCCGGAAAGCAGGAGGCTCATGAGTTTTCCGGAGCCGCCTCCCCGGTTCCTCCCGCGCCATGGAATAAGAGAAACAACCGTTTTTACAGGAAACCGGAAATGGAAGCCAAACAGGAAATCGAACTTCCTGTTCCGGTCTCTGAGGATTCTGAAGATCAGAAACGGGCCTCCATCTCCCATGCTGACACTGCCGGAAAAGCGGAATTCACCGGTTCTGACCCGAACAGACCTGCGAAAAGCGGCATCCTGTCCAAAATCCGCAGCTGGCTTCGGACTCTCTGGTTCGGGCAGAGGAGATAGGGAAAATTCCCAGAGAAAATTCCCAGGAAAAAATTCCCGGGGAAAATTCATAGAGTCCAAGAGGAATTATCCCATTGGACTCTATGAATTTTCCCATTCTTCCCTGAGCCTGACAGCTTTGGCTGCTTTGCGCTTGTTTTCGTCCTTCATCGCCGCATAATGCTTCCTTGTGGTATTCACATCCTTATGCCCCAGCACATCCGCCACCAGATAGATGTCCCCGGTTTCCTGATACAGGGTGGTTCCATAGGTACTGCGAAGCTTATGCGGCGTAATTTTCTTTACCGTAGTCACGCGGGAGGTGTACTTCTTCACCAGCTTTTCCACGCTGCGCACGGTGAGCCTTCTATTCTGCATGGAGAGAAACAGCGCCTCTTCATGGCCGGGAAGAGGAATGACCGCTTTTCGTTCCTCCAGATAGTTCTGCAGGGCTTCCGCCACCTCTTCTCCAAAGTAAACCAGATCCTCATAGCCTCCCTTACGCCGGACCTTCAGTCTCTGATTATCAAAGTCCACGTCGTTCAGATCCAGTCCCACACATTCTGATACACGGATTCCCGTTCCGAGCAGAAGAGTGAGGAGGGCAAGATCCCTCGTTCCGTTTTTCTGATGATAACTCATTTCCTTTTTGGTCAGACCGCTTCCATCCTCCACCTCATCGAGCAGGACAGCCACCTCATTAGGCTCCATGCGGACGATTTCCTTCTCATGAAGCTTGGGAAGGGGAACGAGAACTGCAGGGTTGGTTGAAATCAGCTCATTTCTGTAAAAATAGTTGTAAAAGCTGCGCAGAGAGGCCAGCTTCCGTTTCTTTCCCCGCTCGTCGTTCATATATTCCACGCCGTCCTTCACATAATAGGAGAGATATTCCATATATTCCTCAATATCCTCGCGCCCGATCTGATCGAGAATGGAAAGCGGAAAATCCACAATATCCGTATTCCGGTATACCCCGTTGGTCTTATGGATAAATTCAAAAAAGACCCTCAGATCATAGGCATAGGCAATGCGCGTTCTGGTTGCTGTGGTATCCTCGATGCCTCTGAAAAACTGCCTGCAGAAGGCGGGAAGGGTCTCCAGGATTTCCCTCAGCTTCAGCACGTTCTTTTTATTCAGTTCGTCATGGTAATTCATTTCCTTCGCCATAGCGCTTTCTCTTTCTCTCTATCTTTTCAGCGATTTTCCACAGGAGGCCAGCCCTGCAGGTTTCCTGTTATGATTGCGGTAAACATCCGCTCCTTCACGCCGGGATTTTCCAGATTCAGCTGTCTAAGAAGCTGCTTGACATATTCCCGTTTGGTATGTCCGTCCGCCGGACAGGGACTTTTTACCACAGGAACCTGATTTTTATTCACGAAGCCGATCACATCCGCCTCATTCATGTAGAGAAGAGGGCGGATCACTGTAATTCCCGTTCTGTCCAGATAAGTAACCGGACTGAAGGTATGGAATCTTCCTTCGAAAATCAGAGACATCAGCATGGTTTCCACCACATCATCCTTATGATGGGCATAGGCAACCTTATTGCAGCCTTCCCTTTTTATCGCGTCGTTCAGCGCGCCCTTGCGCATTTTTGCGCACAGAGAACAGGGATTGGATTCCTTCCGCTGTTCAAAAATAACATCTGCAATATCCGTCTTCACGATGGTATAGGGAATCTTAAGCTCATCGCGGCAGATGCTTTCAATTTTGCTCAGATCCAGATTCTGGAACCCCAGATCCACCGTCACAGCATGAAGTTCAAAATGCTGCGGATAAAACCGCTGAAGCCCATGGAGCGCATAGAGGAGCGTCAGAGAATCCTTTCCGCCTGAAATTCCCACCGCAATCCGGTCGCCCTCCTGTATCATATGGTAATCATCCGCCGCCCTGCGGACGTAGCTTAATACCTGCTGAAGTCTCATAAAAAGCAATAATCCTTTCCGGTTCAAAAGACCAATTTCTCAATTCTGTTGATAAATACCCTGTCCATTATACAATCTTTTTCAGAAAATTGCATCCCGGAACAGAAAAAAAGCGGGTTCAGAGTAAACCAGTTTCTAAATACAGATTTCATGTCCGTACGGCCATCCTCCTGTTTACAGCGCGGAATGCTTGTGATAAAATTAACAAAGCCGCCATAAAGCGGCAGACAGGAGGAAATTTTATACCAATGAAATTCATCATTCAAAGAGTCACAGAAGCTTCTGTATCCGTTGACGAACAGCTGGTTGGAAGCATTCATCAGGGCTATCTGGTTCTGATTGGGGTGAGCGATGCGGATACGCAGGCCGAGGCAGACCGGCTGGTGCGCAAAATGCTGAATCTTCGGATTTTCAGTGATGAAAATGGAAAGACCAATCTGAGTCTGAAGGACGTGGATGGGGAGCTTTTGCTGATTTCCCAATTTACGCTGTATGCAGACTGCAGGAAAGGAAATCGTCCTTCATTCGTCAAAGCGGGGAATCCGGAGCATGCAAAAGCCCTGTATGAATATATTATCGATTCCTGCAAAAAGGAACGCCCGGTCGTAAAACAGGGCGTGTTCGGTGCGCATATGAAGGTTCAGCTCGTAAATGACGGACCCTTTACAATCATTCTGGATTCGGAAGAGTTAGCCTGAAGGAAAAGAAGAACAACGATAAAACGTGTCAAAACATCCAAATAACTGTTTTTCAGCACTAACTATTCGTTAAACTTGTGTTTTGCGAATAGTTGTATATCACTCCTGCTCATTTTCTTTTTCTTCAAATCCCCTTTTCCTTAAAGCACTTCTGAAGAAAAAGCGCATCTTCCAATGTATTTTTCCAGCCAAAGGCATTGAGGTCAACCCGATTTTCTCTGACCTCAATGCCTTCCGCCTTCAGAAGCCGTTTCTGCAGATCCGGCGTATCAAAGGCGGCAGCGCCGGAAAGAATTCCCCGTGAATTGACCACCCGATAGGCCGGGAAATCACTTCCGGCCAGTCCCCGGTTCAGGGCACGGCCACCTGGCGGCTGTTATGCGGGAAACCGCATAACAGCGCAAGCTGACCATAGGTTGCAACTTTTCCATATGGGATCAGTTCTCCGGCCAGAGCCAGTCTTTGATAAAAATTATTTTCCGCTGTTTTTGCTTTCAAAATCTTCCACAATCTGCACGATCAGTTTGACAGTTCCTTCGACGCCAAGCACGGAGCTGTTCAGACAGAAATCATAGCTGTCCGCACGCCCCCATTTTTTGGAGGAATAATAGTTATAATAGCTCTGGCGCTGCTTATCCTTCTTCACCATCATGTCACGCGCCTTATCCTCCGTAAGGCTGTATCTCTTCATGACACGCTTCACCTTGCTCTCCTCATCCGCATAGATAAAAAGATGGATGCTGTTTTTAAAATCATGAAGCGCATAGTCAGCGCAGCGTCCTACGATCACACAGGGACCTTCTGATGCTATCTTCTTGATGGTATCGAACTGGGCGAGAAACACCTTATGGCTGATTGGCATATCCATGAAGGAGGATGCGTTATAACCAAAGGAATAGGTATCCATAACCAGGTTATAAAGGAAGGAGTTGGTTGGCCTCTCATCGTGGCTCTTAATCATCTCTTCGCAGAAGCCGCTCTCCTTGGCCGCCCTCGTCAAAAGCTCCTTATCCAGGCACTGAATGCCGAAGTATTCTGCTACTTTTTCACCGATTTCATGTCCTCCAGATCCAAACTGCCGGCCAATCGTAATCACTGTATTCATACTTACCTCCTTTTGCCGCCCTCAGACGGCTTTTTTATCGCACAAACCGCTCAAATGGTTCATGCACCCTTCTTTTTCTAAATATAAAACTATTATAATGAAAAAGTCCCAAAAATTCAATGAATTTTCGGGATCTTTTTATGAAAATCAACCTCTTTTTGAGTCCAGTATCTGAAGAAGATGGGAAAAATACTGAGGAAGCGGGGCTACTGTCTCTATATATTCTCCACTTCCCGGATGACGGAATCCAAGAATCATGGCATGCAGAGTCTGCCCCTGCAGCTGACATGGAGGCTTTCCATTTCCCGGCATGTTCCGCCTGTAGACCTCATCTCCGAGAAGCGGGTGTCCAATTGCCTCCATATGGACCCGGATCTGATGGGTTCTCCCCGTTTCCAGCCGGCATTCGATATAGGTATATCCATGAAAACGCTGCAGGACCTTATAGTGCGTCACCGCTTCCTTTCCATTTCTTACTCCTGCCGCCATCCTCTTGCGGTCATGTGGATCTCTGCCCACGGGAAGGTCAACAGTTCCCTCCTCCTGGTCCAGAACGCCATAAACAACAGCCCTGTACCTTCGAACTATACTGTGTTCCTTCAGCTGTGCCGCAATGGAAATATGTGCGGCATCATTTTTGCAGACCAGAAGGCTCCCTGTGGTATCCCGGTCAATCCGGTGCACAATGCCCGGCCTCATAACTCCGTTAATGCCGGAAAGACTGTCCCGGCAGTGGTACATGAGCGCATTGACCAATGTATGGCTGTAATGTCCGGCCGCAGGGTGCACGACCATTCCCTTGGGTTTATTCACCACGAGAACGTCGTCATCCTCATACAGGATGTCCAGCGGAATATCTTCCGGCAAAATATCCGGCTCTACCGCCTTCGGAAGGGAAAAGGCAACCTCGTCCCCTTCCTTCAGCCTGAAATTCTGCTTCACAGGCTGATCATTTACAAGAACATGGCCGTCCTTCAGCAGCTTCTGAATAAAGGAGCGGGACAAAGAATCGATAAGCACGGAAATATACTTATCGATTCTCTCATCCTCATATTCCTCTGTCACATGAAAAAGATAACGGCTGTCAGCCATTCTTTTCCTCCTCTTCCGGCTTCCTTTTTTTCAGGGAAAGGAAGCTGAAATCTTCGTTCCTGTAACTGTGCCCAAACAGCAGAAGCACAGCCCCCACAACAGTCGCAATGGAAACAAACATATCCGCCACATTGAAGATAGGGAAATCAATCAGTCTGATATAAATAAAATCCACCACATAATCCAGACGGATCCGGTCGATCAGATTTCCGACCGCCCCGATAATAATACAATCCAGCAGGAAATGCAGAATGCCGTATTTTCCGCCATCCGGCATCCGAACCAGCACATAGGCCGCCACAAGAAGAACAATGGGTGTGATGATCAGAAAAATAACTTTTCCACCCTGAAGAATTCCAAAGGCGGCTCCCCGGTTTTCCAGGTATCTCAGCTCCAGGACACCGGGAATCAGCGATATTGCTTCCTGTCCCTTCAGATACACGACAGCCAGATACTTGGTCATCTGATCCAAAAGTACGCCCAAAAGAATGACGAGAAGATCCATTCCCCACTTTCGATTATTCATGTGCATCCTCTTCCGTAAAGTTAATTTCATCGATTGCTGCCAGGATCTGCTCATCCGTGACAGACGTATCAAGAACAGCCTTCCCTATCTTTTTCAGAAGAACGAAACGAATCTGACCGTTATCCATCTTTTTATCCGATTTGGTCAGACTTAAGATGTGGCCCGGGTCCAGCTCATCCACAGAGATTGGCAGATTGAAGGGCACAAACATATCCCTGATTTCATAGTATTCTTCCATGGGAAGAAGTTCTTTTTTCCAGGAGATAAAGGCAGCTGCCACGCAGCCCAGCGCAACGCATTCCCCATGCGTCAGAGAAAAATCCTTTGCCTTTTCAATGGCATGACCAATAGTATGTCCCAGATTCAGAAGCGCCCGCTCTCCCTTTTCCTCCGGATCATTTTCTACAATCTTCCGTTTGATCTCACAGCTTCTGCGCACCAGTTCAGCCAGCACCTCCGGCTCCCTGTCACAGATCTCATACATGTTTGCAATCATCCATTCGTAATATTTAGCATCTGCAATAAGCGCTGACTTCATAGCCTCAGCGAAGCCGCTGTAAAACTGTCTCGGATCAAGAGTGGCCAGAGTGCTCAGATTCGTATAAACAAGCCGTGGCATATGAAAGGCTCCAACCATATTTTTGTAGCCGTCGAAATCCACCCCCGTTTTTCCTCCAATGCTGCTGTCCACCTGCGCCAGGAGTGTGGTCGGAATCTGAATAAAATCGATTCCCCGGAGATAGGTTGCCGCGGTAAAACCGGTCAGATCCCCAACTACCCCTCCGCCGAGCGCAATCAGGCAGTCCTTTCTGCCGAAATGCCGTTCAATGAGAAAGGTATAGAGAGAACGGACCGTATCAAGGTTTTTGTTTTCCTCTCCGGCAGGGACGGTATACACCTCGACGTTCATTCCCGCCTGTTTGAGCACGTCTCTGACCTTCTCCGCATACAGGGGCTCCACATGAGAATCCGTGACAACACAAAGCTTTCTTTCTAAAAATCCCAGTGCTTTCATTTCGTCCGGAAGAACGGAAAAATTCTTCTCAAAAACAATATCACAGCTGGGTTTTCCCTCCCGGGAAACCGTAATTCTTTTTTCCATAACATCCCTTTCCATAATAAAAGCGAATCTGTCTGGATTCGCTTTTCTTCTGCGGGTTAAACCGGCTCTCCTAACTTACCGGATTCCGGGTACATCAACGGAGCCATTGAAGATATCCTGGAAATCTCCGGAAATATCCACGCTGGCCGGTGTAATAATAAATATGTACTGAGAAATCTTCTGCAGATTTCCACTGATTGCAAAACAGGAGCCGGAGGTAAAATCAATGATCCGCTGAGCAATATCCACATCCAGCCCTTCCAGATTCAGAACAACAGTCCGGTTTGCAAGAAGGGTTTCTGTGATCTCTCTGCCATCTTCAATGCTCGTCGGCTTGATTACACAGACCTCCATTCCTGCGCCGCCGGATCTGCGCGCCTGTTTAATAGGAGTGATTTTTGGAGATGCCTTTCTGGGCCGCTCCTCTTCATCTTCTGCCGGTATGGATTTCGCCTTCCTGGACGTCAGCTTGGAAACCTTTGTTTCAGGCTCTTCGTAATCATCATAGTCATCATCATCGTACTCATCATCATAGTCATCATCGCCGTTCAGTTTCATGTAGCTCAGGAACCTGTCCATAACACCCATATTGTCAATCTCCTTATTTCAACCCGGTTTACTGAATCTCCCAGGATCGTTCTCCAAATATACCCGTACCAACCCTCACGAAGGTAGCGCCTTCTTCACAGGCCGTTTCATAATCGCCCGTCATTCCCATGGACAGGCAAACCATATGTACATTATCAATGTTTTTCCTCTCTATGTCAACAGATAACTTCTTTAATGTCCTAAAAAAAATTCTGCTATCTTCGGGATTTTCTGCCAGCGGAGCAATGGTCATCAGCCCGCAGACCTCGATTCCAGGAAGAGCAGCCGCCTCTCTGACCAGTGTTTCCGTTTCATCAGGACTCACGCCAAATTTGCTCTCCTCACCTGCCACATTCACCTCGATCAGTATTTTTACAACTGTATTCTGCTTCACGGCCTCCCTGCTGATTTCTTCCGCGAGCCGGAGAGAGTCCACGCTGTGAATCATCGCAGCCTTTCCAACCAGATATTTTACTTTGTTTCTCTGCAGATGTCCAATCATATGCCATCGGATATCGGAAGGAAGCTGCGGGATCTTATCCATCAGCTCCTGAACCTTATTTTCTCCAAAATCCCGGATGCCGGCCTCGTAAGCTTCCTGAATCATCTCCACAGGCTTCGTCTTGCTGACCGCAATCAGTGTCACATCCTCCGGCGGCCTTCCTGCCCGCTCACATGCCCGTCTGATTTTCTCCTGTACCGTATTCAGATTCTCCCTGACCATCATTAACGCATCTCCTTTCATGAAAAAATCAGTTCATCGGCATTTACCGTTTCCGCATCCAGAACAATACGATCATAAGCGCTCAGACCGTATGTGGTATTCGACTTGACAATGGCATATTCATCATTCTGTGCAAGGATCTGGATCTCCTTAAAGTCGGCATAACCCTTATTGATATTATAAACACCCGTCAGTACGGCACTTCTGGATATGGTATAGGTATCCGTGGAATCCGGTTTCACCAGATCATCTCCCACTTCAAGCACGGAATTGTCAATATAGTAATCCTCATCCGTTTCCTGATAAAGTGTAGTAGCAATAAATTCCGTGGTCGCTTCCCCTTCCTCCGTATAGGTTTCCAGAAGCACGCCATCGGATCCATTTGCACCCTTTGTCACATATTCTTTGGGAACAAGGAAGAATTCTCTTTCAGCAATGGCGGAATTGGGAACCTTCAGTCCCTCTTCCTCTTCCAGGATAAGCTCAATATCAATAAAACGCTGAGTGCAGAAGGAAATCATGGAATTATTGAAATCAAGCTTTACATAGGTATTGCCATCACCATTATCCAGAACACTCACCTCTGCCCAGGAAACGTTCCGGTTTTTCAGAAAACGTACCTGCACATATTCCTCCTCAAGCAGATACTGTGCGAGCTCCTCATCCGTCTGAATCACAATGGACCAGTTTTCATTCGTAACAAGCTTATAGATGGAATCTCCGGTGGAGACCAGATCATTGTTGATCAGCTGATTCTTCTGATAGGTTTCTTCATCAAACAGCTCCTCTGTGATCTGATCCGCCGTCAGCGTCTCATAGCCGTCCGTGGAATAGACTACAATTCCCGACTCAGGCGCATTGCAGAGCGTTACGAAGGAAGAGCTGTCCAGGCTCTCCAGATCCGCCAGAATGCTTTCATTGGAAATCTTCAGAGCTGTTCCCTCCAGCGTATACTTAAAGTCATAGGATGTTCCGAACTGCTTTCTGTCAAAGCTTTCCATAAAACCGGACACTTCGTCCCTGACTTCCTCAAGATCATCAGCGGAAAGCTGCCCATCCTCCGCTTCTCCAGCTTCAAACATCTCCTTCAGTTCTCCGCTCTCATCCACGCTGCATACAAGCTTTCCAGCTCCAACGCGCTCTCCCTCTCTGGCGTAGTAATTGATATAGCCAGAGTCGGTGCTTGAAACTATTGTTTCCTCTCTCAGCGCAATTCCCTGATAGACGCTGTCCATAGAAAGGGATCCTGTCCTTACCTCATAAGGCTGTATCTGCTTCTGTGTGAAATAGAGGAAGACACAAATAATGATATAAATGAAGATTACGCTGAAAATGATAATCCCCAGATTGATATTCAGCGGCTTTCTGTACTGTCTGATTTTACCATTCTTTCCGGCCAATCCGCAATTCCTCCGGCAAAGCAAAAGCCCCGGCCGACCGGGGCTTTGTCCTTCTATTTAAAGAGATACAACAATCTTCGACTTCAGGCTATCCGGCAATTCATTTTCATCCTTTGATACACTGAGTACAAAGTCAACATGATAGGCATCACTGATCTTATCAAGCTTTTCAACGGCAGGGAGAATATCATTGTCATCCCCGAGTCCGGATATCGTGAGAAAGCTGTCCAGATACATCTTTTCAAGGTCACGATCCTGAGAAATGATTCCACAGATGAATCCCATAAATTCCGAACAGTTCTCAACCATGAACTCACGGACATCAATCAGTCTCACCTTATTATTCAGTTCAAACATATGCTTGGTGCTTTTATCCAGATATACAACGCTTCCCGAAAGCTCTTTCACCTCGCTGTTGACCTTATCCAGCAGCTGTTTCGTTTTGCCTTTCCCCTTTTTGCCTACGATTAACTGAACCATTGCGATCCCTCCTAAAGTAAATTGACGCCTGCACGCCTTTGAGATATGTCTTATTATAGATGAAATCTAATGAAAAAACAACCTTTTTAAGCAATTACATTCAAAAGCCTCGTCATCTGTTCATAGAGCACGTCCCTCGCCGTCGCCTTCAGGATTACCGAGATATAGGGATTGCCTGAGGTGTCCCGCGCAAGCAGAATCAGGCAGCTTCCTGCGGCACTGGTAGTTCCCGTTTTGCCGCCGATTACGGTCACCTGTTCCGGAGCCTTGTAGGTTCCGTTCAAATACTGATTCGTCGTTTTGAAGGAAAACGTTTTGGAATTTCCATTGCTGTCCATATAAACCGTCTCATAGCTGGTCATATGGATGATTTCACTGATCAGATCATACTGCAGGGCTTCATTGAAAATCAGATACATATCGTAAGCGGTCACATAGTGATTATCCGCCGTCAGGCCATGCGGATTAACAAAATGGCTGTTTGTTGCGCCAATGGCCACTGCTTCCTCATTCATCAATTCCGCAAAGCCCTCAATGCTTCCGCCGATATGAACGGCAATCGCTGCAGCCGCATCGTTCGCCGAAGCGATCAGGAGCGCATGCAGCGCCTGATTCAGCGTCAGCTGATCGCCAACCTCCAGTCCACAGAGCGTCGCCCCGGATTCCGTGATCATGGCTTCATCTGTTACGGTAATGGTATCTTCCGTATTGCCGTACTTCAATGCCACCAGAGCCGTCATAACCTTGGTCAGACTGGCCGGATTCAGACGTTCATGGATATTTCTCGCATAAAGCACCTCATGCCTGTTCAGATCAAAGAGTCCCGCCGCAGTCAGTGCTTCCGTATCCACGTCTGCCGTATCTGTTCCAACATCCCCCGTCGCCACGCACAGATCCTGCGCGAAGGAATCCGCTACGGTCCCTGCTGAGTCATCCGCAATCCGAAAGCTGGAAATATCAGAATTCAGATCATAAGCCAGAGGAATTTCCTTTCCTCCACATCCGGACATGAAAAAAAGGAGCGCTGCACACAACAGCGCAAAACAGGGCCGTACAGCACAGGGCCGCATAACGGCCCTGAAAAAACATGTTCTTTTTCTATTTGTACATTTCACGCCACTCCAGATCTCCTCTGTCAAGTGATTTAATTAACAGTTCAGCAGTGGCAACATTCGTTGCCAGAGGGATGTTATGAATATCACAAAGTCTCACTACGTTATTTACATCCGGTTCATGAGACTTGGAAGTCAGCGGATCTCTCAGGAAAATAACCAGATCAATCTGATTATGCTCGATCTGAGCACCGATCTGCTGCTCTCCTCCCAGATGGCCGGCAAGAAATTTATGAACATTCAGATTGGTTACTTCCTCGATCAGCCGTCCGGTCGTACCTGTTGCGTAAAGATCATTCTTACTTAAAATCCCCCTGTAAGCGATACAGAAATTCTGCATCAGCTTTTTTTTCGCATCATGCGCAATCAGTGCAATATTCATAGCCACCTTCTCCTATACTAGTAATTTTTTTTCCTCTGCAATCGGACATTCAGCACAAATCCCATTCCTATGAAAAGACTGACCAGCGACGTAAGGCCGGAGCTGACAAATGGAAGCGGGATTCCGGTATTCGGCATGATCATCGTGGCCACGGCAATGTTCATAAAACTCTGAAACCCAATGATCGCCGCCATTCCGGACGCGATTATGGTTCCCGACAGATCCTTTGCCTGCCTGGCTATGGAGATACATTCCAGGGCAATCAAAAAAAGAAGAACAATCACCGTACAGGATCCGACAAATCCAAGCTCTTCTCCGATAACAGCAAAGATGAAATCCGTCTCCGGCTCCGAAATGAAATTACCGTTTTTTACTGACGCTATCACATTATTGTTCAGGCCCTTTCCCCACAGCTGGCCCGAACCAATCGCCATGACTGAATTAAGCTGCTGGTAAGCCTCCGTATCCGCATACTGTTCCGGATTCAGCCAGGCGAGAATACGTGTGAGCTGGTATCCTCTGATCAGTGTCTGGCCGGGCTGCATTACAAGATAAAGGAGCACGGCCACAGACGGAACGGCTACGGCAAGAATTGCCCCGATGATTTTGTAGCTTAAACCCCCCACAAACATCAGCACACAGAAAAGAACACAGTACAGGATGGTCGTGGATAGATTCGGCTCCATATACAGGAGGACTATTGCCGGCAGCATCAGCAGCACACAAAGAGAGATTATTCTGAATGTATTCAGCCTCTCTCTATGTTTAATAATAAACTGTGCGTAGAATAAAATCAATAAAATTTTTGTAATTTCTGACGGCTGAAACTGAATCAGATGCGGAATGTTGATCCAGCGCGTGGCCCCGTTTACTTCTTCCCCCCAGATCAGAACGGCTCCAAGCATGCCGATGGATAACACATAGTACACCCAGTACAGCCTGAGCAGCTGAGAATAGTCAATCAAAGAAATCACAATCATGATCCCCATTCCGAGAGCCACTCCGAACACCTGTCTCTGCTGCTGAGATTCATCCGCGCTGCCGACTGCCATGACTCCGATAATGGAGATCATGAGCAGCAGCAGAATCAGCTTGAAGTCATAATTCTTTAGTTGATATCTTTTAAACATGTTTTCCTCATTCTGTCAGAGAGCGCACACAACGCTCAAAATGTCTGATTCCGAAGATCCAGAATCGGGATATCCGCGTACAGGGTGGGATTCTTACCTCTTCCTCTGAGAGCGGATTTGCTGATCTGTATCTCCATATTGTTCGTATCGATTTTCATGTATTTGGATATCACCTCCGCAATATCCTTCTTGATCATTTCAAGCATCTCCGGGGAACAGCCGGCGCGGTCGGAAATCAGCAGAATCTTCAGCCTGTCCTTTGCCACCTGCCTGGAGGTTTTTCTTTTAAAAAGATTGCGTATTCTCATCCGATTTTTCCCTCCTGACTTTTATGAAATATACCGGTAAATCTCGTCCAGAAGGAAACCGGATGCTCCAGATCCAGAAAAGGAACCTCCTTCCCCAGAACCCTGCAGCAGATATTCTGATAGGCCTGTCCGGCCAGCGTATTGTTTCCCACCAGGGGTTCGCCCTGATTGGTGGCGATCACCACATTTTCATCATCCGGCACAATACCGATCAGCGGAATCGCAAGGATGTCTACCACATCCTGGGATGTCATCATGTCGCCGCGCCGGACCATATCATAACGCATCCGGTTGATGACCAGATCGATGCGTGCAAATTCATGTGCCTCCAGGAGGCCGATGATCCGGTCCGCATCCCGGATGGCGGATACCTCCGGCGTTGTGACCACAAGCGCTCTGTCCGCACCTGCGATGGCGTTTTTAAATCCCTGTTCAATGCCTGCCGGGCAGTCCAGGATAATGTACTCAAACTGTCCCTTCAGATGCTCAATCAGCTTGATCATCTGGCTTTCGTTCACCGCGGTCTTGTCCCGCGTCTGTGCGGAAGGAAGAAGATACAGGCCGGAATAGCGCTTATCCTTGATCAGCGCCTGCTTGACGCGGCAGTTGCCCTCCACCACGTCCACCAGATTGTAAACGATCCGGTTTTCCAGCCCCATAACCACATCCAGGTTTCTGAGGCCGATATCCGTGTCGATCAGTACGACCCGTTTACCCATGGCAGCCAGACCCGTACCGACGTTCGCGGTGGTGGTAGTCTTTCCCACGCCGCCTTTTCCTGATGTAACGACAATTACTTCACTCATGCAAATACCTCCGGTTCGGAATATTTGTCCGCTGAGCGCCGTTTGGACGGTCAGTGATTCATTCGTAAATTGTCTTACAGACTATGCGGTTCTGCTCCACATAAGCCACCTGCGGCTGTATTCTGACTCCTTCAGACGGTATATGGCCGTCCCCATCAGGCAGAAGCCTGATTCTGGAAAGAAGCGGTCCCAGAAGGCCCGCCTCCTCTTTTTCCTGTGCATGATATTTGAAATCCCCGATTTTTAGTTTTTGCGGGGTCATTTCAAGCGCTGCAATAAAGCTTCCCGCCCTTCCGTCTCCACCGCTGATGGCCGTTCCACGAAGGGCGCCCAGAACGACCACGTTACCGGATGAGATCACACATGCGCCGGGCATCACATCTCCGACGATGATGACGCTTCCGGAGGACTCGAGAATCTGTCCCCTCTTCAGCGTTCCCCGGTAAAAGCGGCCCGTATTTTCCCGGTCGGCAAAGCGGCGGTATGCAGTCTCCACCACCCGGGCATAAAGCCCGCCGTCCTCTTCTTCCTTCCCGATCAGACAGGTCACCTCCAGAGAGGAATTTTCAGAAATGGTCTGCACCAGTTCCGTCTCCTCTGCCGGAGTCAGCCTGCGTCCCTCAAAGGAGACCGCAACGGATGCGTCCCGAAAGAAGTCCGCCGAACGGCGGAACTTCTCCGCCACTTCTTCCCTTAACGCGTTGAATTCTTTTTTTTCATCCAGATACAGGCAGATTCCGTCCTGAAAGCGTTTGATTATTACTGAATCTTTTCTGGCCGTTTTCGTATTAATCGCCTCCCGAAGCTTCTAAAATGTTGGCGTTTCCCGTGATGATCTCATCCTCCTCGTCCAGTCCGAAATAATAACGGAATACCTTACTGCCGACCTGTGCGGCATAACCGGAATTATAACCGTTTCCGATTCTGACTGCAATGGCGATTTCCGGATCATCATAAGGGGCATATCCCACAAACAGCGCATGGTTGGGAACCAGGCTTGTCACTTCCGCCGTTCCGGTTTTTCCGGCGGTTTCCATCTCCAGATCACTGAAGTATCTGGAATTTTCTGTTACGCCGTGCATTCCCTCATGAATGGCATTCCAGTAGGCTGTGGGCATCTCTATGGTATTTCTCACCTCCGGGGTATAATCCTCAAGCAGATTTCCTGCATGATCCGTCACCCGGTCCAGAAGGCTCAGATTGTAGCACGTACCGCTGTTGGCAACGGTGGCGATATAGCGGGCCAGTCCCACCGTGGTATAGTTATGATTTCCCTGCCCGATGGCGGAGGGGACCGCATTTTCCGTGGAAAACTGCGGGGAAGACTCCTCAATCTCAATACCTGATTTTTCCGTCAGTCCGTACAGATCCGCATATACCCGCATTTTTTCATTTGCCAGATCCGAATTAAAGGTGCCATCTGCCTCCGTTCCCATCCTGTAGGCCATCTCATAAAAGAAGAAGTTGCAGGAATTGGTAATGGCCCCCGAAATATTCAGATTTCCGTGCGCTCCGGGATAGATCCAGCATCGGAAATTTCTGTCTGCAAATCGGGTAAACACGCCGACGCAGTCCACCGTCTCCGTCAGGTTCGTCACGCCCTCCATCAAAAGCGTCGTTGCAACCACCGGCTTATAAGTGGAGCCGGGAGCCGAACGCATCTGAGTCGCGTAGTCCCACAGAGGATTGGACAGATCGCTCTGCAGTCCGGAATAATAGGCCGCATCAATGCCGTTTGCCAGACGGTTGTTATCATAGCTGGGGTAGCTGACCAGAGCGAGTACCTCACCGGAATTGGGATCCACTACAACGCATGAGCCGGAATAGGGATTCAGTGCCAGCTGGCCCGGCGTAACCTGGAGTTCGGAGATCAGCTCCTTCATAAAATCATAGGCGGAAACCGATCCGGAAAGAAGAGCCGCCTCTTCCTCCTCCGTTACCGATACGATTTTCTGTTCAATCAGTACCATACAGATCTGCGTTCCGGTGATGGCATTATTCCGGATCATATAACGGTACATTTCCTTATAAAAGGTTTTGGTATCAAGCTTCTGCACGATGAAATCCACCAGGCGGTCAAATACCTCTGAGGAATCCGCATAGCTTTCTTCCATTTCCAGCTCCGTAACGTCCACCCAGTTCTGTGCGATAGCATATTCCAGGAATTCGCTCAGGGAAAGTGTTTCCTCGCTGGCCCACTGCTGATAGACCGAATCCTGAGAATCCACCGCAAGTACCCCGGTGCTGTCAATCAGCAGATCATTTACAATATAGCTTTCATAGGCCTGAAACTCCGAATCCAGCTGGTTATAAGGCGTCCGGTCCGTATACAGCTCCTGAGAAAGCCAGGCCAGGACCCTCTCTCTCCAGTTCAGGAATGCCTGATAGACCTCCTGTTCATATTCTCCTGCATCATCCATCGCCAGATGGTCCATATCGATCACATTGTTGTTAATCAGAGCAAAATATACATCATCAATGGGAATAATGATGTCCGACGCTCTTCCGGTGGAGTTGTATACCTTTACGTTTCTGATCTTATCCAGAAGAATGCCTGCGATGCTTTCCTCCAGAATATTGTAAACCGCTTCCTGAAGATCCGCATCCAGCGTCAGATATACGTTCCCGCCGGCGACGGACTCCACTCTTCCCTCCGAATAGATTTCCCGTCCCAGGTTGTCCACATAAATGGTCTCACTGCCCTTTTCTCCCTGAAGCCAGGTTTCCATCACGCTTTCTATTCCGGATTTTCCTACCGTATCGTTCATTTCATACCGGTTCTCACCGGAGCCGTCGTCCGTCTGCTCATTCAGGCTTGCCAGCTCCTCCGAGGAAATTTTTCCCGTATATCCGATGATATGTGAAAAATAGGTTCCGTTTACATAGCGGCGGATGGTATCCTCCGCTATATCAATACCGGTCAGGGCCTCCTTATTCTCTTCGATGGCCGCCACCGTTTTCTCGCTCACATCCGTGGCGATCGTTGTCGGTATGTATTTCTGATAGCTGTTCGCACGCATCGCGTAGCGGATGGTGACGAGCTTCAGCACATCCTCTTTCGTATAGCCCAGCCCCGGTACGAAGGTGTCTCTGTCATCCGGATCCGTCCGTTCTCCGATTCCATAACTTTCGCACAGGAAATCGATCAGATCCTGCGGAGTAGAATTTTTCTCCTTTTCATCCAGTGAATCTATGGATGCATATCCATATACATCTGCCAGGAAGCGCTGCAGGCTCGTCCCGCTGACACTGAAGGCATAATTTCCGTCCTCATCCAGATAAATATTGAAATCGCTGACCACCTCGTCCCCGTTTTCCTCAAGAATTCGGAAAACCTCCAGGAGCGTAGCGTTCATATTGGCATTTTTATTCGTATTTTCGTAAACGTCCTCAATGGTCACGGAATAGGCCAGATCATTATACGCAAGAAGCTTTCCGTTCCTGTCGTAAATGTTCCCCCGGGAGCTGGGAATGGAACGTTCTCTTCTGATCTGCAGGGAAAACTCATTCTGATAGGTTTCTCCGTTTACGATCTGAAGCTCAAAAATCCTCTGTATCAGGGCGACAGCCATCACAATGAAGAGAATCGTGAGGACCGTAGTCCGGGAGGTTATGAAATTTACAATGCTGTCACGTAATCTTTCTAACAAATTCTTTTACTCCCTGCTTCCTTTCTCCGCCGCGTCAAGCTTTTTATGTATTATAAGGAGCAGCGGATAGACCGCAAAAGCGATCACAATCGTATACACCGCCTCCGGAAGGATAACATGAAGGGCATAAAAGCCGATGTCCAGTCTGCTTCGCAGCAGGAACAGAAGGCAGTAGCAAACCAGTCCATAACCAATATCGCTTCCTAAAATCAATATCAACGGCAGTTTAATGTCCTCCGGATAAAAAATCCTCTGGAACATGCCGTTGATATATCCAGCTATCATATAAATCAGCGCGTAAAAGCCGATTACATCTCCACCGAAAACATCCACCAGCAGCCCGCAGACAAAGCCCGTCACCAGGCCGCAGATTTCTCCATTCATGAAGCCGCAGGAGGCGACGAAAATGATCAGCAGATTCGGCATGATCCCGCCAAATGCCGCCGCAGGCAGCACGGACGCCTGAAGCAGATAGCACAGAAAAAGGAGGAAGGCCAAAACCAGATATTTTCTCACGTTCTTACCTTCACCGCCTTTCTACTCCTCATCCGTTACCTGTTGTTTCTTTTCCAGGATCACCAGAACCTCCTGAAGATGCTGGAAATCAACGGCCGGCGTGATTGTGCCGTATTTTGTCATGTTATTGGCGGCAGTCTCAATGGAAGCAATGTACCCGATCGGAATATCAGGCAGATACTTGCTGCTGATATTTGAGGTTACCACCTTATCTCCTGACTGCACCTGATTTTCCCTGTCGGAAAGCTGTTCAAAGCTGATCACACCGTCAGTCATTACTGACTGCAGATTTCCGGATACCAGCAGATTGGCAGAGGTCGTGAGCACGGTTCCATAAACATTGGAATTGTCCGCAATGATGGAGAGCACACGGGCATAATTCGGTCCCACACTCACGACACGTCCCACCAGGCCGCCTCCGGCAATCACGTTCATATCAACCTCGATTCCGTCATCGCTTCCCTTATCAATGGTAAAGGAATAGAACCAGTTGGTAGCGTCGCTCGCGATCACTCTTGCGCCCGTTTTTTCATAATCGGAAGTAGTCTCATCAATTTCGTACAGCTCTCTCAGACTCTCCAGCTCATAGCGTTCCTGCTGGAGCTGTGCGTTTTCCATGGTGAGGTTGGCGATTTCCTCCTGCAGGCGCGCATTTTCATCCAGAGCATCCTGCAGCCGTCCCATTTCCTCCGCCCGGTCATAAAGATATCCTCCCACAGAAGCGATACCGTTCTGAAAGGGTACCACCACATACCCGGCGACGGTCCTGAGCGGCCCCTCAAAAAGGTCAGTCCGGAAGGTAATTATCATCAGAAGCACGCACAGTCCCGTAAGAATCATGAGAAGATACTTTCCGGGAAGCGTGAACCTGTTTTTCTTTTTCTTGACTACAGGACTCATTTACCCATCCCTTCGATCGCATAGGCAACCGACTTGTAATTGTCGTCATTCAGGATCTTGGCAAGCCCCAGCACCACGCTTTCAACCGGGCGCTCCGCCACATTCACCTTAAGGCCCGTGCTGTTTTTCAGTTTATCCGCCAGATGGCTGATCTGGGATGCTCCTCCCGTCAGATAAATGCCATGGCGGTAAATGTCTGCGCCGAGCTCCGGAGGCGTACGTTCCAGGATCACTTTCACGCAGTCGATAATTGTGTTGAAATGCTCCTCAAGGCAGGAAACCACCAGATCTGAGGGGATCTCCCTTTCCACAGGAAGACCGGTCACAATGTCGCGGCCGAATACCTGCGCTCCCGTTCCGGCCTCTTCCAGACCGGCCAGCGATTTCTTGATTCCCTCCGCCGTCTTTCCGCCGATCAGAAGGCCGTATTCCTTACGGACCGCCCCCCGGATCGCCTCGTCAAACTTCAGCCCTCCCGTCTTGATCAGCCGGCTCAGAACGATGCCGCCGAGGGAGAGGATGGAAACCTCCGTGGTGTCATGTCCCACGTCTACAACCAGAACGCCCTGGGAATTCTTTACGTCAATATCAAGTCCAAGGCCGTCAGCTACCGCCTTCTCCACCACCATGATCTTTTTCGCCTTCACGTTGGCATCCTTGATCAGATCGTAGAAGGCCCTTTTCTCCACCTCCGTGATATCGGTGGGTACCGCGATATAATAGTCCGCAGGCTTCACGTTTCCCTTGGATATATCCGTGATGAAGAAACGGATCAGCGTTTCCATGTTCCGGATATCGGCAATCACGCCGTTGCAGAGGGGATAGGAAATCTGAATATTTCCCGGCGCCTTCTCATACATTTCATAGGCGGAATCCCCATAGGCAAAAATATTCTTCTTATTCTGGATCGCGATCATGTTCTTCTCGATCATGATATGATCGTCCGCCGCGCTGTAAATCTTGATATTGCTCGTACCCAGATCGATTCCAAAAGCATTCGTAGACAAAATGATTTCTCCTTCCTTATTTCAGCAGGCCGGATTCCTTAAAGCTCACATAGCAGCCATCCCCCACGATGATGTGATCCAGAAGGGGAAGCTGCATCATGTCACACAGCCTGGCAAGATGCTCCGTAATTTCAATATCCTGTCTGCTGGGCGCCGCATCGCCGCTGGGGTGATTGTGGATCAGCAGGATATGTACCGCATGGTATTCCAGCGCCACCAGAAAGACCTCACGGGGAGACATCAGGGAACAGTTCACCGTTCCCTTGGACAGCACCCGGTCACAGATCAGACGGTTCTTGTTATCGGTCATCACGAGGATTACCTCCTCCGTCTGCAGGTACCGCATGCGCTCCATATAATAGTCTGCCACGGTTTCAGGTCTTGTAAACTGAAGGCGGTCGCGCCTGTCCGCCATGGAAAGCCGACGGGAAAGCTCGATGAGACACTTGATCTTCACCGCTTTCACCTCACCGATTCCGCTGACCCTGCACAGATCAGCGACGGACAGATACTGAAGTCCCAGAAGTCCCTTTTCCTGCCCCTTCGGCAGGGACAGCACCTGTCTGGCGAGCTGCAGGGAGTCCACCGTTTTCGTTCCCGTGCGGATGATAATCGCCAGCAGCTCCGCCTCCGTAAGATGTTCCGGGCCTTCGGCCAGAAACTTCTCATAAGGCTTCATCTCTTCATAGCATGGTTGTTTTTCTTTTGTTTGATTCATACTGCCCCTTTTCTTCCACGTTTCCGAACGCTTATTTCAAAAGGGCGGAAAACCTTCTCTATCCGGAATCAAAGAAGGCGGTAGATAACCAGCGCGAGCACAATCCCCAGAATACTCGCAATCGTAATCTTAATGGTCAGCGCAAAGGTGATGGTCAGAATACCGAGATCCAGAACCATCGGGCTGGTCAGTCCAAAGGTCTGTCCGAAATTCAGAATGCTTGAGGGAAAAAGGCTCCCGATAAAACCGCCGAGCACCACTCCGGCAAGCACAAGAAGCAGACAGGTCCATCCGTTTTTACTCTTCATCTTCTTCATCCGTTTATCCTTACAGGTTTTGCCATTACTTATATTATCATACTTCCAAATTCATGTATAGAAGCGAATGGGAAAAATTTCGGCGGAAGCTTCGCTCCATTCGACAGCATTTTCAGGGAAGTTTCACCGTTTTCGCATCCACGCAGCGCTGCAGTGCCTTCAGAATGCCAAATTTGGCATGGGGCCAGGTGAGTCCTCCCTGAAAATAGACCGCATAGGGCGGCTTCAGAGGACCATCCGCGGAAAGCTCGATGGAGGAACCGGACACAAAGGCTCCGGCTGCCATGATCACCTGGCTGTCATAGCCCGGCATATCCCAGGGCTCCGGCACCACAAAGCTGTCCACGGGCGCAGCGGCCTGAATGCCCTCACAGAAGGCGATCAGTCCCTTCGGGTCATTGAAGGTGACGGCCTGAATGATGTCATGCCGGCTCTCCGAGCCGTCCGGCACCACGGGAAGCCCTAGCCTCTCAAACAGGTTTGCCGCAAAAATCGCGCCCTTTAAAGCCCCCGCCGTCACCGTCGGCGCCAGGAAAAAGCCCTGGTAGAACTGAGGCAGGATGCCCAGGGACGCGCCCACCTCCTTGCCCAGTCCCGGAGAGGTCAGACGACGGGCCGCGTTCTCCACGCAGTCCTTTCTTCCCACAATGTAGCCGCCGATGGGTGCAAGCCCGCCGCCCGGATTCTTGATCAGGGAACCAACACACATATCCGCTCCCACATCCGTGGGCTCGATCCGTTCCACAAATTCCCCATAGCAGTTGTCCACCATACAGATCACATCAGGACGGATTCCCTTAATAAAGGAAATCAGCTCTCCGATGGCGGAAACGGAAAGGGTGGGCCGGGTCTGATAGCCTTTGGAACGCTGGATGGTGACCAGCTTCGTCTTTTCGTTCAGCGCGCTGCGGATGCCTTCGTAATCAAAGCTTCCGTCCGCAAGGAGATCCACCTGCCGATAGCTGATCCCGTATTCCTTCAGCGAGCCGGCGGACTCCCGGATGCCGATCACCTCCTCCAGCGTATCGTAGGGCTTTCCTACCGGAGAAAGCAGTTCATCCCCGGGCCTCAGGTTTGACAGAAGCGCCAGCGCCAGCGCATGAGTGCCGCAGGTGATCTGCGGGCGCACCAGCGCGTCCTCCGTATGGAACACGGAAGCGTAAACCGCCTCCAGCGTATCCCTGCCCAGGTCATTATAACCATATCCGGTGGTTCCGAGCAGACAGGCCTCGCTCACCCTGTTGTCCTGCATGGCCTTCAGCACCTTCATCTGATTGTATTCTGCCGTCTCATCGATCTTTTTAAACCGCTCCTCCAGAGAAGCGAGCACCTGTTCTCCAAAGACGCAGACCTCACCTGAAATCCCCATTTCCTG
The DNA here is from genome assembly GCA_019113175.1 of Candidatus Eisenbergiella stercoravium. Classification (GTDB taxonomy): domain Bacteria; phylum Bacillota; class Clostridia; order Lachnospirales; family Lachnospiraceae; genus Eisenbergiella; species Eisenbergiella stercoravium. The sequence goes on along the minus strand of DXHY01000077.1, from coordinate 50,515 downwards.
ATAAAAATCCGTAATGGAGGCCTCCTCCATTCCTTTTTCCATTGTCATTTTAAAAATCCTCTTTTCACAATAGTTCTTTTTTCACAAAAAGCTTTCTGTCCGTACAGTCCTGAAGCATACGGTCAAGAATCTCTTCTTCCGATGCAAAATCACGGCGGTCCAGCCAGATCACATCCCGCTCCCTGCGAAACCAGGTCAGCTGTCTCTTGGCGAAGTGTCTGGTATCCCGTTTGATCAGGTATACCGCACGGTCCAGGTCATATTCTCCATCCAGATATCCCAGTATTTCCTTATAGCCGAGGCCCTGCATGGACACCATATCCCTGGTACAGCCCATTTTCTTCAGCGCCTTCACCTCTTCCACCAGGCCCTCCGCAAGCATTTTGTCCACCCGGCGGTCAATCCTTGCATAAACGGCTTCTCTGCTGTCGTTCAGGACAAAGTAACAGGAATTGTAGGCGCTCTCCCGCCCGCGTTCCCGTTCGTTGTGTTCGGAAATCTTCTGCCCGGTCTGCATAAAGAATTCCAGCGCGCGCACCACCCGCTTGACGTTATTGGCATGGATCCGGGCCGCAGACTGCGGATCCACCTCCCGTAACATCTGGTGCAGATATTCCGCCCCTTTTTCCCGGGCCGTCCGCTCCAGCGCTTCCCGGATGGAGGTGTCCTCCGCGTTTTCCGTAAAATCGATGTCATACAGTACAGCCTGTATATAAAATCCCGTCCCCCCTGTAAGGACAGGAACACGCCCCCTGCTTCGGATATCCGCAATCGCTTCCTTCGCTTTTCTTTGAAAAACGGTGACGTTAAATTCCTCCCAGGGCTCCAGAATGTCAATCAGATGATGCGGAATACCCGCCATTTCATCCGGACGGATTTTGGCCGATCCGATATCCATATGTCTGTATACCTGCATGGAATCGGCGGAGATGATCTCTCCGCCCACCCTCTCTGCCAGTTTTATGGAAAGCGCCGTCTTTCCCACCGCCGTCGGCCCCGTCAGGATGATTAACGGCTGTTTCGCTGTTTCCTCTTTCATTCAGACGATCCTCTTAAACTTCTTTTCCAGCTCATATCTGCTCATGGTGATGATGGTCGGCCGCCCGTGCGGACAATGGTAGGGATTCTCCAGACTGAGAAGCTGATCCAGCAGAGCCTCCATCTCCTTTACGGAAAGGCGCATGTTTCCCTTCACCGCCGATTTGCAGGCCATGGAGGCCAGCTTTTCCGCGATGACGGCAGGCGTTCCCCGCGGCGGCTCCTCCTCAAGCTCATCCAGAATTCCCTGCAGGAAATCCTTTTCATAATGCCCGTACAGATCGCAGGGAACCGCACGCACCGCCACGGCATTTCCGCCGAAATCCTCAATTTCAAAGCCCATTTTGGCGAAATACTCCCTGTACTCTGAAAGCGTGTGCGCCTCCATGGCGGACAGATTCAGAATAAGCGGAGGCGCCAGATTCTGGCTGTCCACCTGCCCCTCACGAAGCTTTTTCACCAGAGCCTCATATTTCACCTTTTCATGGGCCGCGTGCTGATCGATAATGAGAAGCCGGTCCTCATACTGCACCAGCCAGTAGGTATCGAACACCTGGCCGATGATCCGATAGCTTTTTGCGGCCTCCTCGCTCAGAAGCTTCCCGTCAAACAGCTCCATCTGCTTCGCTTCTGAAATTTTGTACTGCCCCTTAAATTGCGCCTCATATTGCGCCTCTTCCTCCTGAAGCAGGCGGGAACGTCTGGCCGTTTCAAAGGGCTGGGGCGCTTCCGGCCTTTCCCTCCTTGCGGCAGGCTCCGCCTTTGGTGCAGGCCTTTCCGGCGCAGAGTTTTCCGCCGCAGGATTCTCCGGTGCCCGGTTCTCTGCCGCAGGTACCCGGGCTTTCGGCTCTGTCTCTGTAACAGCCGCGGGAGCCGGTCTGCGCTGCGCTACAGGCGGCATCGGGGGAACAGCCGTTTCTTTCCGCGCTTCTCTTTTCGTCTGTTCTCCCTTTACGGGCGGCTCTTTCGGGACGGACGGCTCCTTTTTTCTTCCGGCCGCAGGCTCATCCAGCGTCACGTCCGGAATCATTTCCCGGCTGCGCAGAGCCGATCTCACCTGCTCCTCCAGAAAGGCGTAAAGGCCGGGCTGGTCATGAAAACGCACCTCCATCTTGGAGGGATGCACGTTCACATCGATATTTTCCGGGTCTGAGGTCAGATGCAGAAGCGCAAAGGGAAATTTATGCTGCATCAGATAAGCCTTATATCCGGCCTCCAGCCCCTTCGACAGCAGAGGGCTTCTGATATATCTTCCGTTGACAAAGAAAAATTCAAAATTCCGGTTGGAGCGCACCACGGAAGGACTTCCCAGAAAGCCATCAATGGACAGCCCTTCCATCTGTGCATGAAACGGCAGAAGCTGTCCGGCGATTTCCCTGCCGTAAATGCGGTAGATGATCTCCTTCAGATCCCCGTTTCCCGATGTATGGAAACGGACGTTTCCGTTCACCATGAACTGAAAGGCCACATCCGGCCGCGACAGGGCCAGGTGCTCCATCAGGTCGGAGACATAGCTTCCTTCTGTCGCCGGGGTTTTCAGAAACTTCTTCCGCACCGGCGTATTGAAAAAAAGTTCCCTTGCGATCATCGTTGTGCCTTCCGGCGCGCCGATTTCAGAGAATTCCTTCTCTACACCGCCGTCCAGCCGGTAATGGATTCCGGTGAGTGAATCCCGTGTTTTGGTAATCAGCTCCACCATGGAAACCGCCGCAATGCTGGAAAGCGCCTCTCCACGGAACCCCAGACTGTGGATGTGATACAGATCCTCCGCCGTGCTGATCTTGCTGGTGGCATGGCGGAAAAAGGCCTTCCGGATCTGCTCCTTCTCGATACCGTCTCCATTGTCCGTCACACGGATGAAGGAGCAGCCTCCGTCCCGGATTTCCACCGTTACGGCGTCCGCCCCCGCGTCCATGGCATTTTCCACAAGCTCCTTCACCACGCTGGAAGGACGCTCCACCACCTCGCCCGCCGCAATCTTGTCTATCGTATTGCTGTCAAGCAGTCTGATCTCTGCCATAATAATCTCCTTCCGTTCCCCCTGCCAACACCCTGGAAGAAAGGTTCCCGTTCAGGCCCTCTCTCCGCCGCCAGCACCCCCGAAGAATGGCTCCCATTCAGGCTCTCCTGAATGGGAGCCATTCTTCTGTACGGGAAAGGGCTGGTACAGCCCGTAGAATTTCTTAGCCGGCGTCCTTTGACGGCTTAGAAATTCTTCCCGTACTACCAACGGTTCTTCAGCTTATTCTGCAGGCGGTACAGGGTATTGAGGGCATCCAGAGGGGTCATGGTGCTGACTTCCACATTTTTCAGCTCCTCCAGAACATCCGCATCCGTCACCGTATCAAACAGGGAAATCTGCTCCAGATCCACCTCATCATAATGCTCCTGCTTTTTGGAGGAAGCTGAAGTGCCATCCATAACCGCGATGCTCTGCACCTTTTCCGTGATGTCATTGTCGGAAAGCTGCTCCACGATTTCCTTCGCCCGGTCAATGACCATATCCGGCACGCCGGCAAGTCTGGCCACCTGGATGCCATAGCTTTTATCCGCCCCACCCTTGATGATTTTTCTCAGAAAAACAATGTCATCTCCCTTTTCCTTGACGGCGATGCAATAGTTGTTCACATTGCTCATCTTGCCTTCCAGCTCCGTCAGCTCATGATAATGAGTGGCGAAGAGCGTCTTCGCGCCAAGGAGCTTCCGGTTGCTGATATGCTCGATCACCGCCCAGGCGATGGCGAGGCCGTCAAAGGTAGAAGTTCCCCGTCCGATCTCATCCAGAATGAGCAGGCTGTTCTTCGTGGCGTTTCTCAAAATATTCGCCACCTCGCTCATTTCCACCATGAAGGTACTCTGTCCGCTGGCAAGATCGTCAGAAGCGCCCACTCTGGTGAAGATCCGGTCTACCACGCCGATGTCCGCCTTCCTTGCGGGGACAAAGCTTCCGATCTGCGCAAGCAGCACGATCAGCGCGGTCTGGCGCATGTAGGTGGACTTTCCGGCCATGTTCGGTCCCGTGATCACGGCGATCTGGTGGGAATGATTGTCCAGATAGGTATCATTGGGGATGAACATGTCGTGGTCGATCATCTTCTCCACCACAGGATGTCTGCCATCCTTGATGTTGATCAGCCCCTTTTCATTCAGGGTGGGTCTGACATAATGGTTCTGCTCCGCCACAAGAGAAAGAGAACAGAACACGTCCAGCCTGGCAATGGCCTTCGCCGTGGTCTGAATGCGTTCCACCTGAGCGGCGATTTTGTCCCGGATCTCACAGAACAGATCGTATTCCAGCGTGCAGAGCTTGTCCTCCGCATTCAGTATGGTATCCTCCAGTTCCTTCAGTCTGGGCGTGGTGAAACGCTCCGCATTGGTAAGCGTCTGCTTCCTGGTGTAGTCATCAGGGACCAGATCCAGATAGGATTTGGTTACCTCCAGATAATAGCCGAACACCTTATTATATTTAACCTTCAGGTTTTTGATCCCCGTGCGCTCCCGTTCCGTGTTTTCAAGATCGGCGAGCCAGGTCTTTCCATCCGTTCTGGCCCGGCGCAGGTTGTCCACATCCTCATTGTAACCCTCACGGATCATGCCACCTTCCCGGATGGAGACCGGCGGCTCCTCCTCAATGGAATCCCGGATCAGCTCACACAGATCCTCCAGCCCGTCAATCTCTTCCTCGATCTTCTGATTTGCGGCTCCGGGCAGATTCTTCAGCACGGTCTTGATGGGCGGCAGCATCTCCATGGAGCTGCGAAAGGCGATCAGATCCCTGGGATTCGCCGTCTTATAGCTGACCTTTCCCAGAAGCCGTTCCAGGTCATAAACCGGATTTAAGTATTCCCGTATCTCGTCCCTGGAGAGCGGATCCTTGCAGAAGGCCTCCACTGCATCCAGCCGTTCCTCCATTTCCGCCTTTTTCACCAGCGGCTGTTCCAGAAAGGACCGGAGCATTCTGGCTCCCATGGCGGTCTTGGTTTTATCCAGGACCCACAGAAGGGAACCTCTCTTGTTCTTCTCCCGCAGCGTCTCCGTCAGCTCCAGATTTCTCCTGGTGGAGCTGTCCAGAAGCATATAGCGGTTCACCAGATAGGGCTCGATATGGGTAAAATGGCTGAGCGGAATCTTCTGCGTCTCATATAAATAGGAAAGAAGCGCTCCGGCAGCGATCATTCCGTTGGGGAATTCCTCCACTCCAAGCCCGGAAAGCGATCCCACGTGAAAATGCTCCATCAGCACATTCCGGCACAGGGCCTCGTCAAAATAGTGCGCATCCAGAGAGGAAATGGAAATCCGAAGCCTTCCCTTCAGATCCTCCAGGTCCATCCCGCTCAGCAGGAAGGCGTCATTACAGATGATTTCAGACGGAGAATAACGGATGATCTCATCCATCAGCTTCCGGTTATCCTCCACCTCCGTCAGATAGTAATCCCCCGTCGTCACGTCCGCGGCGGATATTCCCGCCTTTCCGGAAAAATAGGCGATGCACATCAGGAAGTTATTTCTGTTCTCCTCCAGCGTGGGAAGATTCAGATTGGTTCCGGGCGTGACGATCCGCACCACTTCCCGGCGGACCAGTCCCTTCGCCTGTTTCGGATCCTCCATCTGCTCGCAGATCGCCACCTTGTAGCCCTTGCTCACCAGGCGTCCCAGATAGCTTTCCACCGCATGATAAGGGACGCCGCACATGGGCGCCCGTTCCTCCAGTCCGCAGTCCTTCCCCGTCAGCGTAATTTCAAGCTCTCTTGACGCCGTCAGGGCGTCATCAAAAAACATTTCGTAAAAATCACCGAGGCGGTAAAAAAGAATACAGTCCGGATACTGTTCCTTCGTCTCCACATACTTACGCATCATCGGTGTCATCTCTGCCATGCTTTCCGTCTCTCCTTCGTATTCCTGCCAGTTCTTCTCAGCCCGCTCTTTTGGCTCAGTACCGGATGTTTCCCGCATTTTTGCTGCCGGGACATATATTATTAGAATATAGCACAAAATCCGTTTTTTGTAAATTGCATCGAAATGATGAATATAATAATTCGGCATGACAAATAATATATTCTTTACAGAAATCTGCCTTGTTTTTCCGTCTGCATTACAGTACAATGAGAAAGTGAAAGGCTGTATTGCCCTCAGGGCCCGAAGATGCTTTTCCAAAAATACAAATCAGAGAGGGGTATACCATATGAGCAAAACCTGGACTGTAAATGCCAATGGCGTCAATCACACCATTGAGTACAACAAGAACCGGATGATTGTGGACGGCGAAAAGTATAAGCTGAAAAGCGCCAATCCGTTCATCCAGATGATTGATTATTCCGTGAATTTCGGGGATGTGGAATGCAGACTCGTCGTTCTGGGAAACAAGGTGGATCTCGCAGTCAACGGCCGTTATCTCGGAAGCGGTGCTCCCTATGAACCCATCGGAAATATCCCGGTATGGGTTTCCGTATTCGCTGCTGTCAGCGTTATTCTGGGCTTTCTGTTAAACGGCTGGATCGGCCTGTGTATCGGCCTTCTTCTCGGTGTTTTCTATTTCAATTTCTATCTGAAGAAAAAGAAGGGAACGCCTGTCGTGATCGCGTTTGTGATCGCCACCATTCTGCAGTTTCTGCTTGGCATCGGCGTATATCTTCTTCTCGGAAGCCTTTGATTCGCGCTTCCGTGAGAAAAGCAGACAGGAATACATACAGAAAGGATAGTTATGGATCAAAACTTACAGAATAACGGGAACGGCGCTCCCAATTTTGACAATCAGAATCCCTGGCAGCAGCAGGTACCGCCGCGTCCCGTGGTCATCAATCAGCTGGAACACAAAAAAGACGGCCTTGCCGTCTGTTCCCTTGTAACCGGAATTTTCGGTGTCATCTTCTGCTGGTGTTTCGTGCTTCCGCTGATTCTGAGTCTGATCGGTCTGATAACCGGAATTGTCAGCCTTATGCGGACAGGCCAGCACACCGGCCTCGCTCTGGCAGGCGTGATTCTTTCTGCCATTGGCCTGGTGCTCTGCGTCGCTATTCTGCTGCTTCTTTTCCTGGCGGTCTGATCATTCAGACCGCCAGGTTCACTTTATTCCACCCGTTTCCCCAGATAATAGAATCCCTTATATTCTTCCAGCCTTACCGGCACGATTTTTCCGATCAGAGAAGCGTCGCCCGGGAAATGGACCAGCGTGTTGTTGGAAAGCCGTCCGGTCACAAGGGAAGCGTCATGCTCGTTTATTTCCTCCACCAGAGCATCCATGGTCTTTCCTGCCAGAAGCTTCACCTGCCCTCTAGCCGTCTCCTGCACGGCCGCAAGCACCCGGTCAAAGCCTGCATGCGCCTGATCCTCAGGCACCTGATTTTCCATGGAAGCAGCCGGCGTTCCGGTGCGTTTGGAGTAAATAAAGGTAAAGGCATTATCAAAGCGGACGCGGCGGATCACATCGATGGTCTCGTCCACGTCCTCCGGAGTCTCTCCCGGAAAGCCCACGATGATGTCCGTCGTCAGGGCAATGTCAGGAATGGCGGTCCGGATCCGGTCCACCAGGTCCAGATACTGCTCCTTTGTGTAGCGCCGGTTCATGGCTTTCAGGATACGGGTGGAGCCGGACTGAAGCGGCAGATGCAGATGGCGGCATATCTTGTCGGAGGAAGCCATCACCCGGATCAGGTCGTCGGAGAGATCCTTGGGATGGGAGGTCATGAACCGTACGCGTCTGATGCCTTCGATTTTCACCACTTCCGAAAGCAGCTCCGCAAAGGTGACGGGCTGCTCCAGATTTTTCCCGTAGGAATTCACGTTCTGTCCCAGCAGCATCACCTCCACCACGCCGTCCGCTGCCAGGCGCTCAATTTCCCGCAGGATATCCTGCGGGTTTCTGCTGCGTTCACGGCCCCGCACATAGGGAACGATGCAGTAGCTGCAGAAATTATTGCATCCGAACATGATGTTGATGCCGGATTTAAAGGGATACTTTCTCTCCACCGGAAGATCCTCCACAATCCGGTCCGTTCCCTGCCAGATGTCCACGATCATCCCATCCTGCTCAAATACGGCGTTCAGAAGCTCGGCGAACTTGTAGATGTTATGGGTGCCGAATATGAGATCCACGAAACGGTAGCTCTTCTGAATTTTTTCGATGGTGCCGGGCTCCTGCATCATGCAGCCGCACAGAGCCACCTTCATCCCGGGATTTTTCTTTTTCAGGCCGTTTAACCGTCCCAGTCTTCCATACACCCGCTGATCGGCATTATCACGGACGGTACAGGTATTATAGATATCAAAATCGGCCTCCTCGCTTTCCGTCAGCACGTATCCCGCCTGCTCCAGAATGCCGGAAAGCTTTTCCGAATCTCTGGCGTTCATCTGGCAGCCGAAGGTGGTGACGCAGGCGGTCAGCGGCCTGCCAAGCCTTTCCGCCTCCTTCTGCACATGAATGCGGCATTTTTTCAGAAAATAGTATTGCCGGAGCGGCTCTTCCTCCGGCGCCGGCTGTGATAAGTCAATGGAAGCAAGAAGTGTTTCCAGATTTTCTTCAGTCATTCGTACCTGTCCCTTTCCGTTCTTTGTTTCTTTCCTTCTGCCCTCTTCCCGGGCAGAAAACCGTCTTTTACTGGTTTCCGCTGTTATTTCATCCTTCGGAATACAGGGAAACGATGTTGAGAAGAATTTTTACCGTCGTTTCCATGGACTCGACGCAGGCATACTCAAATTTCCCATGACAGTTCTGTCCTCCCGTACACAGATTCGGGCAGGGAAGTCCCATGAAGGACAGTCTTGCTCCGTCCGTACCTCCGCGGATAGGAATGATCAGAGGGCTAACCTCCTCCATTTCCATGGCCTTTACAGCATTGTCAATCAGATGGGCATTTTCCGGCAGGATTTTTTCCTTCATGTTGTAATAGCTGTCCTCCATGTCCACCACAAAGGTATCCGCACCGTATTTCCCGTTCAGAAATTCTGCCGCCTTCAGGAAAAACGCCTTCTTTTCTTCAAACTTGTCCCTGTCATGGTCACGGATGATGTAATCCACATCCACATGCTCCACATTGCCGCTGATGCCGTCAACATGATAAAAGCCTTCATATCCTTCCGTTGCCTCCGGCACCTCATGGACAGGAAGAAGAGCCTGAAACTCCTGTGCCAGGAGAATGGCGTTCTTCATCTTTCCCTTCGCGCTGCCGGGATGAACGCTGCAGCCATTCACATGGAGGGTCACATCCGCGGCGTTGAAGTTTTCATATTCCAGCTCGCCCAGCGCGCCGCCGTCCACGGTGTAGGCATAATCCGCTCCGAAGCCTTCCACGTCGAAATGGTCCACGCCGCCGCCCACCTCTTCATCGGGAGTAAAACCTATCCGCACGGTTCCATGTCCGATTTCCGGATGGGCCAGCAGATATTCCGCCATGGCCATGATCTCCGCCACGCCGGCCTTATCGTCCGCACCAAGAAGCGTGGTGCCGTCCGTGACGATCAGACTCTTTCCGATCAGAGCGGCAAGCTCCGGGTTCTCGTCCGCCTTCATCACGATGGATAGCGCCTCATTCAGGACAATATCCCCGCCCGGATAGTTTTCCACGATCCGGGGCTTCACATCCTTGCCGCTGATCGCCATGGAGGTATCCATGTGGGCGATGAATCCGAGGACGGGAGCGATATTTCCCTCCTTCAGAGTGGAAGGAATCGTGGCATACACATAGCCGTACTGCTCGTCAAACCTCACGTCAGATGCTCCCATTTCCTGAAGCTCCTTTGTCAGAAGCCTTCCCAGATCCTTCTGTTTTTCCGTGCTGGGAAAGGTGTCGCTGGGGGACCATGACTGGGTGTCGATCTTTACATATCTCAAAAACTTTTCTACAACGCTGCTCATGCTGTTGTCTCTCCTTTTTCAGATTTCAGAATATAAGATGGTTCAGGACGGCATATCCTGCGTCTATGGCCGGATCTGTCCATTTCCGCGGATCGCGTATTTATAGGAGGTCAGTTCCTTTAAGCCCATGGGTCCGCGGGCATGCAGCTTCTGGGTGCTGATGCCGATCTCCGCGCCGAAACCGAATTCAAAGCCGTCCGTAAAACGGGTGGAGGCATTCACATAAACACAGGCGGAATCCACCTCGTTCAGAAAACGCTCCGCGCGCTCTTTATCCTCCGTGAGGATGGCGTCGGAATGGCCGGTGCTGTAGCGGTTGATATGGCGGATGGCCTCCTCCAGGCTGTCAACCGTCTTAATGGAAAGGATGTAGTCCAGATATTCGGTTTCAAAATCCTTTTCCGTCGCCTTTGCCATATCGGGTACGGCCTCCTGCGCCCGTTCATCTCCGCGAAGCTCCACGTGCTTCTCCCGTAAGGCCTGTGCAAGAACGGGAAGAAAACGCTCCCGGACGGCTTCATGGATCACCAGGGATTCACAGGCGTTGCAGACGCCGATCCGCTGGGTTTTGGCATTGAGAATGATGGGAACGGCTTTGACCAGATCCGCATACTCATCCACATAAATGTGACAGTTTCCCGTCCCGGTTTCGATGACGGGCACTGTGCTGTGCTCCACCACCGCGCGGATGAGACCCGCTCCGCCGCGGGGAATCAGAACATCCACATATTCATTCATGCGCATGAACTGCTCCGTCACCGCCCGGTCTGTATCGGTAATGAGCTGAACCGCATCCGGATTGATTCCGCATTCCGCCAGAGAAGTCCGGATGCTCTCCGCAATCGCAAGATTGGAGGAAAGGGCGTCGCTTCCTCCCTTCAGGATGCAGGCGTTTCCCGCCTTAAAGCACAGCCCGAAGGCGTCCGCCGTCACGTTCGGTCTGGATTCATAAATGATGCCGATCACGCCGAGAGGAACCCTTCGTTTTTCGATCCTAAGCCCATTGGGGCGGATAAAGCTGTCCAGAACCTCTCCCACCGGGTCGGGCAGCGCGCTTACCTGTCTGAGGCCCTCAGCCATGGCACGGATCCGGTCCCCGGTGAGCCGCAGCCGGTCCACCAGACCGGGATGCATTCCCTTCGCCTCTCCATCTGCAACGTCCTTTGCATTCGCCGAAAGAATCCGGTCCTCATCGCGGATCAGTCCCTCCGCCGCAGCAAGAAGCGCCCGGTTCTTTTCTTCCTCCGGCATGCAGGCCAGATCATATTTCACCGCCGCAGCGGCTCTCCCCAGTTCCTTCAGTTCCATATTCATCCCTGCCTTTCTTTTTATGGATAAACCGTTTCCGTCGTTCCTGTTCCTTCCGTCAGACCAATGATCTCCCGCTCCGTCACGATCAGATCCGGCCGGACATCCTCCGGCTCCTGTGCGAGCGAATCCAGAATCTGGCAGGAAAAGCCCACGGCAATCTTCCGGAACGCCTTCCCCGCACAGAGACGGGCGCTTCCGGCTTCCTCCAACGCCTGCAGAAAGCGGTCATAATAGCCGCCCCCATAGCCCAGCCTGCCGAGATTTCTGTCAAAAGCCGCGCCGGGCATCACGATGAGATCTGATTTTCCCTCCGGCAAAGGCTGTATCCGGTATTTTCGCCACTCCTGAGCGGGAGGCTCCGGAATTCCCCGAAAGCCGGGGGAGAGTTCCTCCGGTCCGTCGATCCGATAAAAGGACATGCTTCCCGCGCCCTCCACCCTGGGACAGAAGACCTGCTTTCCGGCAGCGAGCGCCTCCTCCATCAGCCTCCGGGTGGGAACCTCATTCCCATAGGAAACGTAAAGGAGAAGCCGTCCGGCGTTCCGGTACCAGGGCAGGGCAATAAGAACACTTCGTATCCGTTCTTCCGCATGCGCTCTTTCTTCTCCGGTCAGTTCGCTTCTGCGTTTCAGCCCTTCCCTGCGCTGCTCTGTCTTCTGAAGTTTAATCGCTTTGCGCTCCCCCTGCAGAAGCCTCCCGTCCTGCCGCTCCACGTTCCTTTCACTGAGCATGACCGGAACCCTTCACCGCGTGCTCCTTTCCCAGATTGGTGATGGAGCCGTCTTCGTTCTGAATGTTTATGTTGTTCAGCTGCGCCCGGAGATTGGCCCGGACGCTGTTGATGTAATCCTGACGGAGAGAGGCCTGCTCTTCCTTTTCCTCCGCGCTCAGCCCCTCCTTCCGGGACTTGTGATACAGCTCATTGATCCGTTGGATCTTTTCATCCATGGTTACATGCTTTTTCATGCGTTTTCCTTTCTTCTCCCGCCTGTGCCGTTCCTGCCCTTTGTCCCGGACGATACGCGTCCGTGAAGCCTCTACTGGTTCAGCTTCGATACAAAGCCGGGAAGATCAAAATCCTCATCCCTGTGGGCCACAAACAGCGTGCCCAGATTCTGTCCGTCCATCAGCCTGTGGATGATCCGCACATCCCGGCTGTTGGCGATCAGCATGTCTGCTCCTGCCCTGGTGGCGATTCTGGCCGCCGTAAGCTTCGTATTCATGCCTCCGGTGCCCACGCTGCTTCCCGTACTGTTCTTTGCCATATTCATGTGGGTATCGTTCAGCTCCTCCACCAGATCTACAAATTTTGCATCCGGGTTCTTCCGGGGATCATCGGTATAAAGCCCATCGATATCGGAAAGCAGGATGAGCAGATCCGCTCCGATCAGAGCCGCCACAATGGCCGACAGGGTATCGTTATCCAGCTCCAGCTCATAGGTGGCAACCGTATCGTTTTCGTTGACCACCGGGATGACACCCATCTTCAGAAGCTGGGTAAAAGTGTTATGGGCGTTGTAGCGGTTCAGATTGTCAACCACTGTATTTTTGGTCAGAAGGATCTGGGCCGTCACCTGATTATATTCCGCAAAAATGCGCTCATAGGTCATCATCAGCCGCGCCTGGCCGATGGCGGCACAGGCCTGTTTCATGGCGATGCGGTTCTGGCTGAAATCCTCATCGCTTAAGTGCATGGCTCTTCTTCCCTGTGCAATGGCTCCGGAGGTGACGAGCACCACATCCTTTCCCTGATTTTTCAGGTTGCACAGCTCCCGCACCAGAACCTCCAGTTTGATGTAATCCAGCTCTCCTGTCTGAGGATGCTGCAGGGAGGACGACCCGATTTTGACGACGATCCTCTTTTTACTTTTTAGTTTATTCCGATACTGTTCCATCGTTTTCTCCATATGTAAGCGTTTTACACGCATCCTCCTGAAAAATCTGATACCTGGCGGCAATCGCCTCCGCCACCCGCATGCCGTCCATGGCTGCCGAGGTGATCCCGCCCGCATAGCCTGCGCCCTCTCCGCAGGGATAGAGTCCCCTCACCGAGGACTGCAGGGTCTCGTCTCTTGGAATACGCACCGGAGAGGAGGTTCTGCTCTCCACTCCGGAAAGACAGACCGCATCATCCGCAAAGCCCGGTATGATCCGGTCAAAAGCCTCCATCCCTTCCAGAAAGGCTTTTCTCACCGAAGGAGGGAGGATATCCCGCAAATCGGCAAATTTCCAGGCGCCCTTGATGGCCGGTGTGAAATCGGACGGAACATGACGCTCCTTCTTTTCCCTCACAGCACCGTCAGTCTCCGCTGCCGTGTTCTTTCTGTTTCCGTCCTCCCGCTCCGTCCCGGCATAGTCCGCATACCGCTGTACGGGCACCGCACCGCCGGCCGCCTGAAAGGCCCTCTCCTCCAGTTCACGCTGAAAATGAATGCCGGCAAGCGGACCGCCGGCGCCGTAATCCTGCGGCGTCACGGAAACGATGATCGCGCTGTTGGCATTTTTTCCGTTCCTGCCGCTGTAGCTCATGCCGTTTACCGCAAGCCGTCCGGGTTCGCTGGAAGCGTTGACCACATATCCGCCGGGGCACATACAGAAGGAATACACGCCCCTTCCCTCCGAGGTCTTCGCGGTGAGCTTGTAGGAGGCCGGAGGCAGATGACCGGGACTTCGCTGTGCGTACTGGGACAGATTTATCAGCTCCTGGGGATGCTCCACCCGAAAGCCCACGGCGAAGGACTTCGCCTCCATGGGAATCCCTTTTTTCTCCAGCATGGCGAAAGTATCCCGGGCGCTGTGGCCGATGGCCAGAACGACAGCTCCGGCTTCAATGCGCTCTCCGCTTTCACAGACCACGCCGCGCACCCTGCCGCCTTCGATCACAAGCTCCGTTACCCTGGCCGAAAAGCGCACCTCTCCGCCCCAGGAAAGGATCTGCTCCCGCATGTTCTTCACCACCCGGGACAGCACGTCCGTTCCCACATGCGGTCTGCTTTCATACCGGATCTCCTCCGGCGCGCCGTTTTCCACGAAGATCTTCAGGACCTCGGCATTCCTGCCGTCCCGGTCCTTTACCAGCGTGTTCAGCTTGCCGTCGGAAAAGGTGCCCGCACCTCCTTCTCCGAACTGCACGTTGGAATCCGGGTCAAGCGCTCCCGTTTTCCAGAACTCTTCCACCCGCCTGGTACGGCTCTCCACATCCTCTCCCCGTTCCAGAAGCAGCGGCCGGTATCCCGCCCTCGCCAGCAGATATCCGCAGAAAAGCCCCGCCGGGCCCGTGCCGATAATGAGGGGCCTTTCGTCCAGGATTTCCTCTCCCGGCTCCGGAAAATGATAGCGCACCTCGGGCGCAGGCCCCACATCCGGATTTTTCCTGCAGGAGGCAAGAATTTTCTTTTCCCGTCCTCCCTGCAATTGAACATCAACCGTATAGATCAGCCGGATCTCCGGCTTCTTTCTGGCATCTATGGACTGCCTGACCACCCGCAGAGAAACGATTTCCTCCGGCCGGATGTGCAGGGTGCGCGCCACCTTTTCTGTTAGCTCCCGGCCGCTGTGACCCGGCATGAGCTTCAACTGTCTGATCTGTATCATCTTTTCCTCTTCTTTTCGCCACCGCAGGCAGCACTAAATTCAGGAGAAGAATGGCTCTGCCATTCTTCGATTCAAACCGAAGGTTCAAGCCATCCCCCATTATGGCCGCTGGCCACAAGTTCTTCGTCTTTTGCCTTCAGGTGCTTAATGAGTAGAGTATATCGCACTCCCTTCTTCCGGACAAGACCTTTCTCATCCTTTTCCTGCGAGGAAGCCGGAGGTCCAGGCCCACTGAAGGTTATAGCCGCCGCACCGGCCATCCACGTCCAGAAGCTCTCCGGCAAAATACAGGCCCGGGTGCTTCACTGATTCCATCCGGTCCGTCACCTCCGAAAGGGGCACACCGCCCGCACAGACCTGTGCGTTTCCAAAGGGGTTGACCGATTTTACGCGCACCTGAAAATCCCGCAGGTCTGAAAATACCCGGCAGATTTTCTCCCGGTTCCCTTCCTCCACCGTATCCTGCAGCCTGAGTCCGTTTCTTTTTAAGAGGGCCAGAATGATTTTCTTGTTCACAAGGCCACAGAACAGCACCTCCATCGAGCGGCCGAGACAGGCAGAGATCTTCTGCTCCCTCATCCTTTCATACTCCTTCCGACTGTCTGCGAAGGAGGGCAGAAAGTCGATCCGGGCCTGCACCCGTTTTCCCTCTGCCAGCGCGCAGGAAGCATGCCTTGAAAGCTGGAACACCGGGATGCCGGAAATGCCGTAATCCGTCAGCTGGAGTTCCCCTTCTTCCCGATAACAGCCCTCTTTTTCCGAAATAAAAAGACTGACAGAAGCATTGCAGCGCACACCGGCCAGACTTTTCCAGAAGTCGCCCTCACAGCGGAGCGCGGTGAGCGCCGGCCGGGGCCGGATTACCCGGTGTCCGAGCGTTTCCGCATAGGTATATCCGTCCATTCCCTCCCCCGCTTTCTGTCCGGCAGGAGAACCGCAGGCGAGAATCAGACGGTCAAAATGCAGATTTTCCTCCTCCGTACGCACCAGAAAGCCGCCCTTTTTACGCGGTTCGATTCCCAGAATCCGGCATTCCGTCAGAACGCGGACATGCAGCCGTTCCAGTTCAAAACGCAGGGTATCCAGAACTGTGGAAGCCTGACCGGACAGGGGATAAACATATCCCTCTCTGGAGGTGGTCAGCATGCCCATTCCATGAAAAAGCTTCAGGGTGTCCTCCTGTGAAAAACGGGCGAAGAGGCCGTGCAGTCTTTCCTCCGGCGCACCGTGGTAATAATCCCCGATTTTTTCCATGGAAAAAGACAGGTTGGTCAGATTGCACTTCCCGTTCCCTGTCACCAGAATTTTCTTTCCGATCCGCTCCTTTTTTTCCAGGACAACAACCTCATCCCCGGCTCCCTTCCCGTTATCTGCCGCGGCAATTGCCGCCATCAGGCCGGAAGCCCCGCCTCCGATAATCCCCGTTTTTCTTCTGTTCATCATTTACCTCCATGCCGAAGCGTAACGCTGAGGCCGCGGGGAGACCGGATCATCCGCTCAGCTGGAATAGGATTCCAGAAAATCATAAAGCTCCGCCTCGCTGCCCACATATTTAAAATTCAGAAGCTCCTCTGCCAGTTCGTCGGAAAGGCTCTGCACCGGAATTCCCGTGGACATGAAACGGGTCTTTTTGTCGGCCTCATAGACCACCACATAATTGTTCTCCACCGCCAGATAAAATTCCTCCGGCTTCGTGCTGCTTTCATAATTTTTCCGGACCACAACCTCTTCCGCAGAGAAACGTTCCACATACATGGACAGGAAACCTCTGCTCTGATCCTCAAGCGAGGGCGAAGCCTCATAGACCTCACAGGCCTCCACGAACTGCTCCCGGTTCATCCCGATGTACTGCTCCGGCAAAGGCTCCTCTTCCTCTGTCCGGCTGGAATCGGTGAGATCAAACCGCTCCACCACGTACCGGGTATCCGCCGTGATCACCTGCTCCTGCCCGCCCGCAGCCTCCAGGGAAACGTCCGTTTCCGTCTCCCGGCTCTCACCAGTCTCCTCCTGCTGAAGCTGCTGCCGGTTTGGATAAAAAAATTCCTGCACGCCGAGCCCGGCAAAAAGCCCAAGCGCCAGCATGCACGCCGGATAAATGAAATAAATGCTGATTTTCTTCCAAAGACGCATCAGAAACCTCCTGTTTCTTCGTTCCTTTTTCAAAAGTATCAGCATTATTCCGGCCGTTTATTCAAAAAAGCCTGCTACAGGAACTTAAAAAGCCTTCCCACCGCGAGGAACAGACCGCCTCCGGAAATGCTCTTCAACTCCCGCTGTGTGAGGGCCCGCATGGAAAGCATCAGAAGAACATAGATGATCAGTCCCGCCGCAAAACAGAGCAGACAGAGAAGCCCCACACTCATCACGGCAGCCAGGAAACGGTTCATCAGGTAGACGATCAGTCCCATCACCACACTGGAAATGACCGGAATGCCGATCAGTCTTCCCCAGTCGGTCCTCCAGGAAATCGTGCGGAACACACAGACCAGTCCCAGAATCACAAAGACGCCGTAAAGCCCTGCCACCGCATAGACCACTCCTTCAATCCCCATGCCGGAGCCATGAAGCAGAAAATACAGCAGAATGATATGTACGATCAGAGAAATACCAGCACTTCCAAACAGAAGTCTTTCCCGTTCCAGCCCCTGGAGAATACAGGCGACTGCGATCGCCAGAGCCTGAAGAACGATTGCCACGCTTCCGATCCGCAGAAGGCCCGCAGCCGTCTCCATATCTCCTGCCGTAAAGAGGGCCGGCACCAGGTTATCCGCCGTAATTGCGAAATAAACTGCCAGAGGCAGGGACACCGCCAGGGCCAGCTTCAGCATGAGAAAGGCCTTTTCCTTTGCCCGTCCCGGATTCATACCCGTGACGGAAGCCTGAAGAGAGGGGATCAGGCCGGTACAGACAGCCGTTGCAAGCATGGCTGGAATACCGGATAGAATCCTGTATTTTCCCGTGTAAATTCCCCACTGGGCGACCGCAGCCGCGCCCGAAGGCATGATCTGCAGAAACAGAACCTGATCCAGAATAAAGCTTCCCTGCATGACGAATCCGGTCAGAATAACCGGAAGCGCCGCCCCTGCTATCAGACGGCCGATGCGGCGGTAGCTTTCCGTCTCCTTACCGGTATCCTTCCTTTCCCTGCGCCGAAAGCTTCCCTGGAAAAGGAAATAAAGCACGGCGAGCAGAAGAAGGGAAATCAGACTTCCAAGCAGGAAGGCAAGCGCCGCACCCGCAGCCCCGAACGCCTGCTCATAATCCGGCTGAAGCAGGAGAGCCCCAACCTTTTTTCCATATCCCCCCATACCCGACACGAGGGCAAACATGAGAAGAAAGCCCGCAAGCTCCTCCACGAACCGGGAAAGAGCCGTAGGCACCATGCTGCCCATTCCCTGAAAATAGCCGCGCAGAGCGCCGAGAAGCGAGGCGACGAAGACCGCCGGCGCCATACACCGGATCACTACAGCCGCCGTTCCTGCCCGGAAAAGGCCGGATGACAAAACACCCGCCGAAAGCAGCATGGCCGCGCTTCCTGCGATTCCGAGCACCGCCGCATAAAGAAGCGCCGCGTTCCAGACACGGCGTGTATTCCGATAACGCCCCTTTGCACTTCTTGCCGCCATCAGCCTTGCCGCAACCGTCTGCATGCAAAAGCCACACAGCAGAAAGAAAAACATCCAGGTATCATAGGCCATGCCGAAATAAGCGTTGCCGTTATCTCCTATCAGATTGGTCAGCGGGATCCTTTTCCAGACCGCCAGCACTCCCGCCAGAAAGGCAAGTCCGGTCAGCAGGCCGTTTCCCCTGTGTCCTCTTCCGCCATGCTGTTCCGGTCGGCGGGAAGATATCCTCTCCCTCTGTCCTGATTTTCTGTTTCGTTGTATCGCTCCTGTATTCCCTCTCATGTACGCTTTCCCGGTGCCAGAGGCACCTTCCTGTCCTTAGTCTCTGATCTGTCTTGTAATATTAAGCCCCTGCAGGATCTTCTCCTGCCTGTCCTCCATGACGGCCGCCTCCTGAGGTTCCATATGGTCATAACCGCACAGATGCAGCATGCTGTGCGCCACAAGGAAGGCAAATTCCCGCTTCTGGCTGTGCCCGTAGGCTTCTGCCTGTTCCCTGACGTGATCACAGGAAATAATGATGTCTCCCAGAATCAGCTCCCCGCTGTCCGGCTGGAAACAGTCCGCCTCCGATTCCTCTGCGGCGGAAAAATCCGCCGGATGCTCAAAGGGCACATTGGGAAAGGAAAGCACGTCCGTCGCGCTGTCGATGCCCCGATACTCTCTGTTATAAACCCGGATTCCCTCATCGTCCGTAATCAGCACGTTAATCTCCGTTTCATACGGACAGCCCTCCGCATCCAGAGCCGCCTCCGCCACCTGGGACGCCACCTCCAGCGGATCGAAGGGAAATTCCGTTTCGATCTCATTTTCTACATAAACCGTCATCTGCCGCTTCTCCCCTGCCGTTTCCTTCCGGCAAACCGCGCTTTTCCTTCCGGCTCACGCCTTTCAGAATGAGCTGCGGCCTCTTTTCTTTCGTAATTCTCATATGCCTTTACGATCTTCTGCACCAGAGGATGTCTCACCACATCCCGGCTGGTCAGACTGCAGAAAGCGATGCCCTCAATTTTCTGCAGCACCTTCACCGCCACGTCAAGACCGGACCGTGTCCCGGGCATCAGATCCTTCTGGGAGGCGTCTCCCGTGATGATCACCTTGGATCCGAAGCCGATTCTGGTCAGGAACATCTTCATCTGCGCCGGCGTGGTGTTCTGCGCCTCATCCAGGATGATATAAGCGTTGTCCAGCGTACGCCCGCGCATATAGGCAAGCGGCGCCACCTCGATCAGGCCCTTCTCCATATTTTTCGCAAAGCTCTCCGCCCCCATGATCTGGTAAAGCGCATCATAGAGGGGCCTCAGGTAAGGATCCACCTTGCTCTGCAGATCACCGGGAAGAAAGCCCAGCTTCTCTCCGGCTTCAATGGCAGGGCGGGTCAGGATGATCCGCTCCACCTCGTTATTTTTAAAGGCTGTAATCGCCATCGCCATGGCGAGATAGGTTTTTCCCGTTCCGGCAGGCCCCATGCCGAATACGATCATATTGTCCCGGATGGCATCCACATACTGCTTCTGTCCCAAAGTCTTGGGCTTGATGGGCTTTCCGCTCACGGTGTGGCAGATCAGATCCCCATCGATTTCCAGAAGCGCATCCGTATTGTCTTCCATACTCATCTCTATCGCATATTCCACATTCTGTTCCTGAATGAGGTTTCCCCTTTCCGACAGCTCCTGCAGCCGCTGCAGAACGTCCGCCGCCTGCTCCACATGCCTTTTCAGCCCGCGGATCCGGACAGTACCGTTCCGGTCAATGATTGTTACCTGCAGAATCTTTTCAATTCTTTTTAAATGCCTGTCATAATCACCGAACACATCCAGGGTATGAGCTGCGTCCAGTTCAATCTGTTTCTCATACTGCTCCATTGACTGCTCCTGTCTTTACGTTTCCTCTTCGGCGGCCGGCTCCGGCTGTTCGCCGGACAGCGGTCTTGACTGGCCCGTTTTTCCTTCCACCTCGAAAACCGCGTTCAGGAAAGCAGAACCGCCGACTGTATTTATTGTAACATTTTTTTGCATGATTTGAACCCCCAAATCATACAAACCTTCGATTTTTTTCTCCAGACGTCCTTCCAGGATTTCCTCCGCCTGCTCCTCTTCATAGACGGCTTCCACCTCAAAGTATTCCCTTTTTACCTCAAACCCATAGTAAAAGGGCAGATAAATCTGTCCCAGGACCTTCAGCTGTCTGGTATCCATCACGGTGTCATATTTCAGGAAGCGGCAGCGCCCCGGCCGGAACACAAACTGCCTTCCGCCGATGGAAAGGAAAAAATCCTTTCTTTCCCTGCCCGTATAATTTTTATATTCATAATTCAGAGCAAGTGTTTCTTCACAGGTCACTTCATAAGCGATCACCACATCCGCATCGGCATGGCAGTACTGATATTCCCTCACGGTTCCGTCATCCGCAAGAACGGGAACGGCTCCGGAGACGAGCACATCCCCCTTTTTGACCGCCATCCCGGCGGTCACCTGCGGTACGCCCTTTCTGGTCAGAATGGAGACCACAGTCCCGTCCTGTGTGGCAAGAAGATCGCTTCCGGGATAACCTTCAAGCGCCTCCTCCGTTTCCTCCTCCGTCATAACCAGGTCGTTTTCCCGGATATTCACAATCAGCTTCGTCCCATCAATGGTAATGGAGGTCCAGGTGATCCCGTCGAAGGTTTCCCGCAGCTTTTCCTCCAGCTGTCCGATATCGATGCCGCTTCTTGCCGTTCCGTACTCCACGCCGTTCTCCACCAGAAAATCCATGAGCATATCGTCAGTAACCGCTCTGTTTCCCTCAAAATCAATGGCCCAGATGAAACGGGACATGATGATGAGAAAGGCGAGGCAGGCGGGAAGCCCCATAACGAAGACCTTCCTTTTCCGCATTCTGCGAATCAGAAAGGGCAGGCCGCATCTTTCCAGGACTGCAACCCGCGTTCCCGTCTTTCTCACAATCGGCCGAAGCCTGAAAAAACCCGAAAGGCTGATATACATCAGATAATCCGCTTCCCGTCGCGTGATATCCCACAGCATAATACCGCGGCTGCCGCACAGGTTCATGAAGCGCTCCGGAGAATACCCCCATACTCTGATCTTCAGATACCCCTGCAGATATCGGAACATTTTTTTTACATCCAAAACATCCAGCACACCCTTTCCTCCGCCCGGTCACAGATAGCTGACGCACCTGATATTCCCAATGATCTTCATGTCCTCATTGGTGTAATAATCAATGACCAGACCGCAGCCGCAGATGGAGATCTGTCCGGTTTTTGCCTGCAGGATGATGGACTGAGGCGTATATTCGATGATTCCCTTATAATTTTCCACCCAGAGCTCATGACTTCCCGTCATGGTCAGGATGGAAGCGCCGAGAAGCATATCCTTGGGAAGCTTCAGAGACTCCGCAAGCTGCTCCTTCCTTCCGGGCACAAAAGGCACAAAAGGCGCAGGCCGCTGATTTGGTGCCGCTTTTTTCTTTTTTCTTCCAATTCTGCTCATGCTCCAGTATATGACCGGTACGGCATGGCCCATGCCCTTTTCCTCGAAATGCCGCTTTCTCCGGCTTCACGCTCTTTATCTCAGCCGTTTGCTGAAATACAGGTTCAGCTCGTCGTCATTGCATACCTGTCCGTATGCCTCTGCCGGAGCGTTGTGATACCAGACGCCGGAGCCGTCCGGAATATAGCCTCGCTTACAGTACATTCTCTGGGCGCTTCCATAGCCGTCGTGCAGGCCGACCGCCAGATAAACCGTATCCGCAAATGTTCCGGAGATTTTTTCCGCACAGTCCATAAGGGCCGTGCCGATCCCGCGGCGGCGGTATTTTCCCAGCACGCCGAAATCCACGATTTCACACCAGCCGCTACCGGCGAAGGGCCCCCAGGGCGAGTTGGGATATACGTTGATATACCCTGCCGTATTTCCCTCATATTCCGCTACCATGCTGATTGACTTATGCGCCGCATGGTCTGAAATCCTGTTGTAATATTTTTCCTCCGTCTGATTTACCCAGCCCTGGGCCACCTCCTCCGCACAGATCACCTGAGGGTCCGACTCTCTGATTGCGCGGATCCGGATCTTTCCCCATTCATAATATACCGCTCCCTCCTGCCAGAAATCCGGCCTTTCTTCCGCCGGTATCTCTTTTCCTGCCTGCGGCAGGCTGTCCGCCTCCATCTTACTCACCGGAGCGGTCAGCTCGACATGGTTTCCTTCGCAGTCCACGAATTCCGCAACCCAGTTGCTTCCGATTCTGGAAAGGGGAAAACAGACGGGAAGTCCGGAAAGCTTCTGCCGCAGCGTCTCAAGATCCTCCACCTCAATGCTGGGCAGACAGTTGCTGCCGAACACATGCTCTTCTCCTGCCTTCTGAAAAGCAAACAGCCCGAGGCGGAAACCATCCGCCTCAAATACACTGTATACCTCATCCCTTTTCAGAACCGGCCTTTCCAGAAATTTTTCATAAAAATCAATCGCCCTGTCCATATCCGTCACACACAGATACAGGGATCTGATCCGAACATTCATTATTACCTCCATTCCAGAACGTAATACAGCGGGACAGCCGTTCATCTGCGTTCCATGGCCGCGGTCATGCTCCTGATCGCATCCCGTGAAATCACCGCGCTGCCGAACGGACGCATGGCAAGAGCCATAAGCTTCATCGGATTATCGTCCGCTGCAATACGGTTGGAAGCGATTTTTCCGCACTTCACGCATCTGTGAACGATTGCCCACTCCCCGTTTTTCCTGACCCACACACCGATCGGTTCCATGCGGCCATGGCAGGTGGATTCCCGGTCACCCGGCTCCTCGTCCAGGTGGACGCTGTACAGGCAGTTGGGACAGTGATTTCTGTGGCCGCTTCCGGCTCCCGCCGAAACCACCGGCCAGCCGCAGACCCTGCAGGTAAAAGAATCCGTGCAGGGATGTGTTCTGAAGTATTTTTTATCATATTTCCGTTTCTTATTTTCTCTGTTCATTCTGATGTCCTCCTGTTGTACCCTTCTCAAGCTCTCCGCTGCCTCCCATGATTCTGGTCAGCTCTTCCATCTTTTCAATGGGAAACGGCGGAAAAGACAGCGGCTTTGACGCAACCGACAAAAGCTTGATGCGGTTGTCGTCACCCGTGACGGCAGAAGCCGTCATTTTTCCGCACAGGCGGCATCTCTGAATGATTTCCCAGCGGTCGTCTTCCCTGATCCAGACGCTCACCGGTTCCTGGGTTCCGCCGCATTCCCCGTATCCGATATCTTCCCTGTGAATTCCACACAGGCAGTTGGGACAGTGATCCCTACCGCCGCTTTTCTCCATGGAGGTCCAGCCGCAGTTTGGGCACCTGTAGATTTCCTTCTCATATTCCATAATAAAAATCCTCTCAAAGTCTTTTCTGATCTGATTGTCATTTCTTTCTCCTTTTTCCTTTGACAGACAATAAAAAACGAATAACCCGCCTCACCGAGCTATCCGTCTGCCTGTTTACCGATAATCATCCATGTCTCTCAGGATATATGCACAGATTCCATATATCCGGCTCTGCCCCGGTTATTTCCCGGCACAGAAAACAGTCCTTCTCTGCTTCCTGAAAAAATGCTCCGAAAGCAGCAGAAGACGTGCCGCGCACGCCATCCTTTCCGCATCAAAGGTGGCCAGATGAAGCTGTCCGCAAACAGGTACGACAAAAAAACTCATCACACAGATGTGGGGTGAGAAAATTTTTATTGTCCATCTATCAGCGAACAGTCGACATCAAGCCACCTCCCTTTCTTCAAACTTCTGACATCATATCACAAAGCGGCCTGTGGTGCAAGAACTTATTTATGATACGGCTCCCCGTTTATAATGCGAAACGCCCGGTAGAGCTGCTCCAGAAGGATCACCCGCATGAGCTGATGGGGAAAGGTCATATCGGAAAAGCTGAGCTTCAGATCAGCGCCGTCCAGAAGCTCCCGGTCCAGACCAAGAGAGCCTCCGATCAGGAACTGGACATGACTGACCCCGGAAACGCCGAGCTGTTCCAGCCGGGCAGCAAAACGGACGGAATCCATCTTCTGCCCGTCAATGGCAAGCGCCACGTGGAAAGCGTCCTTTGCCAGGACTTTTTTCAGCCGCTCTCCTTCCTTTTTCAGAATCTGAAGCCGCTGTGCCTCGCTGGGCTCGTCCGGCGTCTTTTCATCCGCCACTTCCATAATTTCCAGCTTTCCATAGCGGGACAGACGCTTTGCATATTCCGCGACCGCATCGCGGTAAAAGCTCTCCTTTATTTTTCCAACGCATAAAATGGAGAATTTCATATTTTCATATTTCCTCCGGCGCGTCAAAATACTCCGTATAGATCTCATCCACAAAGCTTTCCAGATAAGCCTCATCCAGATTCATGAAATCCCGTACGATCAGACTCCTGATCCGTTCCGTCCGTCTGAAGTAGCGTTCCTCTTCGGATTCCGGAAGCTCTTCAATGGAAGCATCAATCTGCTCTGCGGAAAGATGAGTCCTGCACCAGTCAAGCAGCTCCTCTCTCAGATCGGATTCCTCCTTTGCCTTTCCTTCCAGCTGGCGTGAGGTTTTCAGGGAAGAAATGCCGGATATCAGGAACGCCACAAACAGCGCGCCCATCACAAGGCCGGAAAGGACTCCGGAAACCCCGGCAAGATGCACGGGCAGAAAGCCCGCGATGGCGAGTGCCAGAAGGATCAGGCCAGCCACTCCCACAAAAATCAGCATCCAGGCCCCGGATCGGAAACTTTCCGCTTTCTGGGAAGCATTCTCATAGACAGGAGAGCCGGAAAGGCCCTTTGTCTCCGTCCGGGCCATCCCTTCCTGCTGTCCGGATTGTAGCTCCGTTTCATAAGCTTCTGCCATTTCCTCCGGTGCTGCTTCCATTTTTTCTTCCTGTTCTTCCGGATGTTCCTTTGCCCACTCCTTCAGGAAAACGGTCTTATATCGTTCGGCCCTTGTAAGCTCTTTTTCCTCCACCGTGACCAGCGTTTCCTCCGGAAGCTCCGTTTCCTCCATCCTTGCGCCCGCAACTCCGTTTGCAGTAAGGAAACGCACCAGCTCCTGCATTTTATCCTGTGCGCCCTGCTCCAGCTCGGCGCGGGAATACTCCTCCGGAGAATCCACCAGCGCACAACCGCAGTCCGCGCACACGGTTACCCCTTCAACGTATTCATTTCTGCATTTTGGACACCAGGGCATAAGTCTCCTCCATTCTGCATGGATGCGGCTGCAATATGCGCATTATCGTTTTGCGCCGCAGTTATTCTTCCGAATCCACATAATCAAAGCAGGTGCGGTCACAGGCAACGGTCTTGATATAGGCCGCTGCCTTCACATGCTCCGGATGGAGCTGATAGGCCGCAAGATCGTCCAGCGTCTCAAACCGGGAGATCAGGGCGATATCCCGGTTGCTGGATGCCAGCTCATTGGTATAAACCTGAAGGCTGAACACGCCCTTTACCACTTCTCCCACGTGCAGGAACATCCGGCGGATCTTCCTGCCGGCCTCCTGCCGTTCCTCTTCTGTAAGCTCCGGGTTAAAATTCCACATCACAATATGATTAACCATTGTCTCCTCCATGCTGTCTGTCCGGTTAATAAACTGCCGATTCCTTATAATCATACATCTGCCTTTGCTGCCCGCAATGCGGGCAGCAGTATTATCTGGACAGATATTCATCTATTCCTTTTGCGCCGGCTTTTCCTGCCCCCATTGCCAGAATTACCGTAGCGGCTCCCGTCACGGCGTCTCCGCCTGCATATACGCCTTCCTTGGACGTTTTTCCATACTCCTCATCAGCGACAATACACTTTCTCCGGTTGACCTCAAGGCCTTTGGTGGTGGAAGAAATCAGCGGATTCGGGGATGTTCCCAGGGACATGATGACCGTATCGCAATCGATGACGAACTCGGAGCCGGGAATCTCAACAGGACGTCTTCTGCCGGAGGCATCAGGCTCGCCAAGCTCCATGCGGATGCACTTCATGCCGCATACCCAGTTGTTTTCATCCTCCAGAATCTCCACAGGATTGGTCAGCAGATCAAAGATAATGCCTTCCTCCCTGGCATGATGAACCTCCTCCACACGGGCGGGAAGCTCTTCTTCGCTTCTTCTGTATACGATATGTACCTCAGCGCCAAGGCGAAGAGCGGTTCTTGCCGCATCCATGGCCACGTTTCCGCCGCCGACCACTGCAACCTTCTTTCCGCGCATGATAGGGGTATCGGAATCCTCACGGAAGGCCTTCATCAGATTGCTTCTGGTCAGGTATTCGTTGGCGGAGAATACGCCGTTGGCGTTCTCACCGGGGATTCCCATGAATTTGGGAAGTCCTGCGCCGGAGCCGATAAATACGGCGGAAAAACCTTCCTCATTCAGAAGCTCATCGATGGTAACGGATTTTCCCACAATCACATTAGTCTCGATTTTAACGCCCAGAGACTTCACGTTTTCAATTTCCTTCTTCACTACGGCTTCCTTGGGAAGACGGAATTCAGGAATACCATAAACCAGCACGCCGCCGGGCTCATGAAGCGCCTCAAAAATGGTCACATCATAGCCCATTTTGGCGAGATCTCCCGCGCAGGTAAGACCTGCCGGTCCGGAACCGATTACGGCTACCTTTTTACCCTTCTTTTCCGCAGCGCCTTCTGGCTTAATGCCGTTTTCTCTGGCCCAGTCAGCCACATAGCGCTCCAGCTTTCCAATGGAAATGGGCTCTCCCTTGATGCCTCTGATGCACTTTCCTTCGCACTGGCTCTCCTGCGGGCAGACGCGGCCGCAGATGGCAGGAAGGGAAGAAGAAGCGCTGATCACCTGATAGGCGGCCTCCATATCTCCTTCTTTCACCTTCTCAATAAAGCCGGGAATGTTGATGGATACCGGACAGCCCTTTACGCACTGTGCGTTTTTGCAGTTAATGCATCTGGAAGCCTCTTCCATCGCTTCTTCTTTATTGTATCCCAGGCAGACCTCCTCAAAGTTGGCCGCTCTTACCTTTGCATCCTGTTCCCTGACGGGTACCTTTTTTAATACATCCATGTGTAATCCTCCATTTTGAATAACAAGTCCGGTTTTGCTCAATCTGCGCAGTTTCCGCAGCCGCCGTGGTGGGTCGCGCCTTCCTTTGCCTTCAGGTAAGCCCTTCCCTCCTGTGTCTTATAGATCTGCTGGCGCTTCATCGCCTCGTCAAAGTTCACTTTATGTCCGTCAAATTCCGGCCCGTCCACGCAGGCAAATTTGACCTCGTCGCCCACGGTCACGCGGCAGGCGCCGCACATGCCGGTTCCGTCAACCATGATGGGATTCAGGCTGACAACAGTCGGTATGTTCAGCTCTTTGGTGAGCTTGCAGACAAATTTCATCATGATCATCGGGCCGATGGCGATGCAGACATCGTATTCCTTCCCTTCCTTTTCCACCAGATCCTGAATGGTCTGGGTTACCATACCTCTCCTTCCATAGGAACCGTCATCGGTGGTGATGTACAGGTTTCCTGCCACCGCCTTCATTTCCTCCTCCATGAGGATCAGATCCTTCGTCTTCGCCCCCACGATAACATCTGCGGCCACTCCATGCTCATGCAGCCATTTTACCTGAGGATAGACGGGAGCGGTTCCCACGCCTCCCGCGACAAACAGGATTTTCTTTTTGGAGAGGCTTTCCGGATCCTCCTCCACCAGCTCGGAAGGACGTCCCAGAGGGCCGACCACGTCATGGAATGCATCCCCTGCCTTCAGCTCAGACATCATCAGGGTACCCGCGCCAACGATCTGGAACACGATGGTGATCGTTCCCGCTTCTCTGTCATAATCACAGATCGTCAGCGGAATCCGTTCGCTGTCCGCAGCCTTTCTGACGATCACAAACTGTCCCGGCTCGCAGGATTTCGCGACCCGCTTCGCTTCCACAACCATTTCAAAAATGTTTGCGGTCAGTTCTCTTGCCTGTAAAATCTGATACATGTTTTCCTCCATTCTGACATCAGCATGTCTGCATGTCTACCTGTTTCATTCCGGCGTCGCCCCGGCATCTGTCCCCCGGGAATCTGTTTCCCCGGCATCTGCTTCAGGATTTTTATCCTGAGAATCTATTTCCTGCAGCGTCAGGCTGCTCCAGGGATCCTCCGGGGATTTTTCCGCTTGATGCAGCTTCGCATCCGGTTCCACTGCGCCTTTCCCCTGTCGCCCTGCAGACTCCGGTTCCCCGTCTGTTGCAGACGCATTCCCGGAAGCCTCTGCAGCCTGCACCGCTTTATAGCATGTTCCATTCATGATATCGACCACATAATCCGTACCGGTCGCCGCGCTGTTTCCGGCATCGTCCTCGTAGTACTCGCGGTACAGATAGTAATCTGCGCCGTCTATGGTCACAGCATAACGATAATTATATACATAATGTCCGGTCCCGGTTTCCACCGTACCGCTCATATCCTGAATCACATCCGCAGCTATCAGTTCGATCAAAAGCTTATTCCGCGCTGCTTCGATGCTCAGAGATGCACGCAGATTCAACGCATAGGTAACCTGCGTTTCCCCTCCGGCAGCCCCGGCCAGGCTGTAACAGATAAAGCGGAATTTTGTCACTCCCACAGGCATTGGAATAGGCCCCGTATACTCCATCTTATCCTGTGTCGGCTCGGAACCATCCGTAGTATAGAAAATCCTGCAGTTTTCTCCGCCAGACACCGTGATCAGTGTAGGACGGGAATAGCTTCCTTCCGCCGGAGAAACCTGCGGTGCGTCCGGTACCGTCACATCCACAAAATAGTTTCCTTCCGCCTCCTGACTCTCAACACCGTACTGGTTCACAAATACCGCCCTGATCTGATAAGCTCCTGACTCCAGGAAAATAGGAGAAGCATAGGTCAGGCTGTCCTCATCCGGTTCGCTCCCATCCATGGTATAATAGATGGTTCCACTGGTATTCGCGCTCAGGCGCAGAGAAAGTGCCTTATCGTAAATGCCGCTCTCATAGGAAAATTCCGGCGGCTTCGCCACGTATGCCGGATAACTGCTTACGATCTGCTCATCCGGACAGGACAGGAGAAGATCATTGATTTTCTCATATTCCCCGTCTTCTTCATAAATGGCAATCAGAGCGCGATAGGCCTGTTCATTTGAGGCATCCAGCTCAAGAATCCGCAGACAGACGGTTACCGTTTCTTCCTTCCGTCCGGTCTGAGCCAGACAGACCGCATAGGCCGCCAGATATTCCGAATCATCGGGAGCCAGGCGCACAGCCTGCTCAGCATAAGCGCGGGCCACGTCATAATCGCCTGCCTGTATGTATCTCATCGCCCTTTTGTACTGATACTCCGAATTTCGAAAACACAGAACGAATACTGCCGCCAAAACGCATACAATCAGAAGAGCCGCTCCGCCCGCCGCATAAAATACCCTTTTTTTCCGGCCGAAATGTCTTTTCTTCAGGACCGGCATATGAGATGCTTCGTTCTTTTTCCCTTTTTCCGTATTCACTTTTGCCGGTCTGATATTGGAAGCGTTATCGAAGCCGGTCACAATTCCATCGATCTCCGGTTCAAAATCCTGTACGATCCGGATTTCCTCACCGCAGTTTTCGCAGAACAGCATGCCCTCCTTCATCTCGCTCCCACATCTGGGACATTTCATAGGCACCCCTTCCTGTCAGGATTCCATCATCCTTCTGCCTGCATCCGGGCTGCCTGCAGACAGTTCTTCATCAGCATGGCGATCGTCATGGGGCCGACACCGCCGGGCACGGGCGTAATCGCGCCCGCAATGCGGGAAACATCCTCATAATCCACGTCTCCGCAGAGCTTGTTGTTTTCATCCCGGTCCATCCCCACATCGATGACCGCAGCGCCGGGTCTGACATATTCCGCAGTGATCATCTTTGCCTTTCCGACCGCCACCACCAGAATATCCGCCCGTCCGGCGACAGACTTCAGATCCGCAGTTCGGGAGTGGGCCACCGTCACTGTCCCGTTTTCCCGGAGCAGAAGCAGCGCCATGGGCTTTCCCACGATATTGCTTCTTCCGATCATCACGCACTCCTTCCCGGCGATTTCAATGCCTGAGCGCTTCAGAAGCTCGATGATTCCCGCCGGCGTACAGGGAACAAAGCCCGGCTTTCCGATGCACAGCGCTCCCACGTTCTGCGGATGAAAACCGTCCACGTCCTTTTTGGGATCAATGGCTTCTATGACCGCGTCCTCATTCATATGGGCCGGCAGAGGAAGCTGCACCAGAATCCCGTTCACATCCTTCCGTTCATTCAGCTCTGCGATCAGGGCCAGCAGCTCCTCCTGCCGCGCGCTTCCCGGCAGGTTATAAGACAGGGAGCGGATTCCCGTATATGCGCACGCCTTCTTTTTGTTATTTACATAAACCGTGGAAGCGGGATTATCCCCCACCTGAATCACGGCGAGCGTTACCATGATTCCCTGTCCCGACAGGGCTTCCACCTCCTGCTTCACTTCATCCTTAATTGTCTGGGAAATCGCCTTCCCGTCAATGATCTGTGCCATTTTTCCCTCCATGCCGGTTCGTCCTGCCTCATTCATCAGAACAGTCCCGTGATCTGTCCCGCTTCGTTTATGTCAATTCCAAACGCGGCAGGCTTTTTCGGAAGTCCCGGCATGGTCATGACAGCTCCGGTCAAAACCACCACGAAACCGGCCCCCGCAGATACATAAGCCTCCCTGACGCTGATTTCAAAATGCTCCGGCCTTCCCAGAAGCGCCGGATTATCCGAAAGGGAATACTGGGTTTTCGCCATGCAGACAGGAAGGTTGGAAAAGCCCAGTTCCGCAAGCTTTGCGAGCTGTTTCTTTGCGGCGGGTGAATAAACCACGCCGTCTGCACCGTAAATTTCCTTCGCCACCGCTTCGATCTTTTCCGGAAGGCTCAGACTGTCCTCATAAAGCACATGGAAATGGCTTTCCTTCTTCTCCAGGGTTTCCAGCACCTTCTCCGCGAGGGCGATTCCACCCTCTCCGCCCTTCTCCCACACTTCGGAAATGGCGAATTCACAGCCTCTTTCCTCACAGAACTGCTTCACATAGGCGATTTCCGCCTCCGTGTCGGTCAGGAAGGAATTGAGGGTGACAACCACCGGAACACCGTACTTCTGAAGATTCTCGATATGCTTCTCCAGGTTGACGATTCCCTTTGCAAGCGCGTCCAGATTTTCTGCCGCCAGATCTGTCTTCGCAACGCCGCCGTTGTATTTCAGGGCACGTACCGTCGCCACAAGCACTACCGCATCCGGCTTCAGGCCCGCCTGCCGGCATTTGATATCGAAAAACTTTTCCGCTCCCAGGTCAGCGCCGAAGCCTGCCTCAGTGATCACGTAATCTGCCAGCTTCAGTGCCGTCTTGGTGGCTCTTACGGAGTTGCAGCCGTGCGCGATATTGGCGAAGGGACCGCCGTGCACCAGCGCGGGCGTATGCTCCAGCGTCTGGATCAGGTTGGGCTTGATGGCATCCTTCAAAAGCGCCGCCATGGAGCCCACCGCGCCGATGTCCTCCGCGGTCACCGGCCTTCCGTCAAAGGTGTAAGCCACCACCATGCGGGAAAGACGCTGCTTCAGATCCGCCATATTTTCTGCCAGGCAGAGAACCGCCATGATCTCCGTGGCCACGGTGATGACGAAATGATCCTCCCGGACCGTTCCGTCCGCCTTGCCGCCAAGGCCGACCACGATATTCCGGAGCACCCTGTCGTTCATATCCAGACAGCGCTTCCACACCACCTGTCTGGTATCGATGCCCAGCTCGTTTCCCTGTTGAATATGATTATCAAGAAGTGCCGCACAAAGGTTGTTGGCAGAGGTGATGGCATGAAAATCTCCCGTAAAATGCAGGTTCAGATCCTCCATGGGAACCACCTGGGCATAGCCGCCGCCTGCGGCTCCTCCCTTGATGCCAAAGCACGGTCCAAGTGAAGGCTCTCTGAGGGCAATAACCGCCTTTTTCCCGAGCTTTCCGAACGCCTCTCCCAGACCCACGCTCGTGGTGGTCTTTCCCTCTCCCGCCGGTGTGGGATTGATCGCCGTCACCAGAATCAGCTTTCCATCCGGACGGTCCTGAACGGACGCCATGAATTCCTCCGAAAGCTTCGCCTTGTACTTTCCGTAAAGCTCCAGATCGTCTGCACCGATTTCCAGCTTCTCAGCCACCTTCTCAATGGGCTCCATAACCGCTTCCTGCGCGATTTCAATATCTGTTTTCATCTGTAAACCTCCTTGCCGGAGCCTTCCGCTCCGCTCTTACGCACGTCACAGGGTTTCTTCTATGTACTGTTCGAACTGCTCCTCGCTCATCAAAATCTTTCTCGGCTTCGTACCTTCCTCCTCGCCCACAACGCCCGCATCCGCGAGCTGATCCATGATGCGGGCCGCGCGGTTAAAGCCGATCTTGAACATCCTCTGCAGCATGCCGATGGACGCCTTATCCTTCTCAAT
This sequence comes from Candidatus Eisenbergiella stercoravium, assembly GCA_019113175.1. Lineage (GTDB taxonomy): Bacteria > Bacillota > Clostridia > Lachnospirales > Lachnospiraceae > Eisenbergiella > Eisenbergiella stercoravium. The sequence goes on along the minus strand of DXHY01000077.1, from coordinate 17,655 downwards.
GATGAACCGTCCCGCCTGCTCGAAATAGGAATCTCTCTCGCTTCCGCCGCCTCCGGAGGCAGAAGAGGACGAGCTTTCCATGCTCTTCACCTTTTCCAGGATTCCTTCATCATACACGTTTCCGATCGCCTGATTTTTCAGGAAATCCACTACGTCGGAGACCTCGGAATCGGAAACGAAGGCGCCCTGGACACGGGCGGGTTTGGGATAGCCCTGCGGATAGAAAAGCATGTCGCCCTTTCCCAGCAGCTTCTCTGCGCCGTTCATGTCCAGAATGGTCCGGGAATCCACGCCGCTGGAAACAGCAAACGCTGCCCGGCTCGGCATATTCGCCTTGATCAGGCCGGTGATGACATCCACGGAAGGCCGCTGGGTAGCGATAATCAGGTGAATACCGGCCGCCCTGGCAAGCTGGGCCAGACGGCAGATGGATTCCTCCACCTCGCCGGGCGCCACCATCATCAGGTCCGCCAGCTCGTCCACAATGATGACGATCTGGGGCAGCCGTTCCGGCGCATCAGGATTTCCTTTTTTCCTCTGCTCCTCCACCTTTTTATTATAGCCCTTCAGGTCACGCACATTCCAGTCCGCAAACTTCTGATACCGGCTCTCCATCTCCGCGACGCCCCAGTGGAGCGCGCTGGACGCCTGCTTCGGATCGGTGACCACTGGAATCAGCAGGTGCGGAATGCCATTGTACACGCTCAGCTCCACCACCTTCGGATCCACCAGAATCAGCTTCACCTCATCCGGCTTCGCTTTATACAGAATGCTCATAATCAGCGTATTGATGCAGACGGATTTTCCGGAACCGGTAGCTCCGGCAATCAGCATATGAGGCATTTTGGCGATGTCGGAAACCACCACCTTGCCGGCGATGTCCTTGCCCACCGCGAAGGCCAGCTTTGACGGAAATTCCCGGAAGGTTTTGCTTTCCAGAAGCTCCCGGAGGCTGACGACCGTGTTTTCCTTGTTCGGCACCTCAATGCCGATGGCCGCCTTTCCCGGAATGGGCGCTTCTATTCGGATGTCGGTCGCTGCAAGATTCAGCTTGATATCGTCGGAAAGCCCGACGATCTTACTCACCTTAACACCCTGCTCCGGCTGCAGCTCATAGCGGGTTACAGCCGGTCCCTGACTGATATCCGTGATCGTCACCTTCACGCCGAAGGTGGCAAGGGTCTGCTGCAGCTTCGCTGCCGTGTTTCTCAGCTCTCTGGCCGCATCCTGGCCGTTTTTGTTCTCCGCCTTCTTCAACAGGGACAGGGGCGGGAACTGGTAGGGTCTGGGCGGTGCCTTGGGCTTTGGCGGTGAAGCCTTCGGCACCACCTCTGCCGCTTCTTTTACAGCCACCGCACGGGATGCTCTGTCAGGCTTTCCCGCCGCTTCTTTTTCTACGGAAGCCGGGACCTCTCCCTCCGCCAAACGGATCCCGGAAAATTCCGGTTCCCCGCGCTTATCCGTCTCTTTCTCTTCCGGAACCACAACTACATTTTCATCATCCGGCGCATCCTCATACTCCATAGAGGCATCCGTTTTTTCCGCTGCCATCTCATCGTGTTCAGTGAGGTCTTCAGCATCACCGGAATCCGCCGTATCTTCGACAAACTCTTCCGCGGAATCCACTTCCGCGAAGGCTGCCGCTTTTTCCTCCATCCAAAGCGCTTCCTGTTTCTCTTCATTCTGCTCCCCAATGGGTTCCGCCGTTATATGAATCGGTTTCATCATCTGCATATCCCGAAAGACATCCGCATTCCGACAGGCTTTGGGCAGCGGGTCGTCATACGCTTCTTTATCTTTTCGGAATGCCGGCGCCTTTCTCTCCGGCATCTCCTGTCCCGCTTCTCTCTTCTCACGGCGGAAGAAGGAGGTCTTTTCGTTTTCCGGCTTCTCAGCCCGCTCTTCCTCTACCTGTTCAAGAGCGGCAGAATGGATACGGATTTTTTCAAAATCAATCAGATTATCCGTTCCCTTTTCGTCATGAATTTCCGTTTTTGCCTTTCCCATGCCGGAGGATGATGTATGCGGCACATTCTCCGCACCGGCTGCTCTTGTATCCTCTGAAAGCGTCAAATTAGGCATCACACCGAAAACCTTTTTATCCATGCGGAGAATCTTCTCCGCATCCAGACGCGCTTCCTCTTCCTCCCGCCTTCTCGCTTCCTGCGCCCTCCGGCTTTCCTGCTCTTCCCGTCTCTGTCTCGCCCGCTCCTTCCGGGCGATGGCATCCTCTCTGGCGGACTCATAAACCCTGCGGCTTCCTGTTTTTACACCGCCCACAAAGGATTTTTCCGTCACGATCACCAGACAGATGATGGAGAGCACGATCACAAGAAGCACGGCACCGACCATCCCCAGGAAATGCTCCAGAAGCCATGCAAAAGATCCGGACAGAACGCCGCCGCCCATCTTTGTTTCCGCTCCTGATGTATAAAGGGTCACAACAGAATAGCTTTCCATCGATGCCGCTTCCCCTCCGATCAGCTCCAGCACAACACCGATCAGGATAAAAAGCAGAATCCCCGCCGCTATTTTCAGAGAGGCAAAGAAATTGCCGCGATTGGACAGTCCAAAGGCCAGTCCCACAAAAACAAGCACGGGGACCACATAGGCCACCATGCCGAATAAGCCGAACATCACGCTGCTCACAGCGTTTCCAACCGGACCTATCACGCCGAAATTACATAAAAAGAGCAGAACACACAGTGCGAATACTCCAATCAGAACAATTTCATTCGCAATCGCGCGTTCCTCCTGTTTTCTGCCCTTCGTCCGTTTTCTGCTGCCGCCTGACCTGCCGGAGCCGCTTCTCGTTCTGGAAGAAGATGTACTTTTTTTCCCTGTGCCTGACCTGCTTCCTGAAGTTGATGCCATTCTAATCTCCATTCCGGGACGTCAGCGACGGAACGGAGAAAACCGCGGCAGCGATTTTCCTTCCGCCGTCATGGCTGTTTGCGACGCCCCGGCCAAACAGCCGTGGAAACAGTAAACCCGGCGGCCTGCTGCTTCCACCATTGTTCATATCGTCTGTAAGATCACAGACTGAATCGAAGTTAGTATACCACGAAAAAGAGATCTTGTCATCCTCCACTTCACCCCTCCATCTCCGCCGCCATCTCATGCAGCTTCGCAATCGCCTCCTTAATGCCTCCCACCTCGTTGATCAGTCCTGCTTCCACCGCCTGTCTGCCCACAAGGATGGTACCCAGATCCTTGGTGAGCATTCCGGTTTCCATCATCATCTCCTCCATCCTGCTTCTGGACAGAGCGCAGTGAGAACAGACGAATCCGGTGATCCTGTCCTGGATCTGTTTGAAATAGTCAAAGGTCTGCGGTGCACCGATCACGGTACCGCTCATCCGGACCGGATGAATGACCATGGTTCCTGACGGAACGATAAAGGAATAATCTGCGCTCACCGCTATGGGAACGCCGATGGAATGGCCGCCTCCAAGAACCAGAGAGACCGTGGGCTTGCTCAGAGAGGCGATCATTTCCGCGATGGCCAGCCCCGCTTCCACATCGCCGCCCATGGTGTTCAGCAGAATGAGCAGGCCTTCGATCCTGCTGCTGTCCTCAATCGCCGCAAGCTGCGGCAGGATGTGTTCATATTTGGTGGTTTTGGAGGAGCTGCTCAGGTTATCGTGGCCTTCTATCTCCCCGATGATGCTGATCATATGGATCGCCCGTTCCTCCTCGCCATGCCGCTCCAGCGTGAGCTGGCCTGTCTGCTCAATCCGCTCGTCCCTCTGGCGTTCCCGCTCCTGCTTGCTGTCCGCGTCCTCCCCGGTCTTCGTTTTTCCATCCACGTCCGAAGAGGAACCGCGGCGGGAATTCTCCGCCCGATCCCTCTCCGCCTGTGCCACTGCTTCCGCCAGGTGCTTCATTCCCGGCCTTCTCCCGTAATAATCCTCCGTATCAATCCATATTCCCATAGTCTGGCTTCTCCTTGTCTTTTACTCCTGCGCCGGGCAAAACTCCCGCAGCGCTCAGAATCCTCTCCACCTTATTCTTTCAAGGAAAAACCATTTTATTCACTGATAATCGAAATCGTCTCCCTCTTCCACCCGGTCGATATCAAAAAACATCTCATCTTCTCCCGGTTCGAAGGCATAATCCATCTCTCTGTGTTCATGCCTTTTCGGAACAGGAAGCGGATTGGGAAGAGGTTCTCCCGGAAGAACAGCTCCTGAGGGAATATCTCCCGTCAGAAGCTTTCCCGGTGTAAATTCATCTTCTTTTTGCAGGGCAGAGGATGCAGGGACATCCGCCTCCTCTTTTTTCTCTCTGCTTTCTTTCCGCCCGGTTTCCGGACAGAAGACGCTGTGAAGCCCCATCCCGGCCATGATCAGCCAGCACAGCAGCGCCAGCGCGCGTTCCGCTCCGCCATACTGCACCAGCAGATACAGAACTGTGGAAAAGAGAAAGGAAGGGAGCCATATGCTTCCCACATTTCCCCGCTGGTCAAAGAATCCGAAAATATACAAAATACAGAGACAGACCACCGGTATCAGCCAGAAAACTTCATTTTCCGGAAACGCAGGGGAAAACCGGCCGAAAGCGCCTTTCCAAATGCCATATTTTTCCACAAGGACGGTCAGAACTTCTTCCCCGGAAAGCCATACCTGAACCGTCAGAATGGCCGCATATCCCAATACGGCCGCCAAAAGCAGGACAGCGATTCCCGCCGCCCTTCGCTTTCCGTTTTTTACCTGTCCGGAAGAAGACCTCCGCCCTTTTCCGGACTCCGCACCGGCCTTTTCCCTGCGTCTACTCTGAACCGCTCCTTTCGCCGGAAGGACAAAAAGGGCGGCCCATATGGGAAATATCAGGAGGGAAAAAAAAGCAGAATCCAGAAATACAGCGGCTCCTGTCAACAAGCCGCAGAACGCTGCCCAGACCGGCCAGCTTTTCGGAGTAAAGGGTTCCATCGAAAGACTTTCCACGTATCGGGAAGAAAGAAGGAGCAGAATGGCTGCCGCCGTCAGAAAAAATCCGTCAGCCCCGCCTGCCGCATCACGTCCGGGAAGGACAGGAAGAAATGCCAGCACAGCGGTTACCGTCACAGCGGGAAGCCTTCCCGCAAGGGAACGAAGCGCCGGATAAAACAGAAGAACTCCCAGAGTCTCATATAAGGGCAGCAAAAAAACTGCAGCAAAAATTCCCTCCCCCGCCCAGGCGGACAGAATCAGTTTGAGCCAGGCATAAAGGGAAGAAAACGTAAGAGAAGCAAAGGGAAAGCCGGAGAACGCTGTCAGGGTGCTCTCCGCCCCCTGCGCTCCGGCTGCGGCAGCTTCCCCGGTAAGCAGACGCAGAGACAGAGAAACTGCAATTAAAAGGATCAGATAGAGCCCTTCCGCCGCCTTTCTTCCGGAGCGGCTTTTTTTACCTCTTTTTTCCTTTTCTGTTCTGCCCCATCTGCCGGCAAGCAGATGGGCCGGAAGGAACAGAACGAGGAACAGAAGACCGATACAGCCTGCCGCCGCCAGCAGGTACCACTGGACTTCCTCCCATCCAAACAGAAGGCACACGGATTCTGCCTGCCTGGTGAGCGCCGCACAGACCGTCAGGCCATACAGCGCCCACAGTATATAGTTCACACCGCTCCTGCGATAGCTCATAACTCCCCCTGCTGTTGTACAAAATCAGATACTCAAATACGCGCAAGCGCCTGCTCCAGATCCGCAATGATATCATCCGAGTTTTCCAGGCCGACGGAAAAACGGATCAGATCCGGGTTTACACCGGCTTCCTTCAGCTGCTCATCATTCATCTGTCTGTGCGTATGGCTCGCCGGATGAAGCACACAGGTTCTCGCATCCGCCACATGGGTCACGATCGCTGCAAGCTCCAGCTTATCCATCAGCTCCTCTGCCGCGCTTCTTCCGCCCTTTAAGCCAAAGGAAATGACGCCGCAGGTGCCGTTCGGCATGTATTTCTGCGCCAGTTCATAATATTTGCTGCTCTTTAAGCCGGGATAATTCACCCAGGCCACCTTTTCATGATTTTCCAGATACTGGGCCACCTTCAGGGCATTTTCACAATGTCTGGGCATTCTCAGGTGCAGGGTCTCCAGGCCGATGTTCAGCAGAAATGCATTCATCGGAGACTGGATGGAACCAAGATCCCGCATGAGCTGGGAGGTTGCCTTTGTGATGTAGGCCTTCTTCCCGAATTTTTCCGTATAGATGATGCCATGATAGGACTCATCAGGCGTGCACAGGCCCGGAAACTTATCCGGATACAGGCTCCAGTCGAAATTGCCGGAATCCACGATAGCGCCGCCCACGCACATCGCATGACCGTCCATATACTTGGTAGTGGAGTGGGTCACGATATCCGCTCCCCACTGGAAGGGATTGCAGTTGATTGGCGTGGCAAAGGTATTGTCCACAATCAGAGGGACCTGATGCTCATGTGCCGCTTTTGCGAACTTCTCAATGTCCAGAACCACCAGAGCCGGGTTGGCAATGGTCTCCGCGAGCACACACTTCGTATTATCCTGAAATGCGGCGCAGATGGTATCATAATCGTCGTCCGGATCCACAATGCTGCAGGATACACCCATTTTTTTCATGGTATTGACGATCAGGTTGAAGGTTCCGCCGTAAACCGTGGAGGAAAGCACAACATGATCTCCCGCCTCGCAGATATTGAACACCGCATAATAATTTGCCGCCTGTCCGGAGGAGGTGAGCATGGCCGCGACGCCGCCCTCCAGCTCACAGATTTTCTGTGCCACGCAGTCATTTGTGGGATTCTGCAGTCTCGTGTAAAAATACCCCTCTTCTTCCAGATCGAACAGTCTGCCCATCTGTTCAGAGGTCTCGTATTTAAAGGTCGTGCTCTGATAGATGGGAAGCACACGCGGCTCCCCATTTTTGGGCTTCCAGCCGGACTGAATACATATGGTTTCCTTTTCGTATGGTTTTTTCATCTTCTGTTTTCCCTCTGTTATGTATCTTCCCTATTCGTTCCAGTTATGGTAAACGTTCTGCACGTCGTCATCCTCATCCAGCAGATCCAGCGTCTTCTGCAGGTTTTTGATGGCAGTCTCGTCAGTCAGATCCACATAGTTCTGCGGAATCATGGTCACCTCCGCGCTCGCCAGCGGGATTCCTGCATCTTCCAGCGCCTTCTTCACATTTTCAAGTTCATCCGGGTCGGTAAGGATCTCATAGCTGTCCTCCTCCTCGGAAAAATCCTCGGCGCCGGCGTCCAGAGCCGTCATCATCAGTTCATCCGCATCCGCTTCGTACTCCTCTTTATCGATGATGATCTGACCCTTCTTGTCAAACATGAAGGATACACAGCCGGGCGTGCCGATGTTGCCGTTTCCTTTGGTAAATGCGCTTCTCACATTTGCGGCAGTCCGGTTCTTATTATCGGTCAGCGCGTCCACGATGATGGCGATTCCGCTGGGGCCGTAGCCTTCATAGGTGACATATTCATAATTTACGTTGCCCACGTCTCCGGCAGCCTTTTTGATGCCGCGTTCAATGGTATCGTTGGGCATATTGTTGGATTTCGCCTTTGCAATCACCTGCGCCAGCTTGAAGTTGTTGTTCGGATCGGGGCCGCCTTCCTTAACGGCAACGGCAATTTCTCTTCCGAGAATGGTAAAAATCTTACCCTTTGCCGCATCATTCTTTTCCTTTTTGTGCTTGATATTGGCAAATTTTGAATGTCCTGACATATGTTCCTCCTCTTATGCCGCCGCTGGCGGCACTTTTTTGCTTATCTGTCGTTCTTCACCATGTTATAATATATCATTCGCCTGAAAAAACGTCAACAGCAGACGGTGCTCCCTTCATCCATCGCAGCCCGGCCTTCTGCCCGTGCAGGCACGGAAGCAGGCCGGATCAGGCGGATGAGCGAACTGATACCCTTATGTAATCAGTTCCAGGCTGACTTTGAGGGCTTCGTTGACCCGGTTCATCACCGGAGCGTCCAGATGGCAGACCTTATCCTTCAGGCGGGTTTTATCAATGGTGCGAAGCTGCTCCAGCAGAATGACAGAATCCTTTACAATATCGTACTGCCCGGCATGAAGCTCAATATGGGTAGGCAGCTTTGTTTTATTTGTTTTGGAAGTAATGGCCGCACAGATGACAGTGGGGCTGTGTCTGTTTCCTACATCGTTCTGTATGATGAGCACCGGACGCACACCTCCCTGCTCCGATCCCACAACCGGCCTTAAATCCGCATAATAAATATCTCCGCGACGCAATGTCTCACGCTCCTTTTCAGAAATGATAGCATTAGTATTGCACCGTTTCTGAAAAGGTATTCAGCAAAGCCATTTTTTTGAAGACTGAGGCTTCAGATATCCGAGCTCAGGAAAAATCGCGGAAATTATCTTTCGTGTAAACCGTATTTCCGCCTTTTTTGTATACGCGCGGAACACGGCGGTTCAGGCAGCAGGCCAGCTCATAATTGAACCTTCCGGAAAGCTCTCCCAGAAGCTCCATGGAAATGGTCTCATCTCCGTCAGTTCCGATCAGGGTCACCAGCCCGTTTTCCTGTGCTTCCTCGATATGCGTCACGTCAACCATGAACTGATCCATGCAGACTCTTCCCAGAATCGGAGCCCGTTTGCCGGCAATCAGCACATACCCCTTTCCGGAAAGACTTCTGGGATAGCCGTCCCCGTATCCGGCAGGAACCGTGGCAACACGCATATCCTCTTTTGCAGTAAAGGTGCCGCCATAGCTGATCTGCCCGCCCGCCTTCACATCTTTAATGAAAATGATCCGGCTGTAAAGAGACAGGGCGGGCCGCAGGGAAACGATATCCTTTTTCACCTCGTCGGAGGGCCATAATCCATAGAGGATGATCCCGGCCCGGACCGCATCCAGACCGGACTGCGGCAGCTCCACGATCGCCGCGCTGTTGGCACAGTGCCGCACGGGAATCCGGAGGCCAAGTTCCTTCTCTACCCGCTCACAGAAGGAAAGGAAGGAAGAAAACTGGGCTTTGGCAGAGGTTTTATCCGCTTCGTCCGCCCTCGCAAAATGGGTGAAAATCCCTTCTATCTCCAGCCCCGGTGTTTCCATGCATTTTTTCACAAAGGAAAGGCCCGTATCATCCGGCCTGATTCCGATTCGGTTCATTCCCGTATCCACCTTAATGTGGATTTTGAAGGGACGGCCGCTGGCTGCGGCAGCCTGGGAAAGCTGGGGCAGCATATCCTCTCTGAAAACGGTCGGCCGGATATCCTCTCTCGCCAGCTTTTCATAGGTGTCCGGGAAAGCATAGCCCAGCACCAGAACAGGCTTGCGGATTCCGCTTCCCCGCAGGATGAGCGCCTCCTCCACCGTTGCAACGGCAAAGCCGTACAGGCAGGGCATATCCTCCACCTCATGAGCGATGGGAACTGCCCCATGTCCGTAGCCGTCCATCTTGACCACTGCGATCAGCTTTACACCCGGATTCAGGTTTGCCATCATGCTTTCCACGTTTCCACGAATGGCATCCAGATCTATTTCAGCCCAGATTCTTTCATATTTCATTTCCGTCTACCTCTTTATTTTGCCGCCGCAGGGCGGCATTTTATTGCACAGGAAGAAGCCGCTGGCTTCTCCGTCTCCCTATTTTTTCACCGCGTCCAGCGCCTCCAGAATCTTTCCGGCGCTGACGCCATATTCACCGGCACGCTCTGCCGCCGCGTCTCCGGCAAGACCGTGCAGATAGATTCCTGTACACGCGGCATCAAAGGCCTCCATCCCCTGAGCAAGAAGGCCGGCAATGATACCTGTCAGCACATCGCCGCTGCCTGCGGTGGCCATACCGCTGTTGCCGCTCCGGTTGATATAAATACACCCCCGCGGCTGCGCAGCCACGGTTGCCGCTCCCTTGCACAGCAGAACGGCATTCATCCTGGCCGCCCATTCCAGACAGACAGAAACCGGATCCGCAAGAATCTGTTCCACGGTTTCTCCCGTAAGTCTGGCCAGTTCGCCGGGATGAGGCGTCAGGATTATGGGCCTTCCTCCGTGCTTTCTCTGCAGGCACAGAGTTTCCAGGAGCGCTCTGTCTGCGGCAAGCAGGTTGATACCGTCCGCATCCAGAACCAGGGGCTGTTTTGTCTCCATCAGGATCAGCCGTATCAGTTCCTGTGCCTCCGCTCCCGTTCCAAGGCCCGGGCCGGCGGCGATTACATCCGCCCAGCCCTCTGCCTTCCGGAATGCGGAAGCCGCCGTCTCCCCCTGCCCGCAGAGGGCCAGCATGGCCTCCGGCACCGCGGTCTGCAGAATGATCCGGTTTTCCTCTCCGCAAAGCACGCGGACCATACCGGCGCCTGACCGCAGAACCGCCGAAGAGGCCAGAATGGCCGCCCCGGCCATTCCCGGACTTCCCGCCGCAAGAAGCACCTTTCCGAAGGTTCCCTTATTTCCGTTCGGATTCCTTGGAGGAAGAGACGGGGGCGAACCGGTCCGGAAGGTAAACGCAGAAGGCAGACTTTCATAAAAACTCTCCTGCGTGATGCCGATCTGCGCCGTCACCACCCTGCCTGCATGGGATGCGCCGGGATAAAGCACAAGTCCCCTCTTTAAAAAGGCAAAGGTGACAGTCACATCCGCGCAAACCGCACAGCCGTATACCGCACCGGTATCCGCGCTGACGCCGGACGGAATATCCACGCTCAAAACGTATGCGCCGCTCCGGTTGATGTATTCCACCGCCTCCGCATATTTCCCTTCCGGCGCACGGTGCAGGCCGATACCGAAAATGGCATCCACAATGATATCATATTCGCCCTCCGGCATCCGATTCATAATGGTACATCCATATTTTTCCAGAATCGAAATCTGCGTTTCCGTCTCAGGGGAGCAGCGGCTGCGCTCTCCGATCAGCCAGAAGTCCACCGGGAACCCCTCCTGCATCAGAAGTCTTCCCACAGCAAATCCATCCCCGCCATTATTGCCGCAGCCGGCTGCAATCAACGTTCTGATACATTCCGGAGGACGATCCGGGGAAACTGCTTTCATCACCTCTTCCGCACAGGCAAGGGCCGCCCGTTCCATAAGAACCAGCGAAGGCACTCCGAAGCCTTCTATCGTATTCCGGTCACATTCCTTCATTTCCGCTGCCGTTACCAGATACTCTGTCCGCCTGTCGTCCATTCTTTTCCTCATTTCTGTTTCCATCATGCTGCGTCATTCACCCCGGAACATTCCAGGGGAATATTCCCTCGGAATATTCCCCTGGACACTTTCGTCCTCATTACAGACTTTCTAGCTTTCTTTCTTCGGTACTGCGGTTCCCTTTTCCTGATCATACCGGTTGATCATGTAGGACAGCCGGAACAGGCTGTCCGAAAGATGCACGTTTTCCACCTGCACATCCGCAGGAACGTCCAGATCCACATGGACGAAATTCCAGATTGCCCGGATTCCCGCCTCAACCAGCTTTTTTGCTGTCGGTACCGCGCTCTCCTTCGGGATGGTGAGGACCGCGATATCAATATCGTTTTCCCTCACGAAGGCCTGCATTTCTTCCATGGGCCTCACCTGAATGCCACGAATCATCTTTCCGTGCAGTTTTTCATTGATATCAAAAATACCGGTGAAAATGAAGCCTCTCCGTTCAAAATTCATATAGTTTGCCAGCGCCTGGCCCAGATTTCCCGCACCGATAATGATCAGATGGTGTTTCTTGTCAAGCCCGAGTATTCTGCCGATTGCCGTATACAGGTACTCCACGTTATAGCCGTAGCCCTGCTGGCCGAATCCGCCGAAATTGTTGAAATCCTGTCTTATCTGTGACGCCGTCACATGCATCAGTCTGCTCAGCTCCTGGGAGGAAATCCTCTCCACTCCCTGGTCCTTCAGCTCGCCCAAAAATCGGAAATATCTGGGAAGGCGTCCGATTACTGCCTGAGAAATTTCTTTTTCCACTGTTTCCAGCCTCCCGTCAAATCACTGTTCTGGATTCCTTACCCATTATAGACGTCCGTTAAAAATATGTCAATGCGCGGCGGCAGGTTTGTGTGACGCCTGATCCGGGCAGCCGGCGCCGCCGTTTTCTCCCGTGCGGCCGCTCTTCTGTCCGCTCCGGGTCCCTGACAGTAACCATTGACATCCTGCCCGCTTCCCGTTAAACTGATTCTGGGAAAAAATGAAAGGAATGAGAATATCATGGTTTTATCCTGTCAGAATGTGGGTAAGGCATTCAACGAAAAGCAGATTTTCAAAAACTGCTCTTTTCATATAGAAGATCACGAGAAGGCGGCTATCGTCGGCATCAACGGCGCCGGAAAGACCACGCTGCTTCGCATTCTCACCGGAGAGCTGGAGGCGGATGAAGGAATGGTTGTCTGGGGAAAGGACGTCAGCTACGGTTATCTGCCGCAGAACGCGCAGGTGGAAGGCGGCCGCAGCATCTATGACGAGGTGATGGAAGCCAAAAGGGACGTGCTCCTTCTGGAGGAGGAAATCCGTTCCTGTGAGCTTCAGATGAAGCAGGCGGAAGGCAGCGCGCTGGAAGATCTGATGGAAACATACACCCGGCTCACCCACCGCTTTGAGCAGGCGGACGGCTACAGCTGCCGCAGCGAGGTGACCGGTGTGCTTAAAGGGCTTGGCTTTACCGAGGAAGAATTTTCCAAACAGGTTTCCACCCTCTCCGGCGGGCAGAAAACCCGCGTGGCCCTGGGGCGTCTGCTTCTGACCCGGCCGGACCTGATCATCCTGGACGAGCCCACCAACCACCTGGACATGTCCTCCATCGCCTGGCTGGAAACCTGGCTGATTAACTATAAAGGAGCGGTGCTGATCGTCTCTCATGACCGGTATTTTCTGGACAGGATCGCCACAAAGATCATAGAACTGGACGGCGGAAAGGTCAGCGTTTTTTCCGGAAGCTATTCCGACTATGCGATGAAAAAGGAACAGATCAGGGCTGCCCAGATGCACGCCTACCTGAACCAACAGCAGGAAATTAAGCATCAGGAAGCCGTCATTGAAAAGCTCCGTTCCTTCAACCGTGAGAAATCCATCCGCCGTGCGGAAAGCCGGGAAAAAATGCTCCAGAAGATGGAGGTGCTGGAAAAGCCCACAGAGATACGGGACGACATGCACATCCAGCTTAAGCCCCGTATTGAGAGCGGAAACGATGTGCTGAGTGTGGAAGGACTGGCCAAAGCCTTTGACGGGCAGCAGCTTTTTTCCGACCTTTCCTTTTTCTTAAAGCGAGGCGAGCATGTGGCCGTCATCGGAGATAACGGGACGGGCAAAACCACGATTTTGAAGATCATCAACGGTCTGGTGGACGCAGACGCCGGCGAAATCCGCATCGGCAGCAAGGTGCAGATCGGCTACTACGATCAGGAGCATCATGTACTGCATCCGGATAAAACCATTTTTGAGGAAATCTCGGACGAATATCCTACGCTTACAAATACGGAAATCCGCAATGTTCTCGCGGCCTTCCTGTTCACCGGAGAAGATGTGTTCAAACAGATCAAAATGCTCTCCGGCGGCGAGCGGGGCCGGGTCTCTCTGGCGAAGCTGATGCTCTCCGAGGCCAATTTCCTGATCCTGGACGAGCCCACCAACCACCTGGACATCACCAGCAAGGAGATTCTGGAGGACGCTCTGAATAATTATACAGGCACCGTCCTGTACGTTTCCCATGACCGTTACTTCATCAACCGCACCGCCAGCCGGATCCTGGAGCTGGAAGGCGGCGTGCTCACCGGATATCAGGGAAATTACGACTACTATCTGGAAAAGAAGGCGCAGCTTGCACAGGCGGCTGCCGGAGGGGGCATATCTTCCTCCAATCAGTCCTCTGTATCCGGAGCCGGTACGACAGCCGCAGGCCGGGGCGCGGCGGCGGGTTTCCCCGCAGGTTCTGCCGCCGGAGGAACCGCTTCCGGCAGAGACACCTCAGAAAGCGCTGTCAAACAGGAATGGAAAAACCAGAAGGAGGCGCAGGCCGCCCAGCGGAAGAAGGAAAACGCGCTGAAACGCTGCGAAGAGCGCATCGCGGCTCTGGAGGAACGCAGTTCCAGAATCGATGAAGAAATGGCACGCCCTGAGATCTGTACTGACGTTGCAAAGCTCCAGGAGCTGTCAAGGGAAAAAGCTGATATCGAGGAGGAGCTTCTTTTAAAAATGGAAGAATGGGAGCAGCTGTCAGAATAGGCAGCGCTCCCTTTCGTCTGTATGCCCCGATCCGTTTACACAAAGATCGTTTACAAAAAGATAAAGGAGTAATTATATCATGACACAGGATTTGACAAAGGGACGTCCCTTTCCCACACTTCTGAAATTTACCATTCCCGTCATCGGCGGAAATCTGTTCCAGCTTTTTTACACACTGGCCGATACCATGATCGTAGGCCGTACCCTCGGTTCCAATGCCCTTGCCGCGGTCGGCTCCACCACGATCATCATATACCTCGTTCTCTGCTTTATTCAGGGAATCACCAGCGGCTTCGGCATCTGTCTCGGCCAGCGCTGCGGCGCCGGGGATGAACAGGGAATGCGCCAGAGCATCGCCGTCTCTTTTGTGCTGTCCATAGCCTTTACAGTGCTCATTACCTCTGTCTGCTGTCTTCTTGCCCATCCGATCCTTCACTGGATGCAGACGCCGGACAGTATCTATGACATGGCATACGACTACATGTTCGCCGTGCTTCTCGGAACGGGAGCCACCATTTTTTACAACCTGATTTCCAACATCCTGCGGGCGCTCGGGGACAGCAGAACACCGCTGTACTTCCTCATCCTGTCCTCCCTGCTGAACATCGTGCTGGATTTTGCGTTTATCCTCCCCCTTGGAATGGGCGTGGCAGGTGCCGCCTGGGCTACCGTTCTCTCCCAGCTGCTTTCCGCCGTCTTCTGTATTCTGGCCGGCTGGAAAAAGTTTCCGGTCATGCGGGTGCGGCCCGCGGATCTCAAGGATTTTGTCCATCAGGCCAGAATCCATCTGAACACCGGTTTTCCCATGGGCTTCCAGATGTCCGTCATGTGCATCGGACAGCTTGCCATGCAGGCCGGAGTCAACGCACTCGGCGCTGACGCCATCGCCGGCTACACGGCCGCGACCAAGGTTGACCAGCTTTCCGTACTGGTGGACCAGGCCTTTGGCGTTGCCATTTCCAGTTATGTAGCCCAGAATTTCGGTGCCGGAAGATACGACAGAATACGTCAGGGTGTGCGTGCAAGCCTGATTCAGACCGAAACGACCAATCTGATCATGTGCGCCTTTATCCTTTTGTGCCGCAGCCTGTTTGTTCCTCTTTTTGTAGATCATCCCACGCCGTCCATCATCGGATACAGCAACGGCTACCTCATTGCAGTCTCTCCCTTCTACCTGATCCTGGGACTGCTTACCGTATATCGTTCCTCCATCCAGAGCATGGGAAACGGGGCCATTCCCTTCGCCGCATGTATCATCGAGCTTGTCATGCGTATCTGCGGTACCATGGGGCTTTCCATGATCTGGGGTTATACCGGCATCTGCCTTGCTTCGCCGCTGGCATGGATCGGCGCTACCAGCCTGCTCATCGTTGTGTATTACCGGATGATCGGGAAGCTTAATCCGTTGAAGGGATGAGGGGCTGTCGACCCAAACACCCTATCCGGTTAACGTCTTTATATAATGCCGGCTGATCAGATTTGCAAAAAAGCCATCCATCTTTGCTCAATCGCAGGATAAACAGGAATATTCTGATTCAGCAACAGCGTTCCAAACAGAAAGGATATTGCTGAAAGCAGCAGGCATATACTGAAAATGGAATTCATAACTGCGCTTGTCCCTGTGCGTGATGTTATTTCAGCAATCATATATAACCGGTTCCCTTCATACAGATGTTCCGGTGCTTTTATCCGTATTGACGACAGAAAGGCATATATCCATTTATAAAAAGAAACGACAGCACACAGTACAGGCAAACTGATAACCGAAATGAAATGCAGGCCCTTACTATCGAGCAAAGCCACAATCGCATATAGCATGAGCCATGTAACAGCGAGACCGACCGCAAAGAAACACCCCCAAAAGGTTTTCCTGCGTTCATTGAGCGGTTCATTCCGACGCTTTTCCTTTATTAATCGGCTGATTTCCAGCTTCCATACAGATTTTCTTATCTGGAGCAGGACGCATATTTCGACCAGGCAAAAATATGCAGACGAATACAGCGTTCCTTTCCCGATCGTTTCCATCGAAAGCTGATCGATATTGCTCTTCTGGAAAAAAGTAAAGCAAAGATTGTATAGGAGCAGGCTGAACAATCCGCCGACAGCAAAACATACCATCCCGACTGATACGATTTCACAGGCAAACAGAAAGAAAAGCGTTGTTTTCTTCATTCCCAGCAGCAGATATGTCGCAAATTCCTTTGACCGCTGTTTTACCATGAAATTATTAATATAGGCCATTAGAAAAGTCATAATCAGCACAATAAGCAGCGGTAAAGAGGCGGTTTGGAAATTTGCCCGTATATTTCCCCAGACAGAAATATAGTTGCTGATAAAAATAATGGAAAGCAGTATAATCGTTGCCGCAATATACAGAAGATAATCCATTACGGAACGCCTGGCATTCCGCATCGCCAGTTTAAGGTACATAACTGCCCTCCTCCGCTGTCTTTGCCATGATGTCCAAAATATCCGCAAAAAAATCCTGTTTGCTTTTTCCGTCGCGGTTCAGGTATGTCCTGATTTCTCCGTCCTTTAAAAAGAATATGCGGTCACAATAGCTGGCGGAAAAGGCGTCATGCGTTACCATCAGAATTGTTGCATGATAATCCCGCCGGAACATCACCAATATCTCCAATAACTGTCTGGCAGAATGACTGTCTAAAGCTCCTGTCGGCTCATCCGCCAGAATAAGACCCGGATTTGCAACAATCGCTCTGGCGCAGGCGCACCGCTGCCGCTGCCCGCCGGATACTTCATACGGAAATTTTTGAAGAATATCGGTAATATTGAGGGCTTCCGCTATTTTCTCAACGGCAGTCCGTATTTCTTTTTTGGGCGTTTCTTTTATCGTTAATGCCAAAGCGATATTTTCATATATCGTCAGAGTGTCCAGCAGGTTATACTCCTGAAAGATAAATCCCAGATGTTGGCGGCGAAAATCTGCCAGCTTTTCCTCTGTTAATCCTGATACATCCTGACCGTCTATTTTGATTGTTCCGCTGCTCGGCTTATCTATGGCAGCAATCATATTTAACAGGGTAGACTTTCCTGAACCGGACGCCCCCATAATCCCGACAAAGCTGCCCCTGGCTACTTCAAGGCTGATACCATTTATCGCCGCGGTTTTTGCTCCGGTTTCCTCATAAATTTTTTTTACGTTTTCAAGTTCCAAAACCTTTTCACTGTTCACAGGATTGGGAATATATCCTTTATCATTTCCCAACAGCCCGGATATCACATCAAACAGAACCTGGTCTGATTTTTCTTTCAGGCAGTCATCGGGTATTACTTCCCCCAAAAGCAGCTCATTCAGAGTGATATCAAGCAGACTGCACAACGGTGTAAACAGCGACAGGTCAGGAAGCGATTTTCCCGTTTCCCTTAGTTAAAGATATTGTTGGGTATCTCAAGATGTGTCATTCGATTTTGCCGATAAAGCGGTAGAAGATTTCCACTTCCTGTTCCCGGCTTCCGTCCTCACTTTTGACCGCTTCATGGACAA
>DXHY01000076.1 GCA_019113175.1 Candidatus Eisenbergiella stercoravium | reverse complement strand
GCAGAGGACTGAAAATCCTCGTGTCACTGGTTCGATTCCGGTTCTGGGCATTTTTTTATGTCTGTACAGAATATACGGAAAACATGGTTAATATCTGGAGCATTAGCTCAGCCGGTAGAGCACCTGACTTTTAATCAGGTTGTCGGGGGTTCGAATCCCCCATGCTTCACTGAAAATGATCACATCAGGCCATAAAAAGATGGGCCGGATGTGATTTTTTTATGCCCAAAATTGCAGAAGTGTTATATAATTTGATTACGGGTAATTATTGCTGATGAAATTATTGCAAATGAAAGGATTACCATGAAGAGAATAATCACCTTTTATCTTCGTCCCTATTATAGACGGATGGCGGTTGGATTTCTGATAAAATTTCTGGGAGCAATCATGGATCTGTTCATTCCATGGATACTGGCTTATGTGATCGATTCTGTAATTCCGGTTGGAAGTATGGGGCTTATTTTTGTCTGGGGAGGCGTGATGCTGATCTGCTCCATACTGGCGGTGTCTTTTAACATCATCGCAAACAGGATGGCCTCCAGGGTAGCGAGTGATGCGACGCAGATTATCAGGCATGACCTGTTTGCAAAAACCATGTATCTTTCGGCAAGGCAGACAGACGCTTTTACAAAGCCATCTCTGATTTCCAGGCTTACAACGGATACTTATAATGTGAATCAGATGATTGGAAGAGTTCAGAGGCTGGGAGTGAGAGCGCCAATTCTTCTGGTGGGCGGTGTGATGTTTACCATGTCTCTGGATCCGGTTCTCTCATCTGTGCTGCTTCTTGTAATGCCAGTGCTCGCGGTTGTAATGGTGGCTGTATCCAGAAAGGGTATGCCTCTGTATCGGAAGCTTCAGAGCAGTGTGGACAGCTTTGTCTGTCTGGTACGGGAGGACATTGCCGGAATCCGGGTGATTAAGGCCTTGTCCAAGATGGATTATGAAAAGGAGAAATTTGACCGGATCAATCGAATGGTGGTGACCTGTGAGCGAAATGCGGAAAGAACGATGGCAGTTCTGAATCCGGCAATGAACATGCTCCTGAATCTTGGGCTGGTGGGAGTCATTATTGTTGGCGCTTTCCGTGTAAATGCAGGAACCTCAGAGGTGGGAAAAATTCTGGCGTTTATGACCTATTTTACCATTATTCTGAATGCCATGATGTCCATATCCAGAATGTTTGTCATCATCAACAAGGCAGTGGCGTCCGCGGCCAGAATTGATCAGGTGCTGTCCTGCGAGGACGATCTGGCGCTCCTGGGTGATAAGACAGGGCAGGAGGCGGATACAGAGGATGCAGAGATTGTGTTTGATCATGTTACCTTTTCCTATAATAAAAATGAGCCGAATCTGAGGGATATTTCCTTTATCGTTAAGAAAGGTGAAATGCTGGGAATTATCGGTTCCACAGGTTCCGGAAAAACGACGCTGGCATCGCTTCTGATGCGTCTCATGGATGTGGACGAAGGAAGAGTGCTGATCGGAGGGCGGGACGTGAGAAGCTTCGAAAAGAAGGATCTGAGAAGCAGATTTGGCGTGGTGTTCCAGAATGATACTATTTTTGAAGATACTATTTATGAAAATGTCCGAATGGGTAGACAGATCGGAAAAAAGGAAATCATTCAGGCGCTGCGCTATGCGCAGGCGGATGAGTTTACCAGGGAGAAGGAGGAGAGCGAGGGAGCTATGCTGGATATCCGGGGGGCGAATCTGAGCGGCGGACAGAAGCAGAGGGTACTGATTGCAAGGGCGCTGGCTGCCCGGCCGGAAATCCTGATTCTGGACGATTCTTCCAGCGCTCTGGATTATCGGACGGATGCCATGCTGCGCAGACAGCTGAAGGAAAATTTCAGCGATACGACAACCATTCTGATTGCTCAGCGCATCAGTTCCGTCATGCATGCGGATCATATTCTTGTGCTGGAGGACGGGGAAATGATCGGTTATGGAACCCATGAGGAGCTGCTGAGGGGCTGCGCCGTATACCGGGAGATCAGCAGGTCACAGACGGGGGATATTGGAGGCTGAAGAAAAGAACAGGCTGATTGCGGCGATGAGCCGGAGATTTGGCGTGCATTTTAAGGTAAATGCGCTTCAGCGATGAGGCTTCTGTGTGGAGGTAATGATGAAGACGGAAGGACGAAAAGGCGGAGAACATAAAACAGCCGGAAAAAAGGGGACACTGCTGAGGCTCGGCGGATATCTGATGCGTTATAAATGGTATCTTGTCGGAGCGATGGCTCTTACAGTAGGCAGCAATCTGTTTTCGCTGATCGGGCCTCTGCTGTCAGGTTATGCAGTGGATGCCATAGAACCGGGACCTGGAAAAGTTATTTTTTCAAGAGTGTTTTATTATGCGGCCTGGATGGCGGGCTTTTATGTGGTATCCTCCGTATTTTCCTATCTGCTGCAGGTTCTGATGATCACCATCAGCCGGAAGGTGGTATATCAGATGCGGAAGGATGTTTTTGAAAAGCTGCTTGCCCTTCCGGTTGGGTATTTTGACGTGCATCAGGGAGGGGATATCATCAGCCGGATTTCCTATGATATCGATACGGTGAATCTGTCTCTGTCCGATGATGTGGTGCAGCTTCTGACGACTGTGATTACGGTGAGCGGGGCTTTTCTCATGATGCTGATAATCTCTCCGGCACTTGTTCTTATTTTTGCTTTTACCATGCCGCTATCCATGTGTATCACGAGATATCTGACGGGTAAAACCCGGCCGCTGTTTCGTGCCAGATCAGCCACACTGGGAGAACTGAACGGATTTGCAGAAGAAATGGTTTCAGGGCAGAGGACGCTGAAGGCATATTGTCAGGAGGAGAATACGATCCGCCGCTTTGAGGAAAAGAATGCAAAAGCCATGACAGCATATTACAGGGCAGAATATTATGGCAGTATCGTGGGGCCGATGGTAAATTTCATCAACAACCTTTCTCTTTCTCTGATCAGCGTATTTGGCGCCATTCTGTATCTGTTCGGAAGAATGAGCATGGGAAATATTTCGTCTTTTGTGCTGTATTCCAGAAAATTTTCCGGACCGATCAACGAGGCCGCGAATATCATCAGCGACCTGCAGTCCTCCATGGCTGCCGCGGAGAGGGTATTCCGGCTGCTGGACGAGATGGAAGAGGCTGCTGATGCACCGGACGCGAAGGAATTGACAGCGGCGGAAGGAGACGTGGAGCTAAGTCACGTGAAATTTGGCTATAATCCTGCTAAAACTGTGATCCATGACTTGAGTTTCCACGTAAAACCCGGTAAAATGATAGCGATTGTGGGACCAACCGGAGCCGGAAAAACGACGCTGATTAATCTGCTCATGCGTTTTTATGATGTGGACGATGGGTTTATCGCAGTGGACGGAACTGAAATCAGGGTGCTTAAGAGGGACAGCCTCCGTCATTCCTATGCGATGGTGCTGCAGGATACCTGGCTGTTTACAGGCACGATTTATGAAAATCTGGCATACGGCAGCCTGGAAGGGGATATTGAAAAACAGGAGGAGCAGATACGGGCGGCGGCAAAGGAGGCCGGCATTGACGGATTCATCAGAAGACTGCCGGAGGGTTATCGGACGGTGCTTTCAGATGAGGGAACCAATATTTCCAAGGGTCAGAAGCAGCTCCTTACGATTGCGAGAGCCATGCTGCTTCCTGCGAGAATGCTGATTCTGGATGAGGCGACTTCGGATGTGGATACCAGAACGGAAATGAAGATCCAGGAAGCGATGCGGAAGCTGATGGAAGGAAAGACATGTTTTATCATTGCCCACAGGCTTTCCACAATCCGGAACGCGGATCATATTCTGGTGGTTAACGACGGGGATGTGGTTCAGCAGGGAACCCATGAGGAGCTCCTGAATCAGGAGGGGCTGTACAGACAGATGTATCTGGCTCAGTTTGAATAACTGGTCAGTTTTTCCGGCAGGTTTGTAGCATTCTCAGGTTTCTCTTTTGCACGGGAAGTGATACAATAAGAGAAAAGAAAATGTTACAAAGGAAGGCTGAATGAACAGAAATGAAATAAGAGAGCAGCAGGAAAAAAGAGGGGGGCTTTTGCGCAGAGTGATTCCTGCCGCGGTCATCGCGGCAGGAGCGCTGGCTCTGATCTATCTTGCGGGCTCTTTCTTTTTTGCAGGCCATTATTTCTGGAGAACGAGTATTAATGGAACAGACGTGAGCTTTCGCTCCAGGGAGCAGGTACGTGAGGAGCTTCTGAATCCGGAAATTTACTACGAGCTTGCGATTACAGGAAGAGACGAGATGAGCGATGCACTGACGCCGGCAGAGCTTGGAATGAGCTATGTGTTTGATGATACGCTGGATCGATTCAGCGCAGACATGAGCGGATGGGCGTGGCCGGAGATGTTTTTTTCTTCTTTCGCATGTGAGCTGCCCAGGGCGGTGACCTATGAGGATGATGCTCTGGACAAACGGCTGAGAGAATCTCCTTTTTTTGCTCCGGAAAATATCCGCAGACCCAGGGACGCTGAAATCAGTGAGTACGAGTATCCGGCAGGATATTCCATTATTCCTGAGGATCCGGGAACCGTACTCGATTTTGAAAAGGTAAAGGCAGCTGTGGAAGAGGCATTGAAAGAGCTGGTGGAAAGTCTCGATCTGCGGGAAGGCGGCTTTTATTCTGATGCGGAGGTAAAATCGGATGATCCGGGGCTGAATCGGGCGCTTGAAAAGGCAAACCGGTATGCGGGCACGGAAATTATCTATCGCTGGAATGGAGAAGAGGAGGTGATCGACGGCAGGTTGATCAGTACCTGGCTCACCATCGAAGGAGATGAGGTAAATCTGGATGAAGAAGCGGTTCGGGAATATGTAAACGGACTGGCAAAGAAGCATGATACGTTTGGAAGAGAGAGAGATTTTACGGCAACGGACGGAACGGTGCACAGGCTGAAGGGCTCCTATGGCTGGTGGACGGACCGGGCGGGAGAAACAGAGGCGCTGCTGTCAGGCATAAAGAATGGAGAAAGGGTGGAAAAGGAACCGCTGTATTTTTCCAGGGGTTATGCGGAAGGACCGGCCGGAGAGGATATCGGCAGCTCCTATGTGGAAATTGATCTGGGCAGACAGCATCTTTATCTGTACATAGACGGAAAGAAGATTCTGGAAAGCGATCTGGTGTCTGGAAATGTGTCGAGGGGATACGCAACGCCGCCCGGCGTGTTCGGACTGACCTATAAGGAGAGAAACGCAACACTGACAGGGGAAAATTATACAACGCCGGTGAAGTACTGGATGCCTTTTAACGGGAATATCGGAATGCATGACGCATCCTGGAGAAAGGAATTCGGTGGGGATGTCTATCAGACAAACGGATCACATGGATGCATCAATCTGCCGGAGGAGGCCGCCGAGACAATTTATGGATATGTGGAGAAGGGATTCCCGGTTGTCTGCTATGACTGAGAAAGGAGCAAACATAATGCCGGAAGAAATAAATAGACGGCTGGTAAAACGGATTGCGGGCTATGGAGGAGATATCCTGAGATCCTCCCGATTTCGCAGCACACGAAAAAATATTCAGCATGGCAGCGTATCCGTTTATGAGCATTCCATCTGTGTGGCAGGCTGCAGTCTGGAAATCGTGGACGGGCTGAAGAGACTGGGAATCCGTGTCAGGGAACGGGATCTTGTGAGAGGAGCACTCCTTCACGACTATTTTCTGTACGACTGGCACACGCACAGGCACGCGAAGGGAATCAGGAATCTGCATGGCTTCAGTCATCCTCAGACAGCGCTTCGGAATGCGGGAAAGGAATACAGGCTGACTTCCTGTGAACAGGAAATTATTCGGAAGCACATGTGGCCTCTCACGGTTGTGCCGCCGATGTGCCGGGAGGCCTGGATTGTGACGGCGGCGGACAAATATTGTTCTCTGCTGGAAACGCTCCGGCTGAGAAAAGGGAGACGCTGTTCCGGGAAAAAAGAAAAGAGAACGAAAGGTACTGAAGCAAATGAATGACATGGACGATATGGGAGGCGCGAAGAAAACAGAACCTCAGAAGGAGATGGACAGCGGACTGATAGGACGGCTGGAGCTCTACAGGGATTCTGATTACTATCCGTTCCATATGCCCGGACATAAAAGAAATATGCCTCCGGAGGCCGGAGCCGCGCTGTGTGCTGCAGCGGGAGTGGATATTACGGAGATCGACGGCTTCGATGATCTGCATCAGCCGGAAGGGATTCTCATGTCTGCCGAAAGGCGCGCTTCGGAGGTGTTCGGCGCGGATGAGACCTTCTTTCTGGTGAACGGCTCTACGGCCGGGATTCTGACGGCTGTGTCTGCCGCTGTCCCGAAAGGGAGCAGGGTACTGGTGGCGAGAAACTGCCACAGGTCAGTCTATCACGCGGTCTGTCTGCGGGAGCTGGATCCGGTTTTTCTGTATCCCGGGCTGCTGGAGGGCGGTGTGGCGGATGCCATAGCGCCGCAGCAGGTAGAAGAGGCTCTGACCCGAGATCCGGATATCCGGGCGGTTGTGATCACCTCTCCCACCTATGATGGAGTGGTGTCGGATGTGGAGGCCATTGCAGAGACTGCGCACCGGGCCGGGGCGGTTTTGATTGTGGACAGCGCGCATGGCGCCCACTTCGGGTTCGCGCCGGGACAGCCGGAAAGCCCGGTCCGGCTCGGTGCCGACCTGGTGGTGCAGAGCCTGCATAAAACGCTTCCGTCCCTGACACAGACAGCACTTCTTCATCGAAACGGAAACCGGGTATCCGCTGAGACCGTCAGGCGGTATGAGAGGATGTATCAGACGAGCAGCCCCTCTTATCTGCTGATGGCAGGCATGGACTTCTGCGTGCGGCTTCTTCAGGAACAGGGCAGAGAGCTGTTTTCGGATTTTGAGAAAAGGCTGGACCGGTTATATAACAGGCTGTCAGGCCTTCGAAACCTCCGGATTTTGAGCGCGGAGCTTCCAAAACAGGGGTGTATGAAAGCGTTTGACCGGGGAAAACTTCTGATAGCGGCACAAAATGAAAAAATTACCGGAAATTTACTTTACAAAGAGCTTTTGAACCGTTATCATCTTCAAATGGAGATGGTATGCGATACCTGCGTGACCGCAATCCTTACGCCCTGGGACACCGGGGAAGGCTTCCGCCGGCTGGCAGAGGCGCTGGAGGAAATTGATATGGGTCTGGCGGGAAAGGAGATGCCGCGGGAAGGCCCTCTGAAGAGCTGGCCGCGGACGGCCGCCATTCTTCCGCTTCATGAGGCGCTGGAAGCGCCGAAAGCCGCGGTAGATCTATCGGAGGCGGCAGGAAAAATTTCAGCAACTTATGTGAACCTCTATCCGCCGGGAATCCCGCTGATCATCCCGGGAGAAGTTATCACTGAGGAGATCATTAAGTTAATAAATAAGTACGTTCGGCAGGGACTGAACGTACAGGGTGTGGAAAGTCCGGGCGGCGGCGGAGTTTCTGCCCGGGAACTCACAATTGAAATCATAAAAGGACGGAGGAACTGAAAATGAGAAAAACAAAAATGATCTGCACGATTGGACCCGCATCTCAGAGCGAAGAAAAGGTAAGGGAAATTATCCTTGCCGGAATGAACGTTGCCCGGTGCAACTTTTCCCACGGAGATCATGCGGAGCAGGGTGCGAAGTTCGACACAATCCGGAAGGTCAGCAAGGAACTGAACATGCCGGTGGCCATCCTTCTCGATACCAAGGGACCGGAAATCAGACTGAGAGATTTTGAAGGCGGAAAGACGGAGCTGGTGGCAGACCAGAAATTTACCCTGACCACGAAGGAAATCATGGGAACCAATGAAATCGCTGCCATTTCCTATAAGAACCTGGTAAATGATGTAAGCGCCGGCTCCAGAATTCTGATTGACGATGGTCTGATCGAGATGATCGTAGAAGAGGTTACGGATACCGATATCATCTGCCGCGTTGTAAATGGCGGCCCGGTTTCCAATCACAAGGGTGTTAATGTGCCGGGAGCGGATCTGTCCATGCCTTATATCGGCGAATCCGACATGAGCGACATTCTGTTCGGTATTGAAAAGGGCTTTGATATCATCGCCGCCAGCTTCGTGCGGAAGAAAGAGGACGTTCTCGAGATCCGTAAGATTCTGGAAGAGCATAACTCCCATATGATGATCATCTCCAAGATCGAAAGCCTGCAGGGCGTTCGCAATATGGATGAGATCATCGAGGTTTCCGACGGAATCATGGTAGCAAGAGGTGATCTTGGCGTTGAGGTTCCGCTTGAGGAGGTACCGATTCTTCAGAAGCAGATGATCAAGAAGGCTGTTGCAGCCGGCAAGCAGGTGGTTACTGCGACCCAGATGCTGGAATCCATGATCCACAATCCCCGTCCGACCAGAGCGGAAGCGACGGATATTGCAAACGCCATCTATGACGGAACCACGGCGATCATGCTTTCCGGAGAAAGCGCAAACGGAGATTATCCGGTGGAAGCTGTAAGAACCATGGCCAGAATTGCTGAGAGAACCGAAGAGGATATTGATTTCGAGGGACGTCTGAAGAAACGCGCGGTTCCGGATGACGGAGACACCACAACGGCGATTTCCCATGCGACCTGCACGCTGGCTGCGGATCTGAAGGTAAAGGCGATCATTACGGTTACCATGTCCGGATTTACGGCTGCCATGATTTCCAGATTCAAGCCCAGCTGCCCGATCATCGGATGCGCTGTGAAGCGTCTGGTATGGCGTCAGCTTAACCTGCAGTGGGGCGTACAGCCGCTTCTGATCCATGAGGAAAATACCACTGAGGATCTGTTCAACGAGGCAGTTACCGCAGCGCTGAACGCAGGCTATATCCACCACGGAGACAAAGTGATCATCACCGCAGGCGTGCCTCTCGGCATCTCCGGAATGACCAACCAGCTCAGAGTTGTGGAGGTTTAAAAACGGAGGAGAGAGTCTCCTTCCGTAGCAAAGAACGGCCCTCTGGGCCGTTCTTTGCAAAAGAGATAAAAAAGACATATAAAGGGGAAAGGGAGCCTTTATCTGCATCATAAGGCTGCTGATGAAAAGGAGGGGAATATGGCAAAATTTGTAATGGCGCTGGATCAGGGGACGACCAGCTCACGCTGCATTCTGTTTGACAGAGCGGGACACATATGCTCTGCCGCACAGAAGGAATTCACCCAGATTTATCCGAAGCCCGGATGGGTGGAGCATGATCCGCTGGAAATCTGGTCTTCCCAGCTCAGTGTGGCGGTGGAGGCGATGGGCAAGATCGGCGCGGACGCCACGGATATTGCGGCGATCGGAATAACCAACCAGCGGGAAACAACGATCTGCTTTTCCAGAAAAACAGGAAGACCGATCTATAATGCCATCTGCTGGCAGTGCCGCAGGACTGCGGATGAGATCGACCGGCTGAAGGAGGAGGGCTTTGACCGGCTGATCCGGGAACGTACGGGACTGATACCGGACGCCTATTTTTCCGGGACGAAGATCAAATGGATTCTGGACCATGTACAGGGAGCCAGGCAGATGGCGGAAGAGGGCGAGCTGCTCTTCGGTACGGTGGATACCTGGCTGATCTGGAATCTGACGAAGGGAAAGGTCTTTGTCACGGATTATACCAATGCGTCCCGCACCATGCTGTTCGACATTCATAAAAAGGAATGGGATGAGGACATTCTGAAGCGGCTGGGAATCCCGAAAAGCATGCTTCCCGAGGTGAAACCTTCCAGCTGTATCTACGGGCATACAGAGGAATCTGTAATCGGCGGGACGATTCCCATTGCCGGAGCCGCGGGCGACCAGCAGGCTGCGCTGTTCGGTCAGTGCTGTTTTGAAGCGGGCGAGGCGAAAAACACCTATGGAACAGGCTGTTTCCTTCTGATGAACACGGGAGAGACCCCTGTAAAGTCTGAAAACGGGCTTCTGACCACAATTGCTGCCAGTACGGAGGGTGAAATTCGTTATGCGCTGGAGGGCAGTGTGTTCGTGGCCGGAGCAGCGGTTCAGTGGCTTCGGGACGAGCTGCGCATGATTAAGAATGCGCCCCAGTCGGAAGAATATGCGGCTGCGGTGGAGGATACGGACGGTGTTTATGTGGTTCCTGCCTTTACAGGTCTGGGAGCGCCCTACTGGAATCCCTATGCGAGGGGGATGATCGTGGGTCTCACAAGAGGAACCGCAAAAGAGCATTTTATCCGGGCAACGCTGGAATCCCTCGCCTATCAGACGCAGGATGTGCTGGCGGCAATGGAGAAGGATTCCGGAATCCATCTGAAGAATCTGCGTGTGGACGGCGGCGCGAGCGCCAATGATTTTCTCATGCAGTTTCAGGCGGATATTACGAACAAAGAGGTGCTGCGGCCCGAGTGCATCGAAACGACGGCTCTGGGAGCCGCTTATCTGGCAGGAATCGCGGTGGGATTCTGGAAAGATAAGGAGGACATCCGCAGGAACTGGTCGCTGGCCCGAACCTTTTCACCCTATATGCCCGGGCAGAGGCGGGAGGAAAAGCTGAAGGGCTGGAAGAGAGCGGTACGCTGTGCCATCAGCTATGCGCAGGACGAGTGAAAGATACGGCAGGAAAAACAGAGGAAAGCCGTTTTGACAAAAACGGATGAAAATGGGAAGCGATGGGAAAAATCTTTTATATCGCAGGGAAAAGCTCTTCCGGAAAGGATACCATATACCGCAGACTGCTTGAGGAAGGCGTGGAGGGTGTAACGCTCTTCACCGCGGTTCCCTGTACCACCAGGCCCATGCGGGATGGAGAACAGAACGGAAGAGAATACTTTTTTATGGACGAGGCGGGGCTGGAAGAGCTCCGCAGACAGGGAAAGGTCATTGAAGAGAGGAAATATATGACCTGGTACGGGCCATGGTACTATTTTACGGCAGACGACGGACAGATCGATCTGAAGGATAAAAATTACCTGATGATCGGGACACTTGTATCCTTCATGGCTGTGCGGGATTATTTCGGCGCGGACAGGGTGCGTCCGATTTATATCGATCTGGACGACGGAGAGCGTCTGCAGAGGGCGCTGAACCGGGAGCGGGCACAGGAAGAGCCGAAGTATGAAGAAATGTGCCGGAGGTTTCTTGCAGACGCGGAGGATTTTTCTGAGGAAAAAATCCGGGAAGCCGGTATTAAAGTCCGGTTTTATAACGGAGATCTGGAGGAATGTCTGGGCCGGATCAAAGCTTATATTCTGAAAGAACTCAGCGGGAATACCTGACGGGGTACGAAAGGGAAAGGTGGGGAATATGGCGGGTTTCAACAATATTTACGGACAGGACGCAATTAAGGAATATATGAGAAATGTGCTGGAAACACGGCAGATTTCTCATGCGTATATTTTGTCAGGAGAAAAGAACAGCGGAAAGGAATTCATTGCCGGGATTTTTGCGCGGACGCTGCAGTGTGAAAAGGGCGGAACGGAGCCCTGCGGAGAATGCCATTCCTGCAGACAGGCACTGTCGGGAAACCATCCGGATATCATCCGTGTGGTTCATGAGAAGCCGGGCAGCATCGGCGTTGAGGATATCCGGAGCCAGGTGAATAACGACATCGTCATAAAGCCTTATTACGGCCCTTATAAGATTTATATCATCAATGAGGGAGAAAAGATGACGGTGCAGGCGCAGAACGCGCTTTTGAAGACGCTGGAGGAGCCGCCGGCTTACGGGATCATTCTGATCCTGACCGCGAATGCGGGGGCTCTGCTTCCCACCATTCAGAGCCGCTGTGTAAAGCTGGAGATGAAGCCGGTGCGGGATGATATTGTGAGGCGGTACCTGATGGAAGAGCTGAAGGTGCCGGATTATAAGGCGAATGTGTGCGTGGCCTTTGCCAGAGGAAATATCGGCAGGGCAAAGCTTCTTGCTTCCAGTGAAGATTTTGACCGGGTGAAGGAAGAAGCGGTGACGCTTTTAAAATATATTCATGAGCTTGAGACCGCGGAAATTGTGGCAGCCATTAAGAAAATCAGTGAGTTCAAGCTGGATGTGGCGGACTATCTGGACCTGATTTCCATCTGGTACAGGGATGTTCTGCTGTTTAAGGCGACGAATGATGCCAATCACTTGATTTTCAGGGAGGAAATCAAGTATATTAGAAAGGAAGCTGACAGGACAAGCTATGAAGGTCTGGAGAAGATTCTGGACGCTGTGGAAAAGGCGAAGCAGCGCCTTTTGGCAAATGTGAATTTTGACCTGACCATGCAGCTGATGTGCATGACGATTCAGGAGAACTGATTATGCTTCACCCGCTCGTTTCCGGGCAGGCAGATGCCTGTCCGGGACTGATGGGAAGCTTTTGGAGGTATATAGATGAAAAGAATCATTGGAGTGAGATTTCGGACGGCGGGGAAGATCTACTATTTTGATCCGGTCGGATTTGAGATAAAGAGAGGCGATCATGTGATTGTGGAGACCGCGCGGGGGGTGGAATACGGCACCGTCGTGGGCGGAATCCGCGAGGTGGATGACTCAAAGGTGGTACAGCCCCTGAAGCCGGTGCTTCGAATCGCCAATGAGAGGGACGACGAGCAGGAAGCGGCGAATAAGGTGAAGGAGAAGAAGGCCTTTGCCATCTGTCAGGAGAAAATTAAGAAGCATAAGCTGGAAATGAAGCTGATCGACGCGGAATATACCTTCGATAACAATAAAGTGCTGTTCTATTTTACAGCGGACGGCAGAATCGATTTCCGGGAGCTGGTCAAGGATCTGGCCGGCGTGTTCAAGACCAGAATCGAGCTGAGGCAGATCGGCGTGCGGGATGAAACCAAAATTCTGGGAGGAATTGGAATCTGCGGCCGGGAACTGTGCTGCCATACCCATTTGTCTGAGTTCGTTCCGGTGTCCATCAAGATGGCGAAGGAACAGAATCTGTCGCTGAATCCCACCAAGATTTCCGGTGTCTGCGGCCGGCTGATGTGCTGCCTGAAGCATGAGGAGGAAACCTATGAGGATTTAAACCCCAGGCTTCCCAACACGGGAGATTACGTGACTACGGATGACGGCCTGAAGGGAGAGGTATCCGCCGTCAATGTGCTGCGCCAGATGGTAAAGGTCATCGTGAACGTGGGAGATGAAAAGGAGATCCGGGAATACCGTGCGGATCAGCTTCGTTTCCGCAGGAGACACGGGAAGAACAAAAAGAATGATGAAAATAAAAAGAATGATGTGAGCGCCAAAGAGATGAAGGAGCTCGAGAAGCTGGAGAAACAGGATGAAAAATCCAGACTGGAATAAGAAAAATGAGGGAGAATGTCCGGACAGCGGAATGCTGAAGCCGGGCGAACGGATTGATGAGCTTCAGAGGAATCATTACCGTATCATCCAGGATCCGGGACGCTTCTGTTTCGGCATGGATGCTGTGCTCCTCTCCGGTTTTGCCCGCGTGAAAGAAGGGGAGCGGGTGCTGGATCTGGGAACGGGAACCGGCATCATTCCCATCCTGCTGGAAGCGAAAACCCGGGCGTCCCATCTGACCGGGCTGGAGATTCAGCCGGACAGCGCCGATATGGCGCGAAGGAGTGTGGCGTTAAACGGCCTGTCAGATAAAATCGACATCGTGCAGGGTGACATCAGAGAGGCGGCAGGGATTTTTCCGGCTGCTTCTTTTGACGTCGTGACCTGTAATCCTCCCTATATTACGGACGGTCACGGCCTGACCAATCCGGAAGCGCCGATGGCAATCGCAAGGCATGAGGTAAAATGCAGCTTTGCGGATGTTGCCGCGGCGGCGGCGAAGCTGCTCGTGCCGGGAGGCGGCTTTTTTCTGGTACACCGCCCTTTTCGTCTGGCGGAAATCATCGTGACGCTTTCCGCCATGAAGCTGGAGCCGAAACGGATGCGGCTGGTATATCCTTTCGCGGACCGGGAGCCCAATATGGTACTCCTTGAGGCGAGAAGGGGCGGGAGGAGCAGGCTGAGTGTGGAAAAACCTCTGGTGGTGTACCGCGAGCCCGGAGTGTATACGGACGAAATCACAGATATTTACGGATATTGAGCAAACGCTATTGAAAATTGTGTAAGCATCAGGTATGATACAAAACATAGAAAGAACCGAAGATGAAAAAAAGAGTTTATCTGGCGGCAGCAGCCATCTGCGCCGCGGGAATCGGAATGGCAGGCGCGTATCTGACAGCCTGCGGAAGTGAGACCAGACAGACCTCCGGCAGCGTTCTAGACGGAGGGGTGGTATCGGAGAACGAAATTTCAGAAAGCGGCGTTTCCGAAAACAGTATTTCGGAAAATTTGATTTCCGATGATCCGGATGCCGAAAATATGATTTCAGGAAGCATTTCAGAAAACGCAGCTTCCCCGGATGATGGCTCAGAGAGTAACACTTCGGAGGAAGGACTTCTTCCCGAGGAGGACCGCGTAAAGGTGAAGGGAATCTACGTTACCGGAGCCATGGCGGGAACCTCAGGAATGGATGATCTGATCGCCCTGGTGGACCGGACGGAGCTGAACGCCATGGTTATCGATGTGAAGAACGATGACGGCCGGGTGGTTTATGAGATGGACACGCCGATGGTTTCGGAAGTTGGTTCTTCCAGAAAACTGGTTTCGGACATGCCGGAACTGATCCGGAAATGCAGGGAGCACAACATCTATCTGATCGCCCGCATTGTCGCGTTTAAGGATCCTTTTCTGGCGGAAAAACGGACGGATCTTGCGCTTCATGACAGTTCGGGCAATCTGTTCCGGGACAGCTCCGGGCTGGCCTGGGTGAATCCCTATAAAAAGGAAGTCTGGGAATATCTGCTCGAAATCGCTGAAGAGGCGGCTGCAATCGGCTTTGACGAGATTCAGTTTGACTATATCCGTTTCTCTACTGACGGCGGAATGAAGAATGTGGATTTCGGTCCGGAGGCGGACGGGAAGGACAGGGAAGACGTCATCACGGAATTTGTGGAATATGCTTCCGAACGTCTGCACAGCCGGGGAATTCCCGTCTCGGCCGATGTGTATGGAATTGTCATAGACAGCGGGCTGGATGCTTCGCTGGTGGGACAGAATTATTATGAAATGTCGAAATATCTTGACTATATAAGCCCCATGGTCTATCCTTCTCATTATGGTCCGGGCAATCTGGGCCTCGCTGTTCCGGATGCACAGCCCTATGAAACGATCTACCGCAGCATGAGCGCTTCGAGAAGAGTGCTTGCGGGACTGGAAGCGCCGGAGGAGGCGGAAGCCGTATCCGGCAACGATATCCCGCAGACCGGAGAGAAAACGGATCTGACAGATATTTCTCCGGAAGATATCACTTCTGCGGCAGAAACCATTTCACCGGAGGAAGAGGCTTTACCGGAATCGGATGCTGTATCCGGAAATGAGACAGCGCCTGCAGCGGCGCAGACAGAGCTTCCCGATCCGAAAGAGATGGAGCCTGCGGAAGAGATCCGTGCACAGGTAAGGCCCTGGCTGCAGGATTTTACGGCGACCTGGGTGGATGGGCACATCACCTATGGACCGGAGGAAATCCGTGCGCAGATCCAGGCGGTCTATGACGCGGGCTATGAGGAGTGGATTCTCTGGAACGCGGCCAACCGGTATACGGAGGGAGGACTGCTTCCCGAGGAAGAAAACTGACCATGACCGGAGCCCGGAGCGCTCCGATAGGGAGGAAAAATGGCGGGAACGCTTTATTTATGTGCCACGCCGATTGGAAATCTGCGGGATATGACGCCAAGAGCGGCTGAAACCCTGCAGAATGTGGATCTGATCGCGGCGGAGGATACCAGAAACAGCATCAGGCTTTTAAATCATTTTGACATACATACACCCATGACCAGTTATCATGAGTATAACAGGGTGGAAAAGGGACACGAGCTCGTCCGCCTCCTTCAGGAGGGGAAGGACGTCGCTCTGATCACGGATGCGGGAACGCCCGCCATCTCCGATCCAGGAGAGCTGCTGGTCAAAATGTGCCAGGAGGCGGGAATCACAGTGACTTCGCTGCCAGGGCCGGCAGCCTGCATTACGGCATTAACCCTCTCGGGGCTGTCCACCCGGAGATTCTGTTTTGAGGGCTTTCTTCCCTTTGATAATAAAAAGGAGCTTCGCGCCGTTCTGGAAGAACTGAAAGCGGAGACGCGGACGATCATCCTTTACGAAGCGCCTCACCATCTGATCCGGACGTTGAAATGTCTTGAGGAAGCGCTGGGTGAGAGACGGATTACACTCTGCCGGGAACTGACAAAAAAGTTTGAAACCGTATTTCCAACCACGCTGCAGGAGGCGCTGCGCTATTATGAAACCCAGGAACCCCGGGGGGAATATGTGCTTGTAGTAGAAGGCAGAAGCCGTCAGGAAAAGGAACAGGAGCAGCAGGCGGCTTATTTGGAAATGAGTATGGAAGAGCACATGAGCCTGTATGAGGATCAGGGACTCGACCGGAAGGAGGCCATGAAGCGGGTGGCGAAGGACAGAGGAATCAGCCGCAGAGAGGTCTACCAGTATTTTTTGGAAAGAAGAGGTTGACAAATCAGAGCATAGAGAATATACTTTGAATGTCAAACTTTCTTATAAAAACAATAAAGGAGAAATAGAAATGTTGGAGAAAGTTATTGAAATCATCAAAGAACAGTTGAATCTGGAAGGCGTGGAGATTACCGAGGATTCTTCCTTTAAGGATGATCTGGGAGCGGACTCTCTGGATCTTTTCGAGCTGGTTATGGCTGTGGAAGAGGAGTATGGCGTAGAGATTCCCGCTGAGGAGCTGGAGAAGCTGACTACGGTAGGCTCCGTTGTGGACTATCTGAAAGAACATGGTATTGAGGGATAATGAAAACTGCAATAACGGAACTGATTGGAATCAAATATCCGGTAATCCAGGGCGGAATGGCCTGGGTGGCAGAATATCATCTCGCGGCCGCCGTGTCTGAGGCGGGCGGCCTCGGGATCATCGGAGCTGCCAGCGCTCCGCCGGAAGTGGTGAGAGAGCAGGTGCGCAAGGCGCGGGAGCTGACTGATAAGCCCATCGGCGTGAACGTGATGCTACTGAATCCCAATGCGGAGGAGGTTGCCAGAATCGTCGTAGAGGAAGGCGTTCAGGTCGTTACCACCGGTGCCGGAAGCCCTGCGAAGTTTATGGATATGTGGAAGAAGGCGGGAGTGAAGGTCATTCCCGTGGTTGCCAGCGTTGCGATGGCGAAGATGATGGAGCGCGCAGGCGCTGATGCTGTGGTGGCGGAAGGAATGGAGAGCGGAGGACATATCGGCTCCGCGACGACCATGACTCTGGTTCCCCAGGTGGTGGACGCGGTGGATATTCCGGTCGTGGCTGCCGGAGGCATTGCGGACGGAAGAGGCTTTGCCGCATCCTTCATGCTTGGCGCACAGGGAGTTCAGATGGGAACCCGTTTTGTGGTAGCGAAGGAATCCATCGTCCATGAGAATTATAAGCAGAAGGTAATTAAGGCCCGCGATATTGATTCCGAGGTGACAGGTATGAGCACTGGACATCCGGTTCGTCAGATCCGCAACAAGATGACCAGGGAATACCTGAAGCTGGAGAAGGAAGGCGCTCCTTTTGAGCAGCTGGAATACCTGACCCTTGGTTCCCTGAGAAAGGCGGTTATGGACGGCGACGTGGTGAACGGAACCGTGATGGCCGGACAGTGTGCTGGACTGGTGACAAAGGAGCAGACCTGTAAGGAGATCATCGAAGAGGTGGTCCGGGATGGCTGTGCGCTTTTGAAGCTTCCGGAAACGGATATTGCCGGATAAATATAAAAATACCGCGTTTGCGGAGTCCTTTCATTCTGTGGAGATTCTGCCCGCAAGGGTATCATCTGCAGAAGGGGCAGGAAGCCCCGAAAGGACGCCGGATCTGCGGCATTTTTTTCAGACATATAATTTGAAATTCAAAGTAAATGGAGGCCGTCCTGCGGCGGCTGTATAGGAGGCGGCACGAATCAGGGATTCGTGCCAAAGAACGGCTGGCGCCGTTCTTTTCCGGAACAGAATGCCGCCCTGCGGCGGCAGATCAGGAGGTAGGAATGGGAAAAACAGCATTTATTTTTCCGGGACAGGGTTCCCAATATGTGGGAATGGGGAAGGATTTTTATGATTCCTTTTCTGTATGCCGCGAGGTGTTTGAAACGGCGGAAAAGAGTACGGGACTGAATCTGAG
Source organism: Candidatus Eisenbergiella stercoravium (assembly GCA_019113175.1). Taxonomy (GTDB): domain Bacteria; phylum Bacillota; class Clostridia; order Lachnospirales; family Lachnospiraceae; genus Eisenbergiella; species Eisenbergiella stercoravium. The sequence continues at coordinate 19,104 of DXHY01000076.1, read as the reverse complement.
GGAACTGTGCTTTGAAGAGAACGACAGGCTGAACATTACGGAATATACGCAGATTGCCATGCTGACCGTAGAGGTGGCGCTGATGAAGGCGATTGAGGAAAAGGGCGTTAAACCGGATGTGGCAGCAGGCCTGAGCCTGGGAGAATATGCGGCGCTTGCAGCCGCAGGTGTGATGAAGGAGGAGGATCTTTTCTTCTGCGTGCGCCAGAGAGGCATTTACATGCAGGAAGCGGTTCCTGTGGGCGGAGCGATGACGGCGGTTCTGGGACTTCCTAACGAGACGGTGGAGAAGCTCTGTGAGGAAACGCCGGGCGAGGTGTCCGTGGCCAATTATAACTGTCCGGGACAGCTGGTGATTACAGGCGAAAAGGAAGCGGTGGACCGCGCGGCGGAAAAGATGAAGGAGGCAGGGGCAAAGCGCTGTGTTCCTCTGAAGGTGAGCGGGCCGTTCCATTCCTCTCTTTTAAAGGGTGCGGGAGAACGTCTGAAGGAAACGCTGGAGGGAATTGACATCCAGGGCATTCAGCTTCCCTATCTGTCCAATGTGACTGCGGATTATGTGGAGGACCCTTCTGCTGTCAAGGATCTCCTGGTCAGACAGGTTTCCTCTCCTGTCCGCTGGCAGCAGTGCGTGGAGCGCATGATTGCGGACGGTGTGGATACTTTCATTGAGATCGGCCCCGGAAAGTCGCTGAGCGGCTTCATGCGCAGAATTGACAAAACTGTGACCGTAAAGAACGTGGAACACGTGGAAGACCTGGAGAAGCTGTAAAGCACGAAGCATGGAATCGTGATAGCTGTATTGCCGCCGCGGCTGCAAGGCGCAGCTTTGCAGCAATTTTGTGCAGGAGCGTCACAAATTGCTTTTGGGCATTCGCCCCGTTGCGGCAAAGCAGAGCTTTGCTACGCTCCAGAATGGAGATTAAAATGCTGGAAGGAAAAGTGGCTCTGGTAACCGGAGCAGGCCGGGGAATTGGAAAACAGATCGCCCTGACGCTGGCTGAAAAAGGAGCGGATGTGGCAATTAACTATAACGGCAGCAAGGAGCGGGCGCAGGAGACGGCAGAACAGATCCGCCGGATGGGACGCCGGGCTGAAATTTATCAGTGTTCCGTGGCGGATTACGATGCCTGTGGAGAAATGATGAAGCAGGTGCTTGCGGATTTTGGCCGGGTGGATATCCTGGTGAACAATGCGGGAATTACCAGAGACAATCTGGTGGCCGGAATGAAGGAAAACGACTTTGACGAGGTGATCGATACCAACCTGAAGGGAACCTTCAACACCATCCGGCATCTGTACAGGAATTTCCTGAAGCTCCGCGGCGGAAGAATCATCAATCTGTCCTCCGTTTCCGGCATTCTCGGAAATGCGGGACAGGCAAACTATGCGGCGAGTAAAGCAGGTGTGATCGGGCTGACCAAGAGCGTGGCGAGAGAGCTTGCGGCGCGGAATGTGACGGTTAACGCGGTTGCGCCGGGATATATTTCTACGGATATGACTGCGGCAATGCCGGAGGAAGCGAGAAAAGAGGTGCTTTCCCGAATTCCCTTAAAGAGAGAAGGAAAGCCGGAGGATGTGGCTGAGCTGGTGGCTTTTCTGGCAGGAGACGGAGCCTCCTATATCACAGGACAGGTAATTTCCGTGGATGGAGGAATGGCAATCTAGCAGCATGGTAAGACGGGTGCAGCACGATAGGACGGGTGCAGCTTATAAACAGCGCGGAGCGATTCGCGGCAAATTGGAGGAAGAAATGAGCAGAAGAGTTGTTGTGACGGGGATGGGAGCGATTACGCCTCTTGGACTGAGCGTGGAAGAGTTTTGGAACGGGGTGAAGAAAGGTGAGATTGGCTTCGGTCCGATTACAAAATTTGATGCGGAAGGGTATAAGGCCAGTCTGGCCGCAGAGGTAAAGGGATTTGACCCTAAAAACTATATGGACTTCAAGGCGGCCAAAAGAATGGAAGCATTCTGCCAGTATGCTGTGGCGGCTTCGAAAGAGGCGCTGGAGGACTCCGGACTGGATATGGAGAAGGAGGATCCCTGGCGCGTGGGCGTTGCAGTGGGGTCCGGAATCGGCTCTCTGCAGGCGATGGAAAGGGAACACAGCAAGCTCCTGGAGAAAGGGCCGAACCGTATCAATCCGCTTATGGTACCGCTGATGATCAGCAACATGGCGTCCGGAAACGTATCCATTCAGTTCGGGCTGAAGGGAAAGAGCATTAACGTAGTGACCGCATGCACCACGGGAACCAACTGTATCGGTGAAGCCATGCGCACCATCCAGTACGGGGACGCGGATGTGATGGTGGCAGGCGGTGCTGAGAGCAGCATTACGCCAATCGGTGTGGCGGGATTCTGCGCTCTGACCGCTTTAAGCAGTAGCAGTGATCCTGAGCGCTGTTCCATTCCCTTTGATAAGGAAAGAAGCGGCTTTGTCATGGGGGAAGGCGCCGGCGTGGTGATTCTGGAGGAACTGGAGCATGCGAAGGCGCGCGGAGCGAAGATCTATGCGGAGCTGGTTGGATATGGCTGCTCTTCTGACGCATATCACATCACTTCTCCCGCAGAGGACGGAGCCGGCGCGGCAAAGGCGATGGAGAACGCCATGAAGGATGCGGGCGTCGCACCGGAGGAAGTGACCTATATCAACGCGCACGGAACCGGAACCAAACTGAACGATCTGTTTGAAACTAGGGCCATCAAGCTGACCTTCGGAGAGCATGCGAAAAATGTACACATCAATTCCACCAAATCCATGATCGGCCATCTGCTGGGGGCGGCGGGAGCTGTGGAATTCATCACCTGCGTCAAGGAATTGCAGGAAAATTATCTTCATGCTACAGTAGGATACAGAATACCGGATGAGGAATGCGATCTGGACTACTGTAAGGAGCCGGTGCAGGAGGAGGTGCCCTATGCGTTGACCAACTCCCTCGGCTTCGGCGGCCATAACGCAAGCCTTCTGGTAAAAAAATACACGGAATAGGAGCGTAAAGCCCGCCGGGCACCGCGTGCCTGGCGGCGGATCGAAGCTTTTGCTCCGGAATGGAGGATTTTTATGGCACTGAATACAAAACAGATTATGGAAATCATTCCGCACAGACAGCCCATGCTTCTGATCGATACCATTGAGGAGCTGGAGCCGGGCGTGCGCGCTGTCGGAAAAAAATGCGTGACCATGAATGAGCCTTTTTTTGCCGGACATTTTCCCCAGGAGCCGGTAATGCCGGGGGTACTGATTCTGGAGGCGCTGGCACAGACAGGGGCGGTGGCTATCTTAAGCCTTCCCGAGAATAAGGGAAAGCTGGTTTTGTTCGGCGGCATTGATCAGGCGCGCTTTAAGGGGAAGGTGGTTCCCGGAGACGTGCTCATGCTGGAAACCGAGATTATCAGGCGCAAGGGCCCTATCGGTGTGGGAAGCGCAAAGGCGACTGTAAACGGAAAGCTGGTTGCAAAGGCGGAGCTCACCTTTGCGGTGACGGACCCGGAATAAACGGGAACCGGATTAAATAAGAATAATTCGTGCCTCAGTGGTGCGGATAAACGGCGCAGGGCGGAAAGTCCGGCGCCCGGCCGAAGCCCGGCAAAGCAAAGTCTGGCCGCGTTTCGGCATGGAGGTTAATATGGAACCTAAACCACTTCAGATCGGACGGCTGAAAGCCAGCATTCCTGTGATTCAGGGCGGAATGGGAGTTGGAGTGAGCCTTTCCGGTCTTGCAGGAGCCGTGGCGGCAGAAGGCGGAATCGGTGTGATCTCAACAGCCCAGATCGGTTATCGGGAGCCGGACTATGACAGGAATCCGCATGAGGTGAATCTGCGGCAGATCCCTGTGGAAATTCACAGGGCAAGACAGTTTGCACCCGGCGGTATCATCGGCGTAAACATCATGGTTGCCACCAGGGGATATGAGGAATATGTACGCCAGGCCGTCCTGGCGGGTGTGGATCTGATTATTTCCGGAGCGGGCCTCCCCGTTACTCTTCCGCAGGCGGTGCAGGAAGCGGAGGAAGAAATCGGAGCGCAGGGCCGCACGCTTCTGGCTCCGATCTGCTCCAGCCTTAAATCTGCAGAGGTCATTTTTCACTACTGGGGGAAAAAATACCGCCGCCTGCCGGATCTGGTCGTAATCGAAGGACCTCTGGCCGGAGGCCACCTGGGCTTTGACCGGAGCCAGCTGGAAGATATCGCTGCTCTGCACTATGAGGAAGAGGTGAAACGGATCCTGACCGCCGTGAGAAAATGGGCGGAGGAGGCCGGAAAGACGATTCCGGTGGTCATGGCGGGCGGAATCTATGACAGACAGGATGCACAGCCCTGGCTGGATCTGGGAGTGTACGGCGTTCAGATGGCAACCCGTTTTGTGACGACCTGGGAATGTGATGCGGCGCAGGCCTATAAGGATGCTTACCTGAATGCGGAAAAGGAAGATATTGTTCTGGTAAAAAGTCCGGTGGGAATGCCGGGACGTGCGATCCGGAACGCTTTTCTTGAGAAGGCGGAGAAGGGGAAAATCCCTCATGGCCCCTGTCATGGCTGCATCAAGACCTGTAACCCGGCGGACACGCCATACTGTATTACAGAGGCTCTTGTGAACGCGGTGAAGGGCGATGTAGATAATGGCCTGATTTTCTGCGGAAGCAACGCATGGCGCGCCCGGAAAATGGAGCATGTGAAGGACATTATGGCAGAATTTGCCTGAATCAGATAGAGGAATAAAATGCCGCCTACGGCGGCAAAAGGAGTGGCGGATGAAAACCTGCGGTTTTCATCCTGGAAATTCGCGCAGGGGCGCGAATTCCTGACGAATAAAATGCTGCCCATAGGGCAGCAAGAGGAGTGGCGGATGAAAACCTGCGGTTTTCATCCTGGAAATTCGCGCAAAGGGCGCGAATTCCTGACGAATAAAATGCCGCCTCCGGCGGCAAAAGGAGAGGTAATGACAAGCAGAATTACGGGAACGGGAAGCTGTCTGGCTGGAACCTGTGTGACAAACGACTGGCTTTCCGGGATTATGGATACATCCGACGAATGGATCAGGACCAGAACCGGGATCCGGGAAAGGCATCTTGTGAAGGAGGAGACAACGACAGATATGGCATATGAAGCCGCGGTGCAGGCCCTTGAGCAGGCGTCTGTTGCGGCGGAGGATCTGGAGCTGATCGTGGTGGGAACCGTGACAGCGGATCATGTGACTCCTTCGGCGGCCTGTGAGCTGCAGGCGAGGCTGGGTGCGGACCGGGCGATGGCCTTTGATATCAACGCCGCCTGTTCCGGATTTCTGTTTGCCATTCAGACAGCGGATGCCTTTCTGCAGGCGGGGAGATTCAAAAACGCGCTTGTGATCGGCGCGGAAAGCCTGTCCAGAATCATGGACTGGAGTGACAGAAGCACCTGCGTGCTGTTTGGAGACGGGGCGGGAGCCGCCGTACTTCAGCCTGCAGAAACGGGTATTCTGGGATATGATCAGGGCTGCGACGGGAAAAAGGGAAGCGCTCTGTTGTGCGTGAACCGGAAAAATCATAATCCGCTGACCGATGAGGAGCAGATCGTGGATTATGTGCATATGGACGGCCAGGAGGTATACCGGTTTGCGGTGACGACGGTTCCGGCGTCTATTCAGAAGGCTCTGGCGGACGCCGGTGTGAAGGCGGAGGATGTGAAGTATTTCGTGCTGCATCAGGCGAATCTGAGGATTATCCAGTCGGTTGCGAAGCGGCTGCATGTACCCGAGGAAAAATTCCCCATTGGTCTGGATCACTGCGGAAATATGTCCGCGGCCAGCGTTCCGGTTCTGCTGGACGAGATCAACCGGAAGGGAATGCTGGAAAAGGGAGATAAGATCGTGCTGTCCGGCTTTGGCGGAGGTCTGTCCTGGGGCTCCATTGTGATGGAGTGGTAAAATAAAGCGCTCTGACAGTCATTTAATATGGCTGCGGGGCGTATTTTTATGAACTTTTTGTGAAAATTACCGCTTGTCTTTTGAAAAAACTATGTTAATATAAGTATTAAATGTTGTATAATTATGCATCAGCGCCACAGGCGCGAGGAGGAGACTATGAAAAAGATATTGGCAGCAGCGCTTGCCGTATGCATGACCATCTCTCTGGCAGCATGCGGAAGCAGCACACAGACAGCGGCAACGGATACGGCGGCAACGGATACGGCAGCAACAGAAGCGGCTTCCACGGGAAGCGCAGTTACCGGAATCGATGATCTTCCGGGAAAGACCATCGGCGTTCAGCTGGGAACAACGGGTGATATTTATGCATCCGATTATGAAGAAGAGGGCTCCACGATCGAGCGTTTCAACAAGGGAAACGATGCGGTTCAGGCACTGCTTCAGGGCAAGGTGGACTGCGTGATCATCGATGAGCAGCCTGCCGAGGCCTTTGTGGCGAATACAGAAGGACTTAAGATTCTGGATGAGCCTTTTGCGGAAGAGTCTTATGCAATCTGTGTGGCAAAGGGAAACGATGAGCTGGTAACGGCGATCAACGGCGCGCTTGCTCAGCTGAAAGAGGATGGAACGCTGGAGAGCATCGTGAACAACTACATCGGCGATGATACGAAGGGCCAGTCCCCTTATGAGTCACCTGCGGATGTGGACCGTTCCAATGGAACGCTCGTTATGGCGACCAATGCTTATTTTGAACCCTATGAATATTATGACGGGGATAAGATCGTTGGAATTGATGCGGATATGGCCCAGGCGGTATGTGATGTTCTGGGATATGATCTGGTGATTGAGGATATGGAATTCGATGCCATTATCAATGCCATTCAGTCCGGCAAGGCCGACATAGGCGTGGCGGGAATCACGGTGACAGAGGACCGTCAGCAGAGCGTGGACTTCACCGATTCCTATGCGACCTCCAAGCAGGTTATCATCGTAAAAGAGTAAAAATCGGACTGATGAAAGGCTCCGAAGCAAGGCTTTGGAGTCTTTTTTATCATAAAGAAAGACCTGCTGTCAGGCGGAGTCCGGGATATTGGCCGCGGAAAGAGAGGATGTAATGCAGAATTTTAAGGATCAGTTTTATCTCAATTTTATCAAGGATGACAGATGGCAGTATCTGACGAACGGTTTGAAGACGACGCTGCTCATCACTTTTTTGCGGTTATCCTTGGGCTTGTGCTGGGGTTTCTGGCGGCTATCGTTCGTTCCAGCGCGGTGCGGGGAGGAATCAGGAAGCCTCCGCACATGAAGGAGAAGGGAGTCTGGCTCTGGAAAATGGCGGGCTATTATCTGTTTAAGCTGGTGGACCTGATCTGCCAGATCTATCTGACGGTGATCCGCGGAACGCCCACCATGATTCAGCTGCTGATCATGTACTATGTCATCTTCGGAAGCGTCAATATTGACAAGCGGATCGTGGCGATCCTGGCCTTCGGCATTAACTCCGGGGCTTATGTGGCGGAGATCGTCCGTTCCGGTATCATGGCCATCGATATCGGTCAGTTTGAAGCCGGAAGAAGTCTGGGACTGGGATACCCGGCCACGATGTGGCATATTATCCTTCCTCAGGCGTTTAAAAATGTGCTTCCCGCTCTGGGAAACGAGATTATCGTTCTGCTGAAGGAAACTTCCATCAGCGGTTACATAGCTTTGACGGATCTGACGCATGGAGGAAACGTCATCCGAAGCCAGACCTATTCGGCCTTCATGCCGCTGATCGCGGTTGCACTGATTTATCTGGCGATCGTATCCCTGCTTGCGGCAGGAGTATCCAGACTGGAAAGGAGGCTGCGTACCAGTGAGCGCTGACGGACAGATTTTATTTGAAATAAAGAATCTCTGCAAATCCTTTGGAGAAACAGAGGTATTGAAGAATATCAGCACGACAATCTCCCAGGGGGAGGTTGTCGTGATCGTGGGCCCTTCCGGTTCGGGAAAATCCACCTTTCTGCGTTCCCTGAATCTGTTGGAGGAGCCGACTGCCGGCCAGATTCTTTTTGAGGGACAGGATATCACGGATCCCAGGACGAACATCAATAAATACCGCCAGCATATCGGTATGGTGTTTCAGCATTTCAACCTGTTTCCGAATAAGACCATTCTGCAGAATCTGACGCTGGCGCCCATAAAGCTCCTGAAGAAGAGCAGGCAGGAAGCGGAAAAGGAGGCCATGGAGCTTTTGAAGCTGGTCGGCCTTGCAGAGAAGGCGAAGGCCTATCCTTCTCAGCTTTCCGGCGGGCAGAAGCAGAGAATTGCCATTGTGCGCTCTCTGTGCATGCATCCTGACGTGATGCTGTTTGACGAACCCACCAGCGCGCTGGACCCGGAAATGGTAGGAGAGGTGCTGGGCGTCATGACGGAGCTGGCAAGGGACGGCATGACCATGGTAATCGTCACCCATGAGATGGGCTTCGCAAAGGAGGTCGGAAGCCGCGTGCTGTTCATGGACGACGGGCAGATCAAGGAAGAGAGCGGGCCGAAGGAGTTCTTTGAAAATCCGAAGAATCCCAGACTGAGGGAGTTTCTGTCGAAGGTGCTGTAAACAAAGAGGAAAAGCGATGACGGAGAGGGAAAAATCATATGCGCAGCTGCTTTACCAGCCAGGGGATCCCGAGCTGGCTGCAGATCGGGATGTGACGGTAAGAAAGCTGCAGGAATACAATAACATGGACCCGCTGGACCGCAGCGGGAGAGAAGCCGCCATTCGGAATATTCTGGGAAAGGCGGGGGAAAACTGCGTGGTGGAGCAGCCGCTGTTCTGTACCTATGGCTATAATACAACGGTCGGTGACAATTTTTTCATGAATGTTTACGGCAAACTGATGGACAGCGGGAAGATAACGATTGGAAATAATGTGTTTATTGCTCCGAACGTAAGCATCATTACGGAAGAGCACGCGATGGATGCCGGGCAGCGGGCGCAGGGACTGGAATATACCCATCCGGTTACCATCGGCGATAATGTGTGGATCTGTACAGGGGCGATTGTACTGCCCGGCGTGACCATCGGGGACAACAGCGTGATCGGTGCGGGAAGCGTGGTTACGAAGGATATTCCGCCGGGCAGCCTGGCTGTGGGGAATCCGTGCCGGGTGATCCGGACGCTGGAACAGGATGAAAATACAGGAAACAGATATGTCTGAAGGTCAGACAGACGGGAGGACAGAAATGAAGGGGAAGCAGGTAGCTTCCTCTTTTTTGTCGTCCTGAGAAGAACCTGTTACGGGGGATGTAATCCGCGAAAAAATTGTGTTATACTCACCCTATATCCGGTTCTGATCTGAAGCAGAGTGCGGGGTTCCGGCTCCTGGCTGGAATATGGGAATTACAGGAAAGGAAAGAGGAAGCATGAATAAAATTACCATGACGCTCCAGGCGGATCATCTGATTCTGGAAGCACTCAAAGAAGATATTTCCAGCGAGGATGTGACCACTAACGCGGTCATGAAGGAAGCTGTGCCGGGAGAGGTGGATCTGATCTGTAAACAGGACGGCGTGATCGCAGGACTGGAGGTGTTTGCCAGGGTGTTCCAGCTTCTGGATGGCGGAGTGGAATGCGAATTTTTCTGTAAGGATGGAGAGGAAGTGAACTGCGGGCAGCTGATGGGGAAGGTGCGGGGAGATATCCGCAGCCTCCTGTCCGGAGAGCGGGTGGCTCTGAACTACCTGCAGCGGATGAGCGGCATTGCGACCTATACCCGTTCTGTGGCAGAACTCCTTGCGGGAACGAAAACGAAGCTGCTGGATACGAGGAAAACAACGCCCAACATGCGGATTTTTGAAAAATATGCTGTTCGGGTCGGCGGCGGTTATAACCACCGATATAATCTGTCCGACGGTGTCCTCTTAAAGGACAACCATATCGGGGCTGCGGGAAGTGTGAAAAAAGCCGTCCAGATGGCGAGGGAATACGCGCCCTTTGTCCGCCGGATCGAGGTGGAGGTGGAGAATCTGGACATGGTGCAGGAGGCTCTGGATGCCGGCGCGGATATCATCATGCTGGACAATATGTCGGCGGAGGAGATGAAGAAGGCGGTGGAACTGATCGCGGGCCGGGCGGAAACGGAATGCTCCGGCAACGTGACGAAGGAAAATATCGCCCGCCTGACCGAAATCGGTGTGGATTATATCTCCAGCGGCGCACTGACCCATTCTGCGCCGATTCTGGATATTTCCATGAAGAATCTGCATGCGGTGAGCGCGGAGATGGACCCGGACCGTTATGCCCCCATGGAGGGATGACAGCGGACTTTGATGACGCAGCCTGCCGGATTTCCTGCCGGGCGCATATGGAGAGGGAGATTCAGGAGGAAGCTTTGGCAGAATGAAGGCATAAAGGAAAAAATGAAAAAGCAGTTCATAAAGATTATCATAACAATAGTTGTCTGCCTGGTATATTTTGTGATACGGGTGGGAATTGAAAGAATTTCAGACAGAAATGAGATAAATACGGTAGATACCTCTGAATCTCCCAATGGGCAGTATACCCTGCTTCTGCAGTCGAGAGGCGACCCCTTTTCCGAGAATGCGGAAGGCAGGCTGGTTCTTTATGAAGGAAGAAACAGGATCATAGACTATGACTTCAGTCTTGATGATGACAGTAGCTATATCAGTCCCGATATCTGGGAGGTGTCCTGGATGGAGAATCAGGTCATAGCGGTGATTTTGGGTAACAGTCTGCCGGACAGGGAGATTACATTAACCATGGACGGCGATGTGGAAAGCGTATATCTGGTGGAGCCGTATATAGAGGAGTATTTATTCGGGAATCAGGAATCCGTTCCGACAGAAGAATCCGGCGGGGCAGTCATGCCGGAAGAGCCCGTCAGTGAACAGGCTGCAGGGGAAACGATAACGGCAGAAGAAGGCGAAGTGGACGAAGCTTATCAGCTCATCGTGGACGGATATCGCGCAGTCTACGAGCAGCTTTTTCAGGATAAAGGGTATGATTTTCGGGAAGACAATGACGCAAAGGGAAACCTTCGGATTATCCTCTTCGAGGATGAAGAAAAAGTGGAGTACCTGATGTATGACCGGGAATCGAAAAACGGGAAATGCGGTCTGTACGTGTATTATTCCGTGGACAAAAATGAGGATGGTTCCTGGGCACCGGATCAGGCGAGAATTCTCGACATGTATGCCTGGGTTTACGATACGGGCGAAGTGATAAGCAGCGGGAAAACAGGCTGGGCCGATTCCGGAAGTGAAGCGTACCGTAATGCGACGGGGGAATAGAAAAGCGGCTATTTCATGCTGGATTTCCGGTCTGCTTCCTGTTACAATAATTACGCAGAGCTCAATTCGGCTCGGTGTAAGTATGCGGTAAATACAAACGCAAAGAAAGGGGAAAATTCTATGAAAAAAGAAGTTCTGGATTATGTGGTGGAACAGACTCACGCGCTGATGAACGCGGCAAGCTGCAGCAGGGAGGCGAAGGAAGCGGCGCAGGCATGGCTGGATGCGGTGGGAACCGAAAACGAAACAGAGCAGACAAAGAAGTATGTTGCCGAGCTGGAAGCGGACATCGTCACTGTGGACGCTCTGATCGGCCTTGCGGAATCGGAGACGGGAGCGAAGATCTTCGGAGCGGAAAAGGCGAAGGAGGTCGCAGCCCACGGAAAGGAAATTAAGGCTGCCGGAGCGGTTTACTGTGACTGTCCTGCCTGCGCGGCTGTGGAAAAGATCCTGGCAAAGAAGGATGAGATGCTGGCGTAAATGCTGCAGCGTTGCAGCCGGCATGTGGCGCGTATATCTGGCGTAAATACTGCGAAGGAGGCAGGCATGCGAATCATGCTGACAGGAGCGGGCGGTTTCCTCGGAAGCCGTCTGTTTTCCTATTATAAAGATAAATATGAAGTCTGGGCGCCTTCTCATAAAGAGCTGGACTTCACCCGGGAGGAGAACGCGCGGAAAGCAGTGGGGGACTTTCAGCCGGATGTGCTTCTCCACTGTGGGGCCATTTCCGATGTGGGAGCCTGCGAGAGGGATCCGGAGCTTTCCATGCGGGTGAATGTGGAAGGTACCCGCTATCTGGCCCGGGCCTGTTTGATGACCGGCACACGTATGGTTATGTGCAGCTCGGATCAGGTGTATTTCCGGAAAATGGGGGAGAAGGAAAGTACGGAGGAATATCTGCGCCCTCACAGGGAGGATGAGCCATGCAGTCCGATTCCGGTCTATGGAAGGCATAAGCTTCTGGCTGAAGAAGCCTGTCTCGCGGAGCAGCCGGACAGTGTCATCCTGCGTCTCACCTGGATGTACGGGGAACTGACGGAGGAGGAGCGGCGGAAGGGGAGAAGGAATCTTGCAGATATGCTTGGAGAAATTCTCCGGGAAGGAAAAAAGCAGGGATTTTCCAAAACAGATTATCGGGGTGTGACCGACGTATGGGAAGTGGTACGTAACATGGAAGCGGCGTGGAAGCTTCCCGCCGGTATTTATAATTTTGGAAGCCCGGCCTGTGGAAGCATATATGAGATTGTCAGAAACACGATGGAGGAATTTGGAGCAGAGGGGCTGGTCGAAGCGCTGGAAGGAAGCAATAGCCTGCGGAATCTGTGCATGACTCCGGAAAAAACGTCGCACGCGGGAATTCATTTTTTGTCTGTACGGGAAGGGCTTGAGCATTATCTGAAGGAATGAAGAACATTTAAGAAGCGGAACGAAAACCGCTTCTTTTTTTATTCGATAGGAAATTTCGTTTCCTATCGAATAAAAAAAGACGTTGATGCGCACTCGCGCGCAAGGTAGATGTTGCCTGAAGGCAACCGCGCTCGGCGCGAGTGTGCGCCAAGGCGCACACTTTTTTTATGTAAAAATTCAGGAAAATCCCTGCAATTTTATAAATATAATTTACAAACTTTTTTCCGTTTCACAATTTTTTTTAATAATCTTAACAGTCCTGCTCAAAAACTTACAGTACTTTTACCTGAGAATGATAGAAGGAATAATTATGCAATGCTATGATGGCAGAGTTGGCAGTATGAATTGCGTTTGTGTTGTTACAGAAACTGTACTGATTAAGAAAAGAGAGGATGCAGTGTGAACAAAATCAGTCTGGAACATGTGGATAAGGTTTATGACAAAGGGGTTCAGGTCATTGAGGATCTGAATCTGGATATCAGAGAAGGAAGCTTTACCATTCTGTTGGGGCCGTCCGGCTGTGGAAAATCCACGACCCTGCGGATGATAGCAGGGCTGGAGGATGTGAGCGGAGGAAAGCTTTCCATTGACGGAGAGGATATGAAGGATGTGCCGCCGGGGGAGAGAGATATTGCGATGGTCTTTCAGAATTATGCAATCTATCCCACGATGACGGTAAGAGGGAATATCGAATTCGGTCTGAAAAATGCGAAAATACCGAAGGCTGAGAGGAACCGGAGAATCCAGGAAATCGGAGAGATCACCGGACTGAATGAGTACATGAACCGGAAGCCTGCCGCGCTTTCCGGCGGCCAGCGCCAGAGGGTGGCTCTGGCAAGAGCCATGGTGAAAAATCCGAAGGTGTTTCTGATGGATGAGCCGCTGTCCAATTTGGACGCAAAGCTCAGGGCGCAGCTCAGGACAGAATTGATTGAACTGCATCAGAAGCTGGGAAGTACATTTGTTTATGTGACTCACGACCAGGCGGAGGCTATGTCGATGGGAACTCACATCATACTGATGCATGAAGGAAAGATCATGCAGCAGGGAAGCCCGGAGGAAATCTATAAGGATCCCGAAAATGTGTTTACGGCAAAGTTTATCGGAACGCCTCCCATGAATCTGATAGAGGCGGCAAACTGTCTGGCAACGTGGAACTTTCCGGCACGGGCGGCGTGGGCAGGATTCCGGCCGGAGCATGTGGAATTTCGGGAAATACCGGACAGCATTCGGATAGAAGGAAGGGTTCTCACCAGAGAAATGCTCGGCGCGGAGATCCTTTATAAGATCGATACGCCGTTTGGCTGCATCCAGGCAAGAGACTATCATACGGATGACCGCTATCAGGACAATGTTGTGATGTGGATCCCGAGGAAGGAGATCTGCTTTTTCGACCGGAGTGAAAACCGGATGAGAGCGTAAAGGAGGCAGAAATGAACGCGACTGAAAATCTGGTAAAAACACCGGGAATGCTGGTCAATCCCCTGTCTCGGGGAAAAAGCAGAAGCGAGGCCGCCGGAAAAAGGAAAATGGGAAATGCGGTTCTGCGCCGGACGCTCCCCTATCTGATGATTCTTCCGGCAATGCTGATTTTTATGGTGTTTGTCATTTATCCCGTTTTTTATATGCTTTATGTCAGCTTCTTTGACTGGAACATGATTGCGGACATGGAGTTTATCGGCCTGAAGAATTATCTGGACATGTTTACGGACAGGGAATTCTGGAAGGTGTTGGGGAATACCTTCCGGTTTATGCTGATGATGGTTCCGACAACTATTGTTCTGAGCCTGGCGATTGCTCTTTATCTGAAAAGAAATACTAGGATCAACAGAATTCTTCAGAATGTCATGTTCATGCCGAACATTGTTTCACTGGTTTCCATATCCTTCATCTGGATGTGGATGATGGACGAGGACAGAGGGCTGTTCAACTTTGTGCTGAGCCTGTTCGGCGTGGATCCGGTCAACTGGCTGGGAGATCCGAATGTGGCGATGCTGTCTCTGGTGATTGTGAATGTGTGGAAAAGCCTGGGTTACTATGTGCTGATCTTTGTGGCGGCTCTGCAGGGAATTCCGGAATATCTGTATGAGGCGGCTGCCATGGACCGGGCAAAGCCGGTGTCCATCTTTTTCCGGATTACGCTGCCCATGCTGTCCCCCACCCTGTTTTTCCTCATTCTGACCGGAATTATCGGCTCGTTTAAAACCTTTGAATGCGTATCTCTGATGACGGCCGGAGGCCCTGCAGATGCGACAAATACAATGGTATATGAGCTTTACCAGCAGGGCTTCGTCTTTTACCATACGGGGTATGCGTCCGCCATGGGTGTAGTCCTGATGCTGATTGTCGGTCTCATGACATTGATCTATTTCAGCTTGCTTCAGAAAAAAGTGCATTATCAATAAACGGAGTCGGAGGCAGAAATGAAGAAAATGGCAAAAAAATCCGGGAGATGGATCATTAACATCATACTGTTTATGATCTTTTTCGTTCCCTTTTACTGGATGGCGCTTACGTCCATCAAAACGTTGGGGCAGACGCTTCAGTCCCCGCCGGTTTTCTGGGTATCCAATCCCCAGTTTGTCAATTTTGTAACCGCGTTTGAATCCATAGATTTTCTCCATTATCTGAAAAACAGCGTGATCGTAACGGTTGGCGTGCTGGTGTTGCAGCTGGTCACGGTTGTTCCGGCGGCCTACGCCTTCGCCAGATATGAATTCAGGGGAAAGGGTGTGCTGTTCGGCGCGGTTCTTGCTACCACCATGATACCGGCTCAGCTTGTGTTTCTTCCGGTCTTTTTGATCCTGAGCAGGCTGAACCTTATTAATACCTACTGGTCTCTGATCCTGCCGCAGGCGGCGAGCGCGTTTGGTATTTTCATGCTTCGGCAGAATTTCATGCAGGTGCCGAAGGAGCTGATTGAAGCAGCGCGGCTGGACAAGGCGGGGGAGCTGAAAATCATGTTTAAAATCATGCTTCCCATGTCCCGCAGCACAGTGGCTACATTGGCGCTCCTGACCTTCATCGGAACCTGGAATGATTATTTCTGGGCCAAGGTATTGACAACCAGCGATGCGGTACGCACGCTTCCTGTGGGAATTACAGCATTGAGCGATGTGGACGGAGGCGTAGCCAACCATATCATTATGGCAGGAAATCTGATCATGATGGTGCCGATTCTGATCGCTTTTGTTATCGCACAGAAGCAGATTCTGAAAGCTTTCGCCTATACGGGCGTGAAATAGCAGAACGCCTGATATGGCCGGAAACTGAAAACCTGCGAAGATACGCAGATCAAAGAAAGGAAAAATGAAAATGAACAGATTGATACGAAAATCCATGGCATTACTGGCTGCAGCAGCGATGACGGCATCTCTGGCAGGCTGCGGAAGCACAAGCGCAAATGCGGCAGGAAGCAGCCCGGCTTCTTCGGAAGCGGCTTCAGAGCAGACTTCTTCTGTAGAGACCACCGGGACCTCAACAGAGGCCGACGCTTCCGGCAGCCAGGATACCATTGAACTGACTTTCTGGTTTGCCAATTCCGATACGGTAGAAACCTATATCGGCGAGGCAACGGAAAGATTCAACAGTACGGTCGGCGCTGAAAAGGGGATTCATGTGACAGCGGAATATCAGGGAGAATATACGGATCTGCATCAGAAGCTGCAGGCTGCGTATATTGCCGGAACCGCGCCTCAGCTTACGGTGCTGGAAATCGGAGCGGTTGGGATGTTTGCGGAAGGCGGCATGATTCAGAGCCTGGATGACAGAATTGAAGCGGATGGAATGGATATGAGCGATTTCCATGACGGGCTTCTGTACAACTGTTATATTGACGATTCCTGCTATGCCCTTCCTTTTCTGCGCTCCACCTCCATTTTGTACATGAATACCACCATGCTGAAGGAGGCCGGCGTAAATCCGGATGAAATTGAAACCTGGGATGATGTTGCGGAAGCGAGTGAGAAGGTTTATGAAGCGACGGGAAAATATGGAATTTCCATGCCGATCAACTACTGGTTCCATGAAGCCTTCATGCTGACCTGGGGAGGATTTACGGTAAATGAGGATGAAACTCAGTGCACGGTGGACAATGACGTGGACAGAACCGTTATCAACTATTTCAAGGATCTGCGTGACAGAGGACTGGCACATCTTTATCCCTATGCGGAAGCGGATAAGATGAGCGCGGATCTGATGAATCAGGATGCGGCGTTCTTCTTCCAGTCTACGGGAGGACTGAGCCAAATGCTTTCTGTTGCCAATGAGCTGGGATTTGAACTGCAGACGGCGTTTATTCCGAAAGGAACACAGTATGGCGTCACTACCGGAGGATGCAATATTGCCATGCTGAGCGGACTGTCTGAGGAACAGCAGAATGCGGCATGGGAATATATCAAATTCATGACTTCCATGGATGAGACGGTGGAGGCAAGCATTGTAACAGGATATCTTGCGACCAGAAAGAGCGCTGTGGAAGATGAGAAAATGGTGGAATGGTATGAGCAGTATCCGCAGTATAAGGTAGCTCTGGATCAGCTTGAAATCGCCTCCGGACGTCCCAACAATCCGGGTTATGTGGAATTTCAGGCGGAGCTGACGGATGCAATGGCAGAAATTATGGTGAACGATGCCGATGTGGATACCACGCTGGCTGAGCTGGAAGCGAAAGGAAATGAACTGCTGAATGAATAAGATACGTATTATGGCACACAGAGGGGCATCCTTTCATGCCCCCGAGAATACGAAAGCCGCGTTTTTGAAGGCGTATGATCTGAAAGCGGACGGAATCGAAACGGATCTGCAGCTTACGGCTGATGAAGAAATTGTCATTCATCATAATTATTATATTGATAATACTTCAGATGGGAAGGGCGCCATTTTTCTGAAGACTCTGAAGGAGCTGAAGCAGTATGACTTTGGCTCCTATAAGGGAGAGGAATTTGAAGGAGAACGGATTCTGACGCTTTCAGAACTGCTCCCCATTCTGAAGGACATGAAAGTGATCAATCTGGAACTGAAATCGCATCTGGACAAGAGTGTGGATTTCGCGGGAAAGGTTCTTTCCATTGTACAGAAAAGCGGGCTTGCGGACCGTGTAATCTATTCGTCCTTCGACGCGGACCTGCTGGGACAGTTGAAGAAAAAGGACAGTACCTGCAGGGTTGGGCTTCTTACCTTTCAGGAAAAAATGCAGGGGCTTCTCAGGGAGTTTTCGGCAACCTTCGCCGCAAAATATCCGGTTTCGGATGTGAAAGCGGTTCTGGAGAAGGCAGGAGAATCTCATACGCTTATTCAGATAGTGGACAGTCTGCCCTACAGGCCGGATTATCTGCATCCGGATTATCACAGTGTTCTGGAAAATCCTGACCTGGTAAAGGAGATGCACAATCGTGGAATCGGTGTAAATCCCTATACCTGCGACAGTGCTGAAGAAATGGAAAGGCTGGTACTGGCCGGCTGCGACGGCATTATTACGAACCGTCCGGATCTTGCGGCAGAAGCGCTTGAATCATAAAAGAAAGGAATATTTCATGGCTTTTCTTACGGTGGACTGTTTCTCGGAAGTGCTGCATATGAGTGTGAATCTCAATGTAATCCTTCCGCAGAATATTAATATCATAAATCCGGTAAACGGCGGACAATTTAAACCGCCGTATCCGGTGCTGTATCTGCTTCACGGTTACAATGGAGATCATACGGTATGGGCAAGAAGAACCAGCGTGGAGAGATACGCAGCCGATAAGAGCATCATTGTAATCATGCCGGGAGCACATCTGAGCTTTTATTCTGATATGGAGATCGGCTTCCGCTACTGGACCTATATTTCAGAGGAACTCCCCAGAATCTGTAAGGACCTTTTCCCGAATATGACGGATGATCCGGAAATGACGTTTGCGGCAGGGCTGTCCATGGGCGGATACGGGGCTCTGAAGCTGGCTCTGGCCTTCCCGGAGCGGTTCCGGGCGGCGGCATCGCTTTCCGGCGCAGTGGATGTGGCCTCTCTGGCAGAACGGATCCGGGAAGAGGCGAAGGGCGAACCGAATGCGTTCGGCCCGGTTTATGGAAACAGACAGATACGGGGCAGCAGAGATGATCTGTTCGAACTGGCAGAGCTTGCGGCCCAAAAAGGCGGGAAGCTCCCAAAGCTTTATCAATGGTGCGGAAAACAGGATTTCCTGTATCAGGACAACATCCGGCTCAGAGATTTTCTGAGGGAGAAAGGTTTTGATCTGACTTTTGAAGAAGCGGACGGAGATCATCAATGGAAATATTGGGACGCCGGCATTGAGCGGGTGTTGGAATGGATTCAGCTCTGTCTGAAAGAAAAGCCATAAAACAGAAGAGGTCAGGAGCTGGCCTCTTCTGCATATGGTGTGCCTGGCGGCGCACGTTTCTTAAGGGTGCAAGTCCCAAATCCGCCCGGTAGCGGGAAGGATGTAGCCGAAGGCAAGGGTGTCCATCGTGAGGTGGAATCTGAAGGAAGCCGGATGTGGGGAAC
>DXHY01000075.1 GCA_019113175.1 Candidatus Eisenbergiella stercoravium | reverse complement strand
ACATACAGCTGTGTGGCGTCCTCCACAACATGATTATTGGTTACCACAAGAAGCTCATCCTCATTCTGTCCGATGATAATGCCGCTTCCTGCGGATTCCTGCTGCTGCTCATAGGTCTGTCCCCAGAAGCTCTCGATGGAGGTGACGGACTCGTTGGTAATCGCGACGATGGCGGGCATCACCCGTTCCACCACCTCGGTCACATCCGTTACCACCATGCTGGTGGTTCCCTGGTTTATGGAAGCGCTGTTTCCTGAATCGGCGCTCTGCGCATCCGTCCCTGCGTCCGCGCTCTGGCTTTCCGAAACCGCCGGAGCCGTTGCAGAGGCAACGCTGTTCTGATATCCGCCGAGAGAAGCGACAGCAAGGAAGCTGACTCCCGCTATCACACCGAAGCATACCGCGCTCACAACCACCGCAAGCGCCTTCTTCCAGAACGGATTCATCGGCTTTCCGGGCTTCTTTTCCTTATGCTTTTTCTCCTTCTGCTTCTTTCCGGGAGCGGTTCCGTAATCACCATTTCCATTCCCGTACTGATAATTTCCCTGATAGGACTGATATGCATTCTGACCGCCATAGGCATTCCTGCCGCTGTATGCACCGCCTGCGTTCTGCTGTGCGGCACCCTGCGCCATATTCTGCCCTGCATTTTGCTGCCCTGCGCTCTGCTGCCAGCCGCCTGCGTTCTGTCCCGCATTTCCATACTGCCAGCTTCCGGCATTCTGAGAGCTGCCGTTATGCTGCGCACCGCCGTTTTGCTGCGCTGAGCCATTCTGTCCGGAAGAGCCCTGCCATCCGGCGGAATACTGCCGGGAAGCACCGTTCTGCCAGCCGGCATTCTGCTGCTGCGCCGTGCCGCTCTGCCAGCCAGTATTCTGCCGGGAAGCGCCGCCCTGCCAGCTTCCGGTACTCTGTCCGCCGCTGTACCAGCCGCCCTGCTGTGCCGTACCGCCCTGCTGCCCGTACACACCGCTCTGCGAAGCCCCGCTGTAATGCGTCGTACCAGTCTCCTGCCCGGTCTGGCTCTGCTGTGACGCAGCAGACGCCTCTGCGTTTTTACTCTGCTGTGCCGCGGCAGTCTCCTCCACTCCATTCTCTCTATCTGCTGCGCTCTCCTGCGTATGCGCCGCACCATCCTGTGCATGTGATACGCTTCCGTTCTCCTCTGTGGACTGCGCATAGTTGCTCTGATCTGTCTTATTTTCTTCTCTGTCCGTGCTGCCGGAATAATCCTGATCAAACATGATCTGTTCCCTCTTTTCTCTTTTTTCTGATAAAAAGCCTTTTCTCTTCAGTCAGACTATAGTATATCTGGTATTTGTGTTCAATCTGTGATAAATCCATTGAAAATCTATAAAAACGGAAAAAATACGGACCGGCAAATGGCCGTTCATGCAGGCATGGCGGCTTACCGGTCCGGCTCGCAGCAAAGCTGCCCGTTGCCCGTCGAATATCCGCATGTCCATGCAGACGATCCTGCCTGTCCATGCGGCTGCTCTCCGGGCTTATCACACAAAGAATAGCCGCAGGCAGACGCATCTGCCCCGGCCATTCCGTTTTCCTTCTGAACCCGCTATTTTCCGAACGGCTTATTCCACCGTCACCGACTTCGCCAGGTTCCTCGGCTTATCCACATCGCAGCCCTTGCCAACAGCCACATAGTAACTGAAAAGCTGCAGTGGAATGATGGCGAGGGAGTTGGTGAAGAAACGATTGGTGATCGGAATATAAATCACGTAATCCGCAGCCTTCTCGATCTCCCTGTTGCCCTCACAGGTAACGGCCAGGACGAAGGCGCCTCTGGATTTCACCTCCACCATGTTGCTGATGGTCTTCTGAAACAGATACGGCTGGGTGGCGACAGCGGCCACCAGCGTTCCCTCCTCGATCAGGGAGATGGTGCCGTGCTTCAGTTCCCCTGCCGCATATGCTTCGGAATGAATGTAGGAAATCTCCTTCAGCTTGAGAGAGCCCTCCATGGAGATGGCATAATCGATCCCCCTTCCGATGAAAAAGACCTCCTTCGCCGCGATATAGCGGTTGGCGAAACGCTGGATCCGGTTCTTATTGTTCAGAAGCAGCTCGATCTGATCCGGCAGGCGGCGCAGATCTCCCAGCATTTCGGAGAATTCCTCCTCTGTCACCGTATGGCGCACACGGGCAAATTTCATGGCGAGCAGATACAGGGCGATCAGCTGGGCGCTGTAGGCCTTGGTGGTGGCAACCGCGATCTCCGGCCCGGCCCAGGTGTACATCACGTTATCCGCCTCGCGTGCGATGGAGCTTCCCACCACGTTCACGATGCCCAGAACCTTGAAACCGCGCTTCTTCGCTTCCCGAAGGGCCGCAAGGGAATCCGCCGTTTCACCGGACTGGCTGACCACGATCACCATGGCTCCATCCTCCAGAATGGGATCCCGGTAACGGAATTCGCTGGCCAGATCCACCTCCACGGGAATCCGCGCCATTCCCTCCAGCACATACTTTCCGGTCACACCTGCGTGGTATGCGGAGCCGCAGGCCACGATGTGGATCTTTTTCACCTGCAGGAGCTCCTCGTCGGTCATGCCCAGCTCCTCGATCACGATGTCGTTCTTTTTAATTCTGGGACCGGCGGTATCCGCCACGGTTTTGGGCTGCTCATACATTTCCTTGAGCATGAAATGCTCATAGCCTGCCTTCTCCGCCGCTTCCGCGTCCCAGTCAATGGTCACGGACTGCTTTTCCAGCTCCTCCGCGTCCACGTTATAAACGTGAAAGCCTTCCGGTGAAAGACGCACGATTTCCTGATTCTCGATATAGGTTACGGTTCTGGTATAACGCAGGATCGCGGGAACGTCGGAAGCGATAAAGCAGCCTTCCCCGTTCTGTCCCACGATCAGCGGGCTGTCCTTTCTCACCGCAAACAGCTCTCCGGGAAAATCCGCAAACAGGATGCCGAGGGCATAGGAACCTTCCACCCGGTGAAGCACCTTGGTGATGGCTTCCATGGGGTCTCCCTTATAGTAGTAATCCAGCATGTGGGCCAGCACCTCCGTATCCGTCTCGGAGATAAAATGATAGCCTCTCTGCGTCAGCTTTTTCCGGAGCGCCAGATAATTCTCGATGATGCCGTTATGCACCACCGCGATGGTTTCCTTCTCGTTGAAATGCGGATGCGCGTTCACATTGCTGGGCGCCCCGTGCGTGGCCCAGCGGGTGTGGCCGATTCCCACCGTTCCGGGCATGGTTGCTCCGTCATGGGTGAGCTCGCTTAAGGCCTTCAGTCTTCCCACGGATTTGGTGATTTGAATTTTATCTCCGTCATACACCGCCATTCCCGCGGAGTCATATCCCCGGTATTCCAGTCTGGCAAGGCCGTCCAGAATGATGGGAGCCGCCTGATTCTTTCCGATGTAGCCTACAATTCCGCACATAATTTCCTCCGTTCTGCCGCATGGCGGCCCACAGACTCAGCTGCACTTCAGCTTTCTTTTCCTGTCGTCAGTATCTCTTTTTCCAGTAATCCCGGTTCATGCTGCAACGCAGCACCAGTCCCGCGGGGAGACTCCGGTAATGCTTTCCCAGAAAAAAACCCGCATACCTGGCCCCACAGTCCACGATCAGCCCCGGCACCAGCCAGGGTTTCCCGATTCCGCACAAATGGGATACGGTTTTTTTCACCAGCTTCATACCTTCCGATTCGGAAGAGACGCCGTCAAAAATCTCCGGATGCTGGGCCTGGGATACGCCATTGTCAAAATTTCTGTGAAACTGCTCCTTCGCCGTATAATCATGAGAATGATATACGCAGGCGTCCGCCGCGTAGGCGATCCTCCATCCCGCCTTCACGGCTCTGGCCGCAAAAATCATATCCTCATTAAAAATTGTATGCTTCTCAAAGCCGCCGAGCTCACGAAAAATATCCCGACGGTACATGGCGCAGACGTTGGAGCAGAAGTAGGTTTTAATTCCCATGGTCTTCAGCTGCTCCCGGCCCTTGACGCAGCTCTCCTCCGGATAGTTGAAAGCCCGTGTATACCGTTCGATCTCTCCGCTTTCCTTACCGGGAAGCTGTCTGGCATAGGCAACGGCGATATCCTCCGCCTGGCAGAGGGCGTCCCGCAGCCGCTCGATCAGTCGGTCATCCGCCGGAACCGCGTCGTCCGTCATGCACAGGAACAGATCCGCACTGCTTTTGGCCGCCGCCCGGTCCCTCGTTCCGCCATGGTCATATTCCCGTTTTGAAAGATGGTGCACCTCTGCCTCCGGATATTCCCTGGCAAAATCCGTGCCGTACAGAAGCCCGTCAAAATATTTCTCTTCCGTATTCATGATGATGATCCGGTCCGCCTTCACGCTCTGGCGGGACAGCCGTTTCATCAGCTCCAGAAATTTCCTTCCCGGCCGATAGGTCGGGATGATGACATCTATCTTCATGCTGTCTTCCCCTCCTGGACTCAATAAAAGAGTGCGCCTCTGGCGCCTCTTACAGAAAAAAAGGGGCCTGTCGCAGCCCCTTTCAGCTCATTCAGGGCAGCAGTCCGGAAAACTCCGGGCTGCTGTCATTCCATTTTCTGTCAATATCCGGTATCGCTGGAAATCTTGGCGCTGTAGGACTTCACCTGCTCGGAAGGCGTGTATTCCTCCTGTTCAAAGAGGAAATTATGCAGCTTGATCACGTTGCTCTCCAGATCCACAGGGATAACGCAGCTTCCCTTGCTTCCCAGAGTGCCCGTCGTCCGGCTGTCCTCAAACGGGAAGCCATCCGTCGCAGTTACGGAATAGTTGGAAACCTCCTGCAGCACGCTCAGAATTTCCGCCGTATCCAGATTGGTTGCCACATGCGGAAGTACGCTGTCAAGCGCGGATTCCAGCTGTGAGAAGGATGCTGACTTCGCCTTATCCAGGCAGGCAAGCAGCACGGTTCTCTGTCTTTCCGCACGGCGGAAGTCATCGCCGGCCGTCGCGCGGATACGGCAGTAAGCAGTTGCCTGCATGCCGTCCAGTGTCTGAAGACCAGCCTGGGTCACCGGTGTATAGTCATCTGACAGAACCACCTGGCTTTCCGTGCTGAACATGCTCTTCTGATAATTATTCAGATGCTCGATTTCCGCCTGCTCCACATTGATCTGTACGCCGCCCAGAGCGTTTACCAGCTCGATCAGTCCGTTGAAATTAATGCTGATATATTCCGTGATATTCAGGTCCAGATTCATGTTCAGCATGAGAATGGCCTGTTCCGGTCCGCCGGCCGCATAGGCCGCGTTACACTTGTTATAGGTATCGTTGCTCAGGTTGAGGTAGGTGTCCCGGTAAACGCTGATCAGCTTTACCTCATCCGTATCCTGGTTGATGGAAGCGATCATGATGGTATCAGAACGGTTGCCCTTTTTCAGATCATCGTCCCTGGCGTCCACGCCGAAAAGCGCAATATTACGATACCCCTGCATGGTTTCATTTTCTTCCACGCCGTCATTCATATTTTCAACAATCTGACTCTCATTGATGGTGATATGCTGGACCGCATCCTGCTTTCCCACCGCCCAGAGAACAAGGGCAAGCACCACCAGAGCGAGAATTTCCACAGTAAACAGAATAATACGCTTTTTCTGCTTCTCCTTCTTCCTGCGCGACTGCCCTCTTCTGCTTCCTGAAGCGGAAGATGAACGCACCCGGGCCGATCCCGAATCCCTGCGGGAGGACGATGATGACCTGCGGCCGGAGGAAGAGGATCTGTAGTCCTCGTCATACATGTCGTAATCTGCGCGGGACGAACGCCTCTCTCCACCGGATGATCTGCGCTCTCCGCCGGATGTCCGCCGGCTCCCGCCTGACGAACGGCTTCCGCCCGTTCTGCGGGTTCCTTCGTTTCTCGTTGATGATGCCATGTTTCTTCTCCTGTTTCTTTCAGAAATTAATAGGCATTTTCATTGATAAATCCCTTAAAGAAGGTCAGAAAAAGGATTTTGATATCAAATGCCATGCTCCAGTTTTCGATGTAGTAAATATCGTACTCAATCCGTTTCCGGATGGAGGTATCTCCCCGGTAACCGTTGATCTGTGCCCATCCGGTCATCCCAGGACGAACCTGATGCTTGATCATGTAGCGCGGAATCTCCTCCCGGAACTTCTCCACAAACTGCGGCCGTTCCGGACGCGGCCCCACCAGACTCATATCCCCTTTCAGCACATTAAAGAGCTGAGGAAGCTCGTCAATGCTCGTCCGCCGTAAAAACGCGCCCACCTTCGTCACTCTCGGATCTCCCTTTACCGTCCAGCCCTTTTTTTCCTCTCCCGGCTGCTGCTGACGCATGGTCCGGAATTTGTACATCATAAAGGGCTTATTGTGCAGTCCCACTCTTTCCTGCCTGAAAATCACCGGACCGGGGCTGGTAGTTTTCACCAGTATCGCTACCACAAGAAGCAGCGGGGAGATGAGAATCAGTCCGAAAAAAGAACCTGCAATATCCACGCAGCGCTTTGCTATTGCGCTCATGGTGTTGGTCAGCGGAACATAACGGATATTAATAACCGGAAGCCCCATCAGATCCTCCATATATGGTCTTCCGGGAATCAGACTGTTGTAGTCCGGAATAAATTTGGTATGCACACCGGACTTCTCACACAGATCCACCAGCTCCTCCAGGCGGCTGTAGTCCTCAAGGGAAAGCGTGATCGCGATCTCGTCCAGCTTGTTTTCCGGCAGGATGTACAGAAGGTTATTGATGGAGCCAAGAACCTTCACTCCCTTATAGGTTGCTCCTCTCGGAACCTTATCATCCAGAATTCCTCTTACCACATATCCCCATTGGGGATTGCTGTTGATCCTGTTAATATATTCCTCCGCTGCGCGGGAATACCCCACCAGAAGGATATATTTGCGGTTGTAGCCTTTTTTTCGTACAAAATGCAGGCAGTAACGGATAAATGCCCGCATCAGAAGAGTGCTTACCGTGTTGATGGCCGTAAACAGCGCCACCATACCGCGTGAGAAATGCTGCAGCTGCAGCTGTCGCCAGTCATTCGCCACAAACAGAATGGCCAGGAAAACGGTCATGCCCACAATGTTCGCCTTGAATACATTGAGGATCTCCGTTTCATTTCTCTGAACTCTCTTTGGCGAATACAGTTTAAACCAGTAATAAAGGATCAGGTATCCGGGCACAACAAAATACAGGGCGCTGAAGTAGATCCCCATATCCAGCACGCCCACCGGAGCGCCCCCGTCACTTCTGTTTCTTCCTATCCATAGATACCACGCAAGTATATAGGAGCCTGCAATCACCAGCGCGTCCATTATAACATGCAGTCGGTTAAAATACTGCTGGTTATCCTTTATCATGGCTTCACCCGTTTCCCCATATACAACCTGTATTGTACAATATTCGACTCAAAAGCACAACTTAATTTTTCTTAACAGTTCACTCGTCTGTGCAGGGCAAGGCAGATGCCGTGCTCGCACGGGCAGATGACTGGCCCGGTGCAGACGAAGGGCACTCGCTCCATCGTGCCGCACCCCATCCGCTCAGATACGCCGGAACATATTCACCCACAGTTCCAGCTGTATCCTTATATAGTTCCCCAGATTCCGCCCTTTGAACCGGACGCGGCGGGCGCGTCCCTCAGCGGAAGCGCACAGCCGGAGCCCTTCCTTCAGCCCCTCCACATAGGTGCCGCCATATCCCTTTTTCAGGAAAAAAAGGGCCTTGATCAGAAAGCCGGCAGCCAGAAAGGGACTGTTCAGCAGAAGCTGCAGGGGCGGCATGTTTTTATAAATCAGATAAACGTTATTCCTGGCGGAATAACGGATTTTAAACTCGTTATAACGGGAGCCGCTGGTGGCGCTTCCCGCATGAAGCACCACCGCAGAGGGCTCATAGGCGCTGGTAAATCCCAGAATGCGCGCACGGTATCCAACATCCACATCCTCCAGATAGGCGAAATGAAGCTCGTCGAAGACTCCGGTTCTCTCCAGCGCGCTTTTCCGGTAAAGGGCGGCGCCGGCGCAGGCGGAAAAAACGCTCCGGGGCTTCTCGTAACGCGCAGCAGGCTTTCCCTTTCCGATGGCATAGGCCCAGCCCAGCGCGCTGTAGAGATCACCTGCCCCATCCATAATTTCCGGATTTTTCAGATCCACCATGCGCGCGGAAACGGAAAACAGCTTCTTCTCCCGTTCCATGCGCGCCTCCAGAGCGCTGATACAGCCGGGCCGCACAACAGTGTCGTTGTTTAACAGAAACACGTAAGGCGTCCTGCTCTCCCGGATCCCTTCGTTTACCGCCGCGTCAAACCCCCGGTTTTCCGGGAAACGGATCAGCCGGATCCAGGGGAACGCCTCCCCTGCCTCCAGCTCACTCCCATCCGATGAGCCGTTGTCCACCACGATCACAGCGGGACGCTCCTTTTCGGCCGCTTCCAGACTTTTCAGACAGTCCGCCAGATATTTTTTTCCGTTATAATTGGGTATCACCACGGTGGTCTTCAAGCAGTCCTCGATTCTGCTGCCAAAGGCAGCATTTTGATCACAAAAGGCGGGTTCCGTCGGGATCCCAGCAGATCCGGTATCCCATCCCGCGGATTTTCCGGCAGAAGGTGAAACTGGTTTCCGCGGGATCCGCTCCCTGTCTCACCGCCTCCTGCGCGTTTTTAAGCTCCTCTGAAAGCCGGGAGGGCTCACCGTCCTTTCGCACCCGCATGGTGCGCACATCTGCGGCCTCCACATCCTGCGACAGAACGGCTCTGTGCATATAACCGCTGAAATGACGGGGCAGACCCGCGTAGCGCATCAAAAGCGCTCCATCCTTTCTGTCATAGATCCCGCTCTGCAGCCTTCCCCGGCGGGGGGGAAGGGGATATGCTGCGGCCCCCACATCCTTTCTGACCGCAAGAATATCCGGCAGATAGCGGATCCGGTAAAATCCCAGATGCCGGGTATCCTCCACCTGCACCCTCCAGCCCTGAGCGGCGCAGAAATCCTCCAGCGCGCGCTTTCCGGCCTCATAGGCATACCGCTTGCTTTCCGGATTGGAGGCCGTTGAGGTCTCATGGCACCTCCAGTGATAGAGTACCTTCGGCACATGGACATAGGCCGCCTCCGGCTCTCCGGAAAGCACCCCCGCAGCCGCCCGCAGCACAAGATCATAATCCTGCGCGCCGTCATAGCCGGAACGCTCCTTCAGGCGTCGGAACACATCCGTTCTCAGCATCAGGAAATGGCAGATATAGTTGTTGGAAAGCAGGAGATCCATGTTGAAATCCGGCTTCCTGTGAGGCTCATAAAAAACCTGTCCACCACCGTCACATTTATCCTCGTCCGAATAGAGAAGCACCGGGGTAATTCCCTTCTCTTCGCTTTCCTTCAGTGCACAGGCCATTTCATACAGAGCGTCCGGCGTCAGAAGATCGTCATGGTCCAGAAGGCCGGTGTAGGTTCCGCGAACCGCCTTCAGCGCTTCATTGGTATTTCCCGCAATTCCAAGGTTTTCAGTAAGCTTCAGATAACGGATGCGCACATCCTTCCGCTCCTCCACCACCTGTCTCACCGTGTCCGTGCTTCCGGCGTCCGCAACCACCAGCTCCCAGTTGATCCAGCTCTGCCCCTCCATGCAGTCAAGGAGGGCGCGGAGGAAATCAGGCGGCGTTTCATATGCCGGCACAACCACGGAAAGAAGGGGCGGATTCTCAAAGGTTTCCGCTTCCCTTTTCTGACGCAGAAGTTCCTCCTGCGCCGGAGGCTCATAACGGTAGCTTTTCTGCTGTTTTTCCAGCAGAATCCGCTCCGCCACAGCCCAGGCAGCGGCCGATATGCCGTTTCTTCTGAAATAACCGAGAGCACGTTTCCATCCCGCTCCGAGCCGTTTTATCATCTTTACCTCCATGCCGAAGTGTCGCCGGGGCCGCGGGGCGAAGTCACGCAGATGATTTTTCCCCGGAATCACCGCCCCCTGAAGCGTCCAGCGCCCGGATGCATACGCCGTGAAAGGCATCCGCAAAAAGCCGCTCCGCCCGTTTGGAAAAGGCCGGACACGCCGGCCATTCCGCACAGACAGCGCAGCCTGCTGCAGATGCCCCCTTCCTCGCTTCTTGTCTCTTATTCAATCACAGCCTTCAGCTCTTCAGTAAGCTTCTCGTTTTTCTCCTGCGCGTCCTCAAGGCTCGTTCCCTTCACACCCATATAGAACTTGATCTTGGGCTCGGTTCCGGAGGGTCTCGCGCAGCACCAGGAATCGTTGGTCAGATCAAAATAGAGCACGTTGGACTCCGGAAGGCCGGTAGGGCTTTCCTTGCCCGTCGCCAGCTCCTTCATCACGCCGGAAGCGTAGTCGCGGATTCTGGTAACCTGCAGATCTCCGAAATGGGTGGGCGGATTCTTTCTCAGCTTATCCATCATCTCCGCGATCTGTCTGGATCCGTCGATTCCCTTCAGTGTGATGGTGTAGAGGCTTTCCTTGTAATAGCCGTATTTCTCATACAGCTCCACCATCTGATCCCACAGGGTCTTTCCGTGCTTCTTGCACCACGCGGCAACCTCGCACAGGCACATCACCGCTACTACGGCGTCCTTATCTCTCGCATGGGTTCCTGCCAGGCAGCCGTAGCTTTCCTCCAGGCCGAACACATAGTTGTTTGAGCCGGTCTGCTCAAACAGCTTGATCTGCTCTCCGATATATTTGAAGCCGGTCAGCACCTCGATCAGCTTCACGTTGTAATCCGCCGCAATGGGATCTGCCATGTTGGTGGTCACGATGGTCTTTACCATCGCCGGATTCTCCGGCATGGTTCCCGTAGCCGTTCTCTCTCTCAGGATGTATTCCGCGATCAACATGCCGGACATGTTTCCGGTGAAAGGAACGTATTCTCCGGTCTTCGTATCCAGCGCATAGATGCCGAGACGGTCCGCATCCGGATCGGTAGCCATAACGATGTCCGCGTTCTTTTCCTTCGCCAGCTTCAGCGCCAGAGTGAAAGCCTTGGGATCCTCCGGATTGGGATAATCCAGCGTGGTGAACGCGGGATCAGGAAGCTCCTGCTCAGGAACCACGTATACATGCTTGAAGCCAAGCTCGGAGAGCACGCGCCGCACCGGCTTGTTTCCGGTGCCGTGGAAGGGCGTGTAGACGATTCTGATGTCGTCCGCCATCTCCTGAATCACCTCAGGATGGATGATCTGCTTCTTCAGCTCCACCATATAGGCGTCGTCGATCTCGGAACCGATCACCTGATACAGGCCTGCCTTCATGGCCTCTTCCTTCGACATGGTTTTTACCGTGTGGTAATCCGTTACCGCCTTCACCTCGGCGATGATTTCCTTATCCTTGGGGGATGTCACCTGAGCGCCGTCCTCCCAGTATACCTTGTATCCGTTGTATTCCGGCGGATTGTGGCTGGCAGTCACAACGATTCCTGAAATGCATCCCAGCTTCCGCACGGCAAAGGAAAGCTCCGGAGTGGGGCGAAGTTCATCGAACACATAGGCCTTAATCCCGTTTGCCGCCAGGCACAGCGCCGCTTCATCCGCGAATTCCGGGGACATATAGCGGGAATCGTAGGCAATGGCAACGCCCTTCTTTTCTCCGCCCTGTTTGATGATGTAATTGGCCAGTCCCTGGGTGGCCTTTCTCACCGTATAGATGTTCATCCGGTTGGTACCCGCGCCGATCACGCCGCGCAGTCCGCCCGTTCCGAACTCCAGCTCCTTATAGAACCGGTCCTCGATCTCTTTCTCATTGCCCTCAATTGCGGCAAGCTCGTCCTTCGTCTTCTGGTCAAAGTAGGAATCCTCCCGCCAGAACCGATATTCATCCATAAAGCTCATAATTTCCTCGCTTTCCGCCGCCTTCGGCGGCATTCAATTAGTCGAGAAGAATCACGCAGTGATTCTTCCAGGAAAGCGCAACGCGCTTTCCACCTCGCTTTCCGCCGCCTCCGGCGGCATTCAATTAGTTGAGAAGAATCACGAAGTGATTCTTCCAGGAAAGCGCAACGCGCTTTCCACCTCGCTTTCTGCCGCCTTCGGCGGCATTCAATTAGTTGTGAAGAGTCACGAAGTGATTCTTCCAGGAAAGCGCAACGCGCTTTCCGAATCAGGCAGCTTTTTTTCGCTGCCTCTATCTTACTACAAATTCTCAGACGCGTAAAGAAAAGTCGCTCTTATCCAGACTGAAATTGGGATTATAGTAGGGATCCCCGGCTTCCAGCTCCGCCTTCCACTTCTCCCGGAAGCGGGCGGATTCATCATTGTATCGCGCGGCGGCCTCTCCCGTCATGTCGGAGCCGCGGGAGGCGGATTCATAATGATAGGCTTCCGCGAAGGGGGTGAATACGTTCAGATACCCCAGCCGTCTCAGCTTCAGGCAGAAATCCACGTCGTTTAAGGAGACCGCAAAGCTCTCATCCAGTCCGCCCGCCTCTTCGTAAAGCGCCTTTTTCACCAGCAGGCAGGCGCCTGTCACAGCGGACATGTTCTGGGCGTAGCAGAGCCTTCCCATATACCCCAGGTTCTCCCGCTTCTGGCGGTAATGCACATGGCCCGCTGTGCGGTGTGCCCCCAGGCCGATGACCACGCCGGCGTGCTGAATGGTTTTGTCCGGATAATACAGTTTGGCTCCCACCGCTCCCACGTCCGGACGCTGGGCATACATGAGAAGCTCCTCCATCCAGTTCACCGTAATGATCTGAATGTCGTTGTTCAAAAGCAGCACATATTCGCCGGAGGCCTCCGACACGCCCAGGTTGTTAATGGCGGAATAATTAAAATCTCCTTTATATGTGATGATTTTCACCGCCGGATTGTTTGCGAGTTCTTCATAATAAGCAAAAATTTCTCTGGTTTCGCTGTTATTTTCCACCACGATGATCTCATAGTTGTCATAGGTGGACTTCTCGATGATGGAAGTGATGCAGCGCCTTAAGTCCTCCACATGATCCTTATTGGGGATGATGATGGAAATCTTCGGCTCTCCGATGATCTCATAGGTGATCTTGAAAATGGTCTCAAATGCCCTGGTGCTGGTGATCTTGAAATTGGAAAAGCCGTGCCGTCTCAGATGATCCGCCACCGCGCCCCTTGCGGATTCCACCACATAGGGCTTGGCCTCCACGCCGGAGGATACGCTTCCCGCATGCTGTCTCCAGTAGTACAGGAGCTTTGGCACATGGACCACATTCCTCGCCTTGTCTGTCAGGCGCAGAATCATGTCGTGATCCTGGCTCCCGTCAAATTTGGTCCGGTACAGCTCCGTCCCCTCCAGCAGCTTTTTATCGAACATGCTGAAATGACAGATATAGTTGTTGGCACGCAGGTTGTCGATGGCGTAATCCGGCTTGAAATGCATGGTGATCATCTGATTCACATCGCCGTTTTTGAAGGTGGCCTCGTCGCAGTAAATATAATCCGCATCCTTTTCATTGATCACCTTCACGTATTCATACAGCACGCAGGGATGAAGCAGGTCGTCGTGGTCAAAAGGCGCTACGTACTCGCCTGTTGCCATTTCCAGACACCGGTTGGTGTTCTCCGCGATTCCGCCGTTTTTCTCAAGTTTTTTGTATACAATCCGCCTGTCCTTCTTCGCATATTCCCGGCAGATCTCTCCCACATAGGCATGAGCGTCATCCGATCCGTCCGCCAGACAGAGCTCCCAGTTCTGATAGGTCTGCGCCTGCACGGATTCAATCATTTCCCGCAGGAAATTCTCCGGCGTGTTCCACAGAGGCGTCAGCACGCTGATCTTCACCATGCGGTCAAACACCGTATTTTTCTGGCGTTCCCGCTCCGCGTCATCCGGAAAGCTTTCCGTACCGTAGTGGCACATGGCCTTCCGCTCGTTGGCCTTGTATTTCATCTTGTCGATCACGCCGGAAAGGCTGCCGCAGTTTTTTACCCGGTCCACCTGGCGGATGCAGAAATGCATGCACCTGCGGAACGGCGCGCTGGCCTTCCAGACCGGATTGTTCTTGATCCGGTCCAGCTTAAACTGGAGATCATCCACCTGATCCTCCAG
This sequence comes from Candidatus Eisenbergiella stercoravium, assembly GCA_019113175.1. Taxonomy (GTDB): domain Bacteria; phylum Bacillota; class Clostridia; order Lachnospirales; family Lachnospiraceae; genus Eisenbergiella; species Eisenbergiella stercoravium. The sequence continues at coordinate 62,778 of DXHY01000075.1, read as the reverse complement.
CTCGGCCACCCGGCCCGCAAGATAGGTGCTCTTATACTTCTCCTGTTCGTATGCTTCCCTGTAATCCTTATCCATCTGTCTGCCTTTCATTCATTCTGTTACCGTCCGCTCCGCGTTTTCCGCAGAGCCGTAACTCAATATCTGACTTCCATCGTCTCCGCCGTCCACTGGTACAGCTTCTGCCTGGAGCAGCAGTCCTCCCACAGGAAGCCGATCTGATACTCGCCTTCAGGCAGTGCCTTTCTGGGAAAGCTCACACAGATGCCGGTGAGCGCCACCTGATTCTTCTCCAGATGACCCAGATTTTCCTGAATGTCCGGGCGGTACTGACGGTTTACGGAAAGCTTCCACACCGCTCCCGCCTCTTCTCCGGCAGGGCCGTCGCCCCGTCCCGCCGGCTTCAGAATCAGATTGAAGCGGTACTGGCTGTTATCCACCTGAAGGGCATAGCACCAGCCCTGGATGAAATAATCACCGCCGCCGCTTTTTCCGCTCTCCCACTTATCCATGTCTCCGGCGAATTCAATGCCCATGCGGAGCACCTCGTTGCTCCACTCAGGCCGCAGGCCGTCCTTCATGATCTCCGGAGCAACCCGGTCCATCCGGTCCTCATATTCATAGCGGTTGCCCGCATAAAATTCCTGATCCAGCACATCCTTCACCAGATACCGGTGATAGTAAGGATCTCTGCCATAAATGGAAGGATGCAGTTCGTACAGGAGGTCCAGTTCCCCGTGCAGCCGCTTCAGCTTCTCTACGCTGTCGTCCAGTCCGCGGCTTAAGGATTCATGGTGATAGAGCGCCACATCGTTCCGAACCACATTCACATAGCCCATATCATGCAGGCGGTAGCAGAAATCCACATCGTTGAAAGCGACCCGCAGGTCCTCGTTCCATCCGCCGCTTTTTTCAAAAAGGCTTCTTTTCACCATCAGACAGGCGCCCGTCACGCCCAGCACATCGAAGGCAAGTCGGTTTCGGAGAAAATAATAATCCGTCCGATCGTCCCGGTACTGCAGCTTATGGGCCGGGCCCAGCCGGATGTTGGTGATGCCCGCGTGCTGAATGGCGCGGCTGGAAGGGTAGAGAAGCTTCACGCCAACCGCTCCAACATGGGGAAGCTGGGCCTTTTCCACCATTTTTTCCAGCCAGTTCTCCTGAATGATCTCTATATCGTCGTTTAAAAACAGAATATAATCTCCCTTTGCCAGGGCAGCTCCCATGTTGCACATGCGGGAAAAATTGAACTCCATGGGCTCATACACATAGCGGAACCGGCATTCCGGAGTCATCTGGGAAAGCATCCTCTCGATCCGGGCACGGTTTTTCTCACTGCTGCCGTTGTCGATCACGATGATCTCAAAATCCCGGTAGCTGCTGGCTTCCATGGCGGAATGAATACAGGTGGAAAGCACGCCCGGATTGTCCTTGGAGGGAATCACGATAGAAACCATTCCCTCCGGTTCAAGCGGCCATCCCCGCCTTATGTAGGCTTCCTTTTTCAGATCCGCATATTCTTCTTCCATACCGAAGGGCTGAATGGGCGCGTTTCCATGAAAGAGCACGCTGTCCACATGACCGGCCCCTGACTTTTCGGAGAGCTTCAGGCAGAAATCATACAGATTCCGTTTCCAGTCCGTATCCCCGAGCCAGGAAACGCAGCAGGCCGCAGAGGTTCTTACGGCAAAGATATTACCAAAATAGAAATAGGAAATCAGCGTATCCGGAGACCAGTCCGGCTTCAGCCAGGGATTGGTGCGGCGTCCGCCGTTCTCCGGCAGTACCTCGTCCTCATCACCATAGGCCAGAACCGCTTCCGGATTTCTGGCAAAAAAGTCAGCCAAAAGCCGGATTGCTTCCTCCTCCGGTTTCCCGCAGTCCGCATGAAAGACCAGAATATCTGCGCCTTCTCCCACATTTTTAACGGAAAAGCCCGCCCGGCAGGAGCCGAAAGAGACACATTTCACAGAGAGGTCCGCCCCTTCCAGAATGCGTCCTTTCCGCTCCTTCTCCTCCTTTCTGAGGATCCAGTCATGGTAACGCACGGTCTGTTCTTTGATTCTCGCCTCATATTTTAACGTCTGTCTGCTGCGCATGGGAGCCTGCAGCATTTTCTTGATATTCAAAACCAGTGTCTCCTTTTCAGATTCGCATCCAGGGCCGCAGCGGTTTCCTCCGGCATCCTGTTGATCTCAAATTCCAGTTCCAGGATCTCCCCCGCTTCCCCGTTTTCCTTTTCCAGACGGATGTTGATGTTCGGATCGCCCGTATGAAAAAAGAATACCGGCATCCTTTCCCCTTTTCCGGTCAGTTCCCAGCCGTTCATGGCGAGCACCGTCTTGTCTGCGAGATCCAGCTCCTTTCCGGAAAGCCTTGCCGCCTTCATCCGGATGATGCAGGAGCATTCCGCGGGATCCACGCGCACACCGCGCACGCCCTCCTTCAGAGGAATGGAAAGGCGCATCATGTCCGCCGCCACGTAACTGGGATACAGATGGTAGGAATGCTCCGGACTGTAACCGTGTCCGAAATCCTCGAACACCTCCACCACACTGCGCTCCACCTGGGAGAAAAAGGACTGCCAGGGCACGGCTCTGCGGCCCAGGAGCACGCGCATATCGGAAATGGAAACCCGGTTCCCCGTCACCGCCTTCTGAAATCTTCTCTCCCTCGCCCGGTACTCCTCCGCCTTTTCCTCACTGATGCCGAGCCGTTTCAGGAAAGGCTCCATGGCGAGGTTCTTCCGCCTTCCGTCGCCCATCTGGTAGCAGTAAAGTGAGCGGTAGGCCAGCGCCTCCATATCCACCCGCTCCTCAAAGGTCCATTCATAATCGATCAGATTCCAGCGTCCCTGTGAATCAATCAGAATGTTTCCGAACACCAGATCATAGTCGGAAACCTCCATCTCCTGATGAACCCGTATTTTCTCCAGATATTCTTCAAACAGCGCATGAAAGCCCGCCTGGTCCCCTTCCTCCAGACAGTCATCCAAAAGCTCCTCCAGCGTTACCCCTTCCAGATATTCCAGACAGGCACAGGGAAGGCCGTCCGGCTGCCTTATGATCTCACAGCGGTTCACATACAGACCGCCCTCCTCATACCGCTCCCTTAACATCTTACCGAAACGGGCGATATTTTCCACATGCTCCGCGGCCGCCGGGCTGTCCGGATACTTCAGAACCCGCTTCGTTCCGGCGGCGTCCTGCGTGATATCCGTCCGGATGGCATAGATATCCGCCCGGTCATTGGAAAACTTGGAATAAATGGTTTCCGGCGCGGGCCCGGTCATGAGCAGGTAGGAATTGCTGTACATGGGGAAAATCCCTTCCCGGATCACCATGTCGAAGGCATTTTTCTCATCAAACAGAAGCAGCCTGTCCCCGTCGAAATTCCGAAGATTGCGGGAGAGCTCTCCCAGACGGGGAAGCCGTCTGTCCGAATAGATCACATCCGCAAATTTGTAGTCCGGATAGGGATAATAAAAATGATAATCCGACACCCCGCAGGTCTGAAGCAGCCGCTCCAGCCCCTTCCTCGTGAAGGTACGCACGCCTCCTCCCTCCGGATAATCCTCGATTCCCGCAAAGAACTTCGCCAGATGATCCTCCTGGCATCCCGCCCAGTACTTCATCCCCATCTTGTTCTCAATGGCGATGACCAGATTTCCGCCCGGCTTCACATGCTTCAGGTTGATTTTCAGAAAATCCTCAAAGGGCGTTTTCGTAGGGATATAGCTCTGCCCGTATTCAAACACCCCGATCAGGAGCACATAATCATAGTCACAGGGAAGATCCGGCTCGATATCCGTGAAATTCCCCACATGAATCGTCACGTTGTCCCGCTCCCGGTTTCGGATGGCGTTGATGGTGCTGCGCTTCTTCGACAGATCCACACAGGTGACGCTTCCCGCCTTTTCGGCAAGAACGCCCGTCACAGCCCCCATGCCGCTTCCCACCTCCAGCACCTTCGTGCTTTTGTTCATGGGAAGCCAGGAGACGATGTTCTCCCGCTGCGGTGACAGATGATAGAATACCGGCCAGCTTTTCTTTTCCTCGATCTGCTTCTGATAATCCCCTGAGGGAGCATTTTTCACGATTTCCAGGATCTCATCCTCCACCGTCCCGTCACAGTAATAATCCTCCCCCGGATAATGAGACAGGTCCAGCGTCACTTTTCCGATCTGCTCCGTCATATTACCTCGTTTCTGCCGCCGAAGGCGGCATCTTGAATCATAAAAGAATGGCGTGTGCCATTCTTCCGTACGAGACGTATAGGAAACGACAAATAAATTTGTCGTTTCCTATAGAAGATCTTAACCGGCGTCTTCTGCCGGTTTAGATCTTCTTCTCGTACTCTACTTTCACATCCGATTCCATATCAAAGTATCCCACCGTATCATGGTCCGAAATCACGGTGAGGTTCAAAATATCGTACAGTCTGTGGTATACCGTAAAGGTATCCCCTTCATAGCCCGTCACACCGAGGGAAAGCAGGTATTCACCGCCCTGCAGGCGCACCTTCTGGGTGAAGGTGATGTTCAGAATCTCTCCGGCCTTCACGCTTTCCAGAAAGCTTCTCTCCACCATGGTATTGGTTCCCGTGATTTCCACGCCCTTGATGTTCTTGATGGAAAGGGCGAAGATGGGAGCCGCGAGGTCCTTATTGGCCCGCACCTTCATGTGAAGGGTGAAGGGTTCTCCCTTCAGGATGGCGGAGGTGCGCAGTCCCGCCCCGTCCGTCATGTAGTATTCCACAATCTCGGCCTCTTTGGTGCCGTACTCCAACGCCTGGACATTGAGGCCAGGCACGGGACGGCCTCCGCCTTCAGCCACAGGCTGTTCTGCCTTTCCGTCTCCCCTCTGTCCGGTCTGATCCGACTGCTCCTGTGAGGTTTCTGTTTTCTTTCCGTCCATCTTCTCAGCTGCTGCTCTTCGGATGTCCTCATCCGCCGCCAGATTTGCCTTTTTATCTCCGGAAGGGAGCTCATACTGGCCCACCAGCACCTGCTTATAGATGTCAATCATATCACGGGGGCTACCCTCTCCCAGCTTCACGCCCTGATTTAAGAGCACCGCTCTGTCACAGTATTTGCTGATTGCGCTCAGATCATGACTGACGAAGAGGATCGTTTTTCCCTGCTTTTTGAACTCTTCGAATTTGTGGTAGCACTTCGCCTGGAAAAACACATCTCCCACGGAAAGAGCTTCATCCACGATCAAAATCTCCGGATCGATGTTGATGGCCACCGCAAAGGCCAGGCGCACGAACATACCGCTGGAATAGGTCTTCACAGGCTGATATACGTAGTCTCCGATGTCCGCGAAATCCAGAATATCCTGCAGTTTTTCATCGATCTCCTTCTCCGAAAAACCGATCATGGTGCCGTTCAGATAGACATTTTCAATGCCGTTGTATTCATAATTGAAGCCCGCGCCAAGCTCCAGCAGGGCGGATATACGCCCGTTCACCTGCACGGTGCCGGAGGTGGGATTGAGCACGCCGGTGATGATCTTCAGAATGGTGGACTTTCCGGAGCCGTTGGTTCCGATAATTCCCACACATTCCCCCTGATATACGTCCAGATCCACATTGTTCAGAGCGAAATGCTCCCGATAACGTTTTTTTCTGGCAAGCCCCAGCGAATCAATGAGCCTGTCCCTGTTATGGTCGTACAGGCGGTAAACCTTATTCAATCCCTCCACGTGGATGGCAAGCTGTTTTGTCTCCATATTGTTCCTTCCTGTTACTATTCACAGCCTGCCGGATCAAGGATTACTCTGCGTCATGCTCGCATGTAAGCAGAGCAAAGCGTTGATCCGGCAGACTGGAATCAGTCACTCCACCCAAATAAGCAAAACGGGAAGCTGCGTCAGCAGCGGCAGACAGCGGAGCTGACTGGTTTTGCGCATGCGGGTGGAGGGGCTGTGAATAGTAACTCTCCCTACATGATATCCGCAAAGTGCACCTTCAGCCGCTTATACACCAGCGTGCCGATAACGAACAGCACGACGGTAATGATCCAGAAATACATGGTGGAGTAAAAATCCTCCCAGAACCACTGTTCTCCATAAATCGCACTGCGGTATCCTTCCACAATGTACACCAGAGGATTGATTTTCAAAACCATCTGGACATTTTCGCTCATCTGTCCGATATTCCACAGGACCGGCGTGGCCCACATGCCGATCTGCATCGCAATGCCGACAATCTGCTGGAGATCACGGAAATAAACCACTACGGAGCAGGTGGTATAGCTGATGGCCAGCACCAGCGCAAAGGTGCAGAAGCTGTAATAGAAGACCTGCAGAGTATACAGACTTGGATAAAAGCCGTAGCAGGCCGATATGACGAGCAGAACAATTACAAAAAAGGCATGAATAAACGTGGCGGCAATGATTTTGATGATGGGAAGGATGCTGATCTTGAACACCACCTTCTTCACCAGATAATCATACTCCAGAAGAGCCATCATGCCGCTGGTGAGCGCCTCGGAAAAATAAAACCAGGGAACCAGTCCGGCAGTCAGGAACACCAGGTAGGGGACCGTTACTCCTTTTCCTGCAAGCTCTATCTTCTGCGGCATGATCACCTGAAAAACCACAAAATACAGAGCCACCGTCACCACCGGCTGCACCATGGCCCAGACCGCGCCCATATAGGAACCGGCATAACGCCGTTTGAAGTCGTTTTTAGCCAGCCGCCAGATCAGCCGCCGGTTGGCATACAGCTCCTGAGGAAGCTGGGTAATTTTATCATAAAAGCGGGCGAACACCACAATGGCTGCCACGATCAGTACGCAGGCGATGATTTTCTTTAAAAGCTCATCCGACGGATCCGCCAGCGGATTATGGTAACACGCAATAATCACCCCCATGATGAGCATGATGAGGGTGAAAATGGCAATCCCTGTCTTTTTGCTGAGCGGCTTCCTGGCCGCCGCATTTTCTTTTTTCTCTTTCTTCATTCCTGTACTATTCCTTTTTTCGGCCGCCGTCCACAGCGTATTCCTTCAGGCCGCCCCATTTCTGATCCTTCTCGGACAGAATCAGCTCCATTCCCTCCGGGATCGGCCACTTCACGCCGATTTCCGGATCGTCCCACTTCAGGCCGCCCTCATCGTTGGGATGGTAGAAATCCGTACACTTATAAGCAAACTCCGCTTCATCGGAGAGCACCACAAAGCCGTGCGCGAAATGCTCCGGAATGAAAAACTGCTTCTTGTTCTCTTCCGACAGCAGAACCCCGTGCCACTTTCCAAAGGTAGGGGAGCCCTCTCTCAAGTCCACGGCAACATCAAATACCTCTCCCTTCAGGACCCGCACCAGCTTCGCCTGGGGAAAATTGATCTGAAAATGCAGGCCTCTCAGAACGCCCTTTCTGGAAGAGGACTGGTTGTCCTGCACGAAAACCTGATCAATTCCGGCCTGCTTATAGGCTTCATAGTGATAGGTTTCCATAAAGTATCCCCGCTCATCTCCGAAAACCGCAGGGGTAATTACCTTCAGGCCTTCAATTTCACATGTTTCTACCGTTATCTTACCCATCTTTTCAATCTTTCTCCTTTATTTCCGAGGGCGGCGCCCGTCCTCTTTACAGTCCATTTGCCACTTCTACCAGATATTTTCCGTAATTGGTCTTCATCAGAGGCTCAGCCAGCTTCAAAAGCTGCTCCCTTGAGATGAAGCCGCGGCGGTAGGCGATCTCCTCGATACAGGAGACATACAGCCCCTGCCTCTTCTGAACAGCCGCCACATAATCGGACGCATCCAGCAGGGAATCATGGCTGCCCGTATCCAGCCAGGCAAAGCCCCTGCCCAGCGTCTCAACTCTCAGGTCTCCCCTGCGCAGGTATTCGTTGTTCACGGCGGTGATCTCCAGCTCGCCTCTGGCAGAAGGCTTCACGTTCTTTGCGATCTCAACCACGTCATTATCGTAAAAATAGAGTCCAGGCACCGCATAGTTGCTCTTCGGATGCTCCGGCTTTTCCTCGATGGAAAGGGCCTTTCCGTCTTCGTCAAACTCTACCACACCGTATTCTCTGGGGTCACGGACATAATAGCCGAAAATCGTGGCTCCCTTTTCTCTTGCCGCAACCGCACGAAGCACTTTGGAAAAGCTCTGTCCGTAGAAAATATTGTCCCCAAGCACCAGTGCAACACGGTCATTTCCGATAAATTCTTCCCCGATCAGGAATGCCTCGGCAAGTCCTCTGGGCTCTTCCTGTACCGCATAGGAAAGGGAAAGTCCCAGCTGCTCTCCGGTTCCGAACAGTTCCCGGAACACGGGCAGATCCCGCGGGGTGGAAATGATGAGAATCTCGCGGATATCCGCAAGCATCAACGTAGAAAGGGGGTAGTAGATCATCGGCTTATCATACACCGGCATGATCTGCTTGGAAATCGCCTTGGTGAGCGGGTACAGCCTGGTTCCGCTTCCTCCTGCAAGTATGATACCCTTCATGGCACATCCTCCGTTTTTTCTTTTCATTCTTATGCTTCGGTGTGATACATTTCCTCGTAATACTTCTGATAATCTCCGCTGGTAACATTCTTCATCCAGTCCTCGTGCTCAAAATACCATTTGATGGTCTTTTTGATGCCCTCTGCGAACATGGTCTCCGGCTCCCAGCCGATCTCCGCCCTGATCTTGTCCGGCGCGATGGCATAACGGCGGTCATGTCCCTTGCGGTCCTCCACATAGGTGATCAGATCGTCGCTGACAAGCGCCTTCCTGGGATCGGAGTCCGGCAGCATCTCCTGCAGCGTATTGATAATGATATGAATGATCTCAATGTTCTGCTTCTCGTTATGGCCGCCGACATTGTAGGTTTCAAACAGACGTCCCTTCTCCTGCACCATATCGATGGCCTTCGCATGATCCTCCACATACAGCCAGTCACGTACGTTTTTGCCATCTCCGTAAACCGGAAGCTTCTTCCCATGAAGAGCATTGTTAATGATCAGAGGGATCAGCTTTTCCGGGAACTGATAGGGGCCGTAGTTATTGGAGCAGTTGGTGATATTGGCCGGGAAATGATAGGTATCCATATACGCCTTCACCAGCATGTCAGATCCCGCCTTGCTTGCGGAATAGGGGCTGTGCGGAGCATAGGGCGTGGTCTCATAAAAATACTCGCCTTCCTTTTCAAGAGAACCGTAAACCTCGTCCGTGGACACATGAAGGAATTTCTTATCCTCCTTAAAGCTTCCGTCCGGCTTCTCCCACGCCGCCTTCGCGCAGTTGAGCATCACGGCCGTGCCAAGCACGTTGGTCTGTACGAAAATTTCCGGATTCTTTATGCTTCTGTCCACATGGCTCTCCGCTGCGAAATGCACCACACGGTCGATGTCATTTTCTGCAAAAATCTTTTCAATTGCCTCTTTGTCACAGATATTGGCGCGGATGAAGGTATAATTGTCCCTTCCCTCCACATCCTTCAGGTTCTCCAGGTTTCCGGCATAAGTCAGAGCGTCCACATTGATAATGCGGATCTGATCGCCATACTTCTTAAACATATAATGAATATAATTGGAGCCGATAAATCCGGCGCCGCCCGTTACCAGATAGGTTCTCATGCTTCCTCCGTTCCAAAGCGCTTCCGCTTTGTCATTTTTTATCATAGTATAACACATAATTCCTGATTTACCAAACAAAACCTGCCGGCCTTTAATATCCGCCTTTAATATCCCAGGTAGCTGATATTCAGATCCACATTGCCGCTGATGCCATCGATCTTTCCCGTACTGGAATACTGCCACATTTCATATCTTCCATTATAGGTTGGAGCAGCAGCATATTGAGCCAGCCAGATATTATAGCCGCTGAAGCTTCCGGTGCTCATTTTGCTTCCCAGCCAGGTCTTGTTGGCATAAACGCCTGCGGTATATCCGCTGTCGCGGATGGTCTCGCAGAATGCCTGTACCACCTCGGTACGTGTGGCGCTGCTGATGCCGTCCGCTCTTCCTCCTGCCGCTTCCACATCGATAAATACAGGATAGGAAATCTTATAACCTGCAATGATATCAAGGGCTGCGGATGCTTCCTCCACGGCCTCTACACGATTAACCGCCTGTGAAAAATAGTAAACACCCACCTTCAGCCCCGCTGCAGTGGCTCCCTGAATATTACTCTTAAACTTTGGATCCTCAACCATGACCCCCGTAGCGGAGCCTCTGTAGCCACAGCGGATAATGACGAAAGACACTCCGGAATTTTTCACCTTCTCCCAATCAATGCTTCCGTTATGTTTGGACACATCGATGCCCAGCACGCCGGAACCGCTGCTTAACGCACCGTCTTCTCCAAAATCATACTGGACACCCTGGATGATCTGCGTCCCGGTCACCTTGTTTCCGTTCTTGTCAAAATAATACCGTTTTCCATCTATGGTCTGCCATCCGGTATATTTGTATTCCACATTATCGTTCAGCCGGTAGAACACGTCATATTTAAAATAGTCGGCGACGACCGCTTCCACATATTTTCCGTCTTTTAAGATATAAAGCTGCCTGCCGTCCTTATCTTTCAGAAGGGTTTTGGTGTCTTCCTCGGCCTTTCCGCCCGTCACCGTCACCTCGCAGGTCGCCTTTTTGGAGGTATCCTCGGAGCTGCATGCCGTAATCGTCACCTTACCCGCCTTCGCTGCCGTGATGGTTCCATTTCCGTGCTCCGTCACGGTCACAACAGAGGAGTCAGAGGTATACCAAAGGCATCCTGTATAACCGGTTGTGTCGATCGTCGGATTAAGCTTCAGGCTCTCTCCCACCTTCAGCGTCACCTTCGTCTGATCCAGGGTGATTCCCTTTACTTCAGCCGCCTCTATAGTCAGCTTTGCCGTCTTTGTCTGCGTGCTGCCGTCAGAAAAATCCACCTTCACCGTAAGCTCCGTGCTTCCGGCACGAATGGCTTTAATATTTCCATTTCCATCCACCGTGGCGTACTTCGTATTGGCGATGGAAAAGCTGCTGGAGGAAACGTTCCCCGTGATCTTCACATCAGCCGCCTTCGTCTGTCCCGCCGTGATCTTCATCTCATTCAGCGTCACGGAATTGGACTCATCAGAGGTCACCGTAAAGGTAATGGAATCTTTGATATTCGTGTTCTTCCTGGAAACCGCGGTGATGGTCGTACTTCCCACCGCACTGCAGGTCACCTTTCCGTTTCCGTCTACGCTTGCGATATCCGCATTGGAGGAGGACCAGGTTACCGAAGCGTCCGCTCCGGAAGGTTCCGCCGTAATGGAAAGCTGGACGGTCTCTCCCTTTTTGGCGCTGGCAAAGCCGGTAATTTTGATGCCGGTAAGAGTCACCTCCGCCGCCTTCACCTCGATTTCCTTCGTTGCCTTCACGCCACCCGCCTCAGCGGTAATGGTCACTTTGCCAGCCGCCACGCCTGTCACCTTTCCATTATCCACCGTCGCAATTCCGGTATTGGAGGAGGACCAGGAAATACCGCTGTAAGTGGCATCCGAAGGGCTTACGGAAGCGCTGAGGCTGATGCTGCTGCCCACCGTCACTATGGAATCTCCGGAGATGGAAACACTGTCCACTTTTTTCTCCGCTGCGGAAACGTTCACGGATACGGAAGCGGTATAACCGCCGTCATTTGTTTTCACCGTGATGGCAGCGCTTCCTGCTCCCTTAAAGGAAACATGACCGCTGCTGTCCACCTCTGCCACGCCTGCATTATCAGAAGAAAAGCTTACGCCCTTATTCGACGCGTTGTCGGGACTTACCGTCACACTGATGTTCCCGCTTTCTCCAACCTTTCCGTTCAGGCTGGACGGGCTGGCGGAAACGCCTGTAACCGTCACAGTCTCCGGCACAGAAGGAGCCTGCGTATCGGTCTCCGTCGGCGGATCCGGCGTTTCTTCCGGTGGTGACGTATTCTCCGTTGTCTGTGTTTCTGTTTCTGTTGGCGGAGCTTCTGTCAACGTCTGAAGCTCCGAAGTTTCTGCTGCCGATGTCTTCAGAAGCCTTCCATCCTCCCTGACTCCCGCAAATAAAGCAAAGGACAGCGCTGCCGTCTGGGATGGATCAGGAATATCTTCCTTTTTTACCTCAATGTACAGACTGCCTTCGTCTCCAATAGGCGTCCGGGTGGATTCCACCCATTCGACCGTATCCTGCAGCACAGATTCCACCTGCGTCTTAATCTCCGTATCCTCTGCTGCCGCATTTACCTCGGATTCACTCTTGATCTCATCTGCCACATCGATTTTCTCATACGCAATCTGACTCTTAACGGTTACGCTCTGTGCTCCCTTTGGCAGAACATATTCTTCCAGCCCCTCCGGACCGGTCACCTCCACCGTATAGCTTCCTCCGGCGATTCCTGTCAGATAGATGATTCCATCCTCATCGTCATCCGTCTTTTCATATGATTTGTCCGGGCCGGTGATCTTCACCTCAAAAGCTACGTAAGGGATCAGTTTTCCCGTTTCACGGTTGACAAACTTGATTTTCAGATCCTTTTCCACAGAGGTCATATTCAATCCAACCTGAATCTCGGAAGCTTCATCCTTCTCCTCATACTCAGTTTCCACATATTCTGCAGCCTGCTGTCTTGCGATCACGCTGTCAGCTACAGCAAGAAAGGTGCTCTCATCCGCCACCGATATCCGGGAAAGCTGTTCACCGACGGAGGCAAACGACGCTACCTGCCGTTCCTGTGCCCTCGCGGCCAGGACGAAGCTAAACGTGAATACTGCAAACAGACAGACTGCCGCCCCTGTCAGGCCAATCACCCTGTCCATGGCAGATAGTCCCTTTAAAAATGCCAAAAATCCGTTTTCCTGTCTTCTATTCTTTTTCCTCGGTCTGTCTGCTGTATGCCCGCGGAGAACATGTTCGGTCCGCCGGTCCCGTCTGCCGGAATCAGCCTTTCGGTTTCCGGGTGACTTTTTTTTCTGCGGATCCGTCCCGTGTATGCTGTTCCTGTGCGCCGCACTGCTATTCTGCAATGTGCTGTGTTTTCCCGCCGCATTGCTATTCTGCGATGCGCTGCGTTTTCCCGCTGCACTGCTCTTCCGTGCTGCACTGCCCTTCTGTGCTGCACTGCTCTTCCGTGCAGCACTGCCCTTCTGTGCTGCACTGCCCTTCTGTGCTGCACTGCCCTTCCGTACATCGCTGTCCCAATCCATCTTCCCGGCCGCGCGATCTACATGGCTTCTGCTTTCGCTCCGGAGCTTTTCCTCTTTTGCCCCCTGATCGACCGGCTTCTCTTCATATTCTCCTTCTTCCGAAAAGGACACCTTATCAGAAAGGCATGCAGCAGTTTTCGTCAAATCCTGCGTCTCCTCGAAATCATCCTCACTGATTTCCCATCCCTCTTCAAAGGCACGCTGTAAATCATCGGTATCTTTCGACATTTTCTCCTGCTCCCGTTCCTTCTCAGTCATATATCTGATATCTCTTTCATTTTCCGCTTCCAACAACGTTTTTTCTTCATAATGTACGGACAGTATAGCACAGGACGCTTTCCTTCTTCAACCGCACTTTTCCCTGTTTCACCTTTTTCCTTTCTTAATCTTCTCTTAAGATATCCGAAATCCGCCGGCAGACCACATAAACCGCCCAAACCGACGCCTGCCCTGTCCCTTTTTGTCGAACTCTTTTTCTTGCCGGAGAAGAAGGGATGTGCCAGAATAAGAAAAAAAGAACGCAGCACGAACCTGAAGGTTCGTGCCGAAGAATGGCAGAAGCCATTCTTTAACGATTTTATGCCGCCTTCGGCGGCGAAAGGAGAGGAAGTTATGATGTACATTCATTACTGCAAATACTGTCGGCGCATTCATATTCTTAACGGACACAAGCTCTATTGCCCTGCCTGCAGCGGTAAGCTTTCAGAGCTGAATATTTCCTATATAAAATACGTCAATCTGACCCGTGAGGAGCGCCACGCATTGAAGGAAAAATGCGCCGATGAAAAAAATCTGCGCGAACTTTCTGTGGAATACCGCAGACGAAACGGCAGACAATGGTTTCAGTCGTCCGATCCCGCCCGTCCGGCTTCCGTTACAGATAATAAATCAGCATCCCGGCCAGAATACAGCCCACACCTGCAAGTTTCCGTTTCGTAATCGGCTCTCTGAAAAACAGACGGCTGAGAAAAAGGACGAATACATATCCGAAGGATTCCATCACGGGGCCGTTCAGGAAGGACAGGCCCCTCAGCCCGCAGATATTCAGCGCGGTGGAGCACAGAAGCAGGAAGTAACCGCCCATGACCCAGGGATTCAGATATTCCCGGATGAAGGAAGGCCAGGTACGCATCGCGCCTTTTTTCAGAAGCACCTGTGAAAAGGATGCTGCCAGGACTCCGGCGAGCAGGAAAGAGTAATAGAGAAGATTATTTTCACCCAAAATCGTTTCCGCCATCACTGCATCTCCTCCTTTCCGCCGTTGACTATCAGCGTTCCCGCAATCACAAGCGCCACGCCGATAATGTTTTTCACAGACACCCGGTCATGAAACAGGACCACCGCCCAGAGCATGGACCACAAAAGTGCCATCGCCCGGTTGGTATAGGCTACGGACAGCTCGAATTTCTTAATCATCTGCTGCCAGAGAACAGCATAAATGCCGAGGATCATGAGCTCGGCCAGATAAAACAGCAGAAACGGAGCGGAAAACGGCTCCTCCCCGCTCGCCAGTTTCGCCATCACACTGGAAAGGGTATAAATAACGATCACAGCCTGCAGAATCAGGATATCCCTCAGCCTGAGTTCTTTTCTACCTTCATTTTTCTTTTTCTCCACGGTTTTTCCTCTCATTTCCGACCGGCTTCGGTCCCATACACCATAACACAGAACCCTGTTCTTTTCAAATAATTCCGGAACCTGTATTTCGTTACAGTTCACTCGTCCGTCAGAACCAGTCAGATGTCGTGCTTGCACGAACAGATGACTGATCCTGAGCGGACGAAGGGCACTCGCCCTACCGTGCCGCGCCCGTTTATGAGCAAGAAATCGCCAAAGGCGATTTCTCGTAGCTGCGAAGCAGCGGAGAGCGCGGAGCGCGGCTTTGCGAATGGCGCGGAGTGAACTGTAACTGTATTTCTTATAAAAATATGAAAAATCTGTTACTTCGTGGACAGGCCGGGGGAAGAAATGGTAATATAGGAAGCAGATATTTCACAATGCAGCTCCGGTCTCATACGGCCTGCTTTTCATCAAAAAGGAATGGAGAAAAGAGATTGAATCATATGACAGACGATATCAGACAGTCCCGGGAGCCGGAAGAAGCCATATCCTCCGGCGATGATCTCCTGTTTTCAGAAGAAGAGCTTCTGGAGGAGGATCTTTTTTTAGAGGAAGAAAATACCCAGCAGTCCGGAAAGCAGGGCGGCGCCGGTTCGCGGTCCGGCTCCACGGACCGGAGGACAGGGACATCCGGCAAAACAGGATCGTCCGGCAGAGGAAACCGACGCAGAAAGAAAGGCGTAAGGAAATCCGCCGGCTCCGCTTCACGTTCTTCCTCACGCGGCAGAAAGCGGCGGCGCATGACTCGCTCGGATTATATTCATCTGGCGATTCTGGCGGTGATTCTGCTGATGTTCCTGAGCGCTGTCATACGGCTGATCATCTGGAACATCGGCGAGGATTCCGGTTATGATCCGAACGCGGATACTTCCGAGTTCGATACGGAACCTCAGGATTATATCCAGCCCATGGATGCCAGCCTTCTGGAAGGACACGAGGACGACGGAATCACCACCATCGTCACGCTGGGGAACGCCCCTTTTTCCGATGAGCGTGGAAGCACCGGACTGGCTGAAATGATCGCACAGAAATGTGATGCTGTTGTTTATAACTGTGCGTTTCCGGATTCCTACCTTTCCATGAAGTATCAGGAGTATTCCGACAGCTATCCGCAGGACGCTCTGAGCCTGTATCTGGTCACAGCTTCCCTGTGCGGCGGGGATTTCACGCTGATGGAGCATGCCGCCGGCCTGGTAGAGGATACCGAAGGGACTCGGGAAGCGCTTAATACGCTAAAAAGCGTGGATTTTTCCACCGTGGACATGATCGTCATCATGTATGATCTGAGCGATTATAAGGACGACCGCCCGGTGATGGATGAAAACAACGATATCAATCTGCTCACCTGGAACGGAGCGCTTAACGCCTCCATCGGCCTGATCAAGCAGACCTATCCCTATATCCGCATCGTAGTCCTCTCCCCTTCCTACGGGCAGTACACCGATGAGAACGGAAATCTGATCAATGCGGATACGGAGGATCTGGGAAACGGCACCCTTCCGGACTATATCCTCCATGAAATCGATGTAGCCATGGCGAACGGAGTCAGCATTCTGGATAATTATTATGGCTCCGTAACAGAAAATCAGGCAGAAGAATGCCTGACGGACGGTTATCATCTGAATGAGGCGGGAAGGGAACGGATCGCCCGGAGATTTGCGGAGAAGATTTTCCTGATCAGAGATTAACTGCAAAAGCGGCAAGTGCGTTTTCACCTGCCGCTTTTTCTGCTTTGCCCTGTGGTTTCCAGAATATTCCTGTTTTACCGGACCTCTTTCGGCAAAAATTGCTGGGGAGTTCCCAGTTTTCTGTGATGTCTGCGGATCTTTTCCGTCAGCTGTTCCTGAATTTCACGATACTCAGGGCGTCCGAACAGATTATGCATCTGATACACATCCCTTCTGCAGTCAAACAATACATGATCGTGAAATACTTCTCCGCAATGCCCCCTTCCCACATATGCCAATTCATATTCCGGCGTCAGAATCCCTGCCTTTGGTACATCATATGGATGAATATAAAGTTCTTCCACCCCCGTTTCGTTTCTGAGAATCTGCCCGGAACGGTCCTCTCCGTCCGTATCGAACGGATAATCAACATTTGCAAAACCCGCCAAAGTCTTACCGAAGTCAACCACATTCAGCCAGGTTTTGCAGCGCTGATGAACGAAACCAGCCCCTGGCATTGACATCAGCAGAGGAATATGATAGACACTCTCATACAGATTATTTTTTTCCATGAGACCGTGCTCACCCAGATATTCTCCGTGATCCGTCGTGAAAATAACAATGGTATTCTCCCACAGGCCGCTTTCTTTCAGATATGCCGTGATTCTTCCGACATTGTCATCGATGCACTTTATCTCTCCGAGATACTGTGCCTTCAGCCTTCGAAAATGTCCTTCCCTCTCAAACAGTCCCTGAGGAAAATAATGCTGTCTTCCCCATGTATCCCGGTCTGCCCAGTCAGGAATTTCCTTTTCATAAAAGCTTTCCGGGATTTCCATTTTCAACGGATCGAACATGGTATCATATGGGCGTCTCACTTCAAAAGGCTGATGCGGGTCAGGAATACTTACCATAAACAGAAAGGAGGATTTCTTATCCACCCTGCCCTGCAGGAAACGAATAGTCTCATCTGTCAGCCAGTCTGTCGTGTAGGTTTTTTCATTTCCTACATGCCTGCAGGGTTTTGCCATCCCATTTTCTCTGGATACGGATTTGCAATGGCCAAACTCCACAGGATCCTTCCATTCTTCAAATCCAAGCGGGTTATATTCTCCCAGAGCCTCTCCTCTCTCTTTGTGGTCGGCCAAATGCCACTTTCCAATATAGCCCGTATGATAACCGGCCTGGGCAAAAGCTTCAGCAAATCCATGTTCCGTCATTCCAACCGGAACGCCATTTCTGTACGCCCCGTTTCTGTGCGGATATCTTCCCGTCATAAAGCATCCTCTGGACGGCGTACATACCGCACTCGAGGTATAAAACCTTTCGAAAATAATTCCCTGTTCACCCAGCGCATCAATATTGGGAGTTTCCACTTCGCGGCCTCCATAACAGCCAGGCACATCTCTGCGAAACTGATCCGTATATATGATCAATATATTTTTTTGCATTTTTCATCCTTTCATTTCATGCCATGCTACTCGTCCCCATTCCGTGCCCTATTCTGTTCTCTAATTTCATTCAGCCTTTCACAGAACCGATCATGACTCCCCTGACAAAATATTTCTGTACAAAGGGATACATCACAAGCACCGGAAGAGAGGATACAATGATAACGCCATATTTGATTGTCCGGGCAATCTGCTTCATCATTTCCAGCGCATCCGGATCTGTAGTCGTAGGATCGACGGACTGTCCGCTGATCAGAATGTCCCGGAGAATTACCTGCAGAGGATACAGTCTGTTATCCGTCACATAAATCAGGCCATTGAAAAATGAATTCCAGTGGCCAACCGCATAGTACAGGGCCATAATGGCAATAATCGCTTTAGAAAGCGGAATAACAATCTGGATAAAATACTGAAAGATATTGCAGCCGTCAATTTCAGCCGCTTCCTGAAGCTCCATCGGCATGGTGTTGATGAAAAAGGTACGGCACAGAATCAGGTTAAACACGGAAAAGGATCCCAGAATCATCAGCACATAAGGCGTATCCACAAGATGCAGCCCTTTTACGACCAGATAGGTAGGAATGAGACCACCGGAAAAGTATTTTGTAAAAAGCAGCAGCTTCATAATCAGACTCCGTCCCACCATATCCTGCCGGGACAGCGCATATCCTGCCGGAATGGTGATAAAAAGAGCGAATATCGTTCCAACTCCGGCGTAGCGGATCGTATTAAAATATCCTGTCCATATCCGTTTATCCCTTAAAATATATTTATATCCCTCCCAGGTAATTCCCCGGGGCAGGAACAGAACTTCCCCGGACGCCACCAGATTCGGATCGCTTATGGACGCAATTACCACAAACCACAGCGCATACAGAATGACCGCGGACAGCAGAATAACGCTCCCATGCACAATCACGAGAAAAATCAGATCCCTTTTCCCCATTCGTTTTAATTTTTTCACAGCATTTCCCCCTTACCACAGACTGATATCGGAAACCTTTCCGGCAACCTTATTGACAACCACCAGCAGTATCAGATTAATGATATTATTAAAAAGTCCTATTGCCGAGGAGTAACTGAACTGCCCTCCCTGTATACCGATTTTATATACATAAGTTGCAATAATCTCCGAATAATCCAGATTAATGCTATTCTGCAGCAGGAACGCCTTTTCAAAGCCAAGATCCATGATCTCTCCCGCTCTCATGATCAGCATGATCACCATCGTCGGAACAATCGAAGGCACATCGATGTACCAAAGCCGCTGGAATCTTGTCGCTCCATCCACAGTGGCGGCCTCATGCAGCTCCGGCCCTACCGATGTCAGCACGGAAATATACATTATCGATCCCCATCCAATATTCTGCAGCACTCCGGACCACACGTAAATATGACGGAAGTTGGACGGATTGGAGAGAAAGTTTACCGGGTCCATTCCCAGACGCATCAAAATCTGATTGACAACGCCATCACTGGACAGGAAAATCAGAATCATACCGCAGTATACTACTGTCGAAATGAAATGCGGCGCATAGGTAATCATCTGCGCCGTTTTTTTCAGCTTCACATCTGTAATATAATTTAAAAAAAGCGCAAAGATAATCGGCATCGGGAATCCGGCGATCAGGGAATAAATACTCAGAGACAGCGTATTCCAAAGCAGATCTTTAAACTGATAAGAATCAAAAAAGGTTTTAAAATGCTTCAGTCCGACCCATGCGCTTCCCCAGATACCATCCGATACACGATAATCCTTAAAAGCCAGCTGAATACCATACATTGGCAGATAGCTGAAAATCAGAACATAGATCAACATTGGAAGAACAAACAGATAGCATATCCAGTTTTTTTTCAGCAGACGCATACTGCTCTTCCTTTTTTTTCGTTTTTTTCCAACAGTCATTTTTTGCTCCTGATTATGAAATAAAATCTTCCTACGGAAGTCCTCTCTACAGATTCCGGCATGGATAAGCCATGCCGGAATCTCATTTCTTTCAGTCTGCCATGGAATCCACAAATTCCTGGCAAAGCCGCGTATACTCATCCACCTTCAGGCTCTCAAGCGCATTCAGATGTTCCTGCCATTTCGCGTCATCAATTCCGTTTATGACGGAGTCCGCGATGAATTTTTTCAGATAGGTATCGATATCCGTCAAAAGAATGGATCTCTGCTCTTCATTCTCCTGAGACGCCGTCCCCGCCGGTAGTCCGGTCACTCCGTATGGAAGCTGTTCTTTGATTGCCTTCGCTCTGCTATCCTCGTCATAAACCTGTCTTTCAAAGTATTCATATCTGTACAGGGAAGGCGTCTGTCCAGCAAAGCTTTCCGCCTGTCTGTATTCGGCTGCAGATTTATAGCCGCCGTTTGCCGCCAGAGCTTCGTTGTCCATGGTCAGGAGCTGAGGAACCTCCTCTCCATTCTCTTCCAGAATATTCCATGCCACGCCTTCCGCTCCACGGCCCCATTCAAGCGCAAGCTCCAGGGTGGAATTGATATAATCATACCAGCGCACCAGAGCTTCCGGATTTTCGCAGCTTTGGGTGATGACAAATCCTCCCGTTTTGGTTACATTGTTGATGCCGACCATCTGCGATCCGTCCTCCTGTTTCAAAATCGGCAGTACCTGATAAGCTTCCGTGTCATAAACGCCCGCATCGCTTGATCTGTAGCCGGCTACCAGTCCGAGGATATCTCCGCTGGCCCCTCTTGCGGCATACTGATCAGAACTGATAGTAAAAACATCCTTATCGATCAGTCCTTCCTGATACAAATCATGCAGATAAGCCAGGGTATCATAATATCCCTGTTCCTTTGCGCTGAATATGACATTCCCGTCCTGAGTAAATACATGATATCCGTTTTCCAGAACGCCGAATGCGCCAAACAGGTTTTCAATTGAACTTCCCCAGCCCCACGCATCCTGAAAGGTAAAGGGAATCTCGTTCTGGAGTCCGTCTCCGTTGGGATCCTGATCCCGGAATGCAATCAGAACCTCCTTCAGCTCTTCCGGCGTTTCCGGCATATCCAGGGACAGCCTGTCCAGCCACCCCTGATTGATCCACAGAAGAGAATCTATCATATTTGCAGAAACCTCATCACCGGTCGGCAAAGCGCGGATCTTTCCGTCAGGGGCGCGAAGTGCCTGCGGGTAATCATCTCTGGTTTCAAAAAACGCCGTCACATTCGGAGCATACTCCTCCAGATAATCGTCCAGCGCTACCAGCTGTTCATAGTTTCTCGCCATATCGACATCTCCGATAATAGCGTCCGGCAGGCTGTCGGTGCTGAACATAATATTGATTTTTTCGCTCCATCCGGAAGCGGGGATCTCGATCCATTCAATATGGATATTGGTTGCCTCTTCCGTATCAATTACGCATGCCTTTTCTGCCGCGCTTTTTAAAGAGCTGATCTGCTGTACTGCAATTGTGAAGGTTTCCTTTTCGTTTACAATTGGAAGGTTCTCCGCATTAAAATTATCAGACGCCTCTCCGTCCGCTTCCTGTGCTGTCTCCGCTCCCGCTTCTTCCGCCACACTCTGCGCTTCATCTGCCTGCCCCTGCCCGGAACAGCCTGTAAGAATCGTGATTCCCAGCATCAGAATGCTCATTCCCAGAGCGCCTTTTCGCAGTATTTTATTTTTCATAAATATAACCTCCTGTCCTCATGTACATTTTTCCGCTTCGTTCAGATAACCAGAGTTTTCTGCGCAGGTTTCTGGTTGATGCTGTCATATTACCGTATTTTTTATTCAAAATATATCTCTGATTTTTGAACGGAACCCCGGTTTCGTGCAAAATATCTGTTTTTTCCGCATTTTCCTTTTAATCTGACAGCTTTTTCAACATTCGGAGGCAGAAGAAAGGAGCCATTGCTCCATAGATGATTACTCATCTATTTTGCAACGGCCCATACGCTACTTCTTCCCGCTCCATATATTTTCCCGATATCCTCCCGGCGTAACACCTTCATATCTTTTAAACATCTCAATGAATACCGTACTGTTGTTATAGCGGAGCATCCGCGCAATCTCCGCGACCTTTCTGTCGCTGTTTTCCAGTAGCTCCTTTGCCTTTTCCAGTTTAATCTGTTCAACATACTGCGATATGGTGACGCCTGTATTTTTCTTAAAGAAATGGCTGATAT
This sequence comes from Candidatus Eisenbergiella stercoravium, assembly GCA_019113175.1. Lineage (GTDB taxonomy): Bacteria > Bacillota > Clostridia > Lachnospirales > Lachnospiraceae > Eisenbergiella > Eisenbergiella stercoravium. Next base: position 40,749 of record DXHY01000075.1, on the reverse strand, counting down.
TCGAAACCGAAGTTTCAAAACAGGACGCCATATATTTCACGCTGAAATTATCGTCCAGATAATGCTCCTGAATATATTCCAGAATATCCGCTATATTTCTCTTTTTATAACCGGTCATCTTTTCTTCCGGGGGCTGCTCCTTCGGTATCCTTTCTTTCAAATGCAGAAGAAATTCCCTTACAAAATCCGCCAGGCATTCATTCTCTTCCCGCGGGATCTCCAGCACTGCGGCCGTATTCATCTGATACACCCTTGCGACATCCCATAATATGGCTGTCGCCGCCATATCATTCATCCCCTTCACCAGCTCTCTTATTGTTTCAAGCAAAAGCTGTTCCCTTGAAAAGTCCCCGTCTTCTACTGCCTCTTTCAGAGATAACACTTCTCTTTCCGGATATTTTTCCTCTTCCCGGCAGGCATTCATCCGCTTTTGCGCCTCTTTATAGGACTGCCTCAGTCGTCTCACATCCATGATCAGACTTCCGACACCAGCCTCTGCGCCGTGACCGATAAGCTCTGAAAGCTTTCCCTGCAGCGCTGAAGCGGATTCATCACTGCATACCAGATAAATCAGAATTCCCTCCACTACTTCAATCCGATAGGCATTGGTCACGCCGTAGAGGTTTCTCTTCCATTCCAGCCAGTCGTACAGACTCTGATTCTTTGCCCTGTCTTCTGGTAGAACAACAAAAAATTTATATTTCCGATTGACATAGATCTGACTGTTCACACATTTCTTCCACAGGGAATCCTGTTGTGTCATCTCCTTTGACAGCAGTTCATACAGGCAGCTCTCCATCCGCAGGCTGTCCCTTTCTTCCTCCAGCTGTACGTTGTGATCCGTAAGCTCCCGAAACATTTTATATGGCTTCCGGGATGACATCACCGCCAGTCCCAGACCGAGAACAACACTGCACAGCAGCCAGATTCCGTAACCCTGTATATATATTTTCATGCTTTTTATGATGCTGCTCTTCGGAACATAGCTTATTGTCTCAAATCCGTTTCCCAGTTCGATTCTGTATATATAATAATCCCCGGAAGCCTGCATCAGCCGGTTTTTGTCATTCCAATCTTCCTCTGTATTCCAGTTTCCGGACGAATACACAACATCATCCTGAAACAGGATTACCGTTTCTTTCTCATCTTCTTCAAACTGGGATGTCAGTTTCCCGTTCTTAACCGTATACAGCAGGTATTTCGTTTCTCTTCCGGTCTTTCCCCAGACCTGCAGCGGCGCTGCCAGCACAAGACCGGGCCTGCTGTCCGTTCTGAGAAATACCCTATAAGCGCTGATATTCTCATGCGTATCATCTATGTCAAAAACAGACCTGTCCATAATGCATATTTCAGAAAAAAACAGCTCCGGCTTCACGTTTCCGCCGGACGTCAGAACAATTTCATTCTGTTTATCATAAAGATAAATCCCATCGGCAAATGGAAAACTCTCTTCCTGTTTGCCCAGCTCTTCCCAGATATCAAAATAAACTATGGGCACATCAGAATACCGTTCATTATATTTTTTATCATATTTACAGAATGTATTAAACGCATGAATGACTGACACCTGCTGACTCCAGAAATCATTCTGCCTTTCCAGCACAATTTTCATCTCGTCATTAAGCTTATGACGCTGCTGTTCATAAAAAAGATACAGAACGCTGAGACTAATCACAAGCAAAGGAATCAACAGAACAACATTGTAAGCAATTACAAAACGGATATAACGTATTTTTCTGCTTTCATCCATTGTTTCCAGCCTCTTTCTCCTGATATTTTGACGTGATTATACGGAAATTATAAACAGTTATTTCTTTCTTTTTAAGAAATACTCTTCCTTTTCTGTCACTTCCCTTGTCCCTTTATTCCAAGCCTGATATACTGTTCCTCCGGCGCTTCATTTTCCTCCATCCGTTCCTTTATCTGTTCAGTCAGTCTCTTTTCCGTTTCTTCATAGTGTATCGGAGACTGCTGAAAGGGATCTGTCTGCAGATCATATAACAGATTCCCAAATCCATAGGCCCGGTCAGATCCCCGCTGCGGTATCTTCATCACCCGGCATTCCTTCATATGTGGAAAACCGTCCACAAGTTCCACCTGTCTCAGTTCCTCCGCAGAAAACATATTTCTCATATGACACGGCATCAGGGTATATGAATATAACGGTCCGTTTTCCGGCATCGCGGGCGCTTTCATATATACATATCTGCCGTCCGTGATATTCACATGTCCCCCGTATACGCCAAAAAGCGCAGTATCTCTGACAGGCGTATCGTCCCTTATCACAGGCAGAAGATTTCTTCCGTCCATAAATTCCGGAGAGCTTATTTGGAAAAAGTCAGCCAGCGTCGGCGCGATATCCACAGTCTGTGCCAGCACGTTTCTTCTCTGATTCCTGCACTCCGGGAATCTCGGATCATAAATGAAGAAGGGAATGTGTGAGATTTCTTCAAACACGGGCTGTACATTTTTACCCATCCACTCCTTTTCTCCCAGCATGAAACCATGATCCGTATTGACGATCAGTAGCGTATCTCTCCACAGATTCAGTTCATCCATGATATCCAGAAGCTTTCCCAGATAGTGATCGCACATGCTCATAAGAGCCGCATACTCATAACGGATATGCCGGGTTACTTCTTCTCCGTACCTGTTCTCTCCATAATCCGGCCAGTCCATATTGGGTCCGTGGTAATCATCCGGATACAACTTCTGATAAGCCTGCAGGGTAAAAAAAGGCTCATGCGGATCAAACGCCTCTATCTGAAGAAACCATCCATCCTCCCGCGCATTTCTCCGGATAAAGTCCAGACCGCAGTCAAATGTCTTCTTCTGCGGCATGTCTTCCTCTTTTTTCAGGAATCCCCGGTTAATCCATTCATGCCTCCAGTTCTGGGTATTCTTTCTGCCGGAAAGCGTCTCCGGGATTTCCGGCCACGCCGCCTGTCCCTTCCAGGCATCTCCCTGCTGGCCCCGAATCATCTCATAACTGTCAAACCGGGTCAGATACCCTCCTCCGCCATCCTCCCAGTAGTGAAAATGATCTGTCGCTATATGCGTATAAATTCCCGCTTCCCTCATTCTCACTATCACGGAGTCATCATATGGCTGCAAAGGGGACCATGCCGTATGAAGGAAATTATAACGGCCTGTATGCAGTTCCCTTCGGGCTGGCATACAGGGAAGGCTTCCTGCGTAAAAACGTTCAAATGTCAATGTTCTTTCCGCAAGTCTCCGAAAATTAGGCATGATAGTCCAGGCACAACCATAATTGGGAAGGAAATGCCTGTTTAGAGAATCAAACATCATCATAACCGCTCTCATAACCCGTCTCCTTTTCCGCTGTTCCAGACAAACTGTTATTATTAAGTATACCTCCATATAATTCTGAAAAATATCTCTGATTCTTGAAGAATTTATTCCTTCTTTGCAAAAACAGGAGACAGCCGTCCTGTTCCCGCAAAAATCAGGCGGCTGTCTCCATCGCTTATTATCCACAGTGCCCTGTCAACCGGTCACCGTCTTATAAATCGGCACATCCACGTTCCGGAACACATCATAGCCGCCGATTTCTCCGATTTTTTCCAGCCCGCATTCTGACGGCTCCCCTTCCACAGGCTTCGCCTTATTCAGAATCAGGTACTGAATTCCATAATCATCCAGCAGCTGGGCGACCAGATCAATATGAATGGTTTCCGCCTCCATCAGCGCGTAAATGGGATGCTCCGTGTGATCCCAGCTCGCCACCAGCATATCGCGGCCATAGGGCATCTGGATTTCCGAGGTGTACTGCCTGATATACTGGACCAGTTCTGAGGGGAACACGGCCCAGACCCGTTCCTCATCCTCTGCCGGCATGATCAGATCACAGATTGCCGGCACCTCCGCCGGAAGATGGTAGCGGTTTTCCGCCTTCGATACATTCACATTGCCGTATACATAGCTGCCGCCCAGAATACACACTGCGGCAAGCGCCACAAGACCGATTCTCGTATGTCTCCCGATCAGCTTCACCCCGGCATATGCGGTAACCGCCGTCATGGGGAGGAGCCACAGGATACGATAATAGGTTCCCGCCTCTTCCACTCTGTCCATCACCATTTTGAACAGCGGAATAAAAAACAGAATCAGCGTCACCAGGGAAGTTTCTGCCAGAATCAGACGCACTCTCCTGTCTTTTTCCGTTGCCAGCAGATAGATCAGCGCTGCAAGAAAGAGAAAAGGATAGATACCGTTTCCGCAGTAGTCCATAAATATTGTCAGGATTTCTCTCATGAACACTCCATTTCCGCGCAGCGGCCTTTCACTACGGCCTTTGCGCCATACGACTTCGCAGCGCCTGCAGGGACGTCCGCATCACAGGAAAACCACCGCTGCATAGATGCCGAGGTAGACAAGCCCCGGCAGGCATGTCGCAGCAAGAGGGATCAGACGGCCGGGGCGTTTCTGTCTGACAGCCATCACGAGTCCGGCAATGGCGATGAAAAGCCCCAGCAGGAAAGCTCCCATCGTGGTCGCCATGGCTGCCGTCACGTTATTAGCCGCCATCAGAAGCCACCAGCCCGCCTGCTTTTTTCCTTTCTGTTCTCCGTCCGCTCCCGTTTCCCACAGCCGCAGAAGGCTCCACACAGCAGTGAGAAGTACAAAGTTGCAAAGAACGGATTTTCCCTGCCAGGTCCGCATCAGGAAAAAGGTTGCATTCGTATAGATCGAGGTATTGCCGAAAATCTGAAGCAGGCTCACCAGGATCAGAAATACCGCCGTTTTCCGAAACGCTCCTTTAAAAAGCCGCATGCCGATCCGGTAATAGACCAGATAGGTGAGGGGAATCAATATAAGCGGCAGCACGCTGTGGGCGATGATGGCCGGATGAATCCCGGTCACCCTTGCCAGATAGGCCTCCCAGATGGGGAGCGACGCCAGCGCGTGCCGGATATCCAGCGAGGTGCTCAGTCCTGTATAGGGCAGAATCCGGTAAAGCACATCCGTCTGCTCCGCGATGACGGACTGCGCCACATAATAGGCGTCGTCCCCGTCAAAAAACTCATGGGTATAGGCCATATACATCTGAAACAGGATCAGACCGACGGCAATCACCCAGTAAAGCGCTGTTTCCACGGACGGCCTTTTCCTTTTTACAATCCATGTACGCGCATCCACAGCCATTCCGCGCAGTACGGGGAAACCGAATATCAGTCCCGCAGCGGATAATACCGCAAGCAGAATGGAATAGATGGTTACAATTCTTGGGAATCCCCAGGTTTCAAAAAGAATGACCGGCACAGCCACAATCTGAAACACCGCCAGCACAATCACAAAACCGGCCGCGTAAACGGCTGCCGGACAGACGCTCACAGGAGTTCGTTCCAGGAAAATTCTTCGGATCCCCGCCTTCTTATTTTCTTCGGCCCGTTCTTCATGCCAGGCTATCTTTTCTCCCGGCATGGCAAGTGCCGGAAGCAGCCCGATGCAGAAGGGAGCTGCAATCAGAACGGCAAACGCCGCCAACAGTTCAGCCATCTGTTCTTTCCTCCATCCCGGAAGCTCTGCAACGGTTCCGGTCTTTCCGGACTGTCACAAAAGCCTTCCTTTCAGTATTTATTCATACCAGTTGTCGTAAATCGCTTCGTAATCATAGGTTGAGGCCAGTTCCGCCAGATCGGCAAAAACCTCCTCATAATTTTCCATCGTCAGCTCACATTCCCCGCTTGCAAAGCATTCCACAATATAGCGGCAGACGTCCGCATGATAGTGGGTGTAGTCCGCGTAATTGTTCAGGTCACAGACAATATCCCTCTGATTCTGGAAGCAGAACATGCGGACATTATCATAAGAAAGAAGGCGTTCGGTCACGTATTTGAGCTCCGCGATTTCCGCATCCAGCTGCTTCTGACGCATCACGTCGTTCCAGTAAAGGATGCTGTAGGGCGGGTAAAAGAAAATGAATTCCGTTTCCGGATGCGCTTCAATATAGGGGCAGATATTCTGATCCAGGTTTGCCGCCGTGCCGGAAAGGAACAGGTCCTCCGGCATTTCTTCGTCTGCCTCTTCCGCGGGCGTATAATACATCAGCACGTTTGCCTTGGTATAATACTGATCCGTCCACCAGGGCTTGTAAAGCTGGGTCCAGTCCGTCCGTTCGGTGGGATCTGCCAGAGGCTTCAGAATGTAGTTGAGCAGGACATCCTTATTGAAAACGTACTGGATGTTGTTAAAAGGATTTTTGTCGTACAGGTATTCCGGAATGGGGAATTTGGTCTCCTCCGTTCCTGCGGACAGGGTGTTCTGGTCCAGGGCCATAAAGATGGTCTTCACGGTGTCCTGTTTTGCGTCAAAAATGATGTCCATGATGTTGGCTTCGTCCTTTGGGAGGGCGCCGTTGTAGCTGAGCTTTACGGTGTTGAGGTTCAGGACCTCTCCGAACCAGTCGGTGTCAAAGCTGGCCGTCATGGAGGAGCCGAGAAGGACGCTGTCGTAGTCCAGGTGTCTGGCCATTCCCGGGTTCTGGGAAAGCTGGTTGTCCACCTTGTAGGGGTAGCCCGGGAGTGGAGCGTGGTATTGGAAGAACGGGTCTACTGTGAGGACCAGGGCGGTTATGGCCAGCAGGGCTGTGATGAGGGCTGCGAAGAAAAGGAGCAGCCATTTTTTGTATTGGTTCATGTTGTTCTCCTGAATGAAAGAAGGGGGCGGGACGTTGTGGAGGGCGGGATGCGGCTTCGCCTGTCCCGCCGGCGGGGGTGGGGAGTTCCTTTCGCCGGTTCGCTGTGAGGGCGGGATGCGGCTTCGCCTGTCCCGCCGGGAAGGGGAGGGGAAGCTGCATCCTCCACCCCGCCGGGCACGCTCGACTGCGCTTCGCTTCGTCTCGCTTTGCGGCTGTCGCCGCATAGCCGGAAGTCAGGCAGCGCCGGCCGGTAAGCCGCCTGCGGCGGTTTCCCGCCGGGCTGTCTGTCTTCCGGCTGCCCGGCTCGTAGCTTTTAAAAGTTGAAGTACAAAAAACTGCTCACTCCGGACAGTGACAGAACACACCACAGGAACAAAAACGCTGTCAGGAGGGCGTTCCATGCGCGGGGGCGGAAGCGTTCGGCGCATTGTCCGGCGTTGGGAGCGAGGAAGATGACGAGCAGGGTTGCCAGGGTGATGATGGCCGGAAGGTAAAGGCTGCTGTAGGGAAGGGTGTCCAGGCGAAGGAGTTTGATGACGTACCAGAACTCGTCCAGGTTGAAGCCTTCCAGGAAGGAGGCTGCAGGAAGGGCAATGCCTCCGGTAAACAGTCTGCGGAATACGGCGAAGGCCTGAGTCATGGTCTCGGAGCGGAAGAAGACGCAGGCGAAGCTGTAATAGCAGAAGGTGAACAGGGTTCCCGCCGCCATGGTCAGGCGGTGTGGGAATCGCAGGGCTGCGGCTGTACCGGACCTGGGATGGTCCTTCCGGTAGAGCTGGCAGGCGCGGGTGATAATGTAAAGAACGCCCTGGGCCGCTCCCCAGGTCACGAAGGTCCAGCCTGCGCCGTGCCAGATTCCGCTCAGCAGGAAAATGAGGATGAGGTTCGCATACATACGGGGCCTTCCCTTCCTGTTTCCGCCGAGCGGGATGTATACATACTGACGGAAAAAGCGGCTCAGAGTGATGTGCCACCTTCTCCAGAAATCGATGATATTAACCGCCTTATAGGGGGAATTGAAGTTCACGGGGATCTCCATACCGAACAGCCACGCCAGGCCGCGGGCCATGTCACAGTAGCCGCTGAAATCAAAATAGAGCTGGATGGAGTAAAAGAAAACGAGCAGCAGGCTGTCCACAGAGGATAGGGCCGGGATATTGGAATATCCCCAGTCCACCGCCAGACCGAAGGTATCCGCCACAAGGACCTTTTTCACCATTCCTAAGGTAAACAGATATATGCCGGCAGTGAATTTTTCCAGATCCAGCCTCTTCCTTCCGATCTGCGCGAACTGAGGCAGCATCTCGCTCTGGCTCACGATGGGGCCTGCGATCAGCTGGGGGAAGAAGGAAACGAACAGCGCGTAGTCCAGAAAGGAACAGTTCTTCACCTCGCCCCGGTACGCATCCACCACAAAGCCGATCTGCTGGAAGGTGAAAAAGCTGATTCCCAGCGGGAGCAGGATACCCTTGAGCACAAAGGAGGTCCCGAAAACTGCGTTCACATTTTCCACAAAGAAATCATAATACTTGAAATAGAACAGCACGGCCAGATTGGCCGCCACGCCGAAAATCATCACGGGTCTGCACCATTTGGGAGATTTTCTTCCTGCCAGCTCCATTCCCTTAAAAACCGCGTAGTTAAACAGGATGCTGCATATCATGATCAGCAGATAGCTGGAATTAAAGTATCCGTAAAACCACAGCGAAAAGCCTGTCAGCCACAGTCTGGCAGGCACGCTTTTTCCCCGGTGCGCAAACAGATAAAAGCCTCCGAGGCAGAGGGGAAGAAACAGGAAAATGAATATATAGGAATTAAACAGCATGGGTCCGCTCCAAATATGATTTTCTGCAGGGGTCCGGAGCCTTACGGCCGCAGACCTGAATTTTCCGAAAAGGGCCGTCCGATGCGGCCTTTTTCAGTTTAGACCATCCGTCTTCTTTTGACAAGCAGGAAATTGTAAAGCATCAGGATCAGGCTGATGTAAAACAGAGGCATGTTGTAAATTGTATATCTGGTCTGGCAGAAAATCACCAGAGACACCAGCCCTACATTGCACAGAATGGACAGAAGCGTAAGGCCCGCCACCGCGGAAATCTGTCCTGACATGCAAAACCCGCTCTCTTTCCCGCCCTTCGCATTTCCCGTATCCGGATGTCTCTTTTCATGGATGAAGTTCCATGCAAACAATGCCAGATAAAGCAGATAGACAGCCAGGCTGTACCAGTTCAGAATCCTGTTTCGCTGGGCCACGGTGGTGATCAGGCCGGAAAGGAAATTATCCAGGAAGGAGCCAAGGATTTTACCCAGGTTATGGGGGATGACGGACCGGTTGATCATACCCATGACCTGATCCGCATGCTCGCTTAAAAATACCGTTCCGTCTCCGTAGTTTTCCTGTACAAAAGTATTCACCGCGGGCCACATGGTATCGATCTGGATGCAGTCATAGGAATCTCCGAAATGGCTCACCCGGTTCAGCCAGCCCTTTCCCGCGCTGTGCTTCAGATACCCCGCCTCGTCACAGATATCATAGATTTCCAGAAACAGCTCCCGGATCTTTTCATCTTCAATGTATTCTGCGTCACTGCGCTCCGCCGTATAGAACGCCATCGTGGTCAGGAAGCGTCCGTCGCTGGAGTGGGTAACCGCTTCTCCCCGCACCACATAGTTGTAGCCCAGATCCAGCAGCGTACCTGCCCCCATGACCAAAATCGCGCAGCCGAGCAGCAGCCCGGCTCCCCGCAGAAGCCTTTTCTTTCGGATAAAGATGATCAGAATGCACACCGCCAGCATGGCGAGGGAAATCAGCATCTGCTTTCTGGCGGAAATCATCAGAAACGAAAGCACACAGCACAGCGCCAGACTCTTTTTTGACTCCGTCCGGAAATATTCCAGAAGAAAACGGAAAAACAGCAGATAGAGAGCGATGGTAATTCCCTCCGTAAGAATGCTGTTGGAATACATGGATCCCCGTTTTGCCGCAAAACGGCACAGCAGGGAAACCGCAAGCGGCATGCACAGCAGAACCAGCGCCACAGCTTTCGGAAGACCGATGCTTTTCCACAGGTAATTTACCAGGCTCCAGGCCGCAAACGCCGCAAGGAGGCTCTGCAGGAAGGCCGCCGCCGTCAGATAGAAATCCTCCGGCAGAACTCCCGCGGGGAACAGGGAGAAAAACGCCCGCAGTCCCGCCAGGAACATGCAGTACAGCGGCTCCCTGGAAATATCCATATTGATATAGCTTGGGGAGTCCACGCAGATCACCGCGCCGTCGCAGAAGGCAAAAAACAGGTAAAACAGGAGGCACAGGCCCAGCATAAGCGCCGAAAAGGCCGTCCGGCTGTCTTTCCGGAACCAAAGGGTTTGCTGCTTCATGATTTTGAAATCTTCCTTTCTTTTCTTCTCCTTCTATTTCCCCCACAAAAAGCTTACCTGACGGCCTGCCCGATCCGATACAGCTCCGCCAGTTCTCCCGGCTGCTGTGACTGAAAACGGATGGTGAGCTCCGCCTTCCCGGAAACGCCTTCCAGCCTTCCCCGGATCCGGATCAGCCCGCCCTTCTGTGAAGGCTCTGCCTGTTCCGGTGAAAAGGCGATCTCCGCCTTTTTTTCTCCATTCACAAGGATGACTGCCACGCCCTCCTGAAGCGCGCGGATTTCCAGCCCGATCTCCCGGTTCTGCGCCTCGGCGCCATAGTCAAAATAACGATAGGAAACACTGCATCCCGAAGTGATGTTCACCATGGGGAAGCCGCCATCTTTTTCCGTAAAATACGCACCGCCGAGCACCTGACAGCCATAGGCCGCATCCAGCTCCTCTCCCGGATCCAGCGCATCTGCAAAACCGTTGGAGGTCATCTGCGCCTGCGTGATCACCGCATTTTTTTCATCCACACAGATCCGCTCCACCCTGGCCCGTCTGTTGTATTTCCGGTTGCCTGAGGAGCCGTGATAGAACACATACCACTGGTCTTCGATCTTGATGATGGAACCGTGGTTGTTCCATGTGCTGGGGTCCACGCCCGTATTGTCAATGATGGTTCCCCTGTATTCATAGGGGCCGTATACGTTTTTGCTCACCGCATAATCCAGCTTTGTGGGCGCTCCGCCACGGTTCGGATATTCCTTCGTGTATTCGCTGGCATAGACCAGGCAGTAGGTGTCTCCGATTTTTCTTAAGGAAGAACCTTCATGGAAGCCCTGGCAGCCGTCTTCGTGGGAAATCAGGGCCTCCGCGTATGTGGTTTCATCCAGGGTATACATATCGTCCTTCAGTTTTGCCATATGGCAGTTTCCCTGGCCCCAGGTATAATAATAGTCCTCCCCGTCCTTCAGAACGGAAGGATCGATTCCGGAAATGGGCTCCCCATTCATGAGAATCTGCCTGGCATCCGTGAAGGGGCCGTAAGGCTTCCGGCTTTTCGCCACGCCCTCCGTGCCGTCCGAAAGGCAGAAATACAGATAATACCAGTCGTCCCGCTCCACCACGTCAGGCGCCCAGAGCAGGCCGTCCGACCAGGGCACCCCGTCCATGATTCCCTCGTCCGCATATTCATCCGTGGAGGCCAGCGCCGGCCCATGGTCCGTCCAGTGCTGCAGATCCCTGGTATCCGCAGAATACACATGATACTTGTGGCAGCAGTATTCGCCTCCGAACACATCCTTCGAGCCGTACAGATACACCCTTCCGTCAAATACCTTCGGCTCCCCGTCCGGGATGTAGATATCCAGCGGCAGAAAAGGATTATGAAATCCCGTCGCAAATATTTTCTCCATAAAAATTCCCTTTCCGGAGCGTAGTGACGGGGCTCTGCCATCACACTACCTCCTGTAATAACTCCGTTCCGCCGGCGTCTGCACGGCATTGCCTCCCGGCTGAAATCACGTTACCGGTCCCCCTGTGACCAGTATCAAAATCTCTCCTACTGTAATAACATTATAATTGATAAGTGTCAATTACGAATGTATAATAGAATTCGTTCATCCGCTTCATCCGCGGATAAACGGCAATACAAAGGATGCCGCCTTTTTCCCATCCGGCGGCGTAAAGGAGAAATGCAATGAAATACGATTTTACTTCCATCATCGACAGAACCGGAAAGGACGCCATCGCGGTGGAACTCATCCCGTTTCCGGATGCCTCCGTTCAGGAAGGCTTTTCCAGAATTCCCATGTGGGTTGCCGACATGAACTTCGCCACGGCTCCCACCATCCAGGAGGCCGTCATCGAGCGGACAAAGCATCCGGCCTTCGGCTACTTTGATCCTACCGACGAGTATTATGACAGCATCATTTCCTGGCAGAAAACGAGAAACGGCGTGGAAGGCCTGACAAAAGAAGAAATCGGCTATGAAAACGGCGTTCTCGGCTGCGTAGCCTCCGCCCTTCAGGCCTTCACGGCTCCCGGAGAGGCCGTGCTTCTGCACTCTCCCACCTACATCGGCTTCACCGGAACGCTGGAAAACAACGGCAGGAAGATCATTCTGAGCGATCTGAAGCTGGATGAAAACGGCGTGTGGCGGATGGATTATGAGGATATGGATCAGAAAATCAAAGAAAACCACATCCATTTCGCCATTTTCTGTTCTCCTCACAATCCCACAGGCCGCGTATGGGAACGGGAGGAAATCGAGGCAGCCATGGAGGTTTACCGGAGAAACGACTGCGTGGTGATCTCCGACGAGATCTGGTCCGATCTGACGCTTACGGGACATAAGCACATCCCCACCCAGTCCGTGAGCGAGGACGCGAAAAACAGAACTATCGCCATCTACGCGCCCTCCAAGACCTTTAACCTGGCCGGGCTGATCGGTTCCTACCACATCATTTACAATCCGTATCTGAGGGACAGGGTTGTAAAGCAGTCCAGCCTCAGCCACTACAACAGCATGAACGTGCTGTCCATGCACGCGCTCATCGGGGCTTACCGCCCGGAAGGCCAGGAATGGCTGGACGAGCTTCGTGAGGTACTGACGGAAAATGTGGACTATGCATATAATTATATCCTTGAAAACTTCAAAGGGGTAAAGCTTGCGAAGCCGGAGGGCACCTACATGCTCTATCTGGACTGCGAAGAGTGGTGCGCCCGCCGCGGAGTGAGCATGGACGAGCTGATCCGCGCCGGCATTTCCGTCGGCGTCATCTGGCAGGACGGCCGCCCGTTCAACCGCCCCTGGGCCATCCGGATGAATCTGGCCGTGCCGCTTTCTCTGGTAAAGGAAGCCATGCACAGGCTGGATGAATATGTGTTCAACAAGTCCTGCATATAAGATAAGAATGGAATGCAGGCCGTTTTTCCGCTGTCGGTCATACAGCGGAAGAGTCTTACCGGCAAAGAGAAACCGCCCGTTCCCTTCCGGGAAACGGGCGGTTTCTCTGCCGGACGGACCGCCGCATGGCTGGCCCTCATCTTCTCAACCGGCCTTCTTTTTTTGTATGTTACGCACAGGATCCTTTTCTCTTTGGAAGGATGCTCTGGAACCGCTCCAGAATCCGCGGCCTTCCGGAGAAAATCCGGCTGAAATTCTCACAGTTATACAGCCTCTCCGTCTTCACCCACTCAGGATAAAATTGTTCTTCCTGCTCGTTTTCCAGATTTTCAGAAATATTAAGACCAAATGCGATCATATACAGCCCTCCCTTTTTGGCCCGCATCCGTTCAGCCCACTCCGCACAGATGTTTCTGCCTTCCCTTTTTTCTGATTTAATTATAATATTTTATGGACTTTCTGCCAATCATCTGATAATCTGAAAATAGAAAGTTTTTTTGTACTTATAATACAAATTTTCAGAAAATATTGTCAAAAAAAGTTTTCTGGAAGAAAATGGGTGCGGACGGGAGGGGAAATTCGATGGCAATTCGCTTCTGGGAAATGTTTGAAGAAACAAAAGGTCAGTATCAGCTCCGCCTTCTTGCCGGAAAAAACGGCATGGACAGCGTAGTGAGCTGGGTGCATATGGTAGAGGACGAGACCATCATCAGCCGTTTCGGCGGAACGGAGCTGGCCGTCACCACCGGAATGAAGGCCGGGACGGAGGGCTGGCTTATCCGGCTTGTCACCGCCATGAAGAATGCGGGCTGTACAGGACTCATTGTCAATACCGGCCGCTATCTTGCCGCCGTGCCGCGGCAGGTCATCACCTGGTGTGAGGAGCATGATTTTCCTCTTCTGGAGATGCCCTGGGAAATCTCCGTGACCCGGCTCATCCAGGATTACTGCATGCGCATCATGCAGCAGACCCGCCGGGAGGAGCAGACTGGAGCTCTGTTCGCCCGCCTGCTTCTCGGCAAAACGGTCCCGGAGGATTTCTTTGACGAAATCGGAAGCCGTTTTCATCTGGAAGGGACCTTCCGCATCTTCTGTATGAAACCCGTTCTCACACCGGAGGAAAATGTGCTGTTCCGGCAGGCCGTCCTGAGGCTGGAAAACGCTTTCGGCCTGTGGAAGAACGGCTCCAAAATCCGTTTTCCCTATTTTCTTCTGGAATTGAATGAAGCATGGATTCTCTCGGTCAACGACCTGCCCGATCAGGATGTGCCGGAGCTGACCGGCCAGATTGAGGATCTGTTTGCGGATTTCTTTGCTGACAGCCGGCTGCATCTCGGAATCGGCCCTGCCTGTCAGGATATCCGGAATCTGAAGCTGGCCTTAAGCCGTGCCCGCACCGCATTGAAAATGGCCTGCCACATGAACCTGAAAATCGTGGATTTCAATCAGATGGGATTCTTCGGCATCCTGTTTTCTTCCTCGGACCCGGAACTTCTGAAGAGCTATGCCGACAGCCTTCTGGCCCCGCTTGACGCATATGACAGCCGCCATGCGGCCTCTGCGAAGCCGGAATCCGGCACAGGCCCGTCCGCTGCCCCCTCACCGCACTGCGACGCAGGCTATGCCGCCACACTCCGCGCCTACATAGAAAATGACCGCAGCCTTATCAAAACGGCTGCAGCCACCTTCACACACAGGAATACCGTCAATTACCGCATTCAGAACATGAAGCGCCTTCTGGGAAACGAGCTGCGCACGCCTACTGAGCTGTTTCCCTATCAGATCGCGTTTTGGATCCGGGATATGGGGCTGTGAATCTTTACAGGGATTCCGGCGTAAATTCCACCCACTCCACCTCCATACCGGGCATTTTGGTGTTCTGCAGGGTCAGCTCATATATACCTGCTTCCAGAAGCACGGCTCCCATATCACAGGTCACGCTCTTTCCGCCTGTTCCGCTGACCTGGGGCGTGGCGAAGCGGACGCCATTCAACAGCAGATTGCAGGCCGACTGGGCCCGGGCATCCTTATTGCTGAATTTCATACATACGCGTACCTTCCAGGGGCGGGCCTGTCCGGAAGCTGTCCGGCCCCTGTCCCCTTCCGCTTCCGGGACGCAGAAGCGCACTCCTGTTTCAGAAGGACGCACCAGATGGAAGGAACCGTCTGCGCCGGGCTGCACCGCCATACTCCGGGCCTCACTGAACTTTTGACAGTCTTCTTCAGACCTTTCACGGCCTTCTCCGAACCTCCGGCAATCTTCTTTGGCACCTTCGCCGCTTTCGGCTGCTCCCTCTCCATCAAAGGCCAGGGCTGGAATCAGCTCCGGCCCCTCTGCCTCCTGGTTCATGAACCGCTCCATTACCGGCGCGTTCAGAAGAAAGCGGCAGATGTTCGCCGCACATCTCTGCAGCTCACCCAGAGTCAGCCTGCCGTCTGCCAGTGCCTCCAGGGTATTGTCCTGCATGGGATTTCTTTCTGCGGCCAGATTGTCCACCACCATGTAGAGATCGTTCTGTGCCCGGACCATCGCTGCGGTATTGGAGGGACTTTCCTTTCCTCCATCCACGCAGTCGTTCATGGTGGACCACCAGTCCGTCATCACGATTCCCGTAAAGCCCCACTCTCCGCGCAGGATCGTGGTGTTAAGATCATAGTTGGATGCGCACCAGTGCCCGTTGACGGGATTATAAGCGGTCATGACACTGTCCGCTCCGCCCTCCTTCACAGCGATCTCAAAGCCCTTCAGATACAGCTCCCTCAGCGCCCTCTCCGATACCAGGGCATTGACCTTACTGCGCTCCATTTCCTGGCTGTTGCAGGCAAAATGCTTGATGGTGGCATGGGAGCCTCCCCTTTTGATTCCCCGGACGTTGGCGGCGGCCATCTTTCCGGTCAGAAGAGGATCCTCGGAAAAATATTCAAAATTCCTGCCATTCAGAGGATTTCGGTGAAGATTCAGCCCCGGTCCCAGCAGGGTATCAATCTCGTTGCGCACCAGCTCTTTTCCCTCCATCACATACAGCTCCTCCACCAGCCTTTCATCAAAGGTACAGGCAAGAAGTGTTCCGATGGGAACCTGCGTGGCCAGCGCGCCCACATCCATGCGGATGCCGGAAGGGCCGTCGGAGGCAGCCGCCACAGGAATGCCATAGTCCTTCTGCATGGATTCGGTCAGGCCGCCGAAGCAGGACGCGACGCCGGGCGTCACTCTGGGAGAGCACATGCCTTCTCCCCTTACAATGACAGAGAGTTCCTCATCGGAAAGCTGAGCTACAAAGCTTTCCAGAGAAGCGGTCCCCTTCTTCACATCCTGCAGCATGATTCCCTGACTGCCGGTCCGGGGCAGAGCGCCGGGCAGACGGTTCCTGATCCTCTCTTTTAGAGAAACCGTCGCTTTCGGGACACACTGTCCCGCAGGCTCATACGTTCCGTCCTCTTTCCGTCTTCCCGGAACAAGCCGGATGAAGCTTCTTGGCGGCGCACAGGCTTCCTCCAGCTGCTTTACCACACGAAGAGTGGGAACTCGAAGACCGGCTTCCGTTTTTTCATTCTCCGGCGCGCCGTCTTCTTCCGCAACCGGCACGCGTACCAGATCCCTGCTGCTGTTTCCCACGAAGATTTCATACAGTCCTTCCTCCAGCACATAACAGGAACGGCTGCCCGTATAGCCGCCGTCGTCGTAGGCCGCTATGGCGGAGACCGGAAAGGAAAGCGTCAGCACTTCCTTCTCTCCCGGCTTCAGGAGCCCGGTTTTTGCAAAGGCGGCGAGCTCCTTTGCCGGCCGCCCCAGCTTTCCCTGAGGAGCGCTGTAATAGACCTGCACCACTTCCCTGCCCGCATATCGGCTTCCCGTATTTTGGACGCATACCCGTATCCCGATCCGGTCATTTTTCACACGGGCCGAATCCGGCTTCAGGGAAAATGTGGTGTAGGACAGCCCGAAGCCGAAGGGAAACCTCACCCTTTCGGGAGCAAAGGTCTCAAAATAGCGGTAGCCCACATAAACGTCCTCCTGATAGACGTTTTCCCGCAGATTTCCATGGTTCGCCGTGGAAGGATAATCCGCGATACAGCCTGCGATCGTATCCACCAGTTTGCCGCAGGGCGTCACGCGTCCGCTGATCACGTCCGCCGCCGCGCGGCCTCCCTCCTGGCCGCCATGCCACACATAGAGCACAGCGGTAACCGGATTTTCATACGGGGCATCCAGAAAGCCCATGTCAATGATACAGGAAACGTTCAGGATCACCGCGGTCCTGCGGAAATACTTCGTCACCGTCCGAAGAAGCCGTTCCTCCTCTCCGCTCAGCCGGAAACCTCCCGGAAGATCCTCATAATCCTTCGACTCTCCTGCCGTGCGCCCGATCACAACCAGCGCCTTGTCCGCCCTGCCGGCAGCTGCGGCCGCAAGCTCGTCAGACACCTCCATCTCCCTCTGGCTCCAGGGCTCTCCGGCCCAGACTCCGCCTCCATCGTCAAACGGATTCTCCCGGATCCATTCCTCATATACCGCTGCAAGCTCTTCGTCCACCTGCAGATTACCGCACTCCCGCAGGCTGTCCAGCAGGTTGGTGGCATAGGGAGCATTGACCGCGCCTCCCGACCCGGTCCCGCTCCTGTAATAATCCTTCTGAATCCGCCCGAACACGGCGATCCGCTCCCCATCCGTCACCGGCAGCGTCTCCTCCTCATTTTTCAGAAGAACCGCCCCCTGCGCCGCCGCGCTCCGGCACAGCTCTCCAAAGCCCTCAAGGGGCACCCCGATCTTTTTTCTGTTCATAATTGCCTCCTCATTGCCGCCGCAGACGGCCTTTTAATTCTAAAAGCATCTCTCAAAAAATATGCCTGACTTCCTCTTTTTTCACACCATATCTCCTGCAAAAAAGCGCAAGATCCTTTTCCCCTGAAATCAGCATTATCTCGTGAAACTTTCCTCCGGAATCCAGGAAGCCCGCAACCGTTTCTCCGGTGCAGATACTGCTTTTCATCGCAGGCTGCTGCCCGTCCCAGGCATGATCCTCCTCACGTTCCTTCTTTCTGCGAAGCATTTCCCCTCCTTCTGCTGCCTTCAGGCGGCATATATTCTCCCTCCTGCCGCTATACGGTTTGGTTTTGATTCGTATTTTCATGTCCCATTATATTATATTTTTTTCTAAAACGGAATCCTTTCCTGATGACAAAAGGGAGCTCTCGCCGCGCTCCCTTTTCAATCTCTGTCTATATATAGGTTACTGTTTTTTTAACGTTCTCATCGAAAACGATATCCTAAAAACCCGCATCCTTCCGCATTGTTTTCCCCGACGCCGGTTCCCAGGGCCATATAAAGAAGCTCCTGCGCCGTCTCATTCTGTGCCGCTGTCAGGCTGATCTTGTCTCCCAGCAGGGAAATGTTTTTCTGCGGCACCCGGACCGGTTTTCTGTTCATGAATTCCATCCGGCGGAACAGGCAGAAACCTCCCTCCAGTTTTTTATGCTGAAAAAAATTGTATTTTCGGATCAGATTGGCCTTCAGCCGCTCCTCAAATTCATCCACCCGCATCTGATTGCGCCAGTATCCCTGCCTGGTTTTCACCACCACAGGGGTCAGCGTATGCACCCGTTCCAACAGATAACGTGGAATCACCTTAAGTTCTCCATCAAGGACCTGCAGGCAGCCGTCCGCATACAAAGGAAGCTGTCTGACAAAAAATTCTGCCAGCTTCTGGCTGATGGTTCTTATCCGGACCGTATATATTTTTCCTTCCCGGTAAATATGCTCCGACTCGAGCGGATATGGCTGATCGAAAGTATAAGACCGGAATCTGACATTTTCACAAAAGAACGAATCATCCTCCGATGTATGCAGGGCTCCGGAAATAAACTGACCGATCCTCTCCGACACACATGCAGACAGCAACGGTGTCAGGAAACAGATCTTAAGCGGCAACTCAAATACCAACATAACTGAATGTCCTCCCTCACTTTGTCTCACGCAAGCAGAGGACGCCCCAGTGCTCACCGCAAGATATTTTATTTTCATACCATGGATTACACAGTGTGTTGCGGTTTATTCACGTTCACTTTGTCAATAAGAAAAAGAAGGTCTTATCCCGAAAGCAAAACAGACACGCCGTAACCAAAGGCGCAGGAAATGGGATATAGATGTGACACAAATGTATTTTAATACGAAAATATATGACTGTCCACACCAAAAAGTAATTTCGTCCACATGCCTCATAAAGAATACAGGAAAATTTCTCTCTGTTCATCCTGTTTTCGTGAATTTTACCAAAATCATGCGGTTTTTTGTCAATTTCCCATTGCCCGATATGCGGATTCCGTTTAAAATAGATTCTGACAGACAAAAAGCATGCCGGCCATTCCGCCGTCATTCCGTGGGTCCAGCACGTTGTGCAGTATGCCGGCATAAAACAAATAAAAAAGGAGGTACATATGGAAATCGAAGAAAGACTGCCGCTTACAGACGAATATCTGAAAAAGATGGACGCCTACTGGCGTGCCGCCAACTATCTCGGCGCAGCGCAGCTTTATCTGCTGGATAATCCGCTTCTGCGCGAGCCCCTCAAAATGGAACATGTAAAGAAAAAAATCGTGGGACACTGGGGAACCGTTCCCGGTCAGAATTTTATCTATGTTCATTTAAACCGCGTGATCAAAAAATATGACCAGGACATGATTCTGGTCTCCGGCCCCGGCCACGGCGGCAATTTCTTTGTGGCTAATACCTACCTGGAGGGCACCTACAGCGAGGTGTATCCCAACATCGGGGAGGATATGGACGGACTGAAGAAGCTTTGCAAGCAGTTCTCCTTCCCGGGCGGCATCTCCAGCCACGTGGCTCCCGAAACTCCCGGCTCCATCAATGAGGGCGGCGAGCTCGGCTATTCCCTGGCCCATTCCTTTGGCGCAGTGTTCGACAATCCCGATCTGATCGCCGCCTGTATTGTGGGCGACGGTGAAGCGGAGACAGGCCCTCTTGCCACCTCCTGGCAGTGCAATAAATTCCTGAATCCGGAAACGGACGGCGCCGTTCTGCCCATCCTGCACTTAAACGGCTATAAGATCAGCAACCCGACGGTGCTGGCCCGCATCACCCATGAGGAGCTGGAGCACTTCTTCGACGGCTGCGGCTGGAAGCCCTATTTTGTGGAAGGCGATGTGCCAATGGAAATGCACCGCAAAATGGCGGAAGCGCTGGACGCCGCCATGGACGAGATTAAGGCCATCCAGAAAAACGCCAGGGAAAACCACGATTCCACCAGACCCAAGTGGCCCATGATCGTGCTGCGCACGCCCAAGGGCTGGACGGGCCCCAGGGTTGTGGACGGCAAGCAGATCGAAGGCTCCTTCCGCGCCCATCAGGTTCCGATCATGATGGACCAGCCGGAGCATCTGGACATGCTGAGAGACTGGCTGATGAGCTATCATCCTGAAGAGCTTTTCGACGAAAACGGAAAGCTGATTCCTGAGCTGAAGGCACTGGCACCCACAGGGGACAGAAGAATCGGCTCCAATCCCCACGCCAACGGCGGTAAGCTGCTGCGCGACCTGCGCATGCCCGACTTCCGCGACTACGGCATCGAAGTGCCCTCTCCCGGCGCGGTAGAATCCCAGGATATGGTGGAGCTTGGCGGCTTTGTCCGCGACATCTTCAAACTCAATGAAGACGCGCATAACTTCCGCATCTTCGGGCCGGATGAGACCATGTCCAACCGTCTGGGAAAGGTGTTTGAAGAAACCAACCGCGACTGGAACAATGCGCTTCTGGACACGGATGAATTTCTGGCCCACGACGGCCGTGTAATGGATTCCTTCCTCAGTGAGCACATGTGCGAAGGCTGGCTGGAGGGCTATCTTCTCACGGGACGCCATGGCTTCTTCGCAAGCTACGAGGCGTTCATCCGCGTGGTGGATTCCATGTGCGCCCAGCACGCGAAATGGCTGAAGGTCTGCAACCAGCTTCCCTGGAGACAGTCCATCGCCTCCCTGAACCTGATCCTCTCCTCCAACGTCTGGCAGCAGGATCACAACGGCTTCACCCATCAGGACCCCGGCTTCCTGGATCATATATCCAATAAGAAGGCGGACGTGGTGCGGCTGTATCTTCCGCCGGACACCAACTGCCTGCTTTCCTGCTTCGATCACTGTATCCGCAGCCGGAACTATGTGAACGTGCTGGTGACCAGCAAGCATCCCAGACCGCAGTGGCTGACCATGGAACAGGCCGTCAAGCACTGTACCCAGGGCATCGGCATCTGGGAGTGGGCGAGCAACGACGCGGGCGAGGAGCCTGACATCGTCATGGCCTGCTGCGGCGATACGCCTACTCTGGAAACCCTGGCAGCGGTTACCATATTAAGAGAGGCTCTGCCGGAGCTGAAAATCCGGGTTATCAACGTGGTGGATCTGATGAAGCTTCAGCCTTCTACCATGCATCCGCACGGCCTGACCGATGCGGATTACAACGCTCTGTTCACGAAGGATAAGCCCATCATCTTCGCCTTCCACGGCTACCCTACGCTTATCCATGAGCTGACCTACTGCCGGGAGAACCGGAACATCCACGTGTATGGCTATAAGGAGGAGGGTACCATCACCACCCCCTTCGACATGCGCGTGCAGAACGAGATCGACCGGTTCAGCCTGGTGAAAAACGCGGTCCAGAACCTGCCGCAGCTCGGCAACCGCGGCTCCTATCTGATCCAGATGATGAACGACAAGCTGGTGGAGCATAAGCAGTACATCCATGAGTACGGCATCGATCTGCCGGAGGTTCGCGACTGGAAGTGGCACGTGCCGGAGGCTTAAAAAGCGCCTGCAGCGGGTCAGGCAAGCGACAACTTATACAGTTTTTATCAGGGAAAGGCGCAGTCATGCAGTACGGCCGCGCCTTTCCGACTGCCCTTTTTCGGGCAGATTTTTCAGACGTAACGGATGAGAGGTACCAATGGAACGAATCTTAGTGGTAGAAGACGATCTCGCGCTGAGCGCGGGACTTTTGTTTGAACTGGACAGTGCGGGATATGTCTCCGTTCCCGCCTATACCTGTGCCAAGGCAAGGGCTCTGCTTGCGGACGGCTCCTTTTCCCTGATCCTTCTGGATGTAAACCTGCCGGATGGAAACGGTTTCGACCTGTGCCGGGAAATCAAGGCGCAGAATGCGGCACAGCCGGTAATCTTTCTGACCGCAAACGATCTGGAGGAAGATGTATTAAACGGCTTTGACCTTGGAGCGGAGGATTATGTGACAAAGCCCTTCCGCATGCAGATCCTGCTGAAGCGGATGGAGGTGGCCCTGCGCCGCAGCGGCTCCAAGGGAGGCCCGAACGGACCGGAAGAGGCTGGAAGCGCGGACCGCTGGAGCGACGGCTTCCTTTCCCTGGATTTTTCTTCCCTCACCGCGTCGCGGGGAAGCGATCCCCGTTCTGCCGAGAAGCTTTCCATCACGCCCAACGAATATAAGCTGCTTCGGGTGCTGACCGAGAACGCGGGAAATATCCTGACCAGGCAGCTTCTGCTGGAGCGGCTCTGGGACAGCGGCGGAAATTTCGTGGATGACCATACCCTCACCGTGACCATGAACCGGCTGCGCGCCAAAATCGAAGACGAAAATCACGCCTATATCCGCACGGTGCGCGGGATGGGCTATATCTGGACAGGAGGCCGGAAATGAACGAAACGAACGAACAGACCGAAACGCGCCCGCTGGCCGGTTCCCGGAAGGAGACGGCCGGCTTCCGGAAGGTGCGCGGATTTGTCCGCAGTCTCCTTCCCTCTTCCACCCTCATTCCCGCCCTTTTTCTTCTGGCCGCGGTCTGCCTCTCGGCCATCCTTCTATGGCTTCTATGGACCTTTGTGCCCAGAGAGCCCGTGCGTTTAGGAATCCTTTCGGCCTGTACCGGTCTCTGCGTCCTCGCCGGACTGTGGGTTTTCAGGCAGCGCCGCCAGACCGACCGTTTTGCCGACGAGCTGTGTGAAACCCTGGACGCCCTCCTGTCCGACCGAAGGCCCGACCTCTCCCATCCCTATGACGATTCCCTGGCCTCCAGGGTACAGGGAAAGCTGATGCAGTATTATGAGTTTGCCAATGAAGGCAGACTCCAGAGCCGCAGGGACAAGGAAACCATCCAGGGACTGGTCAGCGACATTTCCCATCAGGTAAAGACCCCCATCGCGAACATCCGGATGTTTGCGGAGATCCTGCAGAAACACACGCTCTCCGACAGCCAGCGGGAAACTTTTCTTGCCACCATGACGGAGCAGATCGACAAGCTGGATTTTCTCCTGCAGTCCCTCATCAAAATGTCCCGCCTGGAAACAGGAACCTTCGTCCTCCACATGGCGGAGGGGCGGCTGAACGACACCATCGCCCGCGCCATGAGCACGGTGTGGACGAAAGCCGATCAGAAGGGGATCCATCTGTCGGCGGACTGCGCGGACAATATCAGCGTGCAGCACGATCCCAAATGGACTGCTGAAGCTTTGGGAAACATTCTGGACAACGCGGTAAAATACACGCCGGAGGGCGGAAGCGTCTCCGTCTCGGTACGCCCCTGGCAGTTTTACACCCGTATCGACATCACGGATACCGGCATCGGCATTCCGGAGGAACATTACCATGATGTGTTCCAGCGCTTCTACCGCGGAGAGGAAGCCGCCGCCATGGAGGGCGTCGGCCTCGGACTGTATCTGGCGAACGGCATCATCACCCGCCAGAAGGGCTACATCAGCGTCGTGTCAAAGGCAGGAAAGGGAACTACCTTTTCCGTTTATCTGCTCAGCTGATCCCCTGCCGGAAAATGAACGAAAAAACTCGTCTGCCGGAAGCAGGCCTAAAGAGGAGCAAGAATCACTGACTCGCTTCTTCACACAGATCAGATGCGGCCTTTAGCCGCAAAAAAGAGGAAATTATGAACATCGTAACCATTCAGAACCTGAAAAAATATTACGGAAAAGGGGAGAATCAGGTCAAAGCCCTGGACGGCATCGATCTTTCCATCGAAAAGGGGAAATTCACCGCCATCATCGGCGCCTCCGGTTCCGGCAAAACCACCCTGTTAAACATGATCGGCGCGCTGGACAGGCCCGACGAAGGAGAGGTGATCGTGGACGGCGTCCGGCTTTCCGGCATGAAGGAAAGGGAGCTGGCGGTATTCCGCCGCAATAAGGTCGGCTTTGTCTACCAGAATTTCAATCTGATTCCAACCCTGACGGTGCGGGAAAACATTCTCTTTCCCTTGAGCCTGTCGGGCAATACTCCGGATACGGCCTTTTTTCAGGAAATCACCCGGACCCTCGGCCTTTCGGAACGGCTGGATGCCTTTCCGGCACAGCTTTCCGGAGGCGGACAGCAGCGGACGGCCATCGCCCGGGCGCTCATCATGCGGCCTGCGCTGATCCTTGCCGACGAACCGACGGGAAATCTGGATTCCCGAAACGGCCAGAACGTGCTCGGCCTTCTGAAGCTTACCGTGGAAACCTGGCATCAGACACTCATCATGATCACACACAATCTGGAGCTGGCGCAGATGGCCGACCGGGTAGTACGGATCGAGGACGGGCGTATTCCCGGATAATGGCATTTGCCTCCTGCCGGACGCCGCCCCAAAAAGACGGACGCATTCCGGTACAATAACGGCCGCCGCCGGCAGAACAGACGAACCTGGAACGAGGATTGACATGCTTGCAAACAACAACCTGAAAATCTGCCGGAAGCTGGTACGGCGGGATTTTTCTTTTCACAAAACCGGAACCATCATCCTGATTCTCGCCGCCGCTCTGGTGACGGGGCTGTACTCCTTCGTGTTTCTGCTGGGGGACGCGGTGGAAGGCGCTTTTCTTCTGAATTACCAGTATTCCTATGGCTCCACCAGCCACATTTTATATACCGGCCTGACGGAGCATCAGGCGGAAAGGATTGAACAAAACGCGGATATAAAAAGCGCTGTCCGCCTCAGCAGCCTGGGACAGCTCACAGACCCGCAGATCGGACAGCGTTCCGTAAAGCTTGCCGTCACCGACCGGGCCTATGCGGAAACCATCCTCTCCGTGCCCACCACAGGCCGGCTTCCCGAAAAAGCGGATGAAATCGCGCTGGATGAATTCACCATGGACTCCCTTGGGATCCCCCACGAGGCTGGCGCTCCCGTCCGCATTCTCTGGACTGACCCTGAGGGGATAGAACATACCTCCGCCTTCATCCTCTGCGGCTGGTGGGAAAGCCCCACCAACTTCACCGAATCCTGCGCCTGGATCACGAAGGAAGCCGCAGAAGAGCTCCTTCCCGGCTACAATGACGAAAGCGCGCCGTGCATCACGCTGGGCGTTACCCTCTGGCAGCCCCGGAATCTGGACGAACAGGCCGCGCATCTTCTGGAGGAACAGGGTGTCTCCAGCGTATCCTTCACCACCAATCTGGCCTACAACGAAGCAAGACGGGCACAGGCAGCCGGACAGTCCCGCCCTTACTACACGCCGGCGATTCTGGTGCTGGTGTGCGGCTTTCTGATGATCTTCGGCATCGTCCATGTGACAGCGGACCGGGATCTCCTGTTTTTTGCCGGCCTGAAGGCCCAGGGCATGACACCCCGGCAGATCCGGTATTTTCTGCTGGAAAAGGGCTGTCTCGTCACTCTGTCCGGCCTGATTCCCGGCTGGCTGATCGGGTTCCTTCTGGATGTCCTCATCACCGGCCGGGTCATCATCGGAATGGAGGAGCATCCTGCCCTGTATTTTCTGAACTGGCCTCCCTTTGCGCTGGCGGCCGCCTGCACCCTGGGTACCGTTCTTCTCTCCTTCCTGCTGCCTGCACTGCGCCTGTCAGCCAGCCTTCCGGCCCCTCTGCTCCGGAAACAGACGGGTACCGTCAGAAACGGCAGAGGCTGTCCGGACGGAAGGATGACTCTGCCGCGCCTCGCCCTGCGAACCCTGCAAAGGAGCCGGGGCCGTATGGTCCTGTCCGCAGGCGTCCTGCTGCTCGCCACCCTGCTTCTGTCTTATCTCTGGCTGATCTTTCTCGGACTACAGGAGGAAGTTTATCTCTCCGCCCTGTCCCCCTGGGACTATTCCATCACTGACGGCTCTGCCGCTCTGTCCCTTCAGATCTATAACCAGGACAGCCACGCCCTCACGGCAGAAGCCCTTCAGGAGCTTCGTGCCCGCCCCGAAACGGTTTCCGTCAGCGCCCTGAAAACCAGAGAGATACCCCTGACCGCCTCCGATGAGCTGCGAAAACGGCTGACGGACTTCTATAACCAGCCCTACGATGAAAACCAGTCCCTTCGGGACACCCAGTCCGGCTTTCCGGAATGGTGCGAAGGGCTGGAGCGTCTGGAGGCAACCGGAGAATATACGGCCCTCGTCATCGGACTGGAGGGCGTTTATCTGGACTATCTGCTGGAATACTGTCCCTTCACGAGCGGAAGCTTTGATGAGGAACAGTTCCTGTCCGGCGGCTGCGTGATCGCGGGAGGAGCGTACTATGAAGGGATTTCCTCCCCGATGGCAGGAGAGACCGTAACGCTGGCAGGGAAGCCCTTTACTGTGATGGGCTCAGTCATGCACGATGATTCCTACATCAGCGGCTCGGACAGCCCGGATGCGGCCTTTTCCATCGTCTATATTGTACCGCTTTCCGTTTTTGACTCCCTTTTCCCCGGGCAGGGCATCCGGCAGATCGCGGTAAACATTGACCATTCTGCTCAGGATTCCTTCGAAGCCTGGCTGGATGGGTGGGCCAGCAGCCTTCAATACGGAGCCGGCATCAACCGCCGCAGCGAATACCTTGAAAACTTCAGGAACGCCCGTCTGAACACCGTGCTTCCGCAGCTGATCGTGGGCGCCGTGCTGATGGGCATCGCCCTTTTAAACCTCTGCAACCTGCTGGCCGCAAAGGCCGTCAGCAGGAAACAGGAATTTGCCGTATATGAGAGCCTGGGCATGACCGGCCGCCAGCTTACCTGTCTGCTGGCGCTGGAAGGCCTCCTCTATGCCGCCCTGTGCATCCTCATCGTAGCGCTGCCCACCATCCTGTTCACCTGCTTCATCATGCCGGATGTGGTCAATAACTACTCCTGGGCGTCGGCGTATACCTTCTCCCTCGTCCCTTTATGGATCATCCTGCCCGTCATTCTGTTTTTCTCCCTGACGGTACCGCTTCTGTGCCTGCATTTCCTGCGGAAGGGGAGTATCAGGCAGAGGATGGGAATATCTGAATAGACAGACAGCCCGCCGGAGGACCATTCGGAGCTGCCACAGCATGCAGCAGTTCCGGACAGCCCCACGGCGGGCTTTTAAACAGGTATTGTTAAACAGGTATAAAAGTCACTCTTTTGTAAAATCAATCTCATATCTTTCCCCATGCGACAAAAGAACGCCATCCGAAAGACGCACACAGAGAATGCAGGTATTTTCGTCCGCAAAATCATTGTGTCCGTTGTCAATCCAGGCGGCAAACGCCTTTCTCAGCTTTTCTGCGATCTTCCGGTTCTCCTGTTTTCCGAAATATCCCAGATTGATTCCCGTCCCTTGCGCGGTAAACCACTCCCCGGCGATTGCTGCGGCCGGATTTTTCCCCAGCTGCTTCATCTTCCCGGAAAGCGCGTGGGTGATGATGTAAAACGCCCCATCCTCGTAAAACGCGTTCACATACCGGACATACGGAACGCCATCCTCCGTGGTCGCCAGGGCGATCACCGTATCCTTTCCGAAGCGCTCTGTCATGAGCCGTTCTGTTTTTGAGGTCAGTTTTTCCATAATTCTCTTCTTCTCCTTCCCTCTCCGCAGGTCAACCTGCTCCCATGCTACAATACGGATTACCATAAAGCAACGGTTTGTTACAAAATTGTACCACAAAAGTACCTTCACCGTAACACTGGCATGATATTTTCTTTACAGAAACAAAAACAGTTCGGCAAGGAGGCAGACATGAACAACGATATCATCCTGCAGGCCAGAGGCCTGAAAAAATATTATGGAAAGGGAGAAACGGAGGTCCGTGCCCTGGACAACGTGAATCTGGACATCGAACGGGGAAAATTCACCGCCATCATCGGAACCTCCGGATCCGGCAAGTCCACTCTGTTGAACATGCTCGGAGGGCTTGACACACCGAGCGCTGGGAGCATCCTGGTGGATCATACAGAGCTTGCGAAGCTGAATAGCGAGGAGGCCACCGTGTTCCGGCGCAAGCAGATCGGCTTCGTGTTCCAGAACTATAATCTGGTGCCGGTCCTGAACGTGTGGGAAAACATCATCCTTCCTATTTCCCTGGACGGCCGCAGGCCGGATCGGAAATTCATCATGAAAATCGTTCAGCTCCTGGGGCTGGAAAAGAAGCTGGACAGCCTTCCGAACCAGCTCTCCGGCGGCCAGCAGCAGCGTGTTGCGATCGCAAGGGCCCTCGCAAGCAAGCCCTCCATCATCCTGGCCGATGAGCCCACCGGGAATCTTGACACCCGGACCAGCGACGATGTGATCGGCCTTCTGAAAATGACCAGCCGGGAATTTCACCAGACCATCGTCATGATCACCCATAATCCGGAAATCGCCCGGATGGCAGACCGGGTCATCCACATCGAGGACGGACACATTGTGGGAAGCCCGGACTAGATACACAGGCCTGCACGAACCAACAGGTTCGTGCCAAAGAACGGCTTCGCCGTTCTTCCATGATTAAAATGCCGCCGTCGGCGGCGGAAAAGAGGTAGCATGAAAACCGTTTCTGAGAAAAAAGAATTGTCTCCGATCCGGGTGCTGGGAAGCCGCACCTTTCGGAATAACAGAGGCCGGAATCTGGCGGCCATTCTCGCCATCATCCTGACCACTCTGATGTTTACCACCCTGTTCACCCTGGCCCAGAGCCTGAACCGGAACATGATTGAAATGACCTTCCGGCAGACCGGAAGCGATACGCAGGCTTCCATCCGCGGTCTTACTGAGGAGCAGGCAGCACGGATCGCAGCCCATCCGGATGTGGCGGGAACCGGAGAAAGCATCGTTCTCGGCCTTGCAGAAAATACCGCCCTTGCCGGATCGTCCGTGGAAATCCGCTGGGCGGACGACAGCTATGCGGCCCACTCCTTCTCCGCACCCACCACAGGCCGGATGCCGCAAACAGCGGACGAGGCCGCTCTGGATACCGCTACGCTGGACCGCCTGGGAGTCCCCCATGAGCTGGGGCAGACGGTCACGCTGGAGTGGCGGAAGGATCTGAATTCCGATGAAAAAATCTCTTCCACCTTCACCCTCGTCGGCTTCTGGGAGGGGAATGAATCCTCCTACTCCCATTTCGCATGGGTGAGCCGGGAATACGCCGATGCCATGACGGAGAGTGCCGCGGAGGCCGCAAATTCCGGCTCCGAAGAAGCGGCAGATACCGGAAAAGCTTCCGTAAATGCCGAGGGCACCGATTCCGCCAATTCCTACCTGGGACTGCGAATGCTCCAGATCAGCCTCTATACGGATCAGAACATTGAAGGCGTCATGGACGGCATCCTGGCGGATACCGGACTGACCGGGCTGGAATACAATGTGAATCTCGCCTACAGCCCGGAAATGAACGCCTCCGCCTTTCAGGAAAGCCTTCCCATGTATGTGGGCATGGTACTGGTATTCGTTGCCGGATATCTGATCATCTATAACATTTTTCAGATCAGCGTCACCGCGGATATCCAGTTTTACGGCAGGCTGAAAACTCTGGGAGCTTCCACACGCCAGATCAGGAAACTCCTCTATGGGCAGGCAGACCGCCTCTGCCTGGCGGGCATTCCCGCGGGCCTGCTTTTCGGCTGGCTCCTGGGCATGGTGCTGGTTCCCGTTCTCATGGGAACAGCTGAACAGTCCTCCGTTTCCGCAAGCCCGGTCATCTTCATCGGCTCCGCCCTGTTCTCATGGCTCACCGTGCTGATCTCCTGCCTGCGTCCTGCGCGGATTGCCGCAAAGGTTTCTCCGGTGGAGGCACTTCGCATGAGCGACGCGGACGGCTCAGCGCCTTCGGGAAGACGGGGAAAGGCTGCTGCGGCACATTCCCGGAGGGCGTCTTCGACTCATTCCCTAAGAGCGCACAGACTCCGTCCGGAGAACGCATCCCTGTTCTCCATGGCGCTCGCCAACCTGGGCAGGAACCGGAAGCGCACCGTCACCGTGATCTGCTCCCTGACCCTTGGACTGGTGCTTTTAAGCTGCTTTTACGCACAGAGTGCCGCTTTCGATATGGAAAAATATCTGGCAAGTCTGACCCTGGCAGACTTTGAGCTGTCGGATAATACCAACGAGGATTATTTCAACGGCTACAACCCTCACGGCTCCACCCTTTCCGCCGATCTGGTCAGCCAGGCGGAAGCCCTGAATGGACTGGAAGAAACCGGGCATCTCTATTCCGCGCAGATGGACTGGGAAATGACGGAGGATACCATTCAGAATCTGGCCGCCTTCTACACTGAGGACCGGCTCGCTGACTGGGAGACCTACGATTCTGCGGGTGCAGATCAGCTTCGTGATGCTCTGGACAGCGGACTGGCTTCCGCCATCGTTCTGGGGCTGGACGGCATTCCGCTGAATGCCATCACTCAGGATGACTGTATCATGTCCGGTTCCTATGACGCACAGGAATTTTCCACGGGCAATTATGTCCTGGCAGTTGGGCCCAGCGTGGAGCAGGGAACGATTCCGGATGCGATTCCCGCCCCCACGGCAGGAACAGATGTGAATCTGAACGGCAGGAACTATACGGTAATGGCCGTGGTCTATCCCTTAAATCCGGTAACCGCCGGCGCTTCCCAGCAGGGTGCTTCCGGCCGGTTTGAGATGGAGTTCATCCTGCCCGCCGATGTATTTCAGGCTCAGTGGCCGGATCACACCTTAAGAAAGCTGTTTCTCAACGTAGACGATGCGCACCTGGAGGAAGCACAGGCATTTCTGGATTCCTACATGAAAACGGTGAATCCTGGTCTGCCCGTGGTCTCCCGGCAGAGCATGGCCAGTCAGTACGAGACGGAAACCCGCTCCTCCTCCATCACCGGCTCCGCAATCAGCATTGTCATAGCTCTGGTGGGAATCCTCAATTTTGTCAACTCCATGGTCACGGCCATCGTTTCCCGCAGACGGGAATTCGCCGTCATCCAGTCCATCGGCATGACAAAGAAACAGCTCCGCCGGATGCTGATCGATGAAGGCCTCTGCTATGCCGTCATCACCCTGGCAGCTTCCTACCTGCTCGGCTCCCTGGCCGTCGGAATCGGCGTGCGCGCCATGGTGGCCGGAGGCTTCACCACCTTCCGTTTCACCCTGCTGCCCCTTATCATCTGTACGCCCATCCTTCTGCTGTTTGCGGTGCTGATCCCATGCATCTGCTTCCGGAACCTGGAAAAACACAGCATTGTGGAGCGGCTGCGCACGGAATGATCCGCTGGAATGATCCGCTGGAATGATCCGATGGAGTGATCCGCTGGATTAATCCGCCGGAGTGAAAAAACGGCTTTTATGCCGGCACATCTCCGTACTTTTACGCATCCTTACATTCCACCTGTACGTTTTTCAGGGAAATGTTCTCTGCCGCCTCCCGGTCAAAGCCATCCTTTTCTGCCCGGATCCGCAGATTTTCAAAGGTGAAATCGGAGAGGCGGTACTGAGCATCCTCCCGCTGTACATTAAAATACGTGCCGCACTCGCAGCTGCAGTTTCTCATCACGATGTGATCTGCCCGGGAAATGGGCAGATCCGTTCTGCCCTTCCGGTCAAAAAACTGGGTCCAGGGATTGATGTTGAGGAAATTATCAATTTTTCCTTCCACATCCTCCACCGTGATATATTCGTAATGCTGCGGGGTGTCCGGACGCATTTTCAGCCACAGCAGATTATGCCCCTCTTTCACCTTTATGCGGCGCATGAGAATGTTTCTGTTATGCACGGATTCCGAACCGCAGGTCAGGCAGCCATGGCAGAAGCCATAGGTACAGTCCTCCACCAGAATTCTTTCATTGCTGCCGTTCTCTTTCATCTGATCCGCCCATGGCCCCTTTCCTCCCTTCAGGACGACGGAATCATCATTCACCTCCAGATAACAATCCTTGACCAGTACATCCGTGCAGGCATCAATGTCAATCGCGTCCGTACTGGGCGCTTTCACCGGAGAGGCCGGCGAGCAGATCGAGCAGCCCAGATACTTCACATGATCGCATTTATAGATATGCGTGGTCCAGAAATGGGCATTAATCAGATGAAGTCCCGCGATCCGCACGTTCCTGCTGTGGGAAATGTATACCAGCCTGGGCCTCTGCTCGTCCTTGTTGGTACAGGAAGGATTCCAGTCCCGACGCAGCCAGAAGGCCTTCCAGGAACGCAGTCCGTTTCCGTCAATGGTTCCACGCCCGCACATGGTGAAGCCGTCCACCTCATCCGCATTGATCAGCGCCGCAAAATACCGGCAGGTCTCCCCTTCGATCCGGGTCAGCCGCAGAGCATAATCGCTGATATCGTCGCTGCCCTTCAGCACACCGCTCTCTTCCACATACAGATGCACGCCCTGCCGGAAGAAAAGGGAACCAGTCCGATAGGTACCACGGGGAACCACGATCACGCCTCCCCCATTTTCATATGCCGTATCGATCAGCTGCTGAATCTCTTCCGTATGTATCCTCCCATCATCCAGAATCCCATAATCTGTAAGCACATAGGGCTTGCCCAGCTCCTCCAGGGACGGAATCCGGTTTTCATAAAACCATCCGTCAATGGGAGTTCCGTCAGGAAAATACTCTTCTTTTCTGTCCATGTCCTCCTCCGATCTGAAATACCTGCGCCCGCCTCTTTCCGTTCTTTTCCTTCCGGAAAGAAAGCTGTTGAGCATTCCGTCTTTTTCCGCCTATTTTATCAGATTTTTCCCACTTCTGCCACGGCCTCCATCATCCTTTCCTTAAAACGTCCGCGCCGTATCCGATACCATATCATCTATAATATTGACTTTTTCTTTCCGCTCTGCCATAATACACTCAACAATTGGGTGTCACAGACGCCGTCTTTTGGGGAAACAGGGAAATGTACTGCAAAGATTCATCACGGACCGGCAGGTCTGAACCGTCAGAGGGATCCGATGCCGGACAGGGGAGATGGTTTACAGCCTGAAGGCGGGCCGCCGTTTCATTCATACAGGTGTTGTTCGGAATATAGATGGGTATAACTATATTCTGAGCAGCTTTTTTTCGGCCTTTTTATGCATTCTTGGAAAAATCACGCGGCAGAAATGCCGCCGGGAAAGGAGCGGCCATGGACCGTTTCAGGGAAAAATACCGTCACGAGCAGAAATTTCTGGTGGACGAGAGGGACATCGCCCTCATCACTGCCAGAATCCGTCCACTGATGAAACCGGACGCCTTTCATCCGGAAGGCGCCTACCGCATCCGGAGCGTTTACTTTGACGACTGGCAGGACTCGGCCCTGCGGCAGAATCTGAGCGGAGTCTCTCCCCGCAGCAAATTCCGGATCCGGATCTATAACGAGAGCATGGATGCCATCCATCTGGAACAGAAAATCAAAGCCCATGATCTCACGCGGAAGAAAAGCTGCCGCCTTACGGAAACAGAATGCCTTTCCCTGCTTCGCGGGAGGGCGGTTCGTTCCGCCGGCGGCGACAGACCGCTTTTTACGCTGCTGCAGACGGAAATGCTGCTGCGCCGCCTTCTTCCGAGAATCATCGTGGAGTATGAACGAACCGCCTATACCTGCCGGGATGGAAACGTACGCGTCACCTTTGACCGGAATCTGGCATCCTCCGATTATGTGCTGCGCTTTCCGGATCAGGAGCTTCCCAAACGGCCTGTCATGGCTGCCGGGCAGCATATCATGGAGGTAAAATACGATGAATTTCTCCCCGGTTTTATCCGAAAGGCGCTGGATACGGGAAAGCTGGAGCGGATCACCTTTTCCAAGTATGTGCTCTGCAGAAGCCATGCTTTAAGCGGGACCTCACAGAAGACAGCCTCCCTCTCCTTTTCAGATACGAATCGGCTGATTTAAAAAATTCTGTATAACATAATTATTTTCAAATAAAGAAAAGAAAGGTGTTTTTCAAATGAGCTTCCGGGATATCATCAAAAACTCCATTCTGGAAACAATGGAGAACAGCACACTGTCCACAGCTTCCATCTGCATCACGCTTGGCATCGCCATTCTGTTCTGCATCTACATCTATACGGTTTACTATCTGTCGCAGAAAAAGGGCTTTTACAACAAGCAGTTCAACATCGTGCTCGGCGTCCTGCCCATTATTACGGCAGGCATCATCCTGGCGATGCAGTCAAATCTGGTCATCTCCCTCGGTATGGTGGGCGCGCTGTCCATTGTCCGCTTCCGCACCGCTGTCAAGGAACCGAAGGATCTGCTTTTTCTTTTCTGGTCCATCGGTATCGGAATCATCCTCGGCGCGCGCAACTATGAGCTCGCCCTGCTCATTTCCATCGTCGTGACCATTCTCCTCTTCCTTCTGGAGCTGGTTCCTGAGGGCCGGATGAGCGTTCTTCTGGTGGTCAACATGGATCGGGAAGGAAAAGAGGCAGAGCTTCTTCCGGTCGTTCAGAAGCTGACGCAGAACTTTAAGGTCAAATCCCGCAACCGTACCATGGACGGAACGGATCTCATCGTGGAATGCCGTACCAGACAGGAAAGCGAGCTTCTTGACGCGGTTTCCTCTCTCGACCACGTGCTCAGCGCTTCCGTCATCTCCCATGACGGAGAAGCGGTTTATTAAGGAGACAGTGAAAAATAAATGTGCAAAAAATGGAAAGTCACGGTACTGTTTCTGCTTTTCGGCGTCTTTCTCCTGTTTTGTCTGTCAGGACTGAAGCAGTCGTATACCGTATTTATCAGCATACGCTCCGGTGACGGGGATACTCCGGCCATCACCGCCCAGCTCACCAGCAAAGAGACCTCCATTTCCGTAGACGCCTGGTGTTCCGATACGGGGGAATACTATCTTTTTCTGCCCTCCTGGGCTGAAGGCCGCCTGCTCCAGGCGGAGGGGGCAGAACTTCAGACAGCTTCCGGTGAGCGCAGGATATCTCTTTCTCTTCCACGCCTTTCCTCAGGCCAGACCTTCCTGCTGGACGGCGGACAGACGCTCACCATCCTGACCGGCTCTCAGATCCCTTCCGTTTATCTCACGCTGAAGCATGACCTTTCCCACATCAGCTCGGACAAGGAGCAGTCAGACTCCGGCCAGGCGGTAGTTCTGGACAGCGACGGAGAAACCGTCTATTCCGGGGGGCTGGAAAAAATAAAGGGAAGGGGAAATACCAGCTGGGAACAGGAAAAAAAGCCTTATAACATTACACTGGAGGATTCCGCCCTTCTCCCCGGCATGACCGGCCAGACAACGGACTATTCCCTGGTCTCCTCCAGCGACCTCACCTTTCTGAGAAACCGCATCTCCAATGAAATGGGGGAACTTGCGGGGACCGGCAGCATGGCCTGCATCCGGGTTAATCTGTATATCAACAACAGTTTTGAAGGCGTATATGAGCTGTATCAGCGGATTACCCCGGAAAACATGAACCTCACCGATCTGGAGGAGCTGACCGAACAGGCCAATCCCCTGCAGGGCGGAGATAACCTGAACCAGCTCACCTCCGGCCTGACGCTTGATGACTGGAATCAGTCCGTCACCGGAAAATGGTGGGATTATGAAAGCGATCCGGAAAACATCACCGGAGGCTACATCCTGGAGGCGGACAACGCCATGCGCTACGCAGGCGAGGCCAGCGGATTCATTCTGGAAAGCGGCGCATATATGGTTTCCAAATCACCGGAATATCTTTCCGAAGCGCAGTATCAGTACATCTCCTCCTATGTCCAGGAGTGCGAGAATGTCATGCGCGAAAGCGTGGGCCTGAACGATTATGAATCCCTTTCTTCCTGGATTGACATCCCCAGCTTTGTGGGGAAATACCTTGTGGAAGAGGTGAGCAAAAATATCGACTGCTCCTCCACCAGCCAGTACTTTTACAAAGACCGGGGCGGTCTGCTGTACGCCGGTCCGGTCTGGGATTACGACTGGGCCTATGGGGTGGAACGCATCCAGGAGGAGATCAACTATATGGATCCCACCGGCTTTTCCGCCCGTGATATTCCGGGAAGCCTCATCTGGTGGCAGCTTCTGTATTACAACAACGCCTTTTACCAGGATGTGGTCAGTCTTTATACCAATGTCCTGTATCCCTGGCTGAATGAGCTGGTGGAAACCACCCTGTCGCAATGGGCGCAGGAGCTTTCCGCCAGCGCGGTGATGGACTATCTGCGCTGGGGACGGCTGAATGGCGGGGAGGAAAACTCACCCGGCGCGGATTCCGGCTTCTCCGAAGATGCCGGTTCTGAAGAGCCCGGTTCCGAAGCAATCCCCTCCGGCGCAGAAGACAGCTCCACAGCCTCCCTCGTGGAAACAGCACGCCAGGCCTACCTGAATCAGGTGGAGCAGGTCCGTTCCTTCCTGGCAGCAAGGAAGGAATTTCTGTACGGCGAGTGGGCGGGCTGAACCAGCTTCATCCCGTTTAAGACAGTCCGCCCAGTGAACATGGTTCACTCTATTGAAAACTGTTCCCCCCGCCGGACCATACGCAGCCTGCGAAGAATCGCAGGCTTGTATCATTTTGCAGTCCTGTAGTATAATAAGCTTCGTCAGATAACCGACAGACCCGCTCCGGGTCGGAAAGGGATCCCTATGCTGTTTAATTCATTCGGCTATGCCGTTTTTCTGCCTGTCATATTCCTTTTGCACTGGGTCACTCCCAGAAAATGGCGCTGGGTGCTTCTGCTGGCTGCCAGCTTTTTTTTCTATGCCTCGTGGGGGCCGGAATACCTTCTGGTACTGCTTCTCACCATCGTCATTTCCTATTATGCGGCACTGTATATGGAACAGGCGGGAAAGAAACGGGACAGATCCCCGGACGGCAGAAAGGGCCGGAGGGCAGCCTCCGCAGCCAAAACCGTCCTCGTTCTGTCCATTCTGTTCTGCACAGGACTTTTGTTTTTCTTTAAATACCTGAACTTCTTTTCTGAAAACGTAGCAGCCCTGCTGCAGCAGTTTTCCATTCCCATGCAGCCCTTTACCCTGAAGCTCGCGCTTCCCATCGGAATTTCCTTCTACCTGTTTCAGACGATCAGCTATCTGGTTGACGTGTACAAAGGAAAAATCCCCGCGGAACGTCATTTCGGAATCTATGCGGTATACATTTCCTTTTTCCCGAAGGTCATGCAGGGCCCTATCGAACGGGGAGCTTCCCTGCTTCCCCAGCTTCATAAGCCCCGCCGTTTTCATTACAAAGAGGCTTCCTACAGTCTGAAGCTGATGGCCTGGGGATTTTTCAAGAAGCTGGTGCTGGCGGACGGGCTTTCCATCTATGTGAACCAGGTTTATGGCGATCTGACATCCTTCACCGGCTTTGCGCTGGTGCTTGCCACCTTTTTCTATGCCATTCAGCTTTACTGCGACTTCTCGGGATATACGGATATCGCTCTTGGTTCCGCCGGAATTCTGGGCATCCGCCTGTCCCCCAACTTCCGTTCCCCCTATTTTGCTTCTTCCATTAAGGATTTCTGGGGAAGATGGCATATCTCCCTTTCCAGCTGGCTGAGAGACTATATCTATATCCCGCTGGGAGGAAACCGGGTGGGACGCATCCGGCATGCACTCAACATCATGATCACCTTCCTGGTCAGCGGACTGTGGCACGGCGCAAGCTGGAACTATGTGCTCTGGGGCGGCATTCATGGCGCGCTTCAGGTCATCGAAGGCTTTTTCCCATGGAACAAAAAAGGTTCCCGTTTCCAGACCGACAGACGGCTGCATGCCCTGCTGTGCATCGTCACCGTTCCGGTCACCTTCCTGCTGGTATGCTTTGCCTGGATCTTTTTCCGGGCCGCCACCTTTCAGGACGCGCTCTATGTACTCCAAAACATGTTCACGGGCATCGGTTCCCCCTATACCTATATCCACGACTGCGCGCTTCAGATGGGGCTCACCTTTACCAGCCTGCTGTTTCACTGCCTGCCGCTGATTCCGCTGTTTTTCTTCGATCTGTTCTCCCTGAAAACAGATGTGATCGCCCTGATCTCCAGACAGCGCTTTTTCATCCGCTGGCCGGTTTATATCCTGCTTTTGCTCGTTATCCTGCTTTTTTCCGAGAAAGGAGTAACCACAGAATTCATTTACATGCAATTCTGACAGAGTGAAAATGCCCATGAAAAAATTTATCGTCAAAAGCGTCCTCGCCGTATGCATCACCTTCTGCTGCCTGTTCTATCTGGACATGATGTATGAACAGAAGGTGAGCACCGGAATGTCGGAGGTCAACGTATTCAATTTTGTTCCGCACAACATTCAGCTCGCCAATACAGGCAGCTCCCATGGCCAGTGCGCCTTCAACTGGGACGCCCTGGCGAACGAACGGGGCTATGAAACCTTCAACTTCGCCCTCACCAGCCAGTCCTTCCTGTACGATTACTCCCTGATCAACATGCATAAGGACGATTTTGCGGACGGAAGCATTCTTTTCATCCCCATCTCCTACTTCTCCTTCAACGAGGAAGCCACGGATCCGGCGGATCAGGAAGCCATCAGCGTCCGGTACTACCGGATCCTGTCCCCCCGGTACAATCCGGACTACAGCCTGTACAAGGATCTGGTCACAGTGCGTTTTCCGATCCTTTCCGCGGGAGATGAGATCTTTGAACTGTTCAAGCCGCCCATTATTTTCCCTTCGCTCTCTGAGAATAAGAAAAATATCACCTATGCGGCAGAGGCGGGAATGGCGGACGCAGCGGCGGAGGCAGCAGCTGAATCCCCGGCAGAGACGGCGGCGGACACGACGGATGGCGCCACGGACGGGGCTGAAGCTGTATCAGAAACCTTGGAAGGGACTGCTGACGCCGCCGCTTCCACCGCAGCAGAGCCGACAGTTTCTGACAATACAACAACGCCAGCGGATACGAATACGGCAGAATCCGCCACATCCGAAACCGGCACGGCTGAATCCGCCACGCCGGAGGAGATCTATGGTGCTGAAACGGTTGCGGAATTTGAAGCCAGAGGGCTGGCAAGATATCAGAGACATTTTGAAAATAAGGATGAGTATTTTGAAGAAGAAAAGAAGCAGTATCTGATCGATCTGATCACGCTCTGCAAAGAGAACAACATTACGCCGGTGCTGATCACCACACCGTTTACGGTTTACTACAATCAGTATGTTTCGGCAGATTTCCTGTATGAGTTCTACACCGTGATCAACGACATCGCGCTGGAATACGGGGTGAGCTATTATGATTACTCCCATGATGAGCGGTTCCAGACCAATCTGAAATACTTTGGGGATGCGGATCATCTGAATCCGGACGGAGCGGTTTATTTTACCGGACTGCTGACGGAAGAGGTGGCGGAGCTTAAGGCTTATCTGGCGGTGCACTGAAATTTGAATTTAAAAGTGCTTGACAATTATTTGTACTCCATATATAATCATATTTGAAACAAAAAAATATTTTTTAAAAGGAGTTGTTTCGATTATGACTATTTCAAATAAATTGCGTATCTATAGAACAAAAGCAAAATTAAGTCAACAGGAAGTTGCTGATGCGATTCATATTAGTAAAAGTAAATATTGTAGAATGGAAAATGGAACTGCTATACCGGATATAAATGAATTGTGTTCTTTACTTTCACTATTTAATGTTTCATATGACGAAATGACAAATACAACATTTCCAATAACGCATACTATTAAATATCCTCAAGATTTACTTGATAAATTAGAAAATGCAATTATTGAACACTCTAATATTTCTAAAAATTGGAGTGAAAATCGTTTACATTATAATTGTCTAAAAGAAGCCTTAGAACCTTTAATGAATATTCGGAATGAAGAAATGGATTTTCCTGAATTAGATTTGTCCACTGTTCCTATTGGTACAACAGTCAAAACAGTAAATTTAGACATAAAAGGAGAGCGCTTAATTGCGCAATGCATAAAAGCTCAACAAAATTTAGCTAGTGCTCTATTTGGATAAAAAGATTAACAACTTGTATATTATACAATAGAGCGTAGTTTTGATTATTTTAAGTCTAGAAGAATAATTCAAAAACTTCGTAACCGCCAAATAGGTTCTTTCCAGATTTAGTTGATTTGATGAAAATATTCGTTTATGAGTAGTTTTGCTTTCAATAAAGCAAAACTACTCCCTCCATACATAATTCGTTTCGTAAGTTTGATTTTATTTACACTGCCTTCAGGCAACCCATTATTGTATGGAAAGATAATATCATTTTTTACAGCTCTCAGGTCGTTTTGCAGGCCATTAATATACCGGTCCAGTTCATCTATCTTCAGCTCCGCTGCCGTTTCCATCCAGGAATCCAGTTCCTCCCTTTTTCTGGAAAATACAATACGGTAGAATTCTTTTAGCAGTGTATATAACTGGCCGGGTACAGGATACTTTTGAATCGCTGCCTCATATTGTTCTGACGTGATCCCTTTCACACTCTCCAGTTCATGGTAGATCAGTTGACACATGGTCTTGCGGGGAATGTACTCAACAGGGACAGTCTCATTTGGGGAAATATTTTTCTGGTGTGTTCGTTCCTTCTGCATAAAGACTCTCAGGGAGGCACCGTGCCTGTATATCCTTTCTGAGCGATATGTTCATGGATCCTGGCATAAGTCAGCCCTTTGGACCGCAGTTCGATGATCTCCTTCTCATATGGTGCCAGCTTTCCCGGCCGTCTTCTGTCATAGTGCCCATTTATGAGCGGACAGTCCTCTTTCAGGTATGTTTTGACAGT
>DXHY01000074.1 GCA_019113175.1 Candidatus Eisenbergiella stercoravium | reverse complement strand
TCGGATCTTTTTGAAACGGAGACAGAAGCGCCGTGCGCAGTGCAGGTGGAGATGAACCTGCTTGACGTCTGCCGGATGAGCGATGAAGAAATCTGCAGTTATGCGGGAGAGCTGCGGACGGTGTTCGGATTCCGGAAATATGCCGAAAACAGGGAAAAACTCGGGGCATTTATCGCCGGTAACCGGGAGCATTTCAGCAATGTTTCCGAAACGGCGATGAACGCGCTGGAGGAACTGACGCACTCGCCGGAGCTGAAGAAAATCAGAACGCCGGAATATCAGACAACGGAAGGAGGATACAATATGTGCCGTGGAATTCAGGGAATGATTCAGGAAGGAAAAATGGAAGGAATCAGAGAAGGAGAAATGAAAAAGGCAAAGGAGATGTCGATTTCGCTTGCGGATATGGGGATGAGCGCGGAAAAAATCGCCATGGCTGCCGGAGTCAGCGTGAGACTTGTCCGGGAATGGCTTGCCGGTCAACGGTAACGAACAATAAGAAAAATGACGATATTTTACAAGCCTTTTTTCCTCCCGTATGCTACAATCATGATCTGTGGAGGAAATCAG
This sequence comes from Candidatus Eisenbergiella stercoravium, assembly GCA_019113175.1. Taxonomy (GTDB): domain Bacteria; phylum Bacillota; class Clostridia; order Lachnospirales; family Lachnospiraceae; genus Eisenbergiella; species Eisenbergiella stercoravium. Next base: position 29,297 of record DXHY01000074.1, on the reverse strand, counting down.
ATGAACATAGAAATAAAATCGGCTGCCTGGGACAGCAACCTGCGTGTGGAAGCCTACCGCTTTCGGGGAACCAGGCAGCCCTTTCCCGCTCATTTTCATGAATACTATGTGATCGGACTGCTGGAAGAGGGCGAACGGCGCCTTACCTGCGGTCAGCAGGAATATCTTCTTCGTCCGGGCGACCTGCTTCTTTTCCATCCCGGCGACAGCCACGGCTGCGAGCAGACGGATAAGGGCACGCTGGATTATCGGGCGGTCAACATTACAAAGGAGACCATGCTGGACTGGACGGAGGAACTGACCGGAAAACGGGAGCTTCCAGGATTTTCCGCAAATGTCATCCGGGACGAAGAGGCTGCGTCCTGCATGCGGGCGCTCCATGAGGGCATTATGAGGGCTTCTCCCGAATTTGACCGGGAGGAACATCTGCTTCTGCTCCTGTCCCTGCTTTTGCAGCGGTATGGCCGCCCCTTTGCCCGGTGCTTTCCCGAATGCGGAAGGGAAATCGCGCTGGCCTGCGCCTTTATGGAACAGCACTACCGTGAGCCTCTGTCACTGGAGCAGATCTGCCGGCACTGCGGCCTGAGCAGATCCACGCTTCTGCGCGCCTTCACCCGTTTGAAAGGAGCCACTCCCTACCGCTACCTGGAAAACATCCGGATCGGGGAGGCGAAAAAGCTTCTGGAGCAGGGCGCTTCCCCTCTGGACGCCGCGCTTGCCACCGGCTTTTGTGACCAGAGCCACTTTACCAATTATTTCAGCCGCTTCATCGGGCTGGCTCCCGGCGTCTACCGGGATATTTTTCTGAAAAAGAACGAAGAAGAGGATACCGATCATGTATGAGGAAACGACAGGTGCCGGATATGCCGGCGAAAAGAAAAACAGCTGCGGTCAGACGCCCGTTTCGCCAAAGGAAACAGCCGCAGGCCATCTGGCCGCCCTTCTCACCATTTTTATCTGGGGCACTACGTTCATTTCCACCAAGGTGCTTCTTGTGGATTTTCAGCCGGTTGAAATCCTATTCTTCCGTTTCCTGCTGGGCTCTCTGGCGCTGCTCATCGTCTGTCCCCGCCGGATGGAGCATACTTCTCTGAAGCGTGAGCTCACCTTTGCCGCAGCGGGCTTCTGCGGGGTATGTCTGTATTATCTTCTGGAAAATGTGGCCCTCACCCTGACCTCCGCCTCCAATGTGGGCGTCATCATCTCCGTCTCCCCCTTTTTCACAGCCCTGCTGTCCCGGCTGTTCCTGAAGGGGGAGGAACGGCTGACTGCCGGTTTTTTTGCAGGCTTTGCCGCCGCAATGGCCGGCATCGCGCTCATCAGCCTGAACGGCTCCGCCCTGCAGCTCAATCCTGACGGCGATCTGCTGGCCCTTCTCGCCGCCTTTGTCTGGGCCATCTATTCCATCCTGACCCGGAAAATCAGCGGATATGGCTGCAGCGTAATTCTGACCACCCGACGGACTTTTTTCTACGGCCTGCTGTTCATGCTTCCGGTGCTGCTTTTCTCCGATTCGCAGGGCCTTGCTGCGGCGAACCATCTTGCGGAGCCCGTCTGTCTTCTCAACCTTCTCTTTCTCGGTCTTGGAGCCTCCGCGCTCTGCTTTGTTACCTGGAATTTTTCTGTCCGAATTCTGGGAGCGGTTCAGACCTGCGTCTACATCTACATGGTTCCCGTCATCACCATTGCGGCTTCCGTCCTGATCCTGAAAGAGCCCGTCACCTGGATGAGCGCGGCGGGAACCCTCCTCACACTGGCGGGGCTGTTTTTGTCCCAGCGCAGGAAGGCGTGACGAAAGCTTTTAAAGTTACATCCACTCACAAACAGCAAGGGCGGCCAAAGCCGCCCTTACTCTATACCATTATATATTATACCAGCTCAAACTCCGCCTCCGGCTTTCCGCTGCTGTCCGGGAGGATTCCCACGCGGAACAGGCCTGGCTCCGAACGATACTGCATATCCTTTCCATAAAAACGGAGCATCTCCTCCGTGATGACAAAGCTGACCCGTTTCGTTTCTCCAGCCTTCAGGAAAACCTTTTTTACAGCCTTCAGTTCCTTTACCGGACGCACCACGCTTCCGGTCATATCCTGCAGATAGAGCTGAGCCGTCTCCACGCCGTCTCTGCTGCCCGTATTCGTCACATCCGCCCAGACTGTGATGCTCTCCTGCTCCTTCATAGTGTGGCTGTCAAGCTGCGTCCGTCCATAGGACGCGCTGTGGTAGGACAGGCCGTAGCCATAAGGGTAGAGAGGCGTATTGGGACAGTCCGTATAACGGGAGAAGAAGCGGTTCGGCGTTTTCCCGTCGTAGGGACGTCCGGTGGAAAAAGCATTGTAATACAGTGGAAGCTGTCCCACGCTTCTGGGCAGACTCATGGAGAGCCTCCCTTGCGGCTCTCTCTTTCCAAACAGCATATCCCGGATGGCCGTTCCGCCCTCCGTTCCCGGATACCAGACCAGCAGAACGGCGTCCGCCAGCTCCTTCACCTCATCCAGCACCAGCGGCCTTCCTGCAAAGAGCACCACAACCACCCTAGGAACACGCTTTCTCACCTCACGAAGCAGCTTCATCTGATCGCCGGGAATGGTCAGCCTCGTCCGGCTTCCGCCTTCGCCGCCCTGAATCGTATCTTCACCAAGGGCGAGAACCGCCACATCCGCCGCTTCCGCAAGGGCCATTGCCCGGTTCCATTCTTCTTCTTTCTTCTCATCGCTCCAGCAGCTTCTCTCACCGCATTCCACCAACGCGGGCAGATCTGCATAATCCTCCGGAAGAAGCGCCTCGCATCCTTCTGTCCATGTAAAGTCCAGTCCGGGCGTTTCCGAAAAGGCCTGCCGGATGGTCACGACCGCGTTCCTGTCCCCATGGATGGCCCACATGCCGAGGGCGTCCTTTCTGTCCGCATAAGGGCCGATCAGAGCGATTTTATCCGTCTTTTCTGCTGTCCCGTCCCTGCGCTCCGCGCTCTTTTCCTCTCCGTTCTGCGCTCCGCCGCACAGAGGAAGCAGATTTTCCTTATTTTCCAGCAGTACGGAACACTTCACTGCAGCCTCTTTTGCCAGGGCACGGAATTCCCCTTTCAGCGTGACTGCCTGTTCTGCCGCCGCGTCAGCGCCGCGGAACGGATCTTCAAACAGGCCCAGCTTATTTTTCAGGCACAGCACCCGCCATACGGCTTCATCCAGCTGCTCCTCTGAAAGCGCGCCATCCCGGATCAGCTCCTCCAGACTTCCCGCATAGCAGCCCGTGCACATATCAATATCCACGCCCGCATCCATGGCAAGACGTGCCGCTTCCTTTTTATCCTTCGCCACACCGTGGGTAATCAGCTCCGCGATGGCCGCGTAGTCGGTGATGACCACACCTTCAAAACCCCACTCCTTACGGAGCACGTCCTGCATCAGCCAGCGGTTTCCTGTGGAAGGAATACCGTCTACCGTATTAAAGGAAGTCATAATCATCTCACAGCCCGCTTCCACCCCGGCCTTATAGGAGGGCAGATAGTCCTGCCGCAGTCTTCGCTCCGACATATCCACCGTATTGTAATCCCTGCCGCCTTCCGGAGCGCCGTAAGCCGCAAAATGCTTCACGCAGGAAGCGATTCCCCTGCCTGCGCCTTCCTCCGAAAGCCCTTCCTGGAAGCCCTCCACGCATGCTTTCACGTATTCCGCGTTCAGGTACGGATCCCCTCCGGTGGACTCCAGGCAGCGTCCCCAGCGCGCGTCACGCACCAGATCTCCCATGGGAGAAAAGGTGACCTGGGCCCCGCCCGCCACGCTTTCCTGCGCGGTCGCCGCACACAGGCGGTGCAAAAGGGACGGCTCAAAGGAGCATCCCAGCGCCAGCGGAATGGGCCAGACCGTGCGGAAGCCGTAAATGATGTCCGCCATGAACAGAAGCGGAATCTTCGCGCTGCTGTTTTTCAGATATTCCTCCTGCACCCGGCGCACCTGCTCCGCTCCCACCACGTTCAACGTGGAGCCGACGTTTTTCAGAAGCTCCTCTCCGATTCCAAGCTCGTCTCTTACGCCAAGCTCCTGGCCCTGTGCATTCAGCATGTTCCCCGGGACCTGGATGAGCTGACCGATCTTCTCCGTCATGGTAAGCGACTTCAGCAGTTCCCTCAGTTTTTCTTCTTTCATGATAATCTCCATTCCGGAGCGTAAGCGACGAGGCGAAGAGAAATCGCGAATGCGATTTCTCTTCTGCCATCAGTGCAATTTGTGACGCCCGGCACATAATTGCAACAAAGCTTCGCTTTGCTGTGAAAAATAAGCCATCGGGCTTATTTTTCACACTCCCCTGTTTTCCCCTTTTTTACCGGTCCGGCTTCTGCCACTCGATATCATCCGTGATCTCGATCTTCTTATCCCGCACCATCAGATCGTTCATGGCCTGTACGGCCGGTTTCCCGTTGAAAAGCACCTCGTTGACCTGCTCGATGATGGGCAGAGGCACGTCATACCTCCTCGCCAGACCCATGGCAGCTTTGGCGGAATAAACGCCCTCCACTACCATTTTTACCTCCTTCATTGCCTCCTCCATGCTGTAGCCTTTGCCGATCAGGATACCTGCCCGTCTGTTGCGGGAGTGCATGCTGGCACAGGTTACGATCAGATCGCCGATGCCGGACAGGCCGTAAAAGCTCTCAAAATGGCCGCCCATCTTCATGCCGAGCCGGGAAATCTCCTTGATGCCGCGGGTGATCAGCGCCGCCTTTGTGTTATCACCACAGCCGAGACCGTCGGCAATCCCTGCTGCCAGCGCCACCACATTTTTCAGGGCCGCACCAAGCTCGATGCCCAGCACATCCGGGCTGGCGTAGACACGGAACACCTCGCTCATGAAAATATTCTGGATATATTCCGCCGTTTTCTTCCGGTAAGCGCCCGCTACGATGGCGGTGGGCATCCCCTTTCCCACCTCTTCTGCATGGGACGGACCGGAAAGGACCGCCACCTCAGCCTGAGAGATCTCCTCCTCGATGATCTGAGAAAGGGTCAGAAGGGTATCCTCTTCAATGCCCTTCGCCACATTTACGATGATCTGTCCGTCATGCACCAGACCTTTAAGCTGTTTCGAGGTGCTTCGGGTAAAAGGAGAGGGAACCGCCAGCACGAGAAGATCCATCCCCTCCACCGCCTCGGAAAGCTGTGTGGTGAAAACCGTATCCTGAGAAAGAATCACCCCCGGCAGCTTGTCCTTCTGCTCATGATCCCTCTTCAGCATCTCGATCTCCGGCTCAAGCGCCGACCACATCGTCACATGATGTCCATTGTTGGTAAGGAGCCAGGTCAGCGCTGTTCCCCAGCTTCCTGCTCCGATCATTCCTATTTTTGCCATTTTTCTCCTCCATACCGAAGCGTCGTAAAACGCAGTTTTACTGCGAGGCCGCACTCGGGATCTTATTTGATCTCTTCCTTATTTTTCTTAAACAGATAGGTCCTGCGCTCTTCCCCGTGGATCAGCCGTTTGATGTTTTCCCGGTGCTTCCAGTAAGCCATGATGGTCAGGAAAGCGCCCACTATGTAAATCTCGTTCAGTATCGGCTGGCTCGTCTCAAAAATGCCCATCTGTCCCAGCACCACCAGCTCGATCATGAAGCCCGCATAGACCAGAAGCGATCCCAGAGACACGTAATGGGTGACGGCGAAGGTAACGAAGAAAAGCACCGCGCCCACCGGAATGAAATAAGGATGAAAGGAAAGAATCAGGCCGGCTGTTGCCGCAATTCCCTTTCCTCCCCGGAAATGCAGATAGAAGGGAAAGTTATGGCCGAGGATCACGCCCGCCGCCGCATAAATCATGTACAGGTAACGCATTTCCGGATGGGCCGGACCGAATGCAAAGCGCACAATGGTTACGGCAATAACACACTTTAACACGTCACCGAAAAACACGATCAGTCCGGCCTTTGTCCCGAGCACCCGGAGCGCGTTGGTCGTCCCCGCGTTGTGGCTTCCATAGTCCCGGATATCAATCCCGTTCATTTTTCCATAGATGAACGCGGTCTGGAACAGGCCGCACACATAGCCGATCAAAAGACAGATAATACGAATCATGACTCTTCTCCTTTTCGTTCCCTGATGATAAATTTCAGCGGAGTGCCCCTGAAACCGAAGGCCTCCCTGATCTTGTTTTCAATATATCTGGTATAGGAAAAATGCATCAGGTCCTTATTATTCACAAAAATGACAAAGGTGGGGGGCTTGACCGCGACCTGAGTGATATAATACAGTCTCAGCCGTTTTCCCTTATCAGAAGGGGGCTGCTGCAGGGCGACGGCCTCTGCCATGATTTCATTCAACACACCGGTTGCCACGCGCATGGCATGATTTTCAATCACCGCGTCGATGGTCTCGAACAGCCTGTTCAGCCGCTGTCCTGTTACCGCAGAAACGAACAGAATCTCCGCATAGGGCATGAAAGAGAGTGTATTTTTTACCTTTTCCGTAAAACGGTAAATGGTCTTATCATCCTTTTCAATGGCGTCCCACTTATTTACGGCGATGATCATTCCCTTTCCACGCTCATGGGCGATGCCCGCGATCTTGGCGTCCTGCTCCGTCACGCCCTCCGTGGCGTCGATCACCAGCACAACCACGTCCGCGCGCTCCACCGCTCCCACGGTGCGCACGATCATATAGCGCTCCAGCTCTTCCTTGATCTTGTTTTTCCTTCGGAGACCTGCCGTGTCGATGAAAATATATTCCCTGCCGTTGTGCTCCACCTCCGTGTCGATTGCATCTCTGGTGGTGCCGGCGATGTTGGAGACGATCACCCGGTTCTCACCGATCAGACGGTTGATGATGGAGGATTTTCCCACGTTCGGCTTTCCCACGATTGCAACCCTGGGCCTGTCGTCCTCTTCCTCCGCTTCATTTCTTTCCGGGAAATGAGAGATCACCTCATCCAGCATTTCTCCCAGCCCCATGCGGTTGGCTGCGGAAATGGGATGAGGATCTCCGATTCCCAGATTATAAAATTCATACACATCCGCCATGTATTTATCGAAGCTGTCAACCTTGTTCACCACAAGGACGACGGGCTTGTGAGAGCGGCGCAGCATGTCAGCCACCTTGGAATCGGCATCCACCAGCCCCTGCTTCACATCCACCATGAACAGGATCACATCCGCCGTGTCGATGGCGATCTGCGCCTGCTCCCTCATCTGAGAAAGGATGATGTCCGAGCTGTCCGGCTCAATTCCCCCCGTATCGATCAGGGTGAACATCCGGTCCAGCCAGGTCACATCCGCATAAATCCGGTCTCTCGTGATTCCGGGCGTATCCTTCACAATGGAAATCCGCTCTCCCGCCAGCGCGTTAAAAAGCGTGGATTTTCCCACGTTAGGTCTTCCCACCACGGCCACGATCGGTTTTCTGATTCGTTCGTTCATTCTTTCTTTACCATCCTGTTCTGCCGCACAGGCGGCATTTGGTTTATCTTTTTCTCACAAATGCGTCCACAAAATCGTATCCGCTTGATTTTACAATATCTGTCCGGACTTGTAAAGTCCCGGCGATGTCCTCTACGGTAATATCATCCAGCAGCACATGCTCCCCACTCCTTAAGAGATTTTCCGGCAGACAGAGGATTTCTCCCAGCTCCTTTCCCGCAAGCTGGGCCTGAATATCCTGACCGGTCAGAAGGCCCGTCACCGTAATGCGCTCTCCGAAGAAATCGTTGCGGATCGGATAGATCAGAATCCGGATATCGGGGAAACGCTCCATGATCCGGTCCGCCATCTTCCTGATGTAGGGATAGGAAATCTGCCCTGTTACAGCCGAATAGGTACCGGAAAGGATCCGTTCTTCCAGAGCGCCGGGCTCTGATAACCGCTCCATGGCATCGTTAAACTCCTCCATCATCAGGCGGAGCATCCCCACACCGTTTTCCAGCTGCAGATAGCCGTCATAGACTTCCTCCGGCGGAAGCTCCTCGCCCGCAAGCACATACCACTCGTCGCTGGCATGCACGAAATGCAGGCCATATTCCGGATAGAGTTTTTCCTGCCAGCGGCGGATCTGTTCGATCACCGCCTTCGCGTCTTCCTTATTAAAGGGCTCCAGCGGCTCCAGACCGTCCCGGTATTTTGACAATCCCACCGGAACAACGGACACGCTTCTTAAATGCGGCAGATAACGGGTCAGATCCCTGATAGAGCGCTCCAGCTCCTCCCCATCATTAATCCCCTTACACAAAACGATCTGGCCGTTCATCTCGATGCCGGCCTCATAGAACCGGTCAGCCTTTTTCAGCGCCTCTCCGGCAAAACGGTTGTGCAGCATCCGGCAGCGCAGCTCCGGATTGGTGGTCTGAAAGGAAATGTTGATGGGCGACATGTGATACTTGATGATACGCTCCACATCGTGATCGGACATGTTGGTGAGCGTCACATAGTTTCCCTGTAGAAAGGAAAGCCTGGAATCATCGTCCTTAAAATAGAGCGTAGGCCGCATTCCCGGCGGCATCTGGTCAATAAAACAGAAGATGCACTTATTGGAGCAGGATCGGTAATCGTCCATGAGTCCGTTTTCAAAAACGATGCCAAGATCCTCCTCATATTCCTTATCAACCTCCAGCAGCCATTCCTCCCCGGACGGCTTTTCCACCAGCACCTCCACATAATCGTCCTGAGTCAGATACTGATAGTCGAACACATCCTCCACCGGCTGTCCGTTTATTTCAAGAAGCCTGTCCCCGGCCCTGATTTCCATTTCCTCCGCGATGCTGCCCGGTTCAATCCGGGCGATCAGATGTCCTTTTTCCTTCATCGATTTTCTCCTGTCTGTCCGAACCGCCGTATGTACCGGCCGTCCCTGTTTCCTATCCATTCTACTAGAAATTTCTTGACGTGTCACTAGCATAATGTTATAAATTAAGTACTATTACTGAATGTACGTTACTATTTACAGCAACGAATGAACTGGAACAAATAAAATATAACAGGAGAAAAAATTATGCCGAATGTACGTGAACTGGAAAATGCTCTCCCCGTCGCTCCTCTGAAGGTCCTTGCCATGGAATCCGCGGCAGCGCTGGGTGCAAAAGTAAATGATTATCTCGTTTCCTTCCGAAAGGACATGAAGAGCCCCAAGCACGAGGACCCTGCCTTTCAGGGATATATCGAAGACAGCTATCTGCTGGACGCCGTATGTCCCCGTTTTGGAAGCGGCGAAGCAAAGGGAAGCATCCATGAATCCGTTCACGGAAAGGATCTGTTCATCATTGTGGATGTATGTAATCACAGTCTTACCTATTCCATCAACGGCTATACCAACCATAAATCTCCGGATGACAACTACCAGGATCTGAAGCGGATGATCGCTGCTGCAGCCGGAAAGGCAAAGCGTGTCAACGTCATCATGCCCTTCCTGTATGAAGGACGCCAGCACAGAAGGGCCGGCAGGGAATCTCTGGACTGCGCTTATATGCTCAGGGAGCTGGCCGATATGGGCGTGGATAATTTCATCACCTTTGATGCCCATGATCCCAGGGTGCAGAACGCGACGCCTCTGCACGGCTTTGACAACTTCACCCCTCCCTATCAGTTCATCCGCGCCCTTCTGGATGTGGAGGACGACCTGATCATCGATAAGGATCATATCACCGTTATCAGCCCGGACGAAGGGGCTCTTGACCGGGCTGTGTATTTTGGAAACGTACTCGGCGTGAACACCGGCATGTTCTATAAAAGGCGCGACTATTCCGTCATCGTCAATGGAAAGAATCCCATCGTCGCTCATGAGTTCCTGGGCGACAATATCGAAGGAAGAGATGTTATCATCATCGACGATATGATTTCCTCCGGCGAAAGCATGCTGGATACATCAAGGCAGCTCAAGGAAATGAAGGCAAAGCGTGTGTTCATCTGCTGCACCTTCGGACTTTTCACCAACGGACTGGATGCCTTTGACAGGGCCTATGAGAACGGCTGGTTTGACCGGGTGATCACAACCAATCTCACCTGGCAGCCACCGGAACTGTATCAGCGTCCTTATTATACGGAAGCGGATATGAGCAAGTTTATGGCCTCCATCATCGATTTCATGAATCACGATGTGTCCATGGCTCATGTAATGACGCCGACGGAGAAGATCAATGCGATCCTTGCAAAATACAACCGCAGGGAAGAATATCATATCTGAAAGTTCATAACCTGAAAGCAGCCACAGGTAAAGGCCGGTTTGCCTTATGCCTGTGGCTGTTTTTCCATACTCTGGCCAACAGATTTCAATTTCCCATGAAAGCATTACCTTCCTTGAAAAGAAAGGACAATTCCTCGTTAAAGAACCTGCATTGCTGCCTCCGGTACTCGTTCCTCCTCCAAGCAGGGAAACGTCAGTATCACCTTAAACAGGTCTCCATCCAGATAGATGTCAAATCTTCCGTTCTGAAGCTCCGTCAGATTCTTTGCAATGGAAAGGCCGAGGCCGCTTCCTTCCGTACTGCGGGATACGTCTCCCCGGATAAACCGTTCCGTCAGCTCATCTGCATTGATGTTCAGTGGCTGCGCCGAAATATTCTTCATGGAAAAGACCGCCACTTTCTGTCCGTTTTCCACCCGTTCCACCAGATCCAGATAGACCCTGGTTCCTTCCAGCGCGTATTTATATACATTTCCAAACAGATTCTCCACCACACGCCAGATTCTTCTGCTGTCCGCCTCAATATAGACCGGCCGTTCCGGCATCATGGGGATCACCTGCAGACATTTCTCCTCCATTTTTTCCGCGAATTCGCCGATCGTCTGATTGATCAGCTCCACAAAGTTGATGCGCTCCATATGAAGGGAAATGTTCCCTGATGAAATCTTGGACGCCTCCACCAGATCATCGGTAAGCTGCCTGAGACGCTGTGATTTCGCGTCCAGCACCTCAATATAACCGCGGATCCTTTCATCCTCGATGTCCTCCCGCTTGAGCAGTTTGACAAAATTGATGATGCTGGTCAGAGGCGTTTTGATATCATGAGAGACATTGGTGATCAGATCCGCCTTCAGCCGCTCGTCCTTCATGCTGGTCGCCACCGCGTCCTGAATACCGTCCCCGATGCTGTTCACCGCCTCCGCCAGAGCGCGGTTTTCCCCATGCATCCGGGAAGCGTCTATCTTGGCGTCAAATCTGCCGCCTCCGATGGTCTGCGTCCCCTCCACAATGCTCTGCAGATCCTTTCTCTCCAGATAGAGGAGACAGCCCGCCGCCACATCCACGATTCCCGCAGCCAGGATTCCCGGCGTTCCTCCGATGAAGCCCATGAGAAGATTGAACAGTACAATCACGAAAAACGGAATCAGCTCACGGCTCACTATACTGCTGTGTTCATACAGACTGATCGCAGTCCTTCGAATCATCCTGCCCAGTTTCCATACAAGCGCTCCTCTCCAGAACATGTGTGCCTTCAGCCTGCGCACCAGCCCCAGATAAAGCGCCGCTTCCGCCCAGTCCAGAAAGAACACCAGAACTGCGGCAGCCGCAGCCAGCAGGAACGGATCCGCCTCTTCTCCGAGAAAGCTGTATTCTTCATAGCGGACGATGCTCTCAAAGGCAATCGCAATCGCAGCCAGTCCTCCCGCGGTCAGAACCATCGCCGCCACGAGGAATTCCGTCGGAACGCGGTCTCCCTTTCTTAAGGCGATCACATATCCTTCTCCGTCCTCTTTCTCTCTCCTGCCCTCATATATGGTCAGAACCACCAGAATCCAGACCGCAAGAACGGCTGCAAGCGCCCCTGCCCCAACCGTCTGCCAGTAATAGGGCATAAACCGCATAAAGGCATTTCTTGCCCTTGCGAGGCTGTCATCCGCCGGATAGGAGGTGTCCACGCCGATCCAGACTCTGGAGCCTTCTCCGAATGCATACTCATAAAAGCCCAGGAAGGAACGCATTTCTTCTGTGGTGATCTTCGTGTTGGTCCGCAGCTCCACCTGATCAGGATTATAATAAAGATTTCTTCCATATGCGGAAAAATATTCCGTAATCTCTTCTTCCTTCATTCCCGCAAAGTCAGCGGATACATTGGTGAAAAGGACAGGCTCTCCGTCCACCTGCATCTGATAGCAGTAACGGATGTTCGTCTGATCCTCTCCGTAATAATTCTTGAAGCTGCTGTATTCCGTAAAATTGTAGCAGAGCTGGTTTCCTGCATCCACAAGCGTATTGCGCAGGGTTATGTAATCCTCCAGGCTGGAGGCATAATCCGCCAGATCACATCCATCGGCCGAATAATATCTGGGGACCAGAATATCCACGGCCAGCACCGAAGCTGCGTCCAGCTCATCCCCGTTTTCTCCGGCACGGTTCAGCCATTCCTCCATGGAATCCGGCATTTCCGCAATGATACGAAGGCTCAGAAGATCCGTTCCGGCCGCCTGCACCGAATTCTTGATGGCCTGTCTGGTCAGCTCAGACTGCAGACTGTAATCTCCAAGACTCAGATCACTGCTCTCAGCCTCTTCCCCGACTCCTGTTGCAAAATACTGATCAAACTCCTCCTGCGTTCCGTAAACCGTTTCATAGCTGAATCCATAATTGCTCCACTTCACCAGGTCATCCAGATAATACTCCGCCGTAACCGCCTCTTCTCCCAGCGTGTTGGTCCGGTTCACATATTCCGCAATATCGATCCTCTTCTTCCCGTCATAGGCTCCGTTCGTTTCCAGCTGGCTGCGTATAACCACCATTCTTGTCACATCCTGCACATCTCCGGTAAAAATATCTTCAAAAATCTCAGAGTCCTCAAAAAGAGCCTTCTGTGCGAGAGGAGAAACAAAATAGCTCGCCGTTCCGTCCGTTCTCTCCACCGTGATGAATGAATTGGCGAAAACGGCGGCTGCACAGCCGGCCGCGAGCGCGCTCAAAAACACTGTAAAAAACAGCAGCACCGCTCTTTTTCCCTTTCCCATTACGCCCTTTTTGCTCATTGTCTCTCCTTCCCGGCCGTTTCCTCCGCCGGCCGCTCCTGATCACTGCTTTTCAATCTTATAGCCCACACCCCAGACCACCTTCAGGTAACGGGGCTCCTTCGGATTGATCTCGATCTTCTCCCGGATATGCCGGATATGTACTGCAACCGTATTGTCCGCTCCGATCGCTTCCTCCTCCCAGATGCTTTCATAGATCTGATTGATGGAAAACACCCTGCCCTGATTCTTCACCAGAAGCAGAAGGATATTGTATTCGATCGGCGTCAGCTTCACCGGCTCGTCATCCACCGTCACCTCCTTGGTATCATCGTTGATGACAAGCCCGCCCGCGCGGAAAATCGCGTTGTTTTCCGTATTGAGATTTCCAAGCTGCGTATACCTGCGCAGATGCGACTTCACCCGCGCCACCAGCTCCAGCGGATTGAAGGGTTTGGTCACGTAATCGTCCGCACCGATATTCAGCCCCAGAATCTTATCCGCATCCTCCGACTTGGCGGACAGGATGATGATAGGAATGCTGCTGTATTCCCGGATCTTCAGCGTGGCGTGTATGCCGTCCAGCTTCGGCATCATCACGTCTATGATCATCAGGTGCACATCGTTCGCCTTCAGCGCGGCAATCGCCTGCTCCCCGTCATATGCCTTAATCACATTGTAACCCTCCTGGGCCAGATAAATCTCTATCGCTTCCACGATCTCTCTGTCATCATCGCATACCAGAATATTCGTCATCTTCCGTATCTCCTCTATATCCATAAGTAAAACACACTTCTTTTAATAAACCGGAAAGGAAGTCTGTATTTTTTCTTAATTTTTCGCAACAGTTCAGGATGGCAGGAAAAAGTGGACAAAAGCAGACGTTAAGCTTGCTTATAAGTATGCTTTTGTCCACTTTTTCACATCGGATGAACATCCGATGCTTCTTGCCCGGCCTCAGGCCGGGCAAGAAGATGCGCCGTCCTGAACATTTCTCTGGCGAGAGTGAACCCAAACTGGCCCTTCTCCTGCAGCCAGCCTTCCACGGCACATCGGCCGGATTGTCCTTTCCACGAGGATCTGGAATACCTCCGTGCCTCCCCGCTCCTTCAGCGCGTTCATCAGAAATCCCTTTCCTCCCGTATCGAGAAAGGCACCCAGCCCCTCCAGAATCACATCCCGGCCAGGCGTTTCGTCCCAAATTGCCTCCAGCCGTTCGGCGTTTCCGCCATCAAAGTACAGATTCAGCTTTCTCCTGCATGCCTCCTCCAGAAAGGCGATGTCCAGCTTCAGAACCGGCCTGCCGTTTTCATCTCTCCTGCATTCCGCTGTCACGCCGATCCGGTAAAGCTCTCCTCCAAAGGACAGATCCGTCTCCGCCGCCCGTCCGAACCCCGCGGGAAACACCTTTTCCTCCTCTCCCTCAAGGAGCTTCAGATACAGAGTTCCGCCGCGCATTTCAAATCCGATAGACCGGATTCCGTCCGTATAATTGTTGTGAAGGACTTGCATCAGGAGCGGCATCAGCCCCGCCTGCTTCTGTTCCATTTCATAAACTCTGCCGTCAAGCAGAGGAAGGAAGCTCTCCCGAAGCCATTCTTCCTGACGCAAGCTGCACAAATGACGCCAGGCCGCAGCAGGCGGGCAGGCTGCCCTGCCCCAATTTCCCGTTTCTCCGCACAGTTTCCGGCCGCAGAAATCTTTTCTCACCTTTTCGTTTTTTCTGCCTCTCCGGGCCGCGTTCAGGCCGAGGCTCCAGCCGCCTTCCCGGATTCCGGCGAACCCTCTCCGTCTCCCTTCCAGTTCCTCCACCGTCCGGCACAGCAGGCTGAATCCTGCCGGATCCTCTGAAAGCGTTTCAGGCGGATTGAAGTCTGTTTCAAAATACTTTTTTACAACGCTCATCAGCTCACAGTTCTGAAACAGGTCATGACTTCCCGCATTGGTCACCACCACCAGATTCATATCCGGATAGGCGACCACATTCTGCCCCAGCATGCCGTTAAAGTTAAACGATCCCTCTCTGCTTCCCATCCAGAGCTGATATCCGTAGCCATGAGTGCTCATCACTTCAGGAGCCTGCGCGCTGGGCTGGCAGGATGCCTCCACCCATTCTGCCGGAACGAGCTGACGGCCGTTCCAGCTTCCCTTCTGCAGATAGAGCATGCCGAGCTTCGCGGCATCCTCCGGGCGGAGAAACAGCCCCCAGCCGCCCTTTGTGATTCCCATGGGACAGGTTTCCCAGAAAATCCTCGTGATCCCCAGAGGCTCCCAGAGTCTGGGCCGCAGATACTCCGTCAGCGTTTCTCCGGTCAGCTCCGTCACGATGGCGGACAGCATATAGGTATTCATACTGTTATATTCGAAATCCTTCCCCGGAGTGCCGGAAAGCCCCGATTCCAGGAAACCGCGCACCCAGTCGTTTCCGGCGATGATTCCCGTCTCTCTGAAACTCACGCTGCTGGTCATGGTGAGCAGATGCTCCACCGTAACCTCCCTCATACGGAAAAGATTCAACAGGCTTCTTTTCCGGAAGAAATCGCTTACCCGGTCTGTCAGCGCAAGCCTTCCTTCTGCCACGAGCATTCCCACCGCCATGCCGACGATGCTTTTACACAGGGAATAGCTGGCATGCCACATTCCGCTTCTGTATGGTGCATAGCCGCACTCACAGATCACATGACCGTTTCTTACCACCAGAACCTGGTGGATGTCCGTATTTTCCTTTTCCGCAAGCTCTTTCAGAAAACGGGTCAGATGAATGGAGGAAATTCCCTGGCTCTCCGGGACGGCCCGGGGAAGAGAGAGTTCACCATATCCCTGCCCTTCCTCAGTCTCCTGTACCGGAGTGCCATCGTCGAAGGCGGGCTTCTGAGGGAAAAAATCCGTCCGGCTCACATTTCCCGTTTTTCCCGCGATCAGATTCCAGATCAGCTCTGCCACCGCAATATCCGTTTTTGCCATACTAATCTCCATTTCGGAGCGTAAGCGACGAGGCGAATAGAAATCGCGAATGCGATTTCTATGATGCCTAAAAGCAATTTGTGACGCTCCGGCGCAAATTGCCGTGTTGGAAATAAGCCGTCGGGCTTATTTCCAACACCCTCCATTTCGGGACACAGGCGGCGTAATCTGCCGCGCGCTTCCCTTTTTCAGCATCACAAACATGCCCAGATTGCCCCGTTTTCCCCCGCTCGCCCGATGAGAAAACAGGCGGTCCGGATTACAGCAGGTACACACATCCGTCATGCTGATGTGCTGAGGAAGAATTCCCGCAGAAAGGCAGACCGCCTCGTTGGCCTTCCAGAGATCCAGCTGATATTTTCCATTTCCCTTTGCAAACAGCACGTCGGTAAGCCGGATGGAAAGGTTCTGAAAATCCGCCTCCGAAAAAAGCCTCTGAAAGGCGTCCGCCACGTCTTCACTCACCTCATAGCAGTCCCTGCAGATGGATGGCCCGATTCCCACAAGAAGGTCCTGCGGACGGCTTCCAAAGGCCTCATGCATAGCCTCCGCCGTCCTCGCCGCCATTCCCTTCGCCGTTCCCCGCCAGCCGGAGTGTGACAGTCCCACCGCGCGCCGCACGGGATCCAAAAACAGGAGCGGCACACAGTCCGCATAAAAAGTGGCAAGCGCGATTCCCGGCTCGTCCGTAATGAGTCCATCCACATCGGAAAAGTCCTTCGGGCGCACAACGCCTTTTCCCCTGTCCGCCGCGGTTACCCGGCGGATGTTGGTGGTATGGGTCTGATCGGAGCAGACGATATCCTCCGGCCCACAGCCCAGCAGCGCGGCCGCCCTCCGGAAATTCTCCTCCACATTTTCCCTTCTGTCGCCCCGGGAAAAGCTCAGGTTCATGCTCCACAGATCGCCCTCACTGACGCCGCCCGCCCGCATGGTCATCATGTGGCTCACCAAACCCGTTTCACTGATTGCCGGAAATGTCAGATATTCCGCTCCGTTTTTCCGGGAAAGCTCCATTCCCGGCCGGATTCCCGCTTTTCTTTTCAGTCCGTCCATCTTCTCCATACCTGTATACCTGCCTCTTTCCTTCTGCCGACAGCCGCCGCACAGCTCTCTGCCGTGTAACAGCCACATTACAACAACATGTTAAAAACTCCCAATATAATCAAAAGCATTCTGATACCAGTTCACACGCTCCGCGCAGACCGCGACTACGTCAAACCGTACCGGAACGCTTTCTCCATAGTGTTTCCGATATAAATAATACTGTGCCGTCCGGCAGATTTTCCGCTGCTTGACGGTCCCGACGGCTTCCGCCGGCAGGCCGGCGTCCGCATTTTTCCGGTATTTCACCTCAAAAAAGACCAGATACTCCCCGTCCCGGCCGATCAGGTCGATCTCTCCCTGACGGCATCTGAAATTTCTTTCCAGAATGCGGACGCCCTTCTTCTCCAGAAAAACGGCCGCCGCCTCCTCATATGCCGCTCCGATTTCCCTTTTGTTCACTTCCGCCTCCCTTAAGCCGTAAAATGCCCGATAAAGGTTCTTCTGTGAATGGGGCAGGGACCGTATTTCTTCAGCGCCTCAATGTGCGCCGCCGCACCGTAGCCCTTATGAGCGGCAAATCCGTACTGAGGGAAAACAGCATCGTACTTTTCCATCAGCCTGTCCCTGGTGACCTTTGCAATGATACTTGCCGCCGCGATAGAGGCGCTCTTCGCGTCTCCCTTTATGATCGGCACCTGGGGTATCTCAACGCCCGGTATGGTAACCGCATCGTTTAACAGAACCGAGGGCCTGACGGAAAGCTGCGCGATGGCGTCGCGCATGGCCTCGTAGGTGGCCTGCAGAATATTGATCTCATCGATCCGCTCCGGGGAAGCATATCCCACTCCGACGGCGACAGCCTCCTGCATGATCACCTCGTAAAGCTCCTCCCGCTTTTTTGCGGAAAGCTTCTTGGAATCGTTCAGATACAGAATTTCCTTTTCCGGCAGAATCACCGCTCCCGCCACAACAGGGCCTGCAAGCGGTCCTCTGCCCGCCTCGTCGATTCCGCAGACAAATCCCTTCCCGCCGTATTCCCGCTCAAAGCGCTTCATCTCCCACATCCGCTCCCGCTCCTTCTGCAGAGCGTCCAGCTGCTTATGTGCCCGCGCCAAAAGCGCCTGAACTCCTGCGCGCTCATCCTCCCGGTAACGGGCCATCAGCTCCTGCAGGGCTTCTGTCTCCTGCCGTCCGGCCAGTCCGGAAAACGCATCTTCAAACTGTTTTCTTATCTCCTGTATGCTCATTTGCTGCTCCATCTTACTGATGCTTCAGGACCCCGATCTTATTCAGAGGCCAGATGCGGACCCAGGCTTTGCCGATGATATCATCCCTGTGAATGTTTCCCACACTGACATCCCGGCTGTCCGAGCTGTTGTTGCGGTTATCCCCCAGCACGAAATACTCATCCTCTCCCAACGTGATCGGTTCCGCCGCAGCCCCCGGGAAGAGAATGGGCTCCAGCCCGTAATCCTCTTCCAGAATCTCTCCGTTGATATAGATATTTCCCTCCAGATCGATCTGCACGGTCTCTCCAGGCAGGCCGATGATCCGCTTCACATAATAGGTATTTTCCTCATACTGAAAGGGAAAAACAATGATGTCAAACCGTTCCGGATCCGAAAAATGATAGGTCAGTTTGTCCATAATAAGCTGGTCCCCGTTATGAAGCGTGGGTTCCATGGAGCTTCCGCTCACGGACGTCCGCTGTCCCACAAAGGTGATGATCAGCCAGGTGCCAAGGAGCACCACCAGAATATAGAGGATCGTGCTGAAAACTTCCTTCAATGCCTTTTTCATTTTGCTTCGCCTTCTTCCGTCTGTTTCTTTTCTGCCGCCTCCGGCCTTTCCAGGGAAATCCGTCCCAGCCGTCCGGCACGGAAATCCTCCATGATCAGAGCGGATGCACGGGCCAGATCAGCCTCGCCGCCCTTTTTGATGCAGCCCCGTCTCTTTGCCGCCGCTTCCAGCACCTGCACCGGGGTCAGCCCGCCTTCACAGGCATACCGCTCTGTCAGGCTGTCCGGGTAAAACTTCTGCAGAAATTCAATCAGGCTGAGCGCCAGCTCCTCCATCACGATGATTTCATCGTTCATGGAACCGATAAAGGCAAGGTGCATCCCCACCTGCTGATCCTCGAACTTTGGCCAGAGAATACCGGGCGTATCCAGAAGCTCCAGCTCCTTATTCAGCCGGATCCACTGCTTCCCCTTCGTCACGCCGGGACGGTTGCCCGTCTTCGTGCAGGCCTTTCCTGCAAAGGAATTGATGAAGGTGGATTTTCCCACATTTGGAATTCCCGCCACCATAGCCCGTACAGGCCGGTTCTTAATGCCCCTCTTTCTGTCTCTCTCGATCTTCTGGCTGCAGACCTCACGCACCGCATTCTGAATCTGCTTCATGCCCTGTCCGGTCTGCGCGTTGATTTCCAGCGCCTTCACGCCCTGTCCTTCAAACCAGCCGATCCACTCCCGGTTCACCGCCGGATCCGCCAGATCGGCCTTGTTTAAAAGCACCAGCCGCGCCTTCTGTCTTCCCAGGCTGTCAATATCCGGATTCCTGCTTCCAAGCGGCATCCTGGCATCCACCAGTTCGATGATCAGATCGATCAGCCGGATATCCTCCTGCATTGCCCGTTTCGCCTTCGTCATATGGCCGGGGTACCACTGATAATTCATTTCCGTTCTCCTCTTTATCCTGTTGCTCACGCCGTCTTCCGACAGCTTTTTCCCTGTCAATGGACAAAGCCCGTACTGCCGCTTCCGTCCCCGCTTCCCAGCTTGAACCAGGCTTCTCCGATGATATGCTCCCGCAGCACCGGCCCGATATTTCCTGATCTGCTGTCCTCACTGCTGTTGCAGTTATCTCCCATCACAAAATATTCATTGTCGCCAAGCTTAATCTCATTTTCCGCGATTCCCGCGTCCGCGATGAGATCGTAAGCATCCTCTGTTGCCTCTCCGTTGATGTACAGCACTCCATCCCTGATCTGCACCGTATCTCCCGGGCATGCCACAACACGCTTCACATAATAATGGGTGTTCTGGTTTCCGTTCGGCAGAAACACGATCACATCCCCGGCCCCGGGATTTGCCAGCTTATAGGCGAACCGGTTCACCAGCACCTCCTGGCCGTTAACCAGCTCCGGCTCCATGGAGGTTCCGATCACCCCGGTCCGAAGGCCGAACAGATAGACGATCACCACGGCCAGAAATATGGAAATGGCAATTCCCAGAATATATTTCAGTACCTCGGCCAGAATGGCCGCGTTTACCTTCTTTCTCTTTCTGTAAAAGCTCAGTCCTTTATTTCTTCTCATCCTTCCCTCCGTTTGGGAATCTGTCCTTTTCCGGCTGTTTTCCATTCTACCATGCCGGCAGGAAGGTTTCAATCAAAGATTCCTCATGCAGCTCACCAGTCCGCCCGTGCCGGGCGGACAGCGCCTGTCAAGGACAACGAAACGGGCGTTAATCTGTAAAGCAAAGGAAAAGGGCAGTCCAGCTCCGGACTGCCCCTCATGCCGTTTCCAATTATTTTACCAGCTCTTTTACCTTGGCCTTCTTGCCCACTCTGCTTCTCAGGTAGTTCAGCTTCGCGCGTCTTACCTTACCCTTTCTGACAAGCTCAACCTTCTCCACGTTGGGGGAATGTACAGGCCAGGTCTTCTCAACGCCTACGCCGTTGGAGGTCTTTCTCACAGTGAAGGTGGCTCTGCTTCCGCCGCCCTGTACCTTGAGCACTACACCCTCGAATACCTGGATTCTTTCACGGTTTCCTTCCTTGATCTTTCCGTATACCTTAACGGTATCGCCTACGTTGATGACGGGAACCTCTTTCTTGAGCTGTTCCTCTTCGATCGCCTTAATGATCTCGTTCATTGCTTCTCCTCCTGTTTTCATAGATGTTCTTAATACAATTCCTGTAACAGAGGACCATCTCATTATCGCAACATTAGTAATATACCACATCCCTGTCCGGGACGCAAGAACAATTTCTTCGAAATTGTTCTCGAAAATTTCTTCAGGGAATGGGGATTTCTTTAAGAAATCCAGTACAGCCTTCCCGGGGCCAGCTTCAGGCCCAGCTTTTTCTGAAGGCGCAGGGAGGGCTCGTTTCCATCGAAAACCTGGCAGAACGGCACCCAGCCCTTCTCCAGCTGCCGGGTGATCAGGAAAGCTTCCAGCGCTTCGCCCATTCCCCGGCGGCGGCAGGCGGGAAGCACCTCAAGCATGCCCATGCTTCCCTCATCGTGCATGCCGGCAAAGGCGGCGAGCCTGCCGTCTGCATCGATGCCGAACATTTCTCCCGCCCGGATGCGCTCCAGCAGATACTCTCTGGAATGAACCGCATGGTAGCTTTCATGCACCGCGTCCACATCCTGCGGTACAAGCGGGCGTATCACGAAGGTCGCCGTGCAGACCGGGGGACGTTTTCTGGTATAAACCGCCTGAAAGCATTCGCTCACCAGATTCCGGTGGAACCGGCGGGCAATGCTGTCCCTGAGAAAATCCTGATGCACTGCAAAGAGAAGGTCCTTTTCCTCCCGCGGAATTTCGGAAAGAAGGCGCTCCCCCATGTCCTCGTCAGAGGCGGAAAGCATCCAGGCCCCGCTGGGCACATCGTACAGCAGAACGCCGCTTTCCTCTGCACGGACCACCTCTGCCTGTCCCCTTCTTATGACCTCCAGCATGTCCATGTGGCTCAGCCGGTCCCTGGACAGATAGGAAACAGCTCTGTCCTTTCTGGTGTATGCCTCGTATAGCTCCGGCCGCCTTTGTCTGGTCCTTTCCATAGACTGCTCCAGCCGCCATTTTTCCACCCTTGTGTGATCGCCGGACAGAAGGATGGGCGGCACCGGACGGTTCTTCCAGAGCTCGGGTCTGGTATACTGGGGATATTCCAGAAGGCCATTCTGAAAGGATTCCGTCTCCGCCGATTCCTCGTTTTTCAGAACTCCGGGCACCATGCGGGAAATGGAATCAATCATCACCATAGCCGGAAGTTCCCCTCCGGTCAGCACGTAGTCGCCGATGGAGACATAATCCGTGACGATCTCCTCAAGCACCCGCTCGTCGATTCCCTCATAGTGGCCGCAGAGAAAGATCAGATCCTCCTCACGGGCAAGCTCTTCGGCCATCTGCTGTGTAAAAACCGTTCCCTGAGGGGTCACGTAAATGACGCGCAGGCGCGGCACATCTGCCTTCTCATCCGCCGCGCCGGAGGCCCGAAGCATTTCCCCCGCTTCGAAGAGGGCCGGGGATACATCCTCTGTCCCGGCCGCTCTTTCCTCCGCCCGCCTTATGGCGATCCTCTCTTTCACGGCTGCACAGGCGTCATATACAGGCTGTGCCTGCATCAGCATGCCCGCTCCGCCTCCATAGGGATAGTCATCCACCTTTTTATGCTTATTCTCCGTATAGTCCCGGATGTTCACCGTTTCCAGCCCGATACAGCCTTTCCGGGCCGCGCGTCCCAGAATGCTCTCTGACAGCCCCTGTGATACCATCTCCGGGAACAGGGTCAGAACATGAAAATGCATCGTACTTCCATGCCTTTCCGCCGCGTCAGCGGCATTTTATTCAGAGAAATCAGCCGCAGGGCCAATTTCCAGGATGAAAGCCTGCGGATTCATCCGCCATGCCTCCTACAGCAGTCCGTCCAGAAGATGCACACGCATCCATCCTTCTTCCACGTTCACCTCAAGAATGCACTCCCGGATAGCGGGAATCAAAAGCTGCCGTCCGTCGGCAAGCCGCACATCGTAAACATCGTTCGCTCCGGTCGAAATCACGTCCTGAAGGATTCCCAGCCCGCTTCCATCTTCATTCTCAACCCGCATGCCGATCAGATCCGCGATGAAGTATTCATTCCGCCTCAGCCGCACGGCATTTTCCCGGGTCACATAGAGCGTTCCTCGCCGGAGCCGCTCCACATCGCTGATATCGTCAAGTCCCTGAAATTTGAGGATAACCATCTGCTTGAAAAATTTAACGCCCTCGATCTTAAGGATGCGCTCCTCTTTTCCGGTATCCAGAATCACTTCCTTCAGCCGCCGGAACCGGTTCGGATCATCCGTCGTGGGAAAGACCTTCACTTCCCCCTTCAGTCCGTGTGTTGCCGTGATCACGCCGACCTGCAGTCTCTGTTCCATCCTCTGTCCTGCCTTTCATTTTCTGACAAAAACAGCGGGCAGCCCTTACGGGTGCGCCCGCCGGAAAGTCAGATGATTTCCACATCCACCTGTTTCTTTTCTCCCAGTGCAGCCGCCTTTACGACCGCACGGATTGCCTTAGCGATTCGGCCCTGCCGGCCGATCACCTTGCCCATATCGGAGGGCGCAACGTGAAGCTCGATCGTCAGATTCCTGCCGTTCTCCTTTTCCGTAACGACCACTTCCTCAGGGTTGTCAACAAGCGCTTTTGCGATCACTTCAACCAGTTCTTTCATGGCTCCTCCTCCGCTTCCATCACAGGCGTCAGGTCTGAGAGATCCTTATTTCTCGATCCCGGCTGCCTTGAAAATCTTGCTTACCACATCAGTAGGCTGTGCGCCGTTGTTGAGCCACTTCTTTGCAAGCTCTTCGTTTACCTTAAACTCGCTGGGATTCTTGGTGGGATCATAGGTGCCGATCTCCTCGATGAATCTTCCGTCTCTGGGGGATCTGGAATCCGCAACGATGATTCTGTAGAAAGGAGCCTTCTTCTGTCCCATTCTTCTTAATCTGATCTTTACTGCCATTTTTTCATACCTCCAAAATTCTTTTGAAATTATCTATTAAAAAGGAAGCCGAAACTTACCCTTTTTACCAATGCCGCCCATGCCTCCCATCATGCCGGGAAGCTGCTTCATCATCTTCTGGCTCTGTTCAAACTGCTTGATGAAACGGTTTACAACGCTGATGTCCACGCCCGCGCCCTTTGCAATCCTGTGCTTTCTGCTGGGATTTAAGAGCTTCGGGTTGCGCCGCTCCTGCGGCGTCATGGAAAGGACGATCGCCTCCATGCGGGCCAGCTGTTTCTCATCCACCATGGATTCCAGCTGCGCGCTCTTTGCGCCAAGGCCGGGCATCATGCTTAAAATGGAAGAAAGGCCGCCCATATTGCGCATCTGCTTCATGCTCTCCAGATAGTCGTCGAAATCAAATTTGCCCTTCTTCATCCGGCCGGCCATCTCTTTTCCCTTTTCCTCATCCAGGTCCAGGTTTGCCTGCGCCTTGTCGATCAGGGAAAGCACGTCGCCCATGCCAAGGATTCTTCCCGCCATCCGGTCCGGATAGAACTGCTCCAGATCGGAAAGCTTCTCACCCATACCGACATACAGAATGGGCTTACCGGTGACCGCCTTTACGGAAAGCGCCGCACCGCCGCGGGTGTCTCCATCCATCTTGGAAAGGATCACGCCGTCCACGCCCACCTTATCATCGAATTCCTTCGCTACGTTCACCGCATCCTGACCGGTCATGGCGTCCACCACCAGAAGGGTCTGGTGAACGGTGATGTTCTCTTTAATCTCGATCAGTTCCTGCATCATCTCTTCATCGATGTGCAGGCGGCCTGCCGTATCCAGAATCACCACGTTGTTTCCGTTCTTCGCCGCATGCTCCATGGCTGCCTTCGCAATGTCCAGCGGCCTGTGGTTTGTGCCCATGGAAAAGAAATCCACATCCTGCTTCTTCGCGTTGATTTCCAGCTGTTCAATGGCCGCCGGACGGTAAATATCGCAGGCAACCAGAAGGGATTTCTTTCCCTTCAGCTTGAACTTTCCGGCCAGCTTCGCCGCTGTGGTGGTCTTACCTGCGCCCTGAAGGCCGCACATCATAATCACTGTGGTCGCCTTGCCGGGCTGCATCTGAATCTCCGTCGTCTCGGAGCCCATCAGAGCAGTCATTTCCTCATTGACGATCTTGATCACCATCTGCCCCGGATTCAGGCCGTTCATCACGTCTGCACCGATGGCGCGCTCCTCCACGGATTTGACAAACTGCTTCACCACACGGAAGTTCACGTCCGCTTCCAGAAGCGCCATCTTCACTTCCTTCATGGCGGCCTTCACATCGCTTTCCGTCAGCCTTCCCTTGCCGCGCAGATTCTTGAATACATTCTGAAGTTTGTCGGTCAAGCTTTCAAATGCCATAGAATTTCCTTTGCGGTTACTATTCACAGCACTCCACCCGCATGCGCACCCGTCGCCCCTGTCTGGGCTCCAGTCCCGCTCCTTACGGAGCTAAGGCTTTACGGGGTGGAGTGACTGCTTCGCAGTCCTGATTCAGAAAGGATAACACGTGCTTACGTGCAAGCACGACGCATGTGTTGTCCTTTCTGAATCGGCTGTGAATAGTAACTCTTTCATGTTACAGTTCCTCGATGATCTCTTCGGTCAGCCGCTGCACTTCCTCATCGTCGCAGAGCTGCCGGATCCGTTCCAGCTTCTGCCGGATCTGGCCAAAGCGCTGCATCAGGTGGAGCTTGCTCTCATATTCTTCAAGCGTTCTGTCACACCGTTTGATCAGGTCATGTACGCCCTGTCTGCTGATGCCCGCCTCCTGCGCGATCTCGCTTAAGGAAAGGTCGTTGAGCACCGCATCCTCATAGATTCTCCGCTGATGAGGCGTCAGCAGTTCGCCGTAGAAATCATACAGCAGACCCTGCTCTACAATTTTTTCCATGTTTTCCTCCATGCCGAAGCGTTTTGCGCCAGGGCACGCGTCAGACAAACGCGGCGCACCATACGCATTCCGCGCACCGCCTGATGTATCATACTATAGATGGGGATGGGTGTCAAGTATTTTTTCTTGACAGTTTAATTTTTTCTTTAATGTTTCTTTAATCTTTCCCGGTTATGATACAGTCATGAAAAACAACAGGCCCGACATCATGGGCCGTCTGATAATCAATCACATATCTATATTTGAAAGGAAGGAAACAGACATGATGAAGATGACCAGAAAGAAAATGATGATGACCGCCTCCGCACTCGCGCTTGGCACCCTGCTTTTTGCCGGAGGCGTTGCACTTGCCGCTCCCTCCGGAAACTATATCGGCAGTGAAAAGGCGCAGCAGATCGCGCTGGAAAATGCGGGCCTTTCCGCCGACAGCGTAACCTTCATCCGCACACACCTGGATTATGACGATGGCCGAGCGGAATATGAAGTGGAGTTTTATCAGGGAAATGTGGAGTATGACTATGACATCGACGCGGTGAGCGGCACCATTCTTTCCTATGATCATGATGCAGAATATTATGACGTTGAACGTCATGCACCAGGTACAGGCAGCGGCTCCGGAAACACCGCCGGAAGTGTTTCCCCTAATACAGGAACGGCCTCTGCTGCCGGAACGGAGTATATTACGGCAGAGGCCGCAAAGCAGGCCGCTCTGAAGCATGCAGGGGTTGCGGAGAGCGACACCCGCCGTATGGAAACCGGGTTTGATTATGAGCATGGAATGGCCGTATACGAAATTGAGTGGAAAGTGGGCTGGACGGAGTATTCCTATGAAATCAACGCTTCCACCGGGGAAGTCGTGAGTTATGAGATGGATTATGACGACTGAATAGTACACGGTAAACCATGAGTACTGGCTCATTTTTTGACCGCCGTTTCCGGCGGCCAGATTTACAGATTGTTTGTTTTTGACTTGCTCCGGCAGATCTTCGGCAATTGATCTGACCATGGAAGCAGTTCTTCTATAAAGCTGTAATCCGTATCATCCTGATGGTCTTTCAAGACTGTCAGGACATGGTCCAGATAACGGAACGGATTCAGGCTATTGGCCTTTGCCGTTTCCGTTATGCTGTAGATGATCGCGCTGGATTTCGCACCATCAATACTATCGATCAGCTTCCATGCATGTTTGTGCAGGCAGAAGCTGCGGAGCGCTCCCTCCGTTGCATTATTATCGAGAGGGACTTCTCCATCATTCAGGAACACTTCCAGTGCCTCTTCCTGATTGATACAGTAATTGATCCCTTCCAGTGTTTTCCCTTTGGGAAGACGCCCAGCAGATTGAATTTCTTTTGCCCACGCAAAGAAAGCCTCCACCAGAGGTTTGACTGTCATCTGCCGCTGTTTCTTTCGGTCATCCGGTTCCAGATCAGACAACTGATTGTCCAGATGATAGATGGCCCCGATCCGCTTCACCGCTTCATACGCAACGGTATCTTTCGCAGTTTTTTGTGCTGCTTTCGGGAGCGCTTTTAAGGCGTCCGAGAAATACCGCCTCGCATGGGTCCAGCACCCGACAAATGTGATATCCGGATTTTCCCGGTCCAGCTTCCTGTAAGCGGAATAACCGTCACAGACAACTACCCCTGTAAAGCCCTTCAGGAATTCTCGCGGATGGTCTGCTTTTCGTGTCCGCTGATATTCATACAGGACGATGGGCGTATCTTTGTAGATCTTTCCGGTGCGGTAGATCCACATATAGCTTTTGCTGTTTGCGGGGCGCCCATCCTTCGATACCATGACCGGAGTTTCGTCGGCCTGCAGCACATGGAAACGGTACAACTCTTTATGGAGGTAATCATAAAGGATTCCCAGATACCGGTCTGCACACTGGATCATCCAGTTCGCCACCACCTGCCTGGAGATATGGATGTCATTCCGCAGGAATTCCTGGCTGATCCGGTACAAAGGAAGCCCGTTTACATACTTGGCATTCATGATACTTGCTGCCAGAGATGGAGTCAGGATACTGTTCCGCAGCAGGTCTTTTGGACGGTCTGCCTTGACGATCGTCTGATTGTCCCTGCCGGCATAGACAGCCACATGATGCTCTTCGACTGTATACACGGCTGGCTGAACACGGACTCTTTTGTAGACTTCATCTGGAAGCTGTTTCCAGCCACCTGCGCCAAAGAGTTCCTGCAGTTTTTCCTCCGAAAGAGTATGAGGGATCACTTCAACTGGAAGATCCTTTAAATCTTCCTCACGTTTCCCTTTCCTTTTTCGACGGCTGACCTGGATCACATCCTCTTCGTCCGGCTCAACGACATAGAGAGTTTCTGTCAGGGCTTCTGCTTCGTTAAAGATGAGTTCCAGTTCTAACTGGCCTGCTATGACATCCAGTTTTTCAGAAGAACGCCCATAGCGCTTATTGTTTGCGTCAGCGATCTGCTCGATCAGCCGCTCTATGTTCGCGTTCAGCTGGCTCAGCTGATCCTGCATGGACAGGATCACTGCCACGAGTGTTTCTCTGCTGAAGCTGTTCAGTTCTTCTGGTGAGTAGATCTTTGACATGTCCGGTGCTCCTTTGTTTTGCTGGAACTATTGTACCTCAAAACGAAAGAAAAAGCGAACCTCATAAAAGAGCGTTTCGTCATTCTCACCATAAGATAAACACTCTGAAAAGCCGAAAAAACTACTAGTTTTTTCAGTTTTTCAGAGTACTTATCCACACAGCAGCCTGCTGCCGGTAAGTACTCCATAATTGAATGAATGCGATAAGGTCTGGCTGTGGATAACTTCCGATCCGCCCAAGACAGTAAAGGCGAAAAGATTTTTGATTTTCTCCGTTTTGCACAATGCCTTATAGAAGATCCTGGGGGTGCACTTCCTGGATCGGATGCCTGGAGACGATCTCCAGTCCCTGCATCAATGCCTGATATTGTTCCGGTGTGATCTCCAGTGCCTCCTCTTTTGTACGGGGCCAGCTGAAGCCGCCGAGCTCCAGCCTTTTGTAAAGGAGAAGGAATCCGTCCCCTTCCCA
This sequence comes from Candidatus Eisenbergiella stercoravium, assembly GCA_019113175.1. GTDB lineage: Bacteria > Bacillota > Clostridia > Lachnospirales > Lachnospiraceae > Eisenbergiella > Eisenbergiella stercoravium. Next base: position 674 of record DXHY01000074.1, on the reverse strand, counting down.
TACAAGCCCCTTGATGCGGTCACTTCGTCTGCCACAGAAGAGAAAAAGGATGTCCTTTTCATACGGATCCAGTTGGAAGTTAAATTTAATAATAGATGCCAGGCCATCAATCCCGCGGCGTAGATCCGTGTATCCTGCAGCAATATAAATCTTTCGAAATCCGGCTGCATTATTCAGCACCCAGGAGCCCTCCAATCCGGGAGATAAGCTCATCCGATGCAGAATTCGAAATCTCCAGGATGAGACTGCCTTTTCGGATCACGAGATCCGGATGGAAAACAGTAGCGGTGCTCTGAGAAGAAGATGGAAGCTTGATCTCCGTAAAAGAGACCGCCCTTTGAGCCGCTGGCACTATCGGCGCCATTTCCTGATGCGGTCCGGCAGTTGCCGGTAATAATGAATCCTGGACATTCTCAAAAGCCTCCCTGCGCAGGATCCTCTGCCAGTAGAAGAACTGCTGAATATTACGGTGCGGCGGAGCCGCCAGTCCGGTGTGGCGAGAGCCACCTGTCCGGACTAACGGAGCCACCTGTTGATAGTTACTCTATAGTGGCTCAGTTGTCAAGACAAAAATCTAAGATTTTTATAATGAACTGATATGGTGGATAAGTTACAGGGAGCAGGATGGTGGAATCAATCCTCCCATCCCCATATATGCTAAGCTACATAGGGCA
>DXHY01000001.1 GCA_019113175.1 Candidatus Eisenbergiella stercoravium | reverse complement strand
TGTACCCATCTATAGCTATTCAGTACAGGATACCATGACTGTTCATCACTTTTGGCTCTGTTTATATGAGGTAACAAGTTAGAAAAAGCCTGAAAAATCAATGCTTTTAGGCTTGACATTATAGGAAGGAGATCTTTATGAAAAGAAGCATGATTCCTGTGATTATATTTCCGAGACTATGCCCATATTCCTTGATTCCAGCAAAGGTCTTGCAGTGTACGGCGAACGGCGGATCCGCACGGTGGGAGAGATTGACAGTTGGCTGGCGGAGCTGGATTTGGGGCTGACGGACTAAAAAGTAAAAGATGATTTTTTCGTGCAGTTCCATTGGGACCGCCTGAATGCTTTTTGTGCGGTGCGGGATAAAATCAGGTGGAAAAATGAATGAAATGATCATATAATAAGGCTGCTAATATTTGCATGAGAGTTGGGTTGCAATGAAAATAAAAGCAAAAAGCAAATGTGGTTTTCTTTTGTAAGTCCTTATGGAACAAGGATAATAGGTGGTTCTCCGGTTGTCTTTGCACTGATCGGTTTTATCTTCATTTCACAGTTTATGCGAAAATCGCTTCCGAGATTTCAACTGGGGACATGGTACGGAAACTGGATTGTCGGTTATGCTGTTTTAGGCAATCTTCCCTTTTTTTCCGGAAATGCTTCCACACTTATCATCCACCTCATGGCGCTGGCTGTTGGAGCGGCATTCGGAGCTCTGGCGCTCAAAGGAAAAATCATGTAAAGGGGAGTCAGGGTACCCTTAAGCAGAATTTTTCCTGGGACAGGAAAGAAAAGAGAGAATATCAAGATGACAAAAAAGCAAGAGGAATCATCCATCCGCGCCATCCAGATCCGTGGTGCGAGGGTGCACAACCTGAAAAATGTCGATGTGGACGTGCCGTTAAACCGGATCGTGGGAATCGCGGGAGTATCGGGCTCCGGAAAATCGTCGCTGGCGCTGGGCGTGCTGTATGCGGAGGGCTCCAGGCGGTATCTGGACGCCCTTTCCACCTATACCAGAAGGAGGATGACCCAGGCGGCAAAGGCCCAGGTGGACGAGGTGCGTTACGTCCCGGCGGCCCTGGCTCTCCATCAGCGGCCAGGCATTCCCGGCATCCGGAGCACCTTCGGAACGGGAACGGAGCTGTTAAACAGCCTGCGGCTGATGTTTTCCAGGCTGGCAAGCCACCGATGCCCGAACGGACACTATCTTGCGCCCACACTGCTGGTGGCGGCGGGACAGGAATTGACCTGCCCGGAATGCGGTGAAAAATTCTATGCTCCCTCTGCGGAGGAGCTTGCCTTCAACAGTCAGGGAGCCTGCCGTACCTGTGACGGGACGGGAATCGTGCGCACGGTGGACAGGGATACGCTGGTGCCGGATGATTCCCTGACCATCGACGAAGGCGCGGTGGCTCCCTGGAACAGCCTGATGTGGTCTCTGATGACCGACGTCTGCCGCGAGATGGGCGTGCGCACCGACGTGCCCTTCCGGGAGCTGACGGAACGGGAGAAGGACATCGTCTTCAACGGCCCTGCGGAGAAAAAGCACATTTTATATCATTCCAAAAACACCAATCAGGCGGGAGAGCTGGACTTCACCTATTTCAACGCGGTCTATACGGTGGAAAATGCCCTGGCAAAGGTAAAGGATGAAAAGGGCATGAAGCGGGTGGAGAAATTTCTGAAGCAGGATGTGTGTCCGGACTGCGGCGGTTCCAGACTGTCGGAAGCGGCAAGGGCGCCGAGGCTGCGGGGCATTTCCCTGGCGGAGGCCTGCCAGATGACCCTTTCCGCAGCGGCAGACTGGGTGGACGGCGTGCCTGAGAGCCTGCCGGAGGAGATGCGTCCCATGGCGGAGAGCATCTGTGAATCCTTCCGGACCGCGGCAAAACGGCTTCTGGATCTGGGGCTCGGCTATCTGACGCTGGACCGTGCTGCATCCACTCTGTCCACCGGAGAGAGGCAGCGGATGCAGCTGGCAAGAGCTGTCCGGAACCGCACCACGGGCGTCCTGTATGTGCTGGATGAGCCATCCATCGGTCTGCATCCCTCCAATATCGTAGGGCTGACCGGCGTGATGCAGGATCTGATTGCCGACGGAAACTCTGTGGTGCTGGTGGATCACGATACGCAGATTCTCACGGAGGCGGACTGGATCATCGAAATGGGGCCGGGAGCCGGAGCCGACGGCGGCCGGGTGATCGCCCAGGGAAGTCCGGAGGAGCTTTCCCAAAATCCCGGTTCCATGATCGGGCCATTTCTGGAACCTTTCCTGGAGAGGGAGAACAGAGAAAAGGAGCGGAGAGCGTCCGATGTGCCAGGCTTACGGAATCAGCCGGAGCCTGAAAAGGGCAGTCCTCAGAAAAGTGCCCTGTTTGAGGCTGGAACCATCCGCCTTTCCACCGGCCCCATCCATACCGTGAAGCCGCTGCAGGCGGAGATCCCGAAGGGAAAGCTGACCGTGGTGACCGGAGTATCCGGTTCAGGAAAGACCACCCTGATTCTGGAGAGCCTGATTCCCGGACTGGAGGCCTCCATTCAGGGAACCAGGCTTCCGGAGCATGTACGTTCCGTGGACAGCGCGGGCATCCGGCAGGTGAAGCTGATCGACGCTGCACCCATCGGCATCAACGTGCGTTCCACTGTGGCCACCTATGCCAACGTCCATGATGAGCTGCGCAAAATATTTGCCCGGACGCCGGACGCGAAGCGGCTGGGCTATAAGGCCGGAGATTTTTCCTACAACACCGGAAAGCTGCGCTGTCCGGTCTGCGATGGGACCGGAGAAATCAGCCTGGATGTACAGTTTCTGCCGGATGTGGACATCCCCTGTCCTCAGTGCCGCGGCTCCCGCTACGCAAAAGAAGCAGAACGGGTGAAATATAAGAAGGGAGAGGGGCAGGCCTGGTCTCTTCCGGAGCTGATGGCGATGGATGTGAATGCTGCCCTGAAGGCCTGTGAAAGCCTGAAGCTGGTGCATCAGCGCCTTCAGGTTCTTCAGGATCTGGGCCTTGGTTATTTGACGCTGGGAGAGGAAACGCCCGGCCTTTCCGGCGGGGAGGCGCAGCGTCTGAAGCTTGCCAGCGAAATGGGAAAGGCCCAGTCGGATTCCGTGTTCGTCTTCGACGAGCCCACCATCGGCCTGCATCCGTTAGACGTACAGACTCTGCTTGGCGTATTTAGGACGCTGATCGAAAACGGAGCAACCGTGATCGTGATCGAGCACGATCTGGATGTGATCCGAAACGCGGATTATATCATCGATATGGGTCCTGGCGGCGGGGATGAGGGCGGCCGGATCGTTGCGGCCGGAACGCCGGATCAGATTCGCCGGACGCCGGAAAGTCTGACAGGGAAATTCCTGTGACTTGACAAAACGCCGGGTCTGTGCAATACTAAAACAGATTCAGGCTGTGAACATATGTGAGTACAGAAGATGTAGTGAGTCAGAGACGGAGCGCCACCGGCTGAAAGCATTCCGCATGAACCTTCTGGAACCTTCAGTATGGGAGCCTTCCGGCGAAAAGCATGCAGACCCGTATGCGGTAAGCCGGATGCCAGTGCAGCAGACGATTGCACAGGAATGAGTGCAGAGCGCAGGATGCTCTGAAATAGGGTGGTACCGCGATGTGAACATCGTCCCTTGTTGATAAGCAGGAGACGGTGTTTTTTATTTCTGAAAAAAAGAAAAGCAGAAAGAAAGCACACCTGTCCTGATCCTGAAAGGAGGCCGGCACGAACCGGGGTTCGTGCCAAAGAATGGCTGACGCCATTCTTTTATGATGAAATGCCGCCTCACGGCGGCGAAAAAGGAGAAGCGAAATGAAAGATAAAATGAATGAAATTTTATCAGAGGCAAAAGCCAGGATTGCCGCTGCGGCCAATGAAGGCGAGCTGCAGAACGTAAAAAGCGCGTACGTGGGAAAACAGGGAGCCCTGAGCCTTCTGATGAAGGAACTCCCGAAGCTGGATCCTGCGGAGCGTCCCGAAATGGGAAAGCTGATGAACCAGGCCAAGAATCAGATCACGGAACTGATCGATGAAAAGAGAATGGAGCTGAAACTGAAGGCTTCCGAGGTATCTCCGGACTTTGACTGCTCCGTTCCGGGAATTCAGCCCTCAGGAGGAGGACTCCATCCGATCACTCAGATGTATTACGACCTGAATGATGCCTTCCGTTCCATGGGATTTGAAATTTTCCAGGAGGACGAGATCACCAGTGAGCTGTATGCTTTTGACAAGCTGAATTTTCCTCAGAATCATCCGGCAAGGGAAAGCATGGATACCTACTGGCTGGAGGGACATGACAGCGGCAGTACGAATGAAAAGCTCTGCCTCAGGCCTCATCTGACCGGCGGAAGCGTCCGTTACATGCAGACTCACAAGCCGCCGTACCGGTTCGTCTATCCGGGACGGGTATATCGTAACGAGACCACGGATTCCCATCATGAGAGAGCGTTTTTCCAGTATGAAGCGCTGATCGTTGACAAGGATATCACCTTTACCTCGGGCAAGGTGATGATCAAGAGCATTCTGAGCAAAGTGTTCGGCACGGATGTGCCCGTCAGAATGCGTGCCGGCTTCTTCCCGTTTGTGGAGCCGGGCTTTGAGATCGATATGCAGTGCCAGGTCTGCGGCGGAAAGGGCTGCAGTGTCTGCAAGCATGTGGGCTGGATCGAGGTTATGCCGGGCGGTTCTCCGCATCCCAATGTGCTGCGCGCGGCGGGGCTGGACCCGGACGTATATACCGGCTTCTATGTGAACATCGGTCTGGACAGACTGGTTATGATGCGTTACGGCGTGGACGATGTAAGACTGTTCCACAGCGCCGATCTGAGATTCCTGAAGCAGTTCAGATAAGGAGGATGAAATGAAATTATCATTATCTTGGATCAGGGATTATGTGAAGATTCCTGAGGATACAGATCTGAAGAAGCTGGCGTACGACCTGACCATGTCCACCGTGGAGGTGGAGGATGTGGAGGACCTCGCCCGCCGCTTCGACAACATGGTTGTAGGAGTAATCGAAAAAATCGAACCCCATCCCAATGCGGACAAGCTGAGAGTGTGCAGGGTGGACATCGGGGACGGAGAGCTTAAGACAATCGTCTGCGGCGGAATCAACCTGACGGAAGGGATGCGCGTGGCGGTTTCCTGCCCCGGCGCTGTAGTCCGCTGGCATGGCGAAGGAGAGCCTGTCGTGATCAAGAATTCCAAGCTCCGTGGCGTTGCATCCTACGGCATGATCTGCGCTTCGGATGAAATCGGACTGGGTGACCTGTTCCCGGCCTCTCAGGAAGCGGAGATCCTGGATCTGTCCGCGTTCGAGGTTCCTGCAGGAACTCCTCTTGCTGACGCTCTGGACATGAATGACGTTCTGCTTGAAATCGACAACAAGTCCATGACAAACCGGCCCGATCTGTGGGGACATTACGGAATCGCGAGAGAGCTCGCTGCTCTGTACAATCTTCCTCTGGCAGAGATTAAGCCTTTCCATACTGATGTGCAGTCGGATTTCCATGTGGAGATTGCGGAGCCTGACAGATGCAGAAGATACATCGGTGTGGAGATGTCCGGCCTGGAAGTCAAGCCGTCCCCGTACTGGATGCAGAACAGGATCTGGAAGGTCGGAATGCGCCCCATCAATGCGCTGGTGGATATTACGAACTACGTTATGCTTGCGACGGGTAACCCTACCCACGCCTTTGACGCGGACAACATTACGGATCACATTGTGGTAAGACATGCGGAGGAAGGAGAGAAGCTGGTTCTTCTGAACGAGAAGGAGCTTAATCTCTGCACGGACGACCTTGTGATCACTGATTCCGAAGGACCTGTTGCCCTGGCCGGCGTGATGGGAGGTGCAAAGGATTCCATCCTGCCCGATACGAAGCGCGTTATTCTGGAGGTTGCGAACTTTGAGGCTGCCGGAATCAGAAGGACGGCGCTTCGGTATGATACCCGCACAGAGGCTTCCGCAAGATATGAAAAGGCCATCGATCCGGAGAGATGCGATCAGGCGCTTGCGCTTTCCATGCAGTATTTTCAGGAGCTGTATCCGGGGGTGCAGGTGACCGGATACTGTGACAATTATGTGAAAAAGCTGGAGCGCGCCCAGATTGACGTGGATCTTGGCTGGCTCGCGAAGCGTCTCGGAAAAAATCTGTCAAATGATGTGATTCAGGCAAAGCTTGAGCTGCTTGGCTTTGACGTCCGGATCGAAGGCGGAAATATGCACGTCACCGCGCCCACCTGGCGTTCTACGGGCGATATTTCCATCAAGGACGACGTGATGGAAGAAGTTGCCAGACTGTATGGCTACGATAACTTCGAAGCAACCTCCTTCACCACCACCTTTGAAGGTGCCATCAATCAGAAGAAGCAGGACCTGATCAGAAATATCAAGGAATATCTTGCGATCCGCTGCGGGCTGCAGGAGGTATATACCTATCCCTGGATGAACGACACGTTTGTGAATGCCGTTCTTCAGAGCACGGACGGAATCCTGAAACTTTCCACGCCGCCGGCACCGGAATTGAGCCATATCCGTTCCTCACTGCTTCCAAACCTCTGTGAAGCGGTGGTGAAAAACGAGCGTTATTTTAATGACTTCTCCATTTTTGAGGAGGCACAGGTGTTCTTTGACAGAAATTATACCTCCCCCTACGATGAGACGGAGTCCCTTCCGGAGCAGCGCAGACACATTGGAGCGGCTTTTGCCAGCAGTGTTAAAAATATCAGCCGGCTTTTCCGCGAGACAAAGGGTGTTCTGGAATATATGTCCCGTTACACCCACATGGAAGCTCTTTCCTTCCGTAAGGAGGAAAAGCCTGTCTGGGCGGACCAGGTGGTCTGGCTGAATGTGTACCGGGGAGAAGAAAAGGTCGGAGATATGGGCCTGCTTGCCAAGAAGGTTTCCATGGAATGCGGCATCAAGAACCTTTCCGTGATGCTCTTTGAGCTGGATACGGAGAAGCTTAAGCCTCTGAAATCCAGAACCAATCATTTCACCCACCTTGCGGCCTATCCGGAGACCGATTATGATATCTCCATGCTGTTTGATTCCAACGCCGCATGGACGGATATCTATGACGCGGTAATGGGCCAAAAGAAGGCCAGCGCGCTTCTGAAGGAAGCTTCCTTTGTGGATGAATACAGAGGAAAGCAGATTCCGGCAGGAAAGAAGTCCGTGACCATCCGTCTGACCATCGGATCGGAGGAAAAGACTCTTACTTCTCAGGAAATCGAAAGTGCCGCAAATCAGGTGATGAAGAAGCTTGAGAAAAAAATGGGTGCGCAGCTGAGAACTCAGTAAATCTGCCCACTGGCAGCGTCCCGCTTCATTCCCGCAGGCAGCGAGCCGGACGGACATGACTGCAGGTCAGTCCGGTAACGCTGCAAGGGTTCCTGGCAGTACAGAAAAAGGGAAGTTTCCGTACTGCCGGAGAAGGAATGGAGACGGGACGTTTCTATTTTATCGTATTTTCCATGCTTGGGTGCCGCCCGCCGGCGGCGAAAGGAGAGAGAATGAACGGACATACAGAGCAGATGGACTTTCGTCCCATGCGCAGGAAAAAACAGACCCTTTCCACACAGGAATGCGAAGCGGTGCTGAGGCGTCAGACTTCAGGCGTCCTCGCCCTGATGGGAGATGGGGGCTATCCCTATGCTGTGCCGCTGAGTTATGTTTATGAGAACGGCAGGATCTTTTTTCACTGTGCCAGAACGGGACACAAGCTGGACGCCATCCGGAGGGAGGAAAAAGCGTCCTTCTGCGTAATCGATCAGGATGAAATTGTGCCGGAGGAATTTACCACTTATTTCCGAAGTGTGATCGCATTCGGGAGGATGCGGATCCTGGAAGAGGAGGAAGAGATCAGAAGCGCCATTGAAAAGCTGGCCGCGAAGTATTCCCCGGAAGAGAGCGCTGAGTCCAGAAAAGCGGCGATCGAGAGGGAATATTCTGTTCTGTGCATGCTGGAGCTCACCGTAGAACACATGAGCGGAAAGGAAGCCATCGAGCTGGTGCGCAGCAGAAAGCCTGAGCCGTAGGGCATACTGAAACGCTCAGCCCCAAAAAGTCCCCAGAACAGGGGCAAGCAGAAGCGCGGGGAGCATGTTGCCCACCCGGAATTTTTTCCCAAAGGCGAGATTGACGCCCACGCAGAAAATCAGTACGTTTCCCACAAAGGAAATGTTGGAAATGGCGCTGTCTGTAAGAAGCGGCTCCAGAAATCCGGCGAACAGGGTGATGCTTCCCTGCCAGAGTCCCACGGGAAGCGCGGAGAAAAGCGTGCCCTTCCCATAAGCGGAGGCAAAGACCAGAACGATTACGCCGTCCAGAACCGCCTTGGCGATCAGCATGGAGGGATCTCCGCGCAGTCCGTCCTCCAGAGCGCCCACGATGGCCATGGCGCCGATGCAGATGACCAGGGAGGCGGAAACAAAGCCTTCCACGAACTGGCTGTCGTTTCTGCCGCCGAAGATTTTCCGCAGCCATATGCCGAAGCGCTCCATCCATTTTTCAATATCAATCCATTCTCCCAGCACGCTTCCTGCGACAAGGGAAGCGATCAGAAGCATGCTTCCTCCGGTTTCCAGGGAATCTCCGTTGATCTGAAGCATGGCCTGAAGGGTTCCGGAAAGACCTATGAAAAGCGTGCATACACCCAGCGCCTGCATCAGGATCTGCTGATAGCGTTCCCTGAGGCCGCCCTTTAACAGCATGCCGATTCCGCCGCCAAGCAGAACGGCAGCCACGTTGATGATGGTTCCCATTCCTTTCATGATGAAAATCCTTTCCGACAGGACGGATGCTTTCCGGTTCTGCCACTGGTGAAAATTCTGACTGGGCCTATATTTGGGGCTATTCCAGTTCCCTGACCAGGATGTGCCGGGGAGAGCCTCCGTACTTTTCGCAGGTTTTTGCGATCCGGTAGCCCTGAGAAAGAACGCTCCGCAGACTGCTTTCATTATCCGGATGGACGGTACAGCACAGATAACGGAAGCCCTCTTTTCGAAGCTCTTCTTCGGCGGTCTTCATCAGCCGCCGCTGCAGATGAAACCCGCGGAAGGCGGGAAGGACGGCGGCGGAGTCCATATGGGCCACCTTTCCAAGCTCCGATTCCGGAAGGCCGATGTCACGGCCAAGGTTTTCCTCATAGTCATCCTGCGTGTTTTCGGGCACAGAAATTCCTTCCGCCCCCGCCTCAGAAATCCCGTCTGCCCCCTGCCCGGGAATCCCTTCGCCAGGGACGGAAGGGATGGCGGCCATGAAGACGCCCGCGGGCTGTCTGCTTTCTTTTTCCACAGCCATCCAGGCCGTTCCCCGGCCTTCGGCAAGAACCTTCCTTGTATATTCACTGTTATCTGCGGCAAACCATTCCTTCTGCTCCATCTGTTCATAGACGGCCTGAATCAGCCCGACGATGGTATCGATGTCTTCTCTGCCGCATTTTCGTATCTCAAAATCCATGGCGGTTGTCCTTTCCTTCGAGTTTTCCATACAGATTCCAGCTCTGGTGAGGATGCGTACCCAGCGCGCAGGCAATTAAAGATTGCCTGACGGCAGCTGCATCCGGCGCACGCCTTTTACAGGGACAGCGCGGAAAATGCGCTCAGCTCACCTGACGGAACAATAATTGATTTTATCACAGATCAATCTGGACTTCCACAGAATAATCAGGTCCCTTGACATTTTTTATACGACGACATAAACTGAAAAAAGAAATGTTAAGGTCCCTGATTATTTGACCAGGACTGTCCGCAAAAGGCGTTTTGATATGGGGGTAAAGATGGAAATCACAAATCTGATGCTTTTGAATAAATTCCGAAAATGCGCGCATATCCAGTACCACAGAAAAAGGAGGTTCCGCGGGCAGGGCAGGATTCTGATTCTGCTTCAGGAAAAAGGGAGCGTGAGCCAGAAGGAGCTGACCGGGATTCTGGAGCGTCGGGCGGCTACCTTAAGCGAGCAGCTGGAAAACATGGAAAAAAGCGGCCTGATCCGCCGCGAGGTCAGCGCTTCGGACCGGAGAAACCTGGACATCCTGCTGACGCCGGTGGGAGAGCAGGCGGCGGTGGAAGCCAGGCAGGAAAGGGAGAGGATGGCGGATGAGCTGTTCGGAATCCTGACCAGGGAGGAAAAGGAGCGGCTTTATCCGCTCCTGGAGAAGCTGGCTGAGGCATGGGCCGCTGATGACGCAGAATAGAGGGAAGCGTGAGGAGAAATTTGCATCCGCGGCGGGAAATTCATCTGCGCCTGTGCCTGCTCAGATGTCCAGCTTCATGTATTCCGGCCTGATCCATCCGCGCTTACGCATAAATTCAGAAATCACGAATGAAAGCAGTCCGGGCAGCAGGATATGCATGAAAAGGATCAGAATCAGGGCATAAGGGACAGAATATCCGTCCTGGGTCATGGTCTGAAACGCCATGATCTGCCCCACCAGACCGCAGGTTCCCATGCCGGAGCCTGTAGCGTTGTTCGGCATGGCAAGAAGACAGGTGGAAATCGGACCCAGTATGGCGCTTGTTATAATGGCGGGAAGCCAGATGACCGGCCTGCGGATAATATTTGGCATCTGCAGCATAGAGGTACCAAGTCCCTGAGCAGCAAGGCCGCCGATGCCGTTCTCACGGAAGGAAGCGACGGCAAAGCCGATCATATTGGAAGCGCAGCCCACCGCTGCGGCTCCGGCGGCGATACCGCTCAGGTTCAGGGAAATCCCGATGGCCGCCGAGCTGATGGGCAGCGTCAGAGCGATTCCCATGAGAACGGATACAATGATTCCGGCCCAGAAAGGCTGCTGGACGGCTCCCCAGTTGATCAGCTCTCCAATCCGGGTCATAAAGGCGGAAATCGGAACGCCGACAGAAAGTCCGGCTGCCGCGCCCACACATAGGGTGGTAATCGGTGTCACCAGAATATCCACCCTGGTTTTTCCGGCAACCAGCCCTCCCAGTTCCACTGCCAGGTAGGCAGCCACGAAGGCTCCGAGAGGTTCCCCTACGCCGGCCAGTGTAAACACTCCGTCCGCAAGCAGTTCTCCGGCGGTGATTTCTTTTGCGTAAGCTCCGATCATGCCCGCTGCAGCAGCAGAAACGGACACGAGAGCTCCCTGCCTGAAACGAGCCGCAACGCCCATGCCGATCCCCGCACCGGTCAGCTTCTTGGCTACTGTGGCTATGACAATAAGATATCCTCCTGCGGCTCCTCCGATGAGACCGCCGATCTGCTCCAGTATGGTTCCCACCAGAAGCGTGGCAAAGAGTCCCTGGGCCATTCCGGAAAGCCCTTCGATAAAAATCCGGTTGCACAGTTTTTTCACTTTTTCCATGATAATCCCCATTCTGTAATTAGTATGACATGACAGGTGTCTTGTCACATTACAGCAAAACATATCATATCATCAGGACGTGAGCAAGTATTTTTTGGAAAAAAGCGCTTTTTCGATGGAATCCAGAAGTTTTTCATCCGCCGCTTCCACGGTATGATAATGAACGCCGTCCGTCAGTGTGCAGAGCGGCTTCGTATGACAGGTCTGAAGCCGCTTCATAAATGCGGCAACATCCTGACGGCAGGAGAGTACCAGATCCGCCCGGATGGTTCCGTATATGGGGTGCGGGATCAGAACATCCAGTACCCTTCCGCCCAGATCCACAATGGTATTCATCTCATCCTCGATCTGTTCATCCGTATGAGAGACCATGAAACAGCGGCTGTGGCGGGGAACTGGCGGAGAGTAAAGCAGATATCCCCTGGCGGTAGACATGATGTCCCGGTTTGCGGCACGCAGCAGGGCGATATCCGAAACGATGATCTGGCGGCTGACGCCCAGCTGATGCGCCAGCGTGGAACCTGATATGGGCTGTTCACTTTCTTCAAGCATTTTTAAGATCTGTTCTCTGCGCGTCTGTCCGTCCATTTGCGTCCTCCTTTTCGGCCACCGTCGGGGCAGCATGGAATTTTTGCTATGGATCAGTATAGCATGAAAAAGGTGCAGATAAAAGGCTGTTTGGAACTTTATATCTCGATTTGTCAAAAAGTTATCATTGTAAATTTGAAATAAAATGAGGAATTGGCAAATCCGGCAAAGGATCTGAGAATCAGCGTCATCACAACCAAATGGGCGTACCTGTCACGTTTCGGAAATCATATTGGTATGTAAAACTTTTCTGTCGGCAGAACTTCTGACACTTCCCTGCGGATTATATGGAAACGGGTAAAACGAAAAACGTTGGCTGAAATGCCGTCCCTGTGATAAAATGTTCATAATCCAATTCTCAGGGAGGGAATAGGCATGGAACTTCGTACTCTCCGTTATTTTTTAACTGCTGCAGAGGAAGAAAACATTACAAAAGCAGCAGATATCCTGCATATCACACAGCCCTCGCTGAGCCGCCAGATCATGGATCTGGAAAGAGAACTTGGCACTACGCTGATGATAAGGGGGAAAAAGGGACTCACGCTGACCGATGACGGAATCTTTTTCCGACAAAGAGCAGAAGAGATCGTGGAACTGGCAGACCGGCTGGAACAGAGCTTTGTAGAACGAAACGTTGATATCAGCGGGCTGATTTCAGTTGGAGCCACAGAAGCGGTGGGGAGCCGGCGGTTTGCCAGGCTGATTAAGGAATTTTCAGATAAATATCCCCTGGTCCGTTTCCGGCTTTATAATGAGATGGCGGACTATGTGAAAGATAATCTTGATAAGGGACTGGTAGATGTGGGATTGCTGCTGGAGCCGGTTGATACTGAAAAGTACGATTTTGTACGCCTTCCGCAGAAAGAGACCTGGGGGGTTCTGATGCGAAAGGACCATCCGCTGGCAGGCAGAAAGTCCGTTCCGACAGAGGAAATCACTCAATATCCGCTAATTTTACCATCGAGGGAGAAGGTGCGGGCGGAGATATTAAACTGGATGAAATGTGAGGAAAAAGATCTGCACATTCCACTGAGTTATACGCTGCTGTCCAATGCGGTCCTCCTGGTGGAGCAGGGACTGGGATGCGCATTCTGCCTGGACGGTGCGCTTGCCATTCACAGCAGTCCTGATCTGCAATTTATTCCTGTTACTCCGGAACACACGACGCACAGTGTGCTGATCTGGAAAAAGAATCGCCTGTTTTCTCCGGCCGTCTCTCTTTTTATTCAGGAAATCAATATGCTTCGGCCAAAAATGGAGTAGAGCGGTGGACCTGTTTTTTGTTTTTACCGCTGTGTCTGCGGACAGACCGCGCAGAAAAATTCATACATATCTCTAAAGGGCAGTCAGCAGTTGCTGGCTGTTTTTTCATGTGAGTCAGCCGGACGGGAGACGGTATCTGCGCATTTACCATTTTAATTAACCCGGGGTATCCGGCCAAAAGGAAATCCATGCGTTTCACGTATGGAAAATGATAAAAAACAGGTATTTTACATAAAAAAAGAACGCCAATATAATGAAGAGGAAAACAGAACAACAGTTTATAAAAGCAGCATACAGGAAAGGAGAAACAAATTATGAAAAAGAATATTGGAAACGGACTGGCACTGTATCCCACTCCTCTTGTGGTGGTAGGCGCGATGGTGGATGGAAAGCCGAACTGGCTGCTTGTAGGACACCTTGGCATCATGGGACACGACCATGTAATGGTCAGCCTGGCAAAGCCCCATTATACCAATCAGGAGATCCGGGAGACGAAGAAGCTTTCCATCAACATCGTGGATGAAGCGATGCTGGCGAAGGCGGATCATGCCGGCTGTGTGAGCGGAAGCAAAGAAGACAAATCCGGACTGTTTGAGTATACGATGGGAGAGGCGGGAACGCCGGTTATTACGCAGGCCCCTGTGGTGATGGAGTGCGATGTGGAGGATATCTATGAAACAAAGGGCTTCGACAACTTCATCTGCACCATTGCCAATACTTATGCGGAGGAAGAGGTGCTTACCGAAGAAGGAAAGCTGGACTACCGCAGTCTGAAGCCGGTGTTGTTTGAGATGCCCACCTATGAATATCTGAGAACCGGGGATGTGATCGGAAAATGTATGTCCTTTGGAAAACAGGGGTGAGAGAAATTTGGGCAATAGCAGGAAGCATGAGAATGCAGGATATGGGAATCCGTTAATTGTTTCCTATTCTTATTCCGGCAATACGCACCGGATCGCGCAGGAAATTCAGGCAATGCTGAAGTGCGACTGGTGCGAGATCTATCCCTGGCAGCCCTATCCCATGGCATTTACAGAGCTGTTGGAGCAGGTAAGGAAAGAGATCCGGACCGGGTACTATCCCAGGCTGCTGCCGGGATCCCGGTCGCCGTATTCCTGCCGGATTATACTGGCGGGCTCTCCAAACTGGTGCGGAAGCATCGCTCCTCCACTGGCATCCTGGCTGTACAGAAACGATCTGTCCGGAAAGATCATCCTTCCATTCTGTTCCCACTGCGGCGGGGTGGAGGCGGATTTCCGCCGGGAGATTGCCAGGCTGTGCCCCAGGGCAGATGTGAGGGAGACGCTTGAGGTGGTCGGAGACGGCGGAGAAGGGCTGAGAGAAATGCTCCGTCAATGGCTTGTAAGAACGGGAATTTGGGAAGAAGCTGCAATGGGGATCGTCTGAAGGTTAAAAAAGATGGACCTTTCATGAGTAGAAGGGAGAAGATTGAAAAATAAGCCCGATGGCTTATTGTTTCAAAACAAAGCCAGCTTTGTGGCAGTTTTGCGCCGAAGCACAAAACTGCTGCGATCGCAGAGGAAAAATCACCTGCGTGATTTCTCCTCGCGGCCTCAGCGTACCGCTTCGGCATGGAGGTAAAGATGATTCATAAGGTAATACGGATCAGTGACAATGCAACGCTGGCAACATACATTCATGACCAGTCTGATCAGGGAAAGTTCCAGATTGAGAAGAGGCCTGCCGTTATTATCATGCCGGGCGGCGGATACGCCTTCCTTTCCGATACGGAAGGAGAACCGGCGGCCCTGACATTCCTTCAGGCAGGCTACAATACCTTTGTTCTCCGGTATTCGGTGGGAGATGCCTGTACTTATCCGGAAATTCTGGTGGAGGTGTCGAAAGCGATCCGGGAAGTGCGCTCTCATGCGGAGGAATGGCATACGGATCCGGACGCTGTGGTTTTGATGGGCTTTTCTGCCGGGGCATGCCTGGCGGCAATGTCTGCCACCCAATGGAATACGCCGGGCCTGGCGGAGAACCTCGGCGTACGTCCGGAAGAGATCCGTCCTGATGCGGCCGTCATTGCGTATGCGCCGTGGGATAATACAAATACCATCCAGCATGACCCGAAATATTACAATCCGGCATGTGCCCGAATCGCGAAGGACTGCACACCGGAGCTGGATTTTATCAACTATGCGGGTCCGCATATGCCGCCCCTGTTTCTCTGGCACAACCGGTATGACAAATTTGTCCCGGCGATCAATCCGGTGATGATTGCGGCGAAGATGCTTGAACTGGATCTGCCCTTTGAACTGCATATTTTTCAGGGCGGAGAGCACGGGATGTCCGTCTGCAACAGCCTGAGCTCCTACAATGAGGAAGGCAGACGGCTCAATGAGGAAAATCCCAACGTCCGCATGTGGGTGCCGATGTGCATCAACTGGATCAACGGACTCTTTCATATTTAGAAATAAATCATCATTTATCAGAATCAGGAGGAAAATACGATGAGAATCAGTGAAAAAGAAGTTTTTGACAAAGAAAACGTATTCGGGATGGGACAGGCCAATACCGCTTATGCGGAATATTTTATCGGGAATTCCTATCTGAACCCGCTGACGGAAGCGGGAAGCTGTCCGGTGTTCCTTGCAAATGTGTCCTTTGAGCCGGGCTGCCGGAACAACTGGCATATCCATCACGCGAAAAAGGGCGGCGGACAGCTTCTGATCTGTACGGCAGGAGAGGGCTGGTATCAGGAAGAAGGAAAAGAGGCCGTGAGCCTGACTCCCGGAACGGTGATCACGATTCCTGCCAATGTGAAGCACTGGCACGGGGCCAAAAAAGACAGCTGGTTTGCTCATATCGCGGTAGAGGTTCCGGGAGAAGAAACCTCAAATGAATGGCTGGAAGCGGTAAGCGACGAAGTTTATAACGGGCTGGAGTAAACGGTACGGGTAAGGAGAGGGGATGGATATTTTACGGAGGGAATTCATTTATATCTGGTATTATTTTTCCGTTCAGTTTGAGCAGATTTTCGGATACTGGGTTCTGGGCATGCTCATCGGATCTGCGGTTTCCGTATTTGCGAAGGATACAATCCACAGCGCTTTCCGCTCCCTTCAGGGAAAACGTCTCGGTGTATTCGGAATTGTGGCGGCCAGCGCCCTTGGAATTGCCTCTCCACTGTGTATGTACGGCACCATTCCCATCGCCGCCTCCTTTTCCCGCAGCGGCATGAAGGACGACTGGCTGGCCGCGTTCATGATGTCGTCGATCCTTCTGAACCCACAGCTCATCATTTACAGCGCTGCGCTTGGCGGGACGGTTCTGGCGGTGCGGATTGTATCCTGCTTCCTGTGCGGAATCGCCGCCGGACTTGTGCTTCTCCTTTTTTACAGGGACAGATCATTTTTCGATTTTTCCGGGTTTGATGAACCGGGAAGCAGGGATACGGACCCGAATCTTCTGGTCCGCTACCTGAAAAATCTCTGGCGCAATGTGAAGGCGACGGGCATCTGGTTTTTCTTTGGGATTCTGCTTTCCGCGCTGTTTCAGAGATACGTTCCGGCGGACGCGATGACCGCTCTGTTCGGCGGCAATGAGGCGCTGGGAGTCCTGATGGCGGCGACCATCGGCGTACCCCTGTATGCCTGCGGAGGAGGGACCATCCCGCTGCTGCAGCAGTGGCTTCTGGACGGCATGAGCGTTGGAAGCGCCGCCTCCTTTATGGTCACCGGTCCGGCCACCAAGATCACAAACCTCGGCGCATTGAAGATCGTGCTGGGAGTGCGCCGGTTCCTGCTGTACCTGGTTTTTGTGATGTTTTTTTCCCTTGTGACTGGACTGACGGTAAATCTGCTTTTGTGAATGAGGTAAATATATGAGGAAAAAAGGAATGGCATTATGGAAAGAGCGCAGCACATCGGAAAAGGGAAGGGCTGTGCGCCAAAACCTGAAGACATGGACCGCGCTGCTGTTTGCGGCCGCGCTGATGGTGACCGGGTGCGGCTCTTCCGCCTCCACCACGGAAGCTGTTTCGGAAGGGATGGAAGCTGCCGCGGAGACGGATTCTTCTGTCAGGCCGGGAAGCACGGCTTCTCAGGAAAGCTCCGCTTCTGCGGCAGAGGAAAGTACGGAGCTGGCTGCGGAGACGGAAAGCGCGGAAGAAACGGCGGCCCCGGCGGAGCAGTCTTCCGAAACGGCTTCTGAGTCAGGGGCCGGTGAGGAAGCGTCAGAGGAGCCGGTTGTCTATATGACGACGGATATCAGTTCGGAAGGACTGATCGCGGTATATGAAGCGCTTGGGGCTTCCCCATCCGGAAATATTGCGGTCAAGCTGTCCACCGGTGAGCCGGGAAGCAATTACCTGCGCACGGACCTGATCGGGGAGCTGGTGCAGTCCTTTGACAACCCTACTATTGTGGAATGCAACACCGCCTACGGAGGCGTACGGGCTAATACAGCCATGCATTACCAGGTGGCGGAGGATCATGGATATACGGCAATTGCAGACGTGGATATCATGGATGAGAATGGTTCCATGACCATTCCGGTTTCCAGCGGAAACAATCTGACGGAAAATTATGTGGGAGCAAACTTCGCCAACTATGATTATTATGTCGTCCTTTCCCACTTTAAGGGCCATTCCATGGCGGGCTACGGCGGGGCGATCAAGAACATTTCCATCGGCATCGCTTTCTCCGAGGGTAAGGCACATATCCACAGCGGAGGTACTGGAGGAAGCATGTGGGGAGGTGATCAGGACGCTTTCCTGGAGTCCATGGCTGAAGCCGGAAAATCCGTTGTGGATTATCTGGACGGAAACATTCTGTATATCAACGTGATGAACCGTCTTTCTGTGGACTGCGACTGTGACAGCAGCCCTGCGGAGCCGGATATGCACGACATCGGAATTCTGGCGTCCTTTGATCCTGTAGCACTGGACCAGGCCTGTATCGATCTGGTATACGCAGCGGAGGACGGGGCGTCCCTGATTGAACGGATTGAATCCCGCAACGGTCTTCACACCCTGGAGCACGCGGAGGCGATCGGGCTGGGAAGCCGGAGCTATACGCTGGTTGATATTGATACATGAGAAAGAAAGGAGAAGACCCATGGCACATTTCAATGTAGAATTTTTCTCACAGGCCCTGAACCGCTCTGTACGCTGCGGTGTTTTTCTGCCGACGGACCAGGGAGCATACCTGGAAGAGACTGAAAAAAAGAGATTTCCGACCCTGTATCTGCTTCATGGAATGACCGGGAGCCAGGAGGACTGGAATGGAATGGCGGCCCTGTGGGATCTGGCCCGGCAGTATCGTATGGCAGTCGTCATGCCCAATGGAGAAAATTCATTCTATTGTGATTCTCCGCTCACCGGAAATTATTACGGAACCTTTATCGGCAGAGAGCTGGTGGAGTTTACCAGAAATTCCTTCCCGCTTTCGGACAGAAGGGAAGACACCTTCATCGGAGGGCTGTCCATGGGCGGCTTCGGGGCGATTGTAAATGGGCTCCGCAATCCTGAAACCTTTGGCTATATCACTGCCTTTTCTTCTGCACTGATCAAGCGTCTGATTCTGAGAGCCGATGAGGAGGAAGGACTTGACTTTTTTAACAGAATCCAGTACCAGTCCATGTTCGGGCTGGAAAGAATAGAGGATTTTGAAGGATCGGACTGCGATTACGAAGCGCTGGCCAGGAAGCTGGCCCGTTCCGGTGGAAGGAAGCCCGTCATTTATATGGACTGTGGGACGGAGGATGAATCCCTTTATGAGGCGAACACGGCATTCAGGGATCTCTTGCTTGAACTGGGCTATCAGGTGGTATGGGACAGCCGTCCGGGCGGACATGATTCCGCTTTCTGGAATGACAGTCTGAGAAAAGCGGTGGAATTCCTTCCCGTGGAGAGGCTGGAGCTGAAAGCGGGAAGCCCCATGGCGGCAAGACTGAAAAAGCGGACGGAAGCCATGGTATGGAAGATGACACTGTAAAAGAGCGCATGGGCAGACTGCCGTTCGCTGCCTGATGGCGGTCGGTAACAGGAAACCATGGAACACGCGCTGCCCGGAACGCTCGCGGCTTGTGGAAGTCAGCCGGCATCCCTTTCCGCAACTACAGAGGAGGACGTTTCCCCTGCCGGACAGGAGATGCCGGACGGCAGCCCGGTAGAAACTAAGCTTCCCGCGCGGGAGAATGAAGGAGAAGGAAGCAATATCCTGGTCGCCTATTTTTCATGGGCGGATAACGCGGTTCTGGCAGAGGATGTAGATGCCGTGGCGTCACCGAGCGTAATCCCGCCGGGAAATGTACAGCAGCTTGCGGGCTGGGTGCAGGAGGAAACCGGCGGAGACCTGTTTTCCATCCGGGTCACGGAGCCATATCCCAGCGGCTGGGATGAATGCCTGTCCCGCGCCAACGAGGAAAGAGGCAGAGGCGCACGTCCGGAGCTGCTGGAAAATGTGGAGGATATGGAACAATATGACACTGTTTTTCTGGGTTATCCTAACTGGTGGTATGGTGTTCCCATGGCGCTGCTTTCCTTTCTGGAACAGAACGACCTTACCGGTAAGCAGGTATATCTGTTCTGCTCCCATGGAACCGGAGGCCTTGCGAACAGCGTGGAGCTGATCACGGAAGCCGCGCCGGATGCGGTGATCTCAGATGATATTTTTGACTGTTATGAGGAAGAAGCAGCCTCCTCCCGGGAAGAAATACAGAGCTGGGCGAGAGAGCTGGGATTCGGAAGGAGTGATGATAGGGAAATGAGATTGAAACTGTAAACATGATGAAACGAGCAGATATAGGAGGAAAATTTTATGAGTAAAACTTTAGTAGCATTTTTCTCAGCCAGCGGCACGACAAAGCGAGTTGCAGAAAAACTGGCGGCGGCAGCCGGCGGCGATCTGTATGAGATCAGGCCTGCCGTGCCCTATACCGGCGCGGATCTGGACTGGCAGGATAAGCATTCCCGCAGTTCCGTGGAAATGAGCGATCCCTCTTCCCGTCCACAGCTGGCGGATAAAGATGCCGGTATAGCAGATTATGACCGGATCTTTCTGGGTTTTCCCATCTGGTGGTATACCGCGCCTGCAATCATACGATCCTTTTTGGAAAGTTATGATTTTAACGGCAAGACGATTATTCTGTTCGCCACTTCCGGCGGCAGCGGCCTTGGAAAAACTGCCGGAGAACTGGCTGGCATCTGTCCCGGTGCGAAGATTATAGAGGGACGACTGCTCAATGGGAATCCTTCGGAGGCCGCTCTGAAGCAGTGGGCGGAGAGCGTATAAATAAAGACCTGCTGGCAGATTAAGAATAAATTTTGCATTTGAATCTGAAATTTGGAGGAAATGGATATGGAACTGAAACAATTACCTAAAATCGCTCTGGGCGCATGGGCCTGGGGCAACGATGGAACCTTTGGAGGCAACCTGACCGACGCTGACCTGCGGCCGGTATTCGATGCGGCCATGAAGGCCGGACTGAATCTCTGGGATACCGCTTATGCTTATGGGATGGGCACTTCCGAGAAAGTGCTGGGCGGTTTTTTACGCACGGTACCCCGTGACAGCTATCTCATCTCAGACAAGTTCACACCCCAGTGCGCCGATCCCAATGCGGAAAACGCCGTGACAGCCATGTATGAGATCAGTGCCGGACTGCTTGGCACCGATTATATGGATGTTTACTGGATCCATAATCCGGTGGGTGCGCCGGAGTGGACGAGAAAGCTGATCCCTCTGGCAAAGACCGGAAAGATCGGCCGTATCGGCCTTTCCAACCACAATCTGGCGGAGATCCGGGAAGCCGCGGCCATCCTGGAGGCCGAGGGTCTGAAGATCGCTGCAGTCCAGAACCATTACAGTCTGCTGAACCGTTCTTCCGAGACTTCCGGGATCCTTGATTACTGCAGACAAAACGATATCACTTTCTTCTCTTACATGGTGCTGGAGCAGGGCGCGCTGTCCGGCAAATATGATACAAAACACCCCTTCCCGGCGGATTCTGACCGCGGGGCGGTGTATAACCCCATGCTTCCCCAGTTGGAAAAGCTGAATGCCGGCCTGAAGGAGATCGCCGATAAACATGGGGTGTCCATCGCTCAGCTTCCGGTAGCCTGGGCCATTGCAAAGGGCACTCTGCCGATCATCGGTGTGACCAAAGTGTACCAGGTGGAGGACGCTGCAAGGGCTGCAGCTCTGGAGCTGACCGCGGATGAGATCGAAACCATGGAGCGCCTGGCGGGCGCGACACCGTTGAACGTCATCCGTTACTGGGAAAAGGAAATGAAATAGGGGGTGCGGAAAATGAAAATCGTTGTATTGGAGGGCAGTCCCAACAAAAAAGGCTCCACCCACCTGCTGGCGGATTGTTTCCGCCAAGGGGCGGAAGAAGCGGGCCACACAGTGGATATGATCGATGTGGCACACGCTGACATCCATCCCTGCACCGGCTGCATCCACTGCGGCTACGAAGGCCCCTGTGTGCAGAAGGATGATGTGGAAGGCATCCGCCGGAAAATTCTGGATGCTGACATGATAGTGTTTGCCACGCCACTCTATTATTATGGCATGTCCGCTCAGCTCAAGACCATGATCGACCGGTTCTGCGCCTTTAACAGTTCTATCCAGCGTAAGCACATGAAATCTGCCCTGCTGACCGTTGCCTGGAACAGTGACGACTGGACCTTTGAGGCGTTGGAAGCACACTACAGGACGCTGGTACGGTACCTGAATCTGGAGGACATGGGGATGGTGCTGGGATATGGCTGCGGTACGCCGTCCATGACCCGGCACTCTGAGTTCCCGCAGCAGGCTTACCATTTGGGAAACCGGCTGAAATGATAAAGGAGGCCTGTTCATCATGGAAACAGTCAGATTAAGTAACGGAGTAATGATGCCGATGGAAGGGTTCGGGGTCTTTCAGATCCCGGAGGAAGCCTGCGAGAAAGTCGTAAAAGATGCCATTTCCACCGGATACCGCATGATCGACACAGCAAGCTCCTATCAGAACGAAAAAGCTGTAGGAAGGGCAATTCAAAGCTGTGGAATTCCAAGGGAAGAACTGTTCATCACGACCAAAGCCTATATCCAGCAGATGGGATATGAGAAAACCAGAGAAGCCTTCCGGGAATCTTTAGACAACCTGGGACTTACCTATCTGGACCTGTATCTGATCCATATGCCCTTCGGAGATTATTACGGTTCCTGGCGCGCACTGGAAGAGCTGTATCAGGAAGGAAAGGTCCGTGCCATCGGCGTATGCAATTTTCTGCCGGACCGGCTGCTGGACCTGTGTTATAACGCCAGGGTCCTTCCGCAGATTAACCAGATCGAGCGCCATCCCCATTATCAGCGCGCGAAAGACCTTTCACTGATGCGGGAGTTGAAGGTGCAGCCGGAGGCATGGGCTCCTTTTGCAGAAGGCCTGAAGGGCATGTTTGCCGAACCGATATTAGCCGGGATCGCAAAAAAGCATGGCAGGACGCCAGCTCAGGTCATCCTTCGCTGGAATGTGCAGCAGGGAGTCATTGTCATCCCGAAAACGGTACACAAAGAGCGGATGAAGGAGAATCTGGACATCTGGGATTTCAGCCTTGATGACGAAGATATGGAGAAGATTTCCTCGCTTGATAAGGGCTGTCCTTCCATGCTGGACACCCGGAAGATCAGTGAGATCAGGAGGGTGTATGATTATCTGAACAACCCTATACTGACCAGCCTGTAATGGGTAAAACGATCATGCGAGATTGTCTGCCCGCAGCATCTTCCCATCCGCACCTTGCCGGAATATGTGGCAGCAGAATTTGAAAATTTCTGACCATGAGCGGTCAGATGAAAGAATAGAAAGAACGGAAGGAAAATCGCCTTCAAATGTCCTTTATGCTGTGAAAGACGGGAATACAGCAGGAAGGACAAAAAGAACTGAGGTACAGAAAAATGACTGAACTGGAAAAGAAGCAGAGCGGACAGATTTATGACGCCAGAAACCCGGAGCTCAGAAAACAGCAGGACCATGCGAAGGACCTGATGAGGCAGTACAACAGCCTGCCTGCCGGAGATGCTGAAGCGAGGTCCCGCCTTTTGACAGAGCTCCTTGGAACGTCTGGCAGGAATGTTCGTGTGAATCAGCCGATCTATGTTGACTATGGATGCAACATCCACCTTGCGGACAACAGTTTTATCAACATGCACTGCACGCTGCTGGACACCGCGCCGATCGTTATCGGAGAGTGTACCATGATCGGACCGGATGTAAAGATATACACAGCCGTTCATGCGCTTGACGGTGCGCAGCGCTTCTGGCATGAGCCTGGCGGGATCGCTGCAGTCAAGACACAGGCAGTGCCGGTACACATTGGCAGCTATTCCTGGATCGGCGGAGGCAGCATCATCCTTCCGGGCGTTACCATCGGTGACAACGTGGTCATCGGTGCGGGAAGCGTGGTGACCGAGTCCGTTCCGGACAACGCCATCGCCTGCGGAAACCCCTGCAGGATACTCAAATGGAACATCCCAATGGCGCAGAAGAATAGTCCGGGCGTCATAGAAGAGGCCGCTCATGAAAAAAGAAAGGAATGATCCCCATGAAAAAAATGTTATCTGTTTTATTATCCATGGTATTGGTATTATCCCTGGCTGCCTGCGGCAGCCGGAACACGCAGCCGGCCGAGGATGGAACCGCAGGATCAACGGCCGCGGAGTCCGCATCTGTCTCCGCTGAAACAGTTCTGCAGGAAGAACCTTCCGCTTCTGAGACGGCAGGCACTGCAGAAGAGTCTGAGACTACTGCCGGAACGGAGGATACATCGGAGGATGCCGGCGGCATTATCGTAACTTATTTCTCCTGGTCGGGCAATACGGCACAGATGGCTCAGTTGATCCAGGAGGAGACCGGGGCGGACCTGTTCGAAATCGAACCTGCGGTCCCATATACGGATGATTATGATACCCTTCTGGATGTTGCACAGCAGGAGCAGTCGGATAATGCCCGTCCGGAGATCGCAGGCCAGGTGGAAAACTGGGACAGCTACGATGTGGTGTTTGTAGGGTATCCTGACTGGTGGGGAGACGCGCCGATGATCATTTACACCTTCCTGGAGTCCTATGACTGGACGGGAAAGACGCTCGTTCCCTTCTGCACCAGCGGCGGAAGCGGCTTTGGGCGGAGCCTGGATAAGCTGTCCGACAGCGCGCCGGGAGCAGAGATCCTTGAAGGACTCCATGTATCAGGAAGCAGTGTAGATGGCGCAGGAGAAGAGATCGCATCCTGGATCGACGGCCTGAACCTGGCATAATGGGGAAGGAGAGGAAGCGGTGAAACCAAAAGCGATCCTGAAAACAGGGATTGATATCCTGATGACGCTTACCCTGCTGTTTTTAATGGGTTACCAGTTCTGGGGCGATATCGCCCACGAGTGGGCGGGGGCGGCAATGTTCATTTTGTTTCTCGTCCATCACGGTCTCAACGGGAACTGGCATAAAAATCTGTTCCGCGGGAAATATTCCCCATCCCGTATTTTTATGCTGATTGCTGATATCCTGCTTTTCCTTTCCATGATCGGCCTGATGGTCAGCGGGATCATGCTCTCCAATCATGTATTTGCCTTTCTGGGAATACATGGCGGAATGTCCTTTGCAAGGCTTTTGCATATCGCGGCATCCCATTGGGGATTCGTCCTGATGTCACTGCATCTGGGGCTGCATTGGGGAATGCTCCTGGGACTTGCGGGAAGGACATTGAAAAAACAGAAGTACCGCAGCGGAAAAGGCAGCATCCCGTTTTTCATTGTTGGGGCAGTAATCGCACTCTACGGTCTGATCGTATTCATTTCGCGTGATTTCCCTGTCTATATGTTCCTGCGTACCCAGTTTGTTTTCCTGGACTTTAATGAACCGGTCCCCCTGTTTTATCTGGACTATCTGTCAATGATGGGAACCTTTATCTTCCTGGCTTATTATGCTTCCGGAGCTCTCCGAAAGCTTTCCGGGAAAAAGTATTGATATATGAAAAAAGAGAGGAGCCACAGAGGATTTCAATGCGGTATCCATCCCGCGGGTCCTGAACCGTTCCACCCACCGTGGCGTCTTTCTGCCGACGGATCGGGATGTATTTGAAAGAGACGAAAAGATACAAGATTATTATCTTATTATCGGGAGAAAAATTCCCTGTCATGAGGGGATTTTCTCCCGTTTTCAGTTTTTCAGCTTCCGGCCCGGAGAACATATATGGAGAACACGGATCAAAAAGCCTGAAAGCAATGTTTCAAATATTTAAAAAAGGGATTGACAAAACTGTTTATACTGTATATATTGTTAATATACAGAAAGAACAAATGAAAGGAATGATGGAGTGAACATCTTTATTGACAACAAGAGCGGAACACCGATCTATGATCAGATTTATTCCCAGATCAAGGCACAGATCATAAACGGTACGCTCCAGGAGGATGAAGCGCTCCCCTCCATCCGGAATCTTGCAAAGGATCTGCGGATCAGCGTCATCACAACCAAACGGGCGTATGACGAACTGGAAAAGGAAGGCTTCATTTATACCATAGCCGCCAAGGGCTGTTTTGTAGCCCCCAAAAATGTTGAGCTTCTGAGGGAAGAAAATCTCAGGAAGATCGAAGAGTACCTGGAAAAGATCACACAGCTTGCCGCAACCTGTAATTTGAGTAAACGGGATCTGATCGACATGCTGAACTGCATCATGGAGGATTCGTAAAACAATGGAAAACGAGATGAAAGTATATAACGCGCTGGAAATCAAAAACCTGTCGAAGAAATATCCCCATTTCAGGCTGGATCACCTGAACCTGACACTGCCGGGCGGCTGCATCATGGGGCTGGTGGGAGAGAACGGTGCGGGAAAAAGCACCACAATGAAGCTGCTTCTGAATATGATCCACAGAGACGGCGGAACCATCACCATACTGGGACAGGATAATCAGAGCAATCTGTCTTCTCTCAAGGAAGAGATCGGCGTTGTGCTGGATGACGTCGGCCTTCCGGAATGCCTGAAGGCAGGGCAGATCGGGAAGGTGATGAGGGGAATTTTCAAAACATGGGATGATGCAGAATATGAAAAGTATCTGCGCCGCCTTTCCATTCCCATGGACCGGAAATTTAAGGAATTTTCCAGAGGGATGAAAATGAAGCTTGGAATCGCTGTGGCTCTGTCCCATCATCCGAAGCTGCTGCTTCTGGATGAGGCCACCAATGGTCTGGACCCGGTGGTCCGCGACGAGGTGGTGGAGCTGTTTGGTGAATTTACCAGAGAGGAAAGCCACGCGGTGCTGATTTCTTCCCATATTGTCAGCGATCTGGAAAAAATATGTGACTATATCGCCTTCCTTCATCAGGGCAGACTCCTTCTCTGTGAGGAAAAGGATGTACTTCTGGAGGAATACGGAATCCTGCGCTGCACGGCCGGACAGCTCTCTGAGCTGAATCCTTCGGCCGTTCTGGGAAAACGGGAATCCCCCTACGGTGTGGAAGCCATCGTGCGGAGGGATGCAGTCCCGTCTGGATTCAACCTTGGTGTGGTAAGCATAGAAGAACTGTTCATTTTCATGGTCAAAGGCAAAGGAGGTATGGCAGCATGAAAGGCCTGCTTTTAAAGGATCTGTATATGTCGGAGAAATACTGCGGGGCATTTCTTCTGATTATCGTAATATTTTTCGGGATGTCTCTGATGAGCGGCTCCAGTTTTTTCCTGCTGGCCTATCCCTGCATTCTGGTGGGACTGATTCCGGCATCGCTGGTTTCCTACGATGAGCGGGAAAAATGGGACGTTTACAGCGGAACACTCCCCTGCAGCCGCCCGCAGTTCGTATCCTGCAAATATCTGATTGGCCTGCTGGGGGAGCTTCCGGTGATCTGCATTACAACCCTTCTGTATGCTCTGGGGCTGTTCCGGATGGGCGATTTTGATCTGTATGCTGTTTTCGGCATGGCGGCCATGTTCCTTCTTCTGGGACTGATCGGTCCGGCCACGACGCTGCCGTTCATGTTCCGGTTCGGCGCGGAAAAAGGGAGGATCGCCTATTTTGCCGTGATCATCCTGCTCTGCGGCGGGAGCGCCGCATTCGGAAGCATCCAGGTTTCCGGCGGAGAAAATGCCCTCGAAACCGGAGCCTTTATGCCGCAGGCAGGCGTTTCTCTTCTTTTGGCAGCTCTTGCAATTCTGATCTACGTGGTTTCCTGGAAGCTGTCCATCGCCTTTTATGAGAAAAAAGAGCTGTAAAAACTTATTGCGGCTGATAAAGGGGATAGCGGTATCGGTCTGCGTCCGTGATTTCCCGCATAACCCGGCAGGGAACGCCAAAAGCGACAACCCCTGCCGGAATGTCTTTTGTAACCACACTGCCTGCCCCGATAACGGAGTTGTCCCCTATGGTGACGCCGGCCAGAATGGTGGAGCCTGCACCGATCCATACATTATTTCCGATGCAGACCGGCTTTGCCACCTCCATGCCAGCCTTACGCTGCTCAGGGTCAATCGCGTGCTCTGCGGTGGTGATGCAGCAGTCCGGCGCGATGAAAACATGATCTCCAAACCGAACCTCTGCCCCGTCCGTGATCACAAGATTATGATTTGCGTAAAAGAAATCCCCCACAAAAATATGATAGCCGTAATCGCACCAGAAGGGCGGGGTAAATACCACATTTTCGCCCATGCCTCCCAGCAGTTCTTCCAGGATTTTCTGCTGACCATCCCGGTCATTGGGACTGAGCCGGTTAAACTGATAGCATTTCTCCTTGCATTTTCTGATTTCCTCTTCCAGCTCTGGATTATAGCATGCCTGAAACAGGCAGTCTGTTGGAATTTCCGGTCTCTTCTTATTCATAATTTTTTCTCCAGTTGTATTTTCTGCCCTCTGCGGGAAACCTGCCATCCTCACGCACAGGAACGGAAAGCCTTTCTCTGGCCCTACTATAGCAGAGTTCCTTCCCTGATACAAACGTTTTCCGCCAGCCTCTGTCATTTTCTTCTCCGGACTCATATCATAAACAGAGAAAGAACTGTTCGAAGCGCAGGAAACGCGGTATTTTCGCCTGCACAATGAAAACAGGATGCGAATCTGACGCTTCAGAAAGGAGAAAAAATTGATCAGACTTCTCACGGACAGCATGCTGAAATTTCTCACGAAACAGCCGGCGGCAGGCGCGGATATGAAGGGCTCGGATAAATATCCGGAGATCCGCGGCCTTGTGACCTTTTATCCGTTTGAGAACGGGACGGTGGTGCTGGCGGATATCTGCGGCCTGCCGCAGGCGGAGGGACCATGCAAAACCGCCTTTTTCGGTTTCCATATCCATGAAGGGCCGTCCTGCAGCGGGACGGCGGCCGAGCCATTTGCCGAAGCGAAAGGGCATTACAATCCCGCCTCCTGTCCCCATCCGGCGCATGCCGGAGATATGCCTGTTCTGGAATCAGCCGGAGGAAAGGCCTGGCTGGCCTTCTATACGGAACGCTTCCTGCCTGATGAGCTTCCCGGGAAAACGGTAATCATTCATTCCATGCCGGATGATTACCGCAGTCAGCCCGCCGGAGATGCGGGAGAGAGAATTGCCTGCGGTATGATACGTTAAACAATCTTCTGGATTTACAACCGCGGAGCTGGTATAATGATTGCGCACAGCGCAATCCGGCACGATCTCATCGTGCCGCCCTGCTTCGCAGGGATTATACCGGCAATCCACGGCTTGTGAAGAAAATGCCGCCTGCGGCGTCGCTTTCTTCCCTGAGCACGTGGTATAATGATTGAGCACAGCGCAATTTTAAAAAGGATATGGAATACAGAATGACAGAACAGCATACAAAACAGGAACGACTGAATAAATACCTGGCCGACTGCGGGATCTGTTCCCGCAGGGAGGCCGATCGGATGATCGAAACCGGACGGGTAACGGTGAACGGACGGCCTGCGGACATGGGTATGCGTGTGGGGCCGTCCGACGAGGTAGCGGTGGATGGCCGCCCTCTGGAACGAAAAGATAAAAAGGTGGTTCTCGCCTTTTACAAGCCAGTCGGCGTAACCTGCACGGAGAAGGATCGGTTCGCGGAAAAAACCATCCGGGACGTGGTGGATTATCCGGTCCGGGTTACCTATGCGGGGCGGCTGGATAAGGATTCGGAGGGGCTTCTGCTTCTGACCAATGACGGAGAGCTGATCAACGCGCTGATGCGCGCCTCCAATTTTCATGAAAAGGAATATCTGGTTCGGGTAAACCGGCCTGTCACCGACGCTTTTCTGAAGAAAATGTCAGAGGGCGTGTTTTTAAAGGAGCTGAACGTACAGACCAGACCCTGCCGGGTGGAGCAGGAGGGAAAATTCACCTTCCGCATCGTGCTGACACAGGGACTGAACCGTCAGATCCGGCGGATGTGCCGCACACTGGGCATGGATGTGACCGGTATAAAACGGGTGCGGGTGGCAAACATTACACTGGGAAGGCTGAAGCCCGGAAACTACCGGCTGGTGGAAAAGGAAGAGCTTCAGGAGCTGTACCGCATCGCGAAGGGAAAGGGCCGGAAGCCGGATGCCGGGCCGGAGAGCAGTGCTCCTGAAAAAGTATTTCAGGAAAAAATATTTCAGGAAAATCAATAAGGGGAAGAAGGAAGATTGAAAAATAAGCCTGATGGCTTATTTTTCAATCGGCAGTTTTGCGTCAGAACGCCGCAAAACTGCTGTGATCACAGCGAAAAAATCACATACGCGATTTTTTCGCGCGGTCGGAGCAAAGGACGCTCCGACATGGAGGTAAACATGGATAAGACGGCGAGAATGAAAGAGCTGATTGCAAAACTGACCGAAGCGTCCCGGGCATATTATGCCGAGGACAGGGAGATCATGAGCAATTTCCAATATGACAGACTGTATGACGAGCTGGAGGCGCTGGAAAAGGAAACCGGGACCGTGCTGGCGGGAAGCCCCACGGTGACGGTAGGCTACGAGGCGGTGGACGAGCTTCCCAAGGAGCGCCATGAGCGCCCCATGCTTTCGCTGGGAAAGACGAAGAGCAGAGAAGAGCTGAGGGACTGGCTGGGAAATCAGAAGGGACTTCTTTCCTGGAAGCTGGACGGCCTGACCGTGGTGCTCACCTATCGGGATGGAACGCTGTTCAAGGCGGTCACCCGGGGAAACGGGGAGATCGGAGAGGTGATTACGCCCAATGCGAAGGTATTCGTGAACATTCCTCTTGTCATTCCCTTTAAAGGCGAGCTGGTGCTTCGCGGCGAAGCAGTCATAAGCTATGCGGATTTTGAAAAAATTAATGAAAAGATTGAGGATGTGGATGCACGCTATAAAAACCCGAGAAACCTCTGCTCCGGTTCCGTGCGCCAGCTTTCCAGCGAGATCACAGCGCAGCGGAACGTGCGCTTTTATGCCTTTGCGCTGGTTTCCGCGCAGGACACTTCCGAAGCGGATTCTCAGTTTCGGCAGGAAACTCCGGATTTTGAAAATTCCAGAAAGAAGCAGTTCGAATTCCTTGCCGCACAGGGCTTTGATGTGGTGGAGTACCGGGAGGTGGACGCGCAGAACGTGGAAGAGGCGGTTTCTGATTTCGAGGAACGGATCAAAACCTTTCCCATTCCTTCAGACGGCCTGGTGCTCATTTATGATGATATCGCCTATGGGCTTTCCCTGGGCACTACGGCAAAGTTTCCCCGGGATTCCATCGCGTTCAAGTGGGAGGATGAAACGGCAGAAACCACCCTGCTTGAAATGGAGTGGAGCGCCAGCCGGACCGGTCTGATCAACCCGGTCGCCATCTTTGAGCCGGTACAGCTGGAGGGCACCACCGTAAGCCGGGCCAGCGTCCATAACGTGAGCATTGTGAAAAGTCTGGAGCTGGGAATCGGAGACAGGATCACCGTTTATAAGGCGAACATGATCATTCCCCAGATCGCGGAAAACTTGACCAGAAGCGGCACCCTTCCCATTCCGGATACCTGCCCGGTCTGCGGGGGAAAGGCGGAGATCCGGCAGGTGAACGACGTACAGTCCCTCTATTGCGTCAATCCGGACTGCGACGCCAAGAAGGTAAAGGCATTTGCTCTGTTCGTCAGCCGGGACGCGCTGAATATCGACGGACTTTCCGAAGCCACGCTGGAGAAATTTCTCGGCAGAGGCTTCCTCCACCGCTTTGCGGATCTGTTCCATCTGGACCGTTACCGGGATGAGATCATCGCCATGGAGGGCTTCGGAGAAAAATCCTGGCAGAACCTTTCTGAAAGCATCGAGCGGGCGAGAACGACCACCCTTCCCCGGGTGATCTACGGACTGGGAATCCAGAATATCGGCCTTGCTAACGCGAAAATGATCTGCCGGGAATACAACGATGATCTGAACAGGATGATGGATGCGGATGTGGAGGAGCTGAGCCTGATCGACGGCGTGGGCGGCGTGATCGCCGGAACCTTCCACGATTACTGGCAGTCGGAGAAGAACCGGGAGGATATGAAGTTGCTGCTTTCCGAGCTTACCATCGAGCACACGGAGGTGGACGAATCCAGCCAGACCCTGAAGGGCCTCGTCTTCGTGGTGACCGGAAGCCTGAACCATTTCGACGGGCGGAGCGCCCTGAAGGAGGCGATCGAACAGAAGGGCGGCAAGGTTACGGGAAGCGTGACCGGAAAAACCACCTGCCTGATCAACAACGACAGCACCTCCAACTCCGCCAAAAACAGAAAGGCGAAGGAGCTGAATGTGCCTGTCCTTACGGAAGAAGAATTCATGCGTCAGTATCTGGATATGGCGGAAGCATAAGTAGAACTTGGAGGATAAAAAAATGCCGATTAAAATACAGAGCGATCTTCCCGCAAGGGATATTCTGGATAATGAAAATATTTTTGTCATGGACGAGTACAGGGCCCTGCATCAGGACATGCGTCCTCTGCAGATCTGTATTCTGAACCTGATGCCTGTCAAGCAGGACACGGAGCTGCATCTGCTGCGTTCTTTGTCCAACACGCCCCTGCAGGTGGATGTGACCTTTATGAAAATGAACAGCCATGTATCCATGAACACCTCCATCACTCATCTGAACAAGTTTTATAATACCTTCGATGAGCTGAAGGACAACAAATACGATGGTCTGATCATCACAGGCGCACCGGTGGAGCAGATCCCTTTTGAAGAAGTAGATTACTGGCAGGAGCTTTGCGAGATCATGGAGTGGTCCAAAACCCATGTAACCAGCACCTTCCATATCTGCTGGGGAGCGCAGGCGGGGCTTTATTACCATTTCGGACTGAACAAGGTGCTTCTGCCCAAAAAACTGTTCGGCGTTTACCGGCATCGGGTGCTCAACCGGAAGATACCGCTGGTACGTGGTTTTGATGACTATTTTTACATTCCCCACAGCCGTCATACCGCGGTGCCTGCAGAAGCCATTCACGCCTGTTCTGACCTCATGGTGATGGCGGAGTCCAGGGAAGCCGGTGTGCTTCTGTGCATGACCTCCGAAGGCCGCCAGGTCTTCGTGATGGGGCATCCGGAATATGACCGCTACACTTTACATAACGAATATATCCGGGACAAGGAGAAGGGCCTTCCCATTGACATTCCCGTCAATTACTATCCGGACGATGACTGCACGAAGCGTCCAATCCTTTCCTGGAGGTCTCACTGCAACAACCTTTATACAAACTGGCTCAATTATTACGTATATCAGACAACTCCGTACGATATTCGGGAGATATAGCGTAAATACGGCGTTTTTCGGCTTTTGGGGAAAACTCAGAATTGCCGAGCTTCCGGGAAAATTGTCGTTAAGGTTTAATAACTTTACAGACGGCAGGTTTTCCGGTATGATGGTAAAAAGGTTTTCGCCTTTCGGCGGACCCGGAGAGGTAACTGTTTGACATTTTTCTGTTGAAAAAAGAGAGGAAATTCTATGCGAGGCATTGAAACACGAATCCAGGAGATCCGCCACATGATCTTCACCGAAGTGGCCCGGATGGCCTATCACACCGAGTGGCCGGTGGCCAAACGTATTGAGGAGCTGCCGTACAAGATCATCCCCGGCGAGGTGGGGAACTTCCGCAATGATGTATTTCTGGAGCGGGCCATCGTCGGTGAGCGGCTGCGCCTGGCGATGGGGCTGCCCTACCGCGGTGCCGGCGAGCACGCACCGGTTTCGGACAACATTGAGGCTGCCGATCGGGACGAGACCTATTACACCCCGCCGCTGATCAACATCATCAAGTTTGCCTGTAATGGTTGCGCCGAAAAGCGGCTGCTGGTGACTGAGGGCTGCCAGGGCTGCCTGGCCCACCCGTGTGTGGAGGTCTGCCCGAAGGGGGCGGTGACGCTGGACAGGTACAACGGCCGCAGCCACATCGACCAGGAGAAGTGCATTAAGTGCGGACGCTGCGCCGAGGTGTGCAGTTACAATGCTATTATCACCCAGGAGCGGCCCTGCGCCGCTGCCTGCGGTATGGACGCCATCCATACTGACCAAAATGGCAAGGCGGACATCGACTATGAAAAGTGCGTCTCCTGCGGTCAGTGCCTGGTCAGTTGTCCGTTCGGCGCCATTGCTGACAAGAGCCAGATATTCCAGGTGATCCGGGCGATCCAGTCGGGAGAGCGGGTATATGCGGCGGTAGCGCCGAGCTTTGTCGGGCAGTTCGGGCCGAAGGTGACCCCCGGCAAGCTGCGGGCCGCCATGAAGAATCTGGGTTTTGCCGATGTGTTTGAGGTGGCTATTGGCGCTGATCTGTGCGCCACCCAGGAGGCGGAGGACTTTATCGCCGAGGTGCCGGAGAAGATTCCGTTTATGGGTACCTCCTGCTGCCCGGCCTGGTCGGTGATGGCGAAGAAACGCTTCCCAGAATATGCCAACTGCGTCTCGATGGCGTTAACCCCAATGGTGCTTACCGCCCGGCTGATCAAAAAAGAGCGGCCGGCGGGAAAGGTGGTGTTTATCGGGCCGTGCGCGGCGAAGAAACTCGAGGCGATGCGCAAGAGCGTGCGCAGCGAGGTGGACTTTGTGCTGACCTTTGAGGAGATGGCGGGGATCTTCGCGGCGAAGGAACTGGATCTTACAGCGATGGAGGAGGACCCGGATGGCGTCAACGACGCCTCCAGCGATGGCCGGGACTTTGCAGTAGCCGGCGGTGTGGCCAAGAGCGTGGTCGATGTCATCACGGCCCGCTACCCGGACCGTGAGGTGAAGGTGGTGAACGCCGAGGGCCTGCGGGACTGCTACAAGATGCTCAAGGACGCGGTGGCCGGAAAGTACAACGGCTATCTGCTGGAGGGCATGGCCTGTCCGGGCGGGTGCGTAGCCGGTGCGGGCACGATGCAGCCGATCAAGAAGAGCCAGGTGGCGGTCCATCTGTATGCCAAGCAGGCCAAGCACAAGACTTCCAACGAGACCGAGCACGTTAAGGAGCTGGGGAAGCTGGTGGACTGACGCCATAAGCTCGTCAAGTCCGTCAGATTAACTTCGAGGACTCCGTACAAAAGACTCCCCCGGGTACCCCGGGGGAGTTTCATTCTTCCCAAAAGAGTGCGAACGGGTATTCCGGCCGGGAGGAGAGATGGTGAGCGGAAAATGGTAATACAGAAAGAAATGTCATCTGATGGCAGAAAAGAGGATGAAAATGGATATCGTACAGGCAATAAGGGAAAGACATTCAGTGAGGGCCTATACCGGTCGTAAGATCGAGGAGGATAAGAGAGATAAACTGGAGGAGCTGATCAGGGCATGCAATGAGGAGAGCGGACTGCATATCCGGATACGTTTTGACGATCCTTCCGGTTTTGACTCAAGACTGGCGCATTATGGGAAATTCCGCAATGTGGAAAACTATATCATCCTGGCGGGTAAGCCTTCTGATGATCTGGATGAAAAGTGCGGCTATTACGGAGAGAAAATAGTTCTTGAAGCACAGAGGATGGGACTGAACACCTGCTGGGTGGCTTTGTCCTTCAATAAGAGCAGCGTGAAAAAGCTGATTCCGGAAGGAGAAAAACTGGTGCTCGTCATTTCCATAGGCTACGGAGAAACACAGGGTACAGCTCACAAGAGCCGGGCACTGGAAAGCGTCATGGTGACAAAGGGCGTGATGCCGGATTGGTTCCGAAAAGGAGCGGAAGCCGCGCTCATGGCCCCGACCGCCATTAACCAGCAGAAATTTAAGATGGGAATGAAGGATGGTAATCCTGTGATCCGTATCGCCGGCATCGGCCCATATACAAAGGTTGACCTTGGGATCGTGAAATATAATTTTGAAGCGGCGTCCGGACACAAGGTAAAATAAGTGAGATTTCAGGGAATATACGGTGTACGGATTGGAACAGAGACATGCCTGTGAGACTGTGGCTGAGAGGATCCTGAAAAGAATAATGCCGGAAGACATAAGCGTTGCAGAGCTCTGCAGCGCTTTTTTGTAGTATGACTGGCATGCCGCCAGGTCTGGGAGTCCAGAACGTCGCCCTCCCCTGAAGGAAGTGTTGATAACTTTCTTTGCAGATGGCAGTTTCCGGAAAACCGATTTTGTACACGGCAGAGAGCGGACAGGAATTTATAATTTTTTTTAAATTTAGGGGTTGCAAAATACCTCCGGTGGGTATATATTATGACTGTAGCAGGAAATACCCCATGGGGGTTTATAAAAGGAGCATAAGAGTGGAAGAATCGAAAGAATGTACGAAATGCAGCCACAGGACAAAACAACGCTCTGAGAAAGAACGCCGGGATATGCTGAACCGCCTGAGCCGGATAGAAGGCCAGGTCAGAGGGATCAGAAAAATGGTTGAGAGTGATGTATACTGCCCGGATATCCTGATCCAGGTTTCGGCAGTAAACGCGGCACTCAACAGTTTTAACAAGGTGCTCCTGGCAGAACATCTCCGGTCCTGCGTGGTGGACGATATCAAAGATGGCAGGGAAGAGGAAGCCATCGATGAGCTCGTAAAGGTCCTGCAGAAGCTTATGAAATAACTCTGACTTGAATTCATAGACTTGGAGGAATGAACATGAAACAATATGATATCACCGGTATGAGCTGTGCGGCGTGCAGCAACCGGATCGAAAAAGCCGTTTCCAAAGTTCCGGGAGTCACTTCCTGTACCGTCAGCCTTCTGACGAATTCCATGGGAGTGGAAGGCACGGCTTCCCCGGAATCAGTTATTGATGCGGTTGAGAAGGCTGGATATGGCGCTTCGGAAAAAGGGGCGCATGCGGATCAGGCAAAAGGGAAGGGCGTTTCTATCGCCGAGGAGGAGGAATCTCTGAAGGATAAAGAAACGCCAAAAATGAAACGGAGGCTGATCGCCTCGCTTTGTCTCTGGATCCCGTTAATGTATATTTCCATGGGCCACATGATGTGGAACTGGCCGCTGCCTTCCGTCCTGGCCGACAATCATATGGCGATCGGCCTGATCGAGCTGCTGCTTACGACAATGATCATGGTGGTCAACCAGAAGTTCTTTGTGAGCGGCTTCAGCAGCCTGATCCACGGTGGTCCGAACATGGATACTCTGGTGGCTCTGGGGGCAGGAGCTTCCTATGTTTACAGTCTCTATGGGATGTTCGGTATGTCTGCCGCGCTGACACGTTCAGATGCCGCGGGCGTAATGACCTATATGCATGATCTGTATTTTGAGTCAGCGGGCACGATCCTGACTCTGATCACTGTAGGAAAGCTGCTGGAGGCGATCTCCAAGGGACGGACCA
Organism: Candidatus Eisenbergiella stercoravium; assembly: GCA_019113175.1. Classification (GTDB taxonomy): domain Bacteria; phylum Bacillota; class Clostridia; order Lachnospirales; family Lachnospiraceae; genus Eisenbergiella; species Eisenbergiella stercoravium. The sequence continues at coordinate 85,041 of DXHY01000001.1, read as the reverse complement.
CGAACGCGCTGAAGAGCCTGATGAAGCTGGCTCCCAAGACGGCGACGGTAATCCGGGACGGCAAAGAAGAAGTCATATCCGTGGACCAGGTGCGGAAAGGCGATGTGTTCGTCGTTAAGCCCGGAGAGAACATCCCGGTAGACGGTATCGTCCTGGAAGGGACCAGCGCGGTAAACGAATCCGCGCTGACCGGCGAGAGCATTCCGGTTGATAAAAATGCGGGCGACGCCGTATCTGCCGCAACTCTGAACCAGTCCGGCTATCTGCGGTGCGAGGCGTCCCGTGTGGGCGAGGATACGACTCTTTCGCAGATCATCCAGATGGTCAGCGACGCGGCGGCCACAAAGGCGCCCATCGCCAAGATCGCCGACCGGGTGTCCGGAGTATTTGTCCCGGCTGTGATCGCCATCGCTATAGTCACGTTTATCGTCTGGATGCTGGCCGGACAGACCGTCGGATTTGCACTGGCAAGAGCCATTTCCGTTCTGGTCATAAGCTGCCCTTGCGCCCTTGGGCTTGCCACGCCTGTGGCGATCATGGTCGGCAATGGTATGGGCGCAAAAAACGGTATCCTGTTCAAAACAGCTGTTTCCCTGGAGGAAACGGGAAGGACGCAGATCGTCGCACTGGATAAGACAGGGACCATCACCAGCGGCGAACCGAAAGTGACGGATATGATCCCGGCAGACGGAATAACAGAACAGGAGCTTCTGGCATATGCCTATGCCCTGGAACAGAAGAGTGAGCATCCGCTCGCCCATGCGGTCATCGTAAAGGCGAAGGAAGATTCTTCCCTTCGGAAATACGATGCCGAAGGCTTCCAGGCTGTACCGGGCAATGGCCTTTCCGGAAAAGTGAATGGCTCGCTGATCTGTGGAGGCAACCTGAAATTTATCAGCCAGAATGCCGGGGTTTCTGATGATACCAGAAAAACAGCCGACAGGCTCGCCGAAGAAGGAAAGACTCCTCTGTTCTTCAGCAGGGATGGAAAACTGATCGGTATCATCGCAGTGGCGGACGTCATCAAGGAAGACAGCCCCGAAGCGATCAGAGAGCTTCGTAACATGGGTATTCATGTGGTTATGCTGACAGGCGATAACGAACGCACGGCAAAGGCTATCGGAGCGCAGGCGGGCGTGGATGAAGTGATCGCAGGCGTACTGCCGGACGGAAAAGAGAGTGTGATCCGTTCCCTGAAGAAGAAAGGCAAAGTTGCAATGGTAGGCGACGGCATCAACGATGCCCCTGCTCTGACAAGAGCTGATATCGGCATCGCCATCGGCGCAGGCACCGATATCGCGATCGACGCCGCAGATGTGGTGCTCATGAAGAGCAGGCTTACCGATGTGGCCGCGGCGATCCGCTTGAGCCGCGCAACCCTGCGTAACATCCATGAGAATCTGTTTTGGGCGTTCTTTTATAACGTCATCGGCATCCCGCTGGCTGCCGGCGTATGGTATCCCATCTTCGGATGGCTGTTGAACCCGATGTTCGGAGCCGCTGCCATGAGCCTTTCCAGCTTCTGTGTCGTAAGTAATGCATTGCGTCTTAACTGGTTCAAAATGTATGATACCAGTAAAGATAGAAAGATCAAAACCAAGAAAAACGGCAATAACAAGGAGGACAAAACCATGACAAAGACGATCAGTATTGAAGGTATGAGTTGTATGCACTGTGAGAATACGGTAAAGAAAGCCCTTGAAGCGCTGGATCAGGTAGACAGCGCGGAAGTGAGCCATGAGACGGGAACAGCAGTTGTGACCCTGAATTCCCAAGTCAGCGACGATGTTCTGAAAAAAGCCGTGGAAGATCAGGATTATAAAGTAACCAGGATTGCCTGAAGCTCTTCCGTGAACAGGTAAGACTCGTGCGCCGCCGGGCACACGAGGAAGAAGCCGGTGCAGGTCTGTTTTCAACAGCCTTCACCGGCTTCCTTTCTGCCATTTAATATCTCATGCCCGGATCATGTGCGGCTGTCCATGACTGCCTGTCTTGAAGAATTTGGTACATTGTGATATATTTTTGTGGTAGCGAACATAAAGAGCGGCAGCGCCACAGCCTGAAGCGCTGTCGCTCATTTCGGTCTGTGGAGGAAAAACGACGCCGCAGCCATATGAAGAAACAGGAGAAACCTGACGCAGATGACAGAACGAACGGACAAAACTGATGTTATGAAAATTGACAATATTGACGCTCCGGAGCTTGATCTGTATGCCCGTCTTTCGGAAACAGAGCTGCTTCGGCTGAATGAACCGGACCGGGGCGTATTCATTGCGGAAAGCCCCAGGGTGATCGAGCGCGCGCTTCAGGCGGGTTGTGTGCCGATTTCCATACTCTGTGAAGAACGGCAGGCGGAAGAAGCGGGAAAACTGATCCGGAACAATATGCATCTGCTGCAGATGCGTGACCCGGAAGGACAGCCCGGCCATAGCCGGAGGATTCCTGTTTATACGGCTCCTTTTGATATCCTGACACGGCTGACAGGATTTGCGCTCACCCGAGGCATGCTCTGTGCCATGTATCGTCCGGATATGCCGTCTGTGGAAGATGTTTGCAGGGGCGCAGCGCGGATTGCCGTGCTGGAACAGATCATGAACCCCACGAATGTGGGTGCCATATTCCGCTCCGCAGCGGCACTTCATATGGATGCGGTCCTTCTGACTCATGGCTGCAGCGATCCGCTCTACCGCCGGGCCATCCGCGTCAGCATGGGCACCGTTTTTCAGATTCCATGGACGTTCCTCCCGGCAGAAGGGCCGTATGCCTGGCCGGGGGAAGGACACGCGCTTCTGCATCGTCTGGGCTTCCGGACCGTTGCAATGGCGCTCCGGGCGGATTCTCTGTCCATAGAGGATCCCCGGCTGATGGCAGAGAAAAAGCTGGCCATCGTACTGGGGAGCGAGGGAGACGGGCTTCGTTCCGATACCATTGCGGCCTGTGACTATACTGTCCGTATTCCAATGTCTCATGGGGTAGATTCACTCAATGTGGCCGCAGCCAGCGCAGTTGCTTTCTGGCAGCTCGGACATAAAAAATTGATGTAAAAGGAGAAAAAAGATGGGGAAAATGTTTCCGGAACTGAAATCCAGTCCGGTCATTACGCGGTATAACGGGGGAATGCCTGTTCTGAGCAAAGAGGACATTCCATATGAGGCAGAATGCATTTTTAATGCGGGCGTCGCAAAGTTTCAGGGAAAATATGTGATGCTTTTTCGCAATGATTACCGTTTTGACGGTATTGGCGCATTTCAGAAATGTTCTATCGGAATAGCCTTTTCGGAGGATGGAATTCAGTGGAAAGTGCAGGAAAAGCCGTTTTTAACCAGAGAGGATCTGCATGATGAGGAAATTACCAGAATATATGATTTCCGCATTACCTTTCTAGAAGGGCGCTGCTATTTATGTTTTGCGGCAGATACCAGACATGGTACGCGCGGCGGCATAGGTCTGACAGAAGATTTTCAGTCATTTGAAATCCTGTCCATGACAGTGCCGGACAACCGAAATATGGTTTTGTTCCCTGAAAAAATAAATGGAAAATATGTACGCCTTGAAAGACCCTTTCCTGTATATTCCAGGGGAAAGGACCGCTTTGATATCTGGATTTCAGAATCTCCTGATCTGAAGTACTGGGGTGAATCGAAGCTTCTGCTTGGAGTGGAGGATGTGCCATATGCGAATGACAAAATTGGTCCGGGCGCGCCGCCGGTTAAAACGGACTCAGGATGGCTGGTTCTGTTCCACGCGGTGGACAGGGACTCTTCCAGGGGAAAAAACGGCTGGGAAGCCAGGTGGCAGAAACGGTATTGTGCGGGTATGATGCTGTTAGATCTGGAAGATCCGTCAAAAGTGATTGGACTGTATCGGGAACCGCTGATTGCTCCGGAAACAGAGTATGAGGTGAACGGCGGATTTCGTACAAATGTTATTTTCCCCGGAGGACTGATCCTGGAAGATGATAATACGGTCAAAATTTATTATGGATCTTCTGATACGGTTGAATGCCTGGCAGAAGCTGATGTAAACGATCTGATTGCTCTTTGCAGATAAAAAGGATGATTTATGAGCTCTTGACCTCATATTTCAGATGCGCTATTATTATTTCTAAAAGAATATAAAGAATGGGGGATAAAACCATGCAGATTTATGTTGACGCTGCTGCCTTTCGGGATGGAAACGGCAGCAAGGAAAGGCCCTTCCGGCATATCAATGACGCGGCCCGTATTGCGAAGGCGGGAGATGAGATCCTGGTCTGCCCCGGCGTATACCGGGAATATGTGGATCCGGTAAATGCCGGAACGGAAGAAAACAGAATTATCTACCGCAGCACCGAGCCGCTGGGGGCTGTGATCACCGGAGCGGAAGAGGTGAAGAGCTGGAAGCCGTATGAAGGGAATGTATGGGTCTGCCGGATTGGCAACAGCCTGTTTGGCGGTTATAATCCCTACACCACCTATGTGTATGGGGACTGGTACTTTGCCGGCAGGAGCAAACACACAGGCGCTGTCTATCTGAACGATAAAATGCTCTATGAAGCGGACAGCCTGGAAGCCTGCATCAGAGGAGAGATCTGGGAGTGCTCCTGGGAACCGGAGGCTTCCGTGTACAAATGGTATGCTGAACAGGACGGAGAGGAGACGGTGATTTATGCCAACTTCCAGGGGAAAAATCCCAATGAGGAGAAGGTTGAGATCAATGTGCGCAGGGAATGCTTCCTTCCGTCGAAGACCGGTGTGGGATACATTACGGTAAGCGGCTTCCGGATTGAAAAAGCAGCTACCACCTGGGCGCCTCCGGCCGCGTATCAGGATGGCATGATCGGACCGCACTGGTCGAAGGGCTGGATCATTGAGGACTGCGAAATCAGCAACAGCAAATGTGCCGGAATCAGCCTTGGCAAGTATCTGGATCCGGACAATGACCATTACTTTACCTGTAAGCATGTGAAGAGTCCTACGCAGATGGAGCGGGATGCTGTATGCAGAGGACAGTATCATGGATGGCTGAAGGAAAAAGTGGGAAGCCATATCATCCGCCGCTGCAACATTCATCACTGTGAGCAGGGGGGAATTATCGGCCGGATGGGCGGAGTTTTCTCTGTCATTGAAGATAACCATATCCATCACATCAATAATATGATGGAGCTGGGCGGGGCGGAAATCGCGGGCATTAAAATGCATGCCGCCATCGATGTGATCTACCGCCGCAACCATATCCACCACTGCACCATGGGAATCTGGTGCGACTGGGAGGCGCAGGGAACCCGGATTACACAGAATCTGTTCCATGATAATCAGCGGCCTGCCTTTGCCAGACAGTTAAAGGGCGGCATGATGAGCCAGGATATTTTCGTTGAGGTGGGACACGGCCCTACCCTGATCGATAATAATATCCTCATGTCCGACGCATCCCTGAGGATGGCGACACAGGGCGTCGCCATGGTACATAATCTGATCTGTGGAGCTCTGACCTGTGTGGGTGGAGGCACCGGGCCGCGTTATACGCCCTATCATATCCCGCACCGCACGGAGGTGATGGGATTCATGACCATCCTGCACGGTGACGACCGCTTCTATAACAATATTTTTGTACAGAAATGGCCGAAGGAAGCTTTTACCGTCCTGCGCGACAGCAGCGAAGGTTCCGATGAGGAAAACCGGGAAGTGGGAACCCATGTAATGGACGAATATCCCACCTATGAGGAATGGATCCGGCAGTTTGACATGGACACGGATACGCCGGACATGGCAAAGCTGGAGCCTGCGCATGGCGGACATCTTCCTGTATGGGTGAAGGGAAACGTCTATTTTAACGGAGCGAAGGCCTGCAAAAAGGAAACACATAATCTGGTCGATGGTGAACATGAGGTGAGAGTTGATGTCCTGATGCAGGACGGAAAGCCGGTTCTTTCCACCAACCTGTATGATTTTCTGGATGGATTTAAGGCGGACATGGTTAACAGTGATGTTCTCGGTAAGGCCTTTGAACCGGAGGAACGGTTTGAAAATCCGGATGGAACGCCGATTGTCTTCGACAGAGACTATTTCGGCAGCCATCGTGGAACGGAGATCCTGCCCGGTCCGTTCGCAAAGGCGCCGGAAACGGACAGAAAACTCTGGTAACTTTCGGGGTTCCGTATACAAAGGGCTCCGATAAAAGCAGAACGGTGACGGGAAATGGACTGCACACGGTCCGTTTCCCACATAACAGGAGAAAAATTATGAGAAACGAATATCAGGTTGCCTGGACGGGGGATTCCTTCCGCACGTCCGATGGAAAATGCTGGCAGTTTGACGCGTCCTTTCAGCCGCGTATCATACTGAGAGATGGAAGAGAAATCCTTTTTGCACAGGCCGGAGAGATCAGGCGTTCCCATCTTTCTACCGGTCTTGGGGAAGGGGAAAGCAGTTGCTATTTCGGGTTTGAAGGCTATCCTGAGCTTTCCTTTGAAACCCGGATTCTGGTCAATAAGACCACCGGCTTTGCCGACTGCACCTTTGTACCTCTGAATCTGACGGGCCTGGAGGTGAAGGAAGTCTGCTGGCCCGCTCCTCTTATGGCGGATGGAAAAGGTTCCTATGCGGTTCTGAACACCATGCAGGGACAGCTTCTGCCTTCCGACTGGCCGGAGGCTGTGGGAGAGAAGCTTCCCTTTGACGGACAGATGTGTTCAGAGTCGGCATATATGCCATGGTGGGGAGAGATCACGCCGGAAGGCGGCTATCTCTGCTATGTGCGGCAGAGCTGGGACAGCGCCTATACCATATCCCATCCGGCCGGAGGCCCCACAAGGGTATTTGTGCGTTTCCTGCCTTCCATGGGATCAATGCGGTATGCCCGTACGGTGACATACTGCTTCGTCCCAGCGGGAAGCGATTATGTGACGCTTTGTAAGGTTTACCGCAATATCGCAGAGGAAGAAGGCCGTGTGCGCACGCTTCGGGAAAAGGCAGTTCAGAATCCCAATGTGGAAAAGCTCATCGGCTGCTGCGTCATGCATGTGGAGGGGAAAACCCACGTATCAGAAGGATCGGCCTATTACGATAAGGAAAATCCGGAGAAAAACGACCGCCTCGTGCCGTTTTCCCACTGGACGAAGCGCGTCAGACAGCTGAAGGAGCTTGGGGTGGATCAGCTTTATCTGCATCTTGACGGATGGGGCCAGCCAGGTTATGACAATCAGCATCCGGACTATCTGCCTCCCTGCCGGGAAGCGGGCGGCTGGGAAGGCATGAAGGAGCTTTCCGATACCATGCAGGAGCTGGGATATATGTTTGGTGTCCACGATCAGTATCGTGATTATTATCTGGATGCAGCCACATATGACCCGGACAATGCGGCGATGAGCGCGGACGGAAGTCTTTTTGAGCTGGCACGCTGGGCAGGAGGACGGCAGAACTATCTCTGCGCATCCCTTGCGCCGGATTATGTGAGACGGAATTTTGAGCAGCTTTTTGAGCACGGCATCCATCTGGAAGGAACCTATCTGGATGTCTTTACCTGTAATGAACCGGATGAATGCGTGAATCCCCATCATCCGATGACCCGGCGGGAATGTATCGACGCGCGCAATCAGTGCTTCCATTATCTGAGCGCACACCACATCGCGCCTTCCTCAGAGGAGGTCAATGACTGGGCGGTGGGAGCGCAGGTTTTCTGCCACTGGGCGCCGTATATGACGGGCTGCGCGATTCCTGTGCCTCTTTTTAATCTGGTATATCACGACTGCGTGATCATACCCTGGATGATGCCCGCAGGCCGCTGGGGAATTCCGGAAGGGACCACCGGATTTCTGCATGCCCTGCTGAACGGCGGAATGGGATATATGGACGAATACGCGGAAGGGGATGAACTGAAGGAAAATATCCGGCAGTGGCAGACCATCCGCGAGCTTCAGCGCCATGTCGCAATGGAGCAGATGGTGAAGCACGAATTCCTGAATGAGGACCGTACGGAGCAGAGAACTACATTCTCCGACGGAACACAGGTAACGGTTCATTTTGCGGATAATACATTCAAAATCGAATATCCGTCGGAAAAATAGTATACCATTCCGAAAGCGTCTGCGCTGCTCTCAATGAGAAACCGCAGGAGTCAGCTCATGCACTCAGAGCATGAGCATGGAAAAAAATGTTGACAAAGAAGAATTTGCTGATTATACTGTTACTGTTGTAAAAATTAGAGACAAAAACGGAACGAAGGCGTTCATCCCACGCGGATAGTGGGTGAACGCCTTTTTTGTATTGCAGATACAAGACGGAATTTCGCATTCCGCATTTCTGAAATACTGCCGCATAAACGGGAAATAGTGCATGTTACATAGACGGCATCTCCCTGCCGCCTGCTAAAATATGGCTAATTTAACAAAAACAGGTCGATTTCCATTGCTTTTTTTGATTTTTTAAAGTATACTGAAGTTGCTACGTTTTCAAAACAAGTCATATTTTGATGTGTCTCTATACCAGGTTACATTGTTGTTTCCACTTCTTGGAGTTTTAAATCATTTATTTACAACCGGAAAAAACGGGACAGAAGAAAAGAGTGATTTTTTAAAATAAAGCATTCTCAGAACTTTTGCATTTCCGGTACATAAGAGTAAGGAGGTATACTTACATGACAAAAATTAAAACGGCAGAAGCATTACCGGGAACGTCCCGGAATCCGGTACTCCTTTTCAGAATACTGCTTCTGATCGGGGCAGTTCTCCTGATCGGCGGAGCAGTCTGGTATGTGGCAATCACAGGAATTATTGGAAGAAAGGACTGGGATTTTACACGCTATGGACTGGCACCTACCCTGACAGCCGCGTTGGGGGGGGGACTTCTGGTCTGTGACATTGCGGCATACTTCTTCCTTCCCTGCTTCAGGGAAGCGTCCCGGCCGCTCAAGCATGATCTCAGGCGCGATAAGGCCCGGTATCTTCTCATTCTTCCGGGCATTCTGCTGGTGTTCGTTTTCAACTACATCCCGATGTATGGCATCGTTCTTGCTTTTAAGGATTATAAGATTAAAAGCGGAATCATGTTTTCCGAATGGTGCGGTCTGGAGAATTTTACCCGGTTCTTCGGACGTTCTGTTGCCGGAAACGTTATCCTGAATACGCTTTTCATCGGTGTGACCCAGCTGATCATCACTTTCCCGATTCCAATTATTCTCGCATTGCTGCTGAATGAGCTTCGAAGCAAAAAATTCCGCAGCGCGATTCAGTCAACCATATATCTTCCCCATTTTGTCAGCTGGATTATCATGTATTCGCTGGTATTTTCCCTCTTCTCTGTAACCGGCGGCATGGTCAACAAGCTGCTCATTTCCATGGAGCTGCCGACGATTAATCTGCTTTCTGATCCTGACATGTTTTACGGCATGCTGTATGGAACCAGTATATGGAAGGAAGCAGGGTGGGGAACGATTATCTATATGGCCGCCATTGCCGGTGTGGATGAGGAGATGCATGAGGCGGCCTACCTGGATGGGGCCAACCGCTTCCAGCGATGCATCTATATCACGCTTCCCAGTATCGCGTTTGTCATTACAACCATGCTGATTCTGAATGTTGGTTCGGTTATGGGTGCAAACTTCGACCAGATTATGAACCTGCGTACGGATGCTACGGCAAATACGGTGGCTCAGGTTATTGATACCTATGTTTACGATATGGGTGTTGAAAAGGGACAATACGATCTGGCTACTGCCATAGGCCTGTTCCAGCAGGGAGTCAACTGTATCCTCCTGTTTGCCAGCAACTTTGTGGTAAAGAAGATGTCAGGTGAAGGATTCTTTTAAAAATTGTGAACGGATAAGGAGGCTGCAGATTATGGCAGATAAAGGAAATAAAACAGTAAAAAGAAAACGCAGAGTGAGACGTTCGCCCGGAGAAAGGTTATTTGATGCCCTGAATGTGACCTTTTTTATCATTGTTGCGGTGATCATGATTTTTCCATTCTGGAACGTCATTTCCATATCGCTCACCAGCAATGCGGAATTCATGAGCAAACCGTTTATTCTGTTTCCGGAGCATCCGACGCTTGAGGCGTACAAATACATATTTTCCACGCCTCTGTTCCCTCGGGCCTATGGTATTACGTTTATTATCACCCTGAGCGGCACATTCCTGTCCACGCTGGTAACATCGATGCTGGCTTACGGACTTTCCAAGAAAACGATACGCGGGTACAAGTTCTTCATGATTTATCTGCTGATCACCATGTTCTTTTCCGGCGGACTTGTACCTACCTATTACAACATTACCCAGACGCTGAATCTGTCAAACAACCTGCTGGCACTGATTCTGCCGGGGACGGTCAGCGTGTTCAACTTCATCGTAATCCGTTCCTTCTTTCTCCAGCTTCCCGTTTCGCTGGAGGAATCGGCAAGGATCGACGGGGCAAATGATTTTGTGATTCTCTTTAAGATCATTTATCCGCTTTCCATTCCCGCACTGGCGACCATAGCGATGTTTGTTGCGGTAGGGCTCTGGAACAGCTGGTTTTCCGCTCAGCTTTATATGCGTGATGAGAAGCTCTATCCGCTGCAGCTGATTATCCGGAACTATATCGTCCGTTCCTCCAAGCCTGCGGATATGCAGAGCCTTGAGGGTCTGCGTGACGCATCCGGAAAGAGGATTTATCTGAATGAAACGGGATTGAAAATGGCCTGTGCGGTAGCATCAACCGTACCGATGCTGTTTATCTATCCGTTTATTCAGAAGTATTTCGAAAAGGGTGTTACTCTTGGCGCCGTGAAAGGATAAAAGGATTAAATACGATTGCTCGGCCGAAAGGCCTGTAGTAATAAATTCTTAAATAGGAGGGCTAGAAATGAAAAAGAGAAAACTTGTCGCTATGCTTCTTGCCATGTGTATGGTATTCAGCCTTGCGGCCTGCGGAAACTCCGGAGGAAGCAGTTCCTCATCGTCTACAAGCTCCGAAGGCGGGGATTCCGGCTCTGCGGAGAACTCAGATGACAGCGCATCATCAGGCGCTGAAACCGGAAGCTTCGACGACGTGATCACTCTGACGGCAGACAGTGACGGAGATCCGTTTACCTGGGATCCGTCAACGGACGAAATGGCAGCATTTATTGAGGAGAATTTTGGTATCGCTTTCCAGCAGAGTGAGACCAACTATTACAACAATGATTTTACCGTAACGCAGCTCGCAGCTACGGACGGTACCCTTCCTAAGGTGTTCTGTGCTGATATCCTGTATTATCCGCAGGAGATCACTCAGTTTATTCCGGAAGGACTTGTGGCGGAAATCCCGGAGGAGCTTCTGGACAAATATCCGCTGACGAAGGCGCTTCTGGAGAATGATGCGGTAGCCCAGACGGTTTATGGAATGTACGACGGATACTATTTCCTTCCGAAACCGGATTCTGCGGATCCCGATATCTACAAGGCTGAGCGTAAAGGTATTTTTATCCGGACCGACTGGCTGGATGCTGTTGGTATGGATATGCCTACAACCTGGGAAGATCTCTACAATGTCTGCCATGCCTTCACCTATGATGATCCGGACGGAAACGGCGTGAATGATACCTACGGACTGACCGGAGACGGTATGGGAACGCTTCGCTACTTCTTTGCGAGCACCGGCGTTTCCAACAGGTACTGGAACAAGGATGCGGATGGAAACTGGTTCTTTGGTGCATTGGATGACAGCAATATCGAGGTTCTGGAATGGCTTCGCAAGATGTGGGAAGACGGAACTATTGATCCCGACTTCGGTGCGTCAACCTGGGAAAACGGACTGCAGAAATTTTCCTCCAATACCTTTGGAATGTGTGTACGGAATGCAGATGCGAACTGGATTAATGATGTGGCAGTGAAGTATTATGGTGCCGCTAATCCCGGGGTCAATCCTTTCGACCGTATTGATGTGATCCCTGCGCTTGCCATGGCAGAAGGTGAGACGCCCCGTATGGACGGCTATACCAGCTGCATGGTCGCCACCATGTTCTCAGAATCCATCACGGAAGAGGAGATGGATCGTTTCCTGAATTATTATGAATATCTTCTTTCCGAAGAAGGTCAGTATCTGCGTATGGGCTTTGAAGGAGAAGACTGGGAGCGCAACGATGACGGCAGCATCAGTCTGATCCGTGACGAAAACGGAAATGCCACCGTTATGGCGACCAAATATCCCTGCTCCACCGTCACGCACTGGCCGAGCTGGGGCTTCGAACTCGCAGCATATGAAAATGTTGAATATTTTGACGAGTACAATGATGAAACCAAGGCGATGAATGCGGCAGCATGCGCGATCCGTAACGAGGATCCTGTATATCCGGAGGTTGGCCCGATGCTGATCGATGATACGACCGTAACGGATACAACTGCCTTCTCGTTCAATTCCGAATACTGGCAGATCATTACCGGTACGGAGCCTGTTGCTGATATGTTTGCTGATATGAAGGAACGTGCGATGGCCAGCGGCTTTACGGATGCGGAAGAAGTAGTTGCCGAATATGCCGAGGAGTATGGCTGGTAAGATTGACAGGGGAAAATATTTTCTCTGAAAAGCCGGTATCAGGCCGGACAGAAGCATGAAGGAAAAGAGGGTGTTCCAACCGGAGCATCCTCTTTTTTTCGGCTTTTCGAGCGGGTTAATATCCGGCGCCCAGTTTTATGCTTGCAAGAAAAGAAGTACGCTGATACAATGAATCAAAAAGAAGGGAGAAAAGGATATGGCACTGCTTCATGTTGATTTTTTTTCAGATGTACTGGGAATGAGTGCGGAAATGGATGTAATCCTTCCCCAGCAGACCAGAGGGCAGATCGGAATGGAGGGCAGAGCGGCGGATGGAAAATATAAAACCGTATATCTGCTGCATGGAATGAGTGATGATCAGACGATCTGGCAGAGAAGAACATCCATCGAACGGTATGTCAGCCGCCTTGGAATCGCGGTGGTGATGCCGACGACACATCTGGGATTTTATACGGATACAAGGTACGGAATGAAATACTGGACCTTTATATCCGAAGAACTGCCCCGTGTCTGCAGAGAATTTTTTCCGCGCATGTCTGATAAAAAAGAGGATACTCTTGCTGCCGGGCTTTCCATGGGAGGGTATGGAGCGTGGAAGCTTGCGCTTCGTGCCGGTGAAACCTTCGGCGCAGGGGCGTCCCTGTCCGGGGCGCTGGATATCGTGGAGGATTACAAAAGGCATATGGCGCAGGAGGATGCGCGAAAGCCTCTGTTCGAAGGTATCTTCGGATCTCTGGAGGAGCTTCAGGGGAGCGACAATGAGATTCTTACCCTTGCCGGAAAGCTTGCGAAGGAAAAGAACGTGTCAGAACTGCCGCCGCTGTATGCCTGGTGCGGAACAGAGGATTTCCTGTACGAGGGTAATGTAAAAGCCTGGAAATATGTAACCGATCTGGGATATCAGCTGACGAGCGAGGCTTCTGCAGGAGATCATCAATGGAAATACTGGGATGAAAAAATTCAGGATGTTCTGCGCTGGTGGCTGAAAACCGATCTTGAACTGGGATAACTGCAGGGGGAAATTCATAATGAAAAAAGCAAGGCGGATTATTCTGGCTCTGCTGGCTGCAGACCTCTGTTACATTGTTATCGGGGCGGTGATTCCATTTGTACGCCAGCCTGGGATAAGCGAGAAGACAAAAGAAGAGTTTGCGCAGAAAGAATTTTACGGGGAGGATGCAGGCGGCGAACGGGCTGCGATTCTTTCCGATAATATGGAGGCCCTGGCAGAGAGGATCCGCCTGATTTCCCATGCAAAGGAACGGATCATTCTTTCCACCTTTGAATTTCGCAACGATGAGAGCGGGAAGGATATGATGGCGGCACTTCTTGCCGCAGCGGACAGAGGCGTTCTGGTTCAGATTCTGATGGACGGCATGCCTGCCTTTAAAAATCTTCAGCTGCCCTCCGATCCGTATTTTCAGGCGCTCTCTTCCCATGAAAACATAGAACTTGCCCTGTATAATCCGATAAACCCGCTTCAGCCATGGAAGCTTATGGGAAGGCTTCATGATAAATATCTGATTGCGGATGATACCGCCTATATTCTGGGCGGACGCAACACCTATGACTTTTTCCTGGGAGATTACGGGGATTATAAAAACTATGACTGGGATGTTCTGGTATACAGCGGAGAGACCGGCCCGGGAGAATCCATGAGCGCTCTGCTTGACTATTTTTCCCAGGTATGGGAGCTCCCTCTGAGCCGGATCTGGAAGGATGATCCCGCACTCGGTTCGCGGGGACGTGTTTTGCGCGCTCGCACAGTACTGGAAGAGCGGTATGCGTCCATGCAGGCGGAGCATCCGGACTGGTTTGCAGAGTGCGATTACATGGAAAACACCCAGGAAACGAATCGCATAGAGCTTCTTGCCAATCCCACACACTGTTATGCCAAAGAGCCTGTGGTTTACTATGAAATGACGGAACTGATGAAACAGGCGGAGCAAGAGGTCCGTTTTCATACGCCATATATTATCTGTAATGACTGGATGCTGCAGCGTCTCGCTGAAATCTGCGGGAATGTGGAAGATGTGATTATGATGACCAATTCCGCAGCGAACAACGGTAATCCGTTTGGAGCCATGGATTACCGGAAAAACAGAGATGATATCCTGGAAACGCAAGTCGGTATTCTGGAATATGACGGCGGGGTTTCCTACCATGGAAAATGCTTTGTGATCGATGACAGACTGTCCGGCATCGGCTCCTTCAACTGGGATATGCGAAGCGCCTATCTTGATACAGAGCTCATGCTTGTGATCGACAGCGAACAGCTCAATGCTGATATGCGCGCAGAAATGGCAGAGTATGAAAAGAAGGCACTGACGGTGGTGGACGAGAATACGGTGCTGGTTCCGGACGGAATGACCGCCCAGCAGACCGGCCTTCTGGAACGCCTGATGAACGGAGTCCTCTCAATCTTTGCCGGCTGGGCCAGATTCCTGATGTGATTAAAGCGGCCGCTTCTTTTTAGTGCACTTACCATGTACATGGCGCAGAAAGATACAAGACATATTTTTCAGCTCAGGCGATAAGCTTCCAGCAAGCGTTCGATCTGCAGATTCAGATTTTCGGGAAGGCCGGACTGATTTCGGTCAGAAAGCCGTATCCACAGAGATAGTTTTCTGCAGCCGGCGGATTTTTCCCGGGCACGCCCTTTCGCTGCCATGCGAATGCGTACCTGAACGCGCCTCTGTTCAAACAGAGGAATAAGAATATAGTATAATCTGTCGTCAGGAAAGGAGAGATATCCCATTTCCTGGCCGTGATGGTTTTTCAGATAAAGTCTGTGCTTCCTCAGGGAGGAAGGAAAGAGAAGCTCGCCTTCCTGTAAATCAGTCCGGAAGGAAGTGCCATGTGCTTTGGAAATCCATTTTTTATCATATTCGAGCATCGCAGAAAAATGATACAGCTCCCGTCCCTGTGGATCTGTTTTCATTTCTGAGGCAAGCTCTCTTATCGAAGATTGTGCATCCGTAAACTGCTGGGCAAGAAGGTAGGCAAGCTCTGCCTGAACAGAAAGGCGTATAGAAGGCGGTTCCTCTCTGGAAAGCTCCTCATCAATCTCATCCAGAATCAGACGGCTGCAACGGTAGATGCTGAGCAGAAACAGAGGAAAATCCTCCTGTGTATGCCAGAGATATTTTCCCTTTGCAATGGGAAAGCTGCCGAGCACAGCGCCTTCCTGATCTTCTGCATAATGAAAAATTTCGCGTTCCCGGAAGGCATAAGGATTCACCGGCGCATCCCATGTGGAATTCCGTTTCCCGGCAGCTTCCGTGCGATGGACATTGTCGGCTTCTGTTTCAGAGCTGATGGAAGCAGTACCGGAAAGCGCTTTTTTCAGCAAAGAATAGGCAGCGTTGAGCTTCTGCGCATCATGAAGCGGATTTTCAATGGCTGCATCCGGATGGGACTGCAGCATGAGCCTTCGATATCTCCTTTTGATTTCCGGCTCCCCTGCTCCCGGGGAAAGTCCCAGAATCTGATAAGCCTCATGTTCCGTCATACTGTTTCTCCCTCTTTTTTCTAATCAGACAGTTTCCTGAAAAAATTTGAACAGATTTAAACAGATACAGTATATCCCTTTGGATCAGTCCGGGCAACCCGCTTATTCGGGAAAGAACGAAAAATGAAAACTTCCCCGAAAAGCTTCCAAAAGTCCCAAAAGTTTTTGAAAAAGGGCTTGCAAAATCAGGAAGCACAAAGTATAATGTTGTTTGTTCGAGTTATGCTGGAATAGCGCAGTCGGTAGCGCAACTGATTCGTAATCAGTAGGTCGAGGGTTCGAGTCCCTTTTCCAGCTTAATCGTCAGGGGAAAAGGGGCTGATTACATAATCAGCTTCTTTTTTCAGGTAAGAGGGAAATTCCTGTGTTTCATGCAACCGATGTCGTACATACGGCATCCCAAAATGATGCCGCCTGAAGGCGGCAGGAGGAAGAGGCGGAAAAAATCTCCGATTTTTTCCTGGAAATTGAGCTGGCGCTCAATTTCTCACAAAATGATGCCGCCTGAAGGCGGCAGGAAAGAGGAAGAAATGAAGGCGTACAAAGACAGAAGCAGAGAAGAACTGGAAGCCCTGAAGGGAGAACTGGAAGCGGAATATAAGAAATTTCAGGGGATGGGCCTGAAGCTGGATATGTCCAGAGGTAAGCCGTCTGCAGAGCAGCTTGACCTTTCCATGGGCATGATGGATGTGCTGAACAGCACTTCCGATTTAAAGTGCAGAGAGGGAATCGACTGCAGAAACTATGGCGTGATCGACGGTATTCAGGAAGCCAAGGAGCTTCTGGCGGATCTGATCGAGGTTCCTGCCGACAAGATTATCATTTACGGAAATTCCAGTCTGAACGTCATGTATGATACGGTAGCGCGTTCCATGACGCACGGTGTCTGCGGCAGTACGCCCTGGTGCAAGCTTCCCGTTGTGAAGTTTCTCTGTCCTGTACCCGGTTATGACAGGCATTTTGCGATCACGGAATATTTCGGAATCGAAATGATCAACGTACCCATGACACCGGAAGGACCGGATATGGATATGGTGGAGAAGCTGGTGAGTGAGGATGCGGCGATCAAGGGAAACTGGTGTGTGCCCAAGTACTCCAATCCGCAGGGAATTACCTATTCCGATGAGACAGTGCGCAGATTTGCAAGACTGAAGCCTGCAGCAGAGGATTTCCGTATCTATTGGGACAATGCCTATAATGTACATCATCTGTATGACGATGATCAGGATAATATCCTGGAGATTCTGCATGAGTGTGAAAAGGCGGGAAATCCGGATATGGTATATAAATTCAGCTCTACGTCAAAGATCAGCTTCCCGGGCTCCGGCGTTGC
Source organism: Candidatus Eisenbergiella stercoravium (assembly GCA_019113175.1). GTDB lineage: Bacteria > Bacillota > Clostridia > Lachnospirales > Lachnospiraceae > Eisenbergiella > Eisenbergiella stercoravium. The sequence continues at coordinate 67,709 of DXHY01000001.1, read as the reverse complement.
GGCGATTTCCGCGTCTTATAATAACCTGAAGGATATTAAGAAGCAGATGTCCATTCAGACCATTGGTCATGACAAACTGAATCAGCTCCGTCATGTCCGCTTTTTCAAAAATCTGGACGGAATCAGGGAGCATATGAAAAAGCATGCTGCAATCATGCGGCCCAAGTTCGAGGCGGTGGAAGAGATTCTGGATAGGGAGCTGGGAGGTCTTGAGATCGGTTCCTGGCTGAAGCCCAAGGGAGGATATTTCATTTCCTTCGATGCCATGGATGGCTGTGCGAAGAGGATTGTCGCGCTGGCAAAGGATGCCGGCGTTGTGATGACCGGGGCAGGAGCAACCTATCCTTACGGAAAGGATCCCCATGACAGCAATATCCGTATCGCTCCGTCCTTCCCTCCGCTGGAGGAACTGGTACAGGCCACGGAACTGTTCGTCCTTTGCGTGAAGCTGGCCAGTGTGGAAAAGCTTCTCGAGACGATGTAAGAGGCTGCAAAAGAGCGATTCGCGGCGTATGGCCGCTGTCCATGTGAAAGCTGGGCAGCGGCCTTTTGTGCGATACACCCGGCAAGCGGCGGCCATCATGCATGAGCAGCAGAAAGGAGAATTGGAATGGAAAGCAGAGAAACGCTACGTCTGTTACAGAGCAGAAAATCCATGAGGGTATATGAGAAGAGGGAAGTGCCCGAAGAGGTAAAGCGGGAAATCCTGTCCGCATCGATCCGGGCAGCGAGTGCAGGAAATATGGCGCTTTATACGATTATTGACATAACGGATGAAAAGCTGAAGCAGCAGCTTTCCGTTACCTGCGATCATCAGCCTTTCATTGCGGATGCACCGCTGGTTCTTATTTACTGTGCGGATTACAGGAGATGGTACAGAGCATTCTGTGAGGCGGTAGAAGAAGTACGGCATCCTTCCTATGGAGATTTTATGCTGGCAGCGGAAGATGCCGTCATTGCCACGCAGACCGCAGCGACTGCGGCTGATGCTCTGGGCCTTGGAACCTGCTATATTGGAGATATTCTGGAAAATTATGAAGAACACAGGAGGATTCTTTCCCTGCCGGACTATGTGGCGCCCATTGCCATGCTGGTGGGAGGTTATCCGACGCAGCAGCAGAAAGAACGCAGACAGACGCCCCGTTTCTCTGTTGACGATCTTGTCCATGAAAATGGGTACGATCTGGAAAAATCCGGACGGATGCCCGATATGCTGCGGGAAAGGGACGACTGGTCTGACAATTATGCTCAGCATGTGAAGGCTTTCTGTGAGCGGAAATATAACAGCGCATTCAGCGTAGAAATGTCCCGTTCGGTAAAGGCCATGCTGGACGCCTGGGTGAATGCCGGAACAGAGGAAAAAATCTGACAAAGCGGAAGAGCATGTCCGATTCTGTACATGCAAAAGGATATGCATGCAAAGAAAATACGCAGGCAGAAGAGGGGATAAAAAATGAAGGAGCAGCGCATTGTAACTGAGGCGCAGGAGCGGCGGCTCGTACTGGACTGTGCCATGCAGGCCGGAAGCATCCTGCTGAAAAACGGAGCGGAAATTTTCCGGGTAGAGGAGACGGTCGCTAGAATGTGCAGCCATTATGGGGTGGAATCGGAGAAGGCCTTTGTGCTCAGCAACGGCATTTTTCTGACGGCGGGGAACGGAAGCGAGCCCTTTTATGCCAAGGTGCAGCACATCCCCGTCAGCGGCGCCAGACTGGACCGGGTGGCTGCGGTTAACCAGCTTTCCAGGGAGATCGAGGAAGGGAATTACAGCCCGCAGGAGATAAAGCGTAAGCTTGATGAAATCGAGCGGATGCCGGGAAAAACGACCGGTATCAGGCTTTTGGCGTCGGCAGTTGGGAGCGGCTGTTTCTGCTGTATGTTCGGAGGAAGTCCCCTTGACTGCCTGGGGGCCTTTCTGACCGGTTTTATCCTGTATGCCTATGTTCTGAAGCTGTTTACTCCGCATCTGTCCAAGATTATCGGAAACATCGGCGGCGGAGCGCTTGTCACCGTCATGTGCATGCTCCTGTGCCGTATCGGACTGGGAGAAAGCATGAATTACATGATCATCGGATCGATTATGCCGCTTGTCCCCGGAATCGCCTTTACCAATGGGGTAAGGGATATTGCGGACGGAGACTATATCGCAGGATCGGTTCGTCTCCTGGACGCCATTCTCGTTTTTGTGTGTATCGCGGCAGGGGTAGGACTTGTCATTACCACTTACCACGGTCTGACAGGAGGGAGGCTGTTATGATTTCCAGAATCCTTTTCACGATTGTAATTTCTACCGCCGCAGCAGCGGTCGGCACTGTAGCGTTCGCTCTGCTGTTCGGCGTTCCCTGCCGTTTTTTTCCCTATTGCGGCGTGATCGGAGGGGCCGGATGGTTCCTTTACAGTCTGCTGGAAAACCGCCTGTCCGCAGCTGCGGCGACCTTTTTTGCTGCGGTGCTGGTGATGCTTCTTTCCCGTTTTTTTGCGGTACGTGAAAAATGCCCGGTCACGGTATTTCTGATTTCAGGGATCATTCCCCTGGTACCGGGAGCGGGCATCTACTGGGCTGCCTATTATATGGTGACTGACCAGCTGACCGAAGCAGCAGACGCGGGCTTTGCCGCCGTAAAGGCGGTTGCCGCAATCGTGCTGGGCATTGTATGCATTTTTGAACTGCCGCAGGAACTCTTTGCCATTGGCAGGAAGCGTCAACGAAAAGAAAAAAGGGGCGCTGACGGAAATGCCTGATCAGTCGTTCAGATTTGAGATTCCCGTTCAGAATACTCGGAACGGAGCTTCTTATTCCTTTTATTCGTCCGGATCAGGTTGGAAAATTTGTTATAAAACCAGAAGGAGTAAACGAGAACCGTGCTGATTTTTCCCATTTTTTCCTTTGCGGTCTTATGGTAGAGCGTCCCACCGCATCCGATGATCTCCCCGGCACGGATACAGTTGATGAGATCCGTTTCCGTTTCAACCGAATCGGGGACTTCCGTGTAGGCGAGTCCCACGCAGTCCGTTTTATGGGAATCGCTGCCTCCGAGTCCGGGTTTATGATATTTGGCCGCGAGCCTGCAGGCAATTGCATTGGATTCCTCATCCTCGCAGGCATTGAAGATTTCAACGAAATCAAACTGTTCCACGATTTTGGGATCTCTGCGGTAAGCTCTGGTATTGCAGAAGCTCATATACTTTCCTCCGCAGGGATGGGCCGGGCCAAGAACACCGCCGTAGGAGTGGACAATGGAAATCAGGATATTGATCGGGAGTCCGCGCAGCTCCAGGATGCGCAGCTTGATGGTTTCCGGAACGATGACCAGGATGTGGCCGCCTCCGCTGGTGTCATATTCGATTCCTTTGAATACTTTGAAATCTGTATATTTTTTCCCTTTCAGATGCTTTTTCCAGTATCTGTAGCCGTTATAGGTGTCATGGTCGGTAACGACCATTCCATCGAAGCCTTTTTCCTTCAGCAGTCTGATATATTCTTCCATAGGCACTCTGCTGTCTATGGAGCCTTCCTTCACATGGCAGTGCATGTCGATTTTCATATCGCTCATACCTCCTGCCGCCGTAGGCGGCATAAATTCATAAAAAGAATGTCGGAGGCATTCTTTGCCTCCCTTCTTGTTTGTCCTTATTGTAGCCTTTTTTGTCATTTTTGAAAAGGGGGAATTGGAGGTATGAAAAAATTTGATCAAAATTTGCTTTCTTTCAAAAAAGATATTTTTGTCATTCCTTTTTGGGAATGTTAATGGTAGAATAAATGAGGCCGGAAGCCGGAGGGCAGAAATTTGTGCCGAAGCGTCACAAATTATCTGAAAAAAAATTGTAAAACGCTTCGGAACGGAGGAAAAAATGATTCATTATCTGACCGGAGAAGCCGGCAGCAGGGCGGTAGCGTTTATCGGAATTCTGCTGGCATTTGCAGCAACCTGTCTGACAATGTATAAATGCATGGATCTTCTCCCGAAGGACCATGGAAGAGATTTTGCGGTAGAAGGGAAGAAATCGGCAGGAAAGCCGCGGGGAGCGGGCTTCCTTTTTGTTCTCGTCTTCATTGCGGCAGCGCTTCTGTTTGCAAGGCCCGGAAGGGAAACGTTCATTTATCTGATCCTTGTGGGAGCGGCCATGATGACAGGATTTCTGGATGACTGCGCGAAAACGCCCTGGGGAGAATATAAAAAGGGAATTCTGGATCTGGTTATCGCGGTGATGACGGCGGTCACCTTTCTGAATTTTAATTCCAGCGATGTTACCCTTCTTCTTGCAGGCAGGACAATCACCCTCCCGCCCCTTCTGTTTGGGCTGCTGGCAGTGGTTCTTGTATGGGTCTCCATTAATGTGACCAACTGTTCGGATGGCGTGGACGGATTGTCCGGAACGCTTACGATCATCACGCTTGCGACGATTTACCTGGTGGACATGCTTCTTTCAGCGGAAGGACGGCAGGATAATTTTCCCTATCTGATTCTTCTGTTCTGTGTCTGCATCCTGGGTTATCTATGGTATAATGCTACTCCGAGCAGGCTGCTGATGGGAGATGCCGGATCCCGGGCCATGGGCCTGTTCATCAGCATCGCGGTTTTGAAGACGGGAAGTCCTTTCCTTTATATTCCGGTGGCGCTGGTGCTGATTCTGGATGGAGGCCTCGGTCTGGTTAAGGTCTCCCTTCTGCGTTTCCTGAAGATCCGGATTCTGACGAAGGTCCGGACTCCGCTGCACGATCAGGCAAGGAAGGTGTGGGAGTGGTCCAATACGCAGACCGTTTTCCGTTTTGCCATCATTCAGATCATGTTATGCGCGGCGGTGATTTATATTGCGTTGCCCTGAGACAGCATGTTATAATGGCGGAATTAGGAGTGAAGATATTATGAAAAATGAACTGCTTACCATAGGCCCTTTCACCATACACGGATATGGGCTGATGATTGGAATTGGCGTAATCGCCGCCTATCTGACCGCAGAATATCGGGCGAGAAAGCTTAAGCTGGATGCGGATCAGATTTTTTCACTGGTAATCTGGTGCCTTGTTTTCGGTGGACTTGGTTCCAAGCTTCTGTACTGTCTGACCATGCTGGATGTGATACTGGCAGATCCTCCTTATCTGCTGCATTCTTTGGCAAATGGCTGGGTTGTGTACGGCGGACTGATCGGAGGTGTACTGGGAGGTTTCCTGTTCTGCTGTTATAAGAAAATCAATTTTCTTTCCTATTTTGACCTGGCGCTTCCTTCTGTCGCACTGGCCCAGGGCTTCGGACGCATCGGCTGTTTCCTTGCAGGATGCTGCTATGGACGCCCGACGGACAGTCCGATCGGGATAACATTTACCAATTCCGCGTACGCGCCGAACGGGATTTCCCTGATTCCGACGCAGCTGATCTCAAGCGGCCTGGATTTCCTTCATTTCTTTGTTCTTCTGTATATTGCGAGGCATAAGAAGGCTGAAGGACAGGTTGGGGGTTTTTATCTGATTTTTTACAGCATCGGCAGATTTATTCTGGAATATTTCCGTGGAGACATGGAGCGCGGAAGTGTGGGAGAGTTATCCACCTCACAGTTTATCGCGATTTTTACGCTGATTGCAGGTATCGTAATCGTAGTCGGCTCTCAGATCATGGCCTCCCGGAATGTGCATGCTTTTCTGGTTGGACCGAACGGAACCGCGCTTGTTCCGGAAGAAAAGAAAGATGAGGTTCATTCAGAACCGGCTGCGGCAGCTGAACCGTCTGCCAATGAGGAGCCGGGAACTGTAACAGGGCAGACTGAGACTGACGCGGCAGAACATCCGGGAGGAGAATCCTTATGAAGATACCTGCGGTTGATATGCACTGTGATACGATTTCTGCGCTGCTTGCGATGAAGCGCAGGGGAACATATTCGGAAAATAACTGTCTTTTGAAGAACGGCCTGCATGTGGATCTGGAAAAACTGGAAAGGGGAGGCTGTTTTCTCCAGAATTTTGCCCTGTTCGTCGCACTTTCTGAATGCAGCGATCCCTTTCGGGAATGTACCGCGCTCGCAGACCTGTATTATGAAGAACTGGAAAAAAATAAGGACCGGATCCGGCCTGTATATCGTTATGAAGACATCGAGAAAAACCGGGTGGAGGGAAAGCTTTCCGCTCTGCTGACGGTGGAGGAAGGCGCTGTATGCAAGGGACGTTTGGGGAATCTCCGGCTGCTGTACCGGCTGGGCGTCCGGATGCTGACGCTCACCTGGAATTTTCCCAATGAGCTTGGGTGGCCGAATGTACGAATACCGGAGAAGGCCTCCGGAAGCATCCCGGATTTTACCACACCGGATCGGGAGCATGGCCTGACGGAAACAGGCTTTGATTTCCTTGAGGAAATGGAACGGCTGGGGATGATCGTGGATGTTTCCCATCTTTCTGATGCAGGCTTCTGGGATGTGGCGCGCACGGCAAAAAAGCCCTTTGTGGCAAGCCATTCCAATGCCAGAGCAGTCTGTGGGAATGTCCGGAATCTGGATGACGACATGATACGGGCACTGGCTGAAAAGGGCGGCGTTACCGGATTAAATTTCTGCACTTCTTTTCTGGAAGAGGAAAAGGAAACGGAAAAGGTTCATGGAAATCTTGAGGTTATCGCAGCACATGCAAGGCATATCGTGAGCATCGGCGGCGAGGACTGTCTGGGGCTCGGCAGTGATTTTGACGGAATTCAGACAAACGATGCGATCCCGGACACCTCATGTCTGCCGTCCCTGGCGGACGCTCTGGAAAAAGCAGGATTTTCCGGGCGCCAGATTGACAAGATATTCTGCGAAAACGTGCTTCGTGTCTATCGGGAGATTCTGAAATAGATGTAAAATAAGGGAACGCGTTTCTGCGCCTGATGGGTGGATAAGTGGAGATAGAAAAATGTTAACCACACGGAAAAATCAGGAGGACAGATGGAAAAAGGAAGAAAAAACAGGCCGGCTGGTCAGAAAAAGAACAGAAGAAGAAAAAAGGGAGGTACCTTTTCCTATTATTATACACATGCGCTGCGTGCGTTGAAGAGACGAAAAAAGAAGGTAATGGCAGCAGCAGTCTGTGTGCTTGCTGCATGCTGTATGCTGCTTGCGGTCTGGGCCCTTGTGCGCGGACTTTCCGGAAGAAATATGGAAGCGGAGATCGAAACGGTTGAAGATGTTGCGGGAGAGCCCATCGATACCACGGAGCCGCTGGAGGAAAATGCCCATCCGGAAGTGAACGATTTAGTCGGCAGGTATTTTACCGCACTGCAGGAGGGCGATGAGGAGACGCTCACCAGTCTGCGTGACAATACCGGAACGGCGGATCTTCTACGAATGCAGGAGAACAGTTCGCATATCGAAGCATATACTGATATTTCCTGCTATACAAAGTCAGGTCTTGAAGCGGATTCTTATGTGGTTTTCGCCTGTTATGAGGTGAAATTCCAGGGAATCGATACCACACTTCCCGGTATTGCTCCGCTTTATGTGCGCAGAAATGCAGAGGGAACCTATTACCTGCATGATCTGACGCAGGACGAGGAAGCGGCCGCTTATGTGAATGAGATTGCGGCTCAGGAGGATGTGGCCGCACTGTATGATAAAGTGAATTCGGAATATGCCGCCCGTCTGGAAGCGGATGAGACCCTGTCCGCATATGTGGAAAGCTATATGAACGATATGATGGTCGCAGTGGGAGAGGCTCTGGAGGAGCAGACTGCCGAAGCGGAAAGCACACAGGGAACAGAGAGTGGAACAGACGATGCTTCAGAAGCGGATTCCGGAGAAGATGCGGGAGGCACTGGTGGAGAAAACTCTTCCTCCCAGGAGAATACAGGCGCTTCATCCATTTCTGCCGGCACTTCCTCTGCTGTTCCGGACAGCGGAGAATTCACCGTGAGCGAAACGGTCAACATCCGTAAGGGGGTCAGCGAAACCTCGGAGAAAATCGCGGTCTGCTATCCCGGAGAGACGCTCGAAATTCTCATGAAGCAGGCGGATGGCTGGACCAGAGTCCGGTATCAGGGGCAGACCGGCTATGTGAGATCCGATGTGCTGAAATAGAAAAATGACAGAAATGAAAGAAGGAAAGTCTGGAGAGAATCCGGAGTACACCGGGCGCATCCTGGCCGTAGGCATTGCTTATCATAAAGACGATGCGAATAAGCGGCATGAATGCAAGGTAGAGGTGCTGCGTGAAAGGCTGAAATAAAGAAACAGAATAAAGAAACTGAATTGAAACAGGAGGGATTTGCTTATGAAACTGGTCATTACCATGAGCCGGAAGTATGGAACGGGAGCGAGCATCATTGCGAAGGAGCTGTCCGAAAGGCTGGGCATTCCCGTCTATGATAAGGCTTATATCGAGGAACAGCTCAGCGGACATAAATATGAAAGCGAGGCAGAGGCAATCCGAAAGCTCGCGGAACAGCCCTGCATCATTCTGGGCCGATGTGCGTCGGATATTCTGAAAGGAAGGCCGGATGTCTTCAACATTTTTATCCGGGCCGACAAAGAGGACCGGATTCACCGGATAATGGGAAGAGACAGCCTGAATTATGAGCAGGCCAAAGAAAAGGTGGAGCGCACGGATGAGAAGCGTGCGGCTTATTACCATGATCATACGGGAAAAACCTGGGGTGATGTGAATGATTATCACATGATCCTGGATACTTCTGAGCTTGGTGTGGAAAACTGCGCCGACATTTTAATGCGTTATTTCAGAAAGCTGGAATATATTTAAAAACACAGAATCGGGAGGAAATCTTAAATGAGCTACACAGCAGATGCAAAACGTTACGAAACCATGGCCTATCATCGCTGCGGAAACAGCGGTCTGAAACTTCCGGAACTTTCCCTTGGCCTCTGGCACAATTTTGGCGACACTGCAGTTTACGAAAACATGAAGCAGCTTGTTTTTACCGCATTCGACAACGGAATCACACATTTTGACCTTGCCAACAACTATGGACCGGCATATGGAAGCGCGGAAAAAAACTTCGGAAAGATTCTGAAGGAGGAACTTGGAAGCTACCGGGATGAACTTCTTATCAGCACAAAGGCGGGCTACGATATGTGGGAGGGCCCTTACGGAAACTGGGGCAGCAGAAAATATCTGATCGCCAGCCTGGATCAGAGTCTGAAGCGGATGGGGCTGGACTATGTGGATATCTATTATCATCATAGAATGGATCCGGAGACCCCGCTGGAGGAAACCATGGGTGCGCTGGATCAGGCGGTGAAAAGCGGAAAGGCGCTTTATGTGGGCCTTTCCAATTACGACGGTCCCACGATGGAAAGGGCCTGCCATATTCTGGACGAGCTGAAGTGCCCCTTCGTAATCAATCAGAATTCCTATAACATTTTTAACCGCACCATAGAAAACAACGGTCTGAAGGACACGGCGGCGAGAGAGAAGAAGGGTATCATATCCTTCAGCCCCCTGGCGCAGGGAATGCTGACCGACCGTTATCTGAACGGCATTCCGGAAGACAGCCGGATCCGGACGGATGGACGTTTTCTGAAAGAAGGAAGCCTTACAGAAGAAAAGCTGTCCCAGATCCGCGCTCTGAACGACATCGCCGCCCAGCGCGGAGAAAAGCTGTCCCAGATGGCCCTGAAATGGATTCTGCGCGACGGCGTGGTGACCAGCGTGCTGATCGGCGCATCAAAGCCTCAGCAGATTCTGGACAACCTGAAGGTGCTTGAAAGCGCTCCGTTTACAGAGGAAGAGCTGAAACGGATTGATGAAATTTCTCTGGCAGAATAAAAAATGTGATGGGGGACATACCGTTGAATTACAAGAAAATGAAAAATCTTTTCCTCCGGCAGTCTTATCTGGATTCCTGGACGGATTATGAGAGCAGTCTTACCAAGCCAAGTTTCATCAAATGGGATTATCTGGTGCTGACCGCCTCCAACGAGGAGCAGGCGCGCACTTACAGGGAACAGATTGATTACCGGCTGAAACAGGGACGGCTTCCGGCAGGGACCCATTATGCGGTGCTTCCAGACCCGGACGGAAAGCGGGTTGGTTCTGGCGGAGCCACGCTGCATGTGCTGAACTATATCGCTGACAGGGAACGGGAAAAGGGAAGAAGAGGGAACTTTTTTCAGGGACTGCGCATCCTGGTCATTCATTCCGGCGGCGACAGCAAACGGGTTCCCCAGTATTCCGCCTGCGGCAAGTTGTTTTCTCCGGTCCCCAGAGAACTTCCCAATGGATTTGGTTCTACTCTGTTTGATGAATTTGTGATCGGAATGTCAGGAGTACCATCCCGGATTCCGGAAGGAATGCTGGTGCTTTCCGGGGATGTGCTTCTTCTGTTCAACCCCCTGCAGATCGATTTCAATGCGAAGGGAGCGGCGGCCATTTCCATGAAGGAAAATGTGGAGACAGGAAAGGAGCACGGCGTATTCCTGAATGACGGGCACGATTATGTGGGGCAGTTTCTGCACAAGCAGAGCGAAGAACGGCTGCGTGCGCTGGGCGCGGTAAATGCTCATGGGAACGTGGATCTGGATACGGGGGCAGTAGTTCTTGATGCCAGGCTTCTGGAGGCTCTGTATGGACTGATCAGCACGAACGGAGAGCCGGATGAAGATAAATTTCGAGAATTCGTCAACGAAAAAGCGCGGATCAGCTTTTACGGAGATTTTCTCTACCCGCTTGCCGGCCAGTCCACGCTGGAGCAGTACTATAAAGAAGCGGCAGAAGGAGAAATTAACGAAGAACTGCTTTGCTGCCGGAAAAAAATCTGGGATGCACTCCACAGCTTTTCCATGAAGCTGATCTGCCTGTCCCCTGCGGAATTCATCCATTTTGGCACAACATCAGAGCTGATGCGGCTGGTGACGCATGATGTGGAGGATTATGAGTTTCTGGACTGGAAGAAGCAGGTGGTTACCACAGCTCCCGCCGGGGCGGATTATGCCGCTCATAACAGCTACGTTGGAAGGCGGGCGAAGATCGGAAAGGGCGCCTATCTGGAAAATAGCTTTATTCTGGATGAATCCCGCGTGGGAAGCGGAAGTGTTATCTCATGTGTAAAGCTGAAAAATATCACTGTTCCGGAAGGAGTGGTACTGCATGGGCTGAAGCTTCTGGATGGAAGCTATGTGACCCGGATTTATGGTGTGGAGGACAATCCAAAAGGAAGGCTGGAAAGTGCCGGAAGCGCGTATTTTCTGGGAAGCACGCTGAAGGATTTTCTTGCATCAAACGGAATCAGCGCTTCAGAGCTATGGGCGGAAGGGCAGGAGCATTCTCTCTGGTGTGCCCGGCTGTATCCGGCTGCTGCCAGCATGGAAGAATCGGTTCATTTTGCTCTGATTATCGAAAAAATGGCGCGGAAAGAAGCGTCACTGGAGGAACAGTCTGCCTGGCGTCAGGCGGAAAGGCTGAGCCTGCAGTCCAGCTTCAACCGCGCGGATGTTCTGGCGGCAGGCGCCTGGCAGCGGGAGCTGGAAAACCGGATTCTGGCAAGCCGTTTTTTATGGCAGCTGGAAGCCGGAGTCTACTATAAGGATGCACTGAAAACCTTCGGAACCCATGGCATTGATGAGGAGATTTTTTCTCTGCTTATGGAGGATGCGAAGCATTCGGACTTCTCTCTGAAAATCCGTGTCTACTACGCTGTAGCTCAGTATATGAAAGAGCGTCGCCTCACCTTCGGGCAGACCGGGTATGACCTTGTGGAAGCGCTTTGCTTTAATACCATTCAAAAGACGATTTTTGACGATGCGGCTTCCCGACTGACCGCAATAAAAGATTACAGGATTGCACAGGACAGAGTGGACGTGGAGCTTCCTGTGCGCGTGAACTGGGGAGGCGGCTGGACGGATACTCCTCCTCACTGCAACGAGCAGGGAGGTACGGTATTGAATGCGGCTCTGAAGCTGAACGGAATCTATCCGATTCAGATCAGCGTGGAAAAGCTTTCCGAACTGCATGTGGAATTTGCCAGTACGGATATCGGCGCTTCCGGACATGCAGACACGGTGGAAGAGATTCAGGACTGCCACAACCCTTATGATCCGTTTGCGCTGCATAAGGCCGCTCTGATCGCCTGCGGTATCATACCATTAAACGGAGATTGTGTACAGCCTGGCAGTGGGGAAGCGGACAACGCGCGGAAGATGCATGGCGGAACGTCAGAAATTCATGAAGGAGCGCAGGAAAGCCTTCAGGAGATCTGTTCCCGCCTTGGCGGCGGAATCCGGCTTTCCACAAAGGTGGTGGGAATCCCACAGGGTTCCGGGCTCGGTACCAGCAGCATCCTTTCCGGGGCATGTGTCAAGTGCCTGTTCCGCTTCCTGGGAAGAGAGACCACCGACGATGAAATCTATGCCATCGTCCTTGCCATGGAACAGATCATGAGCACGGGCGGCGGCTGGCAGGATCAGGTGGGCGGTCTGACGCCGGGCATCAAATTCATTACCACCAGGCCCGGCATCCACCAGCTGATCCACGTGGAGCAGGTAAAAATCCCTGTGGAGACAGCAAAGGAGCTGCAGGAGCGTTTTGCCCTGATCTATACCGGTCAGAGAAGGCTCGCAAGAAATCTGCTCCGCGATGTGGTGGGCGGCTATCTGGGCGGACGGCCGGAATCCATCGATGCGCTGGAAAAGATGCAGTCAGTCGCTGTACTGATGCGCTTTGAACTGGAAAGGGGCAATCTGGATGCCTTCGCCGATCTTCTGAACCGCCACTGGGAGCTCTCCAGGCAGCTGGATTCCGGCTCCACAAATACCTGTATTGAGCAGATATTCCTGTCCTGCGAGGATCTGATCGACGCCAGATTCATCGCCGGCGCGGGAGGCGGCGGATTCCTTCAGGTACTTCTGAAGCGGGGCTGCACGAAGGAAATGCTCCGGGAACGCCTGCATGAGATCTTCCAGGAAAGCGGCGTGGATGTGTGGGATACGGAGTTTGTCTGAAAAGAGGAGGAATCGCAAGTGCGCTCTGAGAAGGAAATGCTGGAGCTGATCCGAAATACGGCTCTTGAAGATGACCGCATCCGCGCAGCCTGGCTGGAAGGTTCCCGTGCCAATCCAAATGTGCCGCGGGATATCTTCCAGGACTATGATGTGGTTTATATTGTAGAGGAAACAGGATCCTTCCGGGAAGACAAACACTGGATTGACCGCTTCGGAGAACGGCTCTACATGCAGTATCCGGAAGATAATGTAAACTATCCTTCGGATCCGGAACACTGCTATGGGTGGCTGATGCAGTTCGAAGACGGAAACCGTCTGGATCTGCACGTCTGTACCTGGGATTATGCCGAAAAGGAAATGGAACTTTTCATCGCGCTGGTTGATAAGGACGGACTCCTTCCCGCCCGGGAAAACCGTTCTGATAAGATCTACTGGATCAGACGGCCGGTTCAGGAACAGTTTTCCTGCACCTGCAATGATTTCTGGTGGGGCCTGAATAATATCGCAAAGGGATTGTGGAGAAAGGAACTGCCCTATGTCTGCGATATGCTCGATTTTCATCTTCGTCCGCTTCTCAGACAGCTTCTGGAATGGAAGATCGGTTCCGAACATGATTTTTCAGTAAGCACCGGAAAATGCGGAAAGTATATGAACCGCTATCTGCCACCGGAAGTATATGAAAGATATCTGTCCACCTATTCTTCCGCGAACGTACCGGAACTCTGGAGAGCTGTATGGGAAATGTGCCATCTCTTCGAAGAGACGGCACTGGACGTGAGTGAACGGCTGTACTTTGCTTATCAGGAACAGGAGGCGGAAAGCAGCAGGAAATTTCTGAAGCGGGTACAGGAGCTGCCGGAGGATGCGGCAGAAGTTTGAAACAAAAAAATAAAAACAGGTATCTATGTCCTTCACGCCTGCAGGAATGCAGGGTCTTCAATCATATCTGCATATATTTTTATATTTTTGTTTATTATGATTCTTGACTTTCACGCTGATTTTCAGAGATAATATCAGCATGAAAGTTGGTGGATGATATGAACGAAAAAAATCATGAAAAAATTCTGGAAAAGCTCGAAGAAAAAAATAATGGTGTTTTAAGGACAGCAGAGGTAACCCTGGCCGGCATCTCCAAAGACCATTTTTATAAATATGTGAAGCAAAAAGGGTTTGAAAAATTTGCTCATGGAATTTATGTTTCTCCGGATACCCTGACGGATGAGAAGTATCTTATACAGGCTCAGTTCCCGAAGGCGGTCTATTCTCATGATGCAGCCCTTTATCTGCATGATCTGGCCGAGTATGAACCCATCCCTCTCACGGTAACGGTTCCGGCGAACTATAACAGCGGCGGACTGGTCAGAAAAGGAATTCGGGTTTATTATGTCCGGCCGGAATGGTATGCGCTGGGAATCATGCAAATGCCTTCTTCTGATGGTCACATGCTGAAAGTTTATGACCTGGAACGAACGATTTGCGATATCGTCCGTCGTTATGACACCATGGATATTTCTGTTTTTAATCATGCTGCCAGAGAATATATGCGGAGAAGTGATAAGAATCTGGTAAAATTAGGACTATATGCATCTAAAATGCATATGGAGAAAAAACTCAGAGATAAAATGGGGGTATTATTCTAATGATTAAAACAGCAAGACAATTGAAAGCTCTGGTGCAGAACCGTACAAAAGGGAACAGTGGAAAAGCGCAGCTTCTGATCCGTAATTTTATGATGGAACGCTTCTTGGAACGCGTCTCTCTGTCCAAATATAAGGACAATTTTATTTTAAAAGGCGGGATGCTTGTTTCTTCCATGGTTGGACTGGATAACAGAGCGACCATGGACATTGATACCACACTGAAAAATCTTTCTCTTAATTCTGAAAATGCAAGGGAAATTGTCGAAAATATTATTGCCGTTCCTATGGAAGATAATGTGCATTTTCACATCAAAAGCGTTTCCGGCATTATGGAGGATGCAGAATATGAGGGTGTACGACTGGCTCTTGAAGCTCAGCTGGAAACTATGAGGATTCCCATGAAAATCGATCTTTCTACAGGAGATGTTATTACTCCTTCAGAGATCAGATATCAATACAGGCTGATGTTTGAGGACCGCAGCATTTCTGTTTGGGCCTATACGCCGGAAACAGTGTTGGCAGAAAAAATTGAAACAATCCTTGTTCGCGGACTGTTAAACACACGGCTGCGAGATTATTATGATTTATACATTTTACAGAATTGCAGCCTGCATATCGATTACAAAGTACTGTATGAAGCTGTCCGGGCAACCTGCCGCAAACGGGGAAGCGATCCTGTTCTTTCGGAGTATTCAGGTATTCTGAAAGAACTGGAGAAAAGCAGCACCATGCAGGAGCTATGGGTAAACTATCAGCGTAAAAACAGTTACGCGGCCGGAATCAGCTGGAAAGAGGTTCTTCAGTCGGTATCCGATCTCTGTACAGCATGTATGGGAAAACAGGACTAATTCCATCCTGCGCCTGGTTCCGTCATCTTCCAACCGCCCGCGCCATCTCCTCCAGCCTCGGATACGCATAGGAAAAGAAATCACGATACGCGCTGCAGTAGGCGTTCAGCCCCGGTGTGCGGCCGTCAGCAAGAAGCGTGCGGTCCCTGCGGCAGCCGTTGCGGCAGAGCGGATACCAGCGGCAGGAGCGGCATTCCTGCGGCACATGGCGGGAGAGTGCAACAAACTGAAGCTCCTCCCGCTTCTGATTCATTTCTTCAAAGGAATTCTCTCTTATATTTCCCAGCTGCCATTCATCCAGAACATAAAAATCACAGGGATAGACGGTTCCATCCGCCTCCACCACCCACTGATCGGAGCAGATTCCATTCATGCTGCAGGCCTCCGGCGGCTGGCCGATCAGAATGCCGATCCAGTTTTCAAAGGTGCGGTTATAGACCGGACGGCCTGCCTTCCAGTCCGCATACCAGTCGTCGAACAGATCCTTCAGAAATTTACCATAGCGGTCCGGCGTGAGAGAATAGGAGAGGCTTCCCTTATTCTCTTCAAAGGGATCGATGCAGGGAATATACTGCTGCCAGACAAAGCCCTGATCCTGAAAGAAACGGTAGATCCGGCGGATGCGTCTTGCGGATTTTGCCGTAACCACCGTCAGGATGTTAAAATCCACCTGATACCGCTCCAGCAGCCTGGCCGTTTCCAACACCCTCGAAAAGCTTCCGGTTCCGTCCGGAAACTTCCGGTTTTCATCGTGAAGCTCCTCATAGCCGTCAAGAGACAGGCCCACCAGAAAATGATTGTCATGAAGGAACTGCGCCCATTCCTCATCCAGCACGATACCGTTGGTCTGAAGACTGTTGTTGATCGTAATTCCGTCTGCATTATATTTCTTTTCCAGTTCGACCAGATGTCTGTAGAAATCCAGCCCCACAAGAGTGGGCTCCCCTCCCTGAAAAGCGAACGAGGCTGTATGAGAGACCTGCCGCAGCGTTTTTTCCACCAGAAGTTCCAGTGTCTTCCCACTCATGAAGCCGCGGGTGGGTTCGCTTCTGAGATTCATTTCATCCGCATAGAAGCAGTAGCGGCAGCGCAGATTGCAGCTTCCGGAGGCAGGTTTGATCAGAAGAGTGATAGCAGGCTGTTTCGACATTGTTGATGGCTCCTTTTGCGTTATTACATAATTGTATATTTGCAGATATTGTAGATATTGATCAGAACGATGACGACCATGATTCCGATGAAAAGCTTCTGCACCGTTTTTTCATCGATCCTGGAATTGATTCTGCGGCCGACGATGCCTCCCAGAATTCCACAGATCACCATTCCGATGAAAAGTGGAAGCTGAAAATCCGGGACCTTTCCCTGCAGAACCGTTTTCAGCGTGCTGGCCGCCTGGGAAAACAGGATGATGTACAGGGAATTTTCCGCAGCTGTTTTCGTATCCATGGAAAAGAAGATGAACAGCACGACCAGATTGATCGGCCCTCCTCCGATGCCGAGGAACGAAGAAAAGATTCCCAGAATCAGACCGATCAGAAATATGGGAACAGGATGCTTTACGATGCAGGTATGAAGCCTGTCCTTCCTTACGGTGCAGACCAGTGTCCAGAGGGTAATTACCATCAGACAGGCCGCCTGAACCGCACCCACCATGTTCTGACTGGCAAAGGCAGTGCTGATCCTGTCAAAAAGCTCTTTTCCTGCAATGCCTCCCACTGCGGCGCCAACGGCAAGAATGGAGCCGGAGCGCATCTCAATCAGCGAATTCCCGCTCAGTCTGGATTTGATGACGGAATAGCAGGTCATGGAAAGCACCGTGCAGCCGGAAAGAAAGCTGATGGTGGAAACGCTCAGAAGGCCAAAGGAATCGAGCACAGGCTTAATGATGACACCGCCTCCAATGCCGCAGATAGCGCCAACCACGCATGCTCCAAAGCTGACCAGTAAAAAAACTGCATACATAATCATAAGTATCCCTCGTTTTTTCTTATATTGTTATCAGTTCTTTCATCTTAACATATTTAAATCTGCGGGACAAGCAATCGGAGTGGAATTCAGGGATGCTTTTTGCATTCCAATATGGTATACTACTCTGCGTAGCCCGACATTTGAAACAAAAGAGAGGGAAAAATGGAATTACTGAAGGAAAGAATCCGCCGCGACGGCAGGGTCAGGGCGGGCGGAGTGCTGAAGGTGGACGGATTTCTGAATCACCAGATGGATGTGGAGCTGTTTGCTGAGATCGGAAATGAATTCAGGCGTCGTTTTTCAGGGGATGAGGTTACGAAGATTTTGACCATAGAGGCGTCCGGAATCGGTATCGCCTGCCTGACAGCGCTGGCATTCCATGTACCTGCTGTATTTGCCAAGAAGACGCAGACAAAAAATATTGACGCAGATGTTTACCGCACACAGGTAGAATCCTTTACCCATGGAAAAACGTACGATATCATCGTGTCGAAGGAATACCTGCGGCCAAATGACCGTGTGCTTTTGATCGATGATTTTCTTGCTAATGGAAAGGCGCTGGAAGGGCTGGCCCGTCTGGTAAAGGATGCCGGAGCAGTGCTGGTGGGAGCGGGAATCGTGATTGAAAAGGGCTTTCAGCCGGGAGGAGAGCGGCTGCGCAGAGAGGGGATTCATCTGGAATCTCTGGCCATCATCGATTCCATGGATGAAAAAACGGGCGAGATCCGGTTTCGCTGAAAAGCTGAAAACCGGAACCGCCCGCTGGAATCCGGCCCGCTGTTCGGCGGGCCGGTAAAATGGATCATCCAATTCTGTCCTGGTCATTTTTCCTGTTTCAGGAACAGCTCGATAACCGGCACCAGAGTGTGAGGCTTTACCGGAGGAAGATAGAGGATCAGATCATCCGCATTTCCTTTTTCCTCTTTGGCAGAAAAATGATCGATCTGCCCTTCCGTGAAAAGCACTTCGCTGGCGTCGTGCAAAAACTGAGCATATTCCACCCTGCCGCCCAGACCCGGAAGACGCAGATGGGCGAAGGGATAGGCGAACAGATGCACATACAGGCGGCTTCCATCCACGCTCTGGGTATAGCGGCAGTCTGCAGGAGCAGTAAATTCCGGTTCGGCCATGGTGCAGCCATAAATGGAACGGCTGTTGTACTTCATCCAGTCAGCATACACCTGAAGTGCTTCTTCGGCGCGGTAATCCAGATAACCTCTGCCGGTGGGACCTACATTCATCAGCAGGTTGCCGCCGCAGGAGACGGTGTTGACCAGCATGCGGATGAGCATTTCCGGGGATTTCCAGGTCTGCTCGTCCCGATAGTAGCCCCAGGAGCCGGAAAAGGTCTGACAGGCCTCCCAGGTGACAAGCTCTCCTGTTTTCGGATGGGTCATCCACTGAGTTGGCTGATACTGTTCAGGCGTCCAGAGATCCTGATCGATTCCCGTCCGGTTATCGATGATGATGCCGGGCTGGAGAGAACGGGCGAGATCGATGAGCTTTTCAGCCTCCCAGTCGTCCTTTCCCTTGCCCTTCATCCAGGCCCTGTCTCCGGTTCCGTTGTAGTCACTGTAGGAGAAATCAAACCACAGGATGTCGATTTTTCCGTAATTGGTCAGAAGCTCTGTAACCTGATCGCGCATATACTGTGCGTACTTCTTCATGTCGCGGCCCTGGCTCTGCTCGAAGGCATCCGGATCATCCCGGCGGGGATGGTTCATGTCGATGGGAAACTCCGGATGATGCCAGTCGATCAGGGAATAGTAGAATCCGACACGGAGCCCCTCCGCCCGGAAGGCGTCCACATATTCACGCACCAGATCCCTGCCGCAGGGAGTATTGGTGGACTTGTAATCCGTATATTTGCTGTCAAACAGACAGAAGCCCTCATGATGCTTGGTGGTCAGAACCGCGTATTTCATGCCCGCGGCCTTTGCCTGCCTCGCCCAGTCACGGGGATCGCAGAGATCCGGATTGAAATGTTTAAAATAGAGGTCATATTTCTCCTCCGGAATTTCCTCACGGGTTTTGATCCATTCATGGCGTGCGGGCAGTGCGTAAAGACCGAAGTGGATGAACATTCCGAAACGGTCATGGGTAAACCATGCGGTGTCGCCGGGTGTTTTGCGGGTTACATAGCTTGACATTATTACCTCTCTTTCTGAAGCATTTTCGCTTCCGTCAGGCTGACGCCTGTGTATACTTTGCGGTATATTCCGGTTTCTGCTGCCGGAGAAAACCGGCAAAGCAGCTTTTCTTTATTGTAAAAAAAGGGCAGGAAAAGTGACATGGAAAAAAACGGACAAAATATGGAGTTTTCGGTATGCGGATTTCAGAAAACCAGAAAGCCCTTCAGGTATGGAAAATCTTTGAACTGAATATCATTTATGCCGGGCGGGCTGAAACGGGGCCGGAATGGCGGGCAGATAATGTCTGCTCTCCCTTTTCCAGGCTTTACTTCATTCTGAAGGGGGAAGGACTCGTCCATCAGGGAAAAGGAACTCTGCGGCTTCAGAAGGGCGGTATCTACCTGATCCCCGCAGGTCTGAATTTCGGTTACTCCTGTGAAAACTATATGGAACAGCTTTTTTTTCATGTAAATGTAAACGGGCCAAACGGCATGGATTTTTTTCGCGGGTGTGAGAATATTCTGGAAAAGAAGGACGGAGAGAGGAGCGCAGCTCTGGCTCTTGAACTGTATGAATCTAAGCGGATCTCAGATGCCTTCCGGCTGGAGGGGCTGATCTGGGAAACTCTTTCCGGCTTTGCTGAAGCTGAGGATCTTCATGAGTTTCCGGGGCAGAACTGCTCCGAGCTGATCCAGCGGTTCTTTTTTCTGGCTCAAAATCCGGTCAGCGCATCAAGCCACATCAGAGAGCTGGCAGGACAGCTCCATGTATCAGAAAGCACTCTGTCCAAACGTTTCCGGTCGGAAACGGGCATGACACCTGGCTCTTATCTGAGCAGGCTGGTTCTGGACAGAGCCTGCAGGATGCTCCTTTCCGGGGATGACAGCATCGCTGCGGTTGCGGAAAAGCTGGGATTTTCCGATCAGTTTTACTTTACCAAATATTTCAGACGACAGATGAACATGACCCCGAGTGCATATAGAAAGCTGATGCGCAGGGGCTGAGCAGACGACTTGAGGAGAACTGCATGAGATACGGTATTTATGAGTTGATTTTGTATTTTTTTCTTTATTCCTTTCTGGGATGGTGTGCTGAAATTGCCTATGCGGCGGTGCGGCATAAAAAGTTTATGAACCGTGGATTCCTGAACGGGCCGGTTTGTCCTGTTTACGGTTTTGGCATGGTTATTGTTCTGATCTTTTTTGGCCCTGAGCTGGACTCCTTTCTTTTTCTTGCCCTGGGCTGCGGCGCTGTAGCTGTTGTTCTGGAATTTTTCACGGGAGCGCTGATGGAAAAGGTGTTCCACTGTAAATGGTGGGATTATTCCGATTACAAGAGCAATCTTGGCGGATATGTCTGCCTTCCCTTTTCCTGTCTGTGGGGCATTGCCGCCGCAGTCTGCATTACCTTCCTGCAGCCCTGGCTGAGGCAGCTGTTTGAATTCCTTCCCCTCTGGGTGGAAAGAACGGCAGCGATCGTGCTCAGCATTCTGTGTCTGCTTGATTTTTTTGCCGTATCCTGGACAATACTGAGAGTACAGAAGAACAGCCGGATCGAAGGCTTTGCGGCGGGTATGCAGAAGGTTTCCAACAAGGTGGGCGGAGCCATTTCCCGCAGCATTATTAAGCGTATGACAAAGGCATTTCCGAACCTGACGACGGAAGGGGAAAACGGCCTGTTTGCCGCCCATCAGAAAAAAGCCAGGAGCGAAGTGTTTGCCGAAGGCTGTGGCTTCTACAAGCTGTTCTGGCTGTTTTTTATCGGATCCCTGCTGGGAGATCTTGTGGAAACCATTTTCTGCCGGGTCACCATGGGCTACTGGATGAGCCGGAGCAGTCTCGTGTATGGCCCCTTCAGTGTGGTATGGGGCTTTGCCGTCGTTCTTTTAACCATGATGCTCCATCGGCATAAGGATAAGAGCGACCGCTACATTTTCATATTCGGGACGGTGGTCGGCGGCGCTTATGAATACATCTGCAGCGTCCTTTCGGAAATCGTCTTCGGTGCCGTATTCTGGGATTACAGTAAGCTGCCCTTCAATCTGGGCGGACGCATCAACCTGCTGTACTGCTTTTTCTGGGGCTTTGCTTCCGTGATCTGGATCCGCTACGTATATCCGTTCTTTTCCAGGCTCATTGAAAAAATCCCCAAAAAGCCCGGCATCTGGATCAGCTGGATTCTGATTGTATTCATGGTATTTGACATGCTGATCTCCGCCATGGCGCTCATGCGATACAGTTCCAGATATATTGGAGAAGAGCCGCAGACTGTGGTGGGAGAGATGCTGGATGAACATTTTCCGGACGAACGGATGGAAAGGGTCTATCCCAAAGCGATCATACGCGCGGTGAGCGGTAACTCCGTTCCTCCGCAGTCTGCAGAATGAGACGCGCGGATCTGCCTCCTATATACGTGACAATACCTGACAGCAAAAAGAGGCAGCATGTACCGGCTTTTTACAGGAGGTAAATAATGGTACCGGTTCTTGCGAGAATGGCAGTGATTATCAAGGCGGATCATGATACAAACGTGATCACGGGAAATTATGAAATGGCATATATCTGCGGCCTGCTGGAAAAGCTCTCCGGCAAAATACCCGGTGCCTCCGCCGGAATCTATGAAACACCGGAAGCGATGCAGGAGGGCACCCTGGCTGCTCTGAAAGGATGGCAGCCGCAGGATGCACGGGAGCAAAATCTGCTCAGGATGCTCCGTGCCTACAAACCGGAAGCCATGTACGACGAACAGGTACAGGAGCTTTACCGGATGGGGCTGGAGGAAACCCGGCCCTGGCAGAAATAGACAGAAATGGAAGAGAAAGGAATGACACGGCAGATGGCGGGAAAACGCATCTTACTTTTGACCACAGGCGGAACCATTGCCTCCCACATGACAAGCCATGGCCTGGTGCCCACGCTCACGGCGGAGGATATTCTTAATGTGCTTCCGGACATGGAAAGGCTCTGCACTCTGGAGGCCAGAAATCTGTTCCGAATTGACAGCACCAATATGACCTGTGAGCACTGGAAGCAGATCGCGCGGGAGATTGAAACCCATTACTGGGAATACGACGGCTTCATCGTCTGTCATGGAACGGATACCATGGCCTATACGGCGGCGGCCCTGTCCTATATGATACAGAACTCTCCCAAACCCATCGTTCTCACCGGCTCCCAGCGCCCGCTGGAGATGGAGATTTCAGATGCCCGCATGAATCTGAGGGACAGTATTCTGTATGCGCTGGACGATGCCTCCAGCGGGGTCAGCCTGGTATTTGGCGGGAAAATCATCGCCGGAACCCGGGCGAAGAAAACGAAAAGCATGAGCTACAACGCCTTTTCCAGCATCAATTATCCGGAGCTTGCGGTGATGCGCGATGAGCATCTGGTGCGTTACATCGAGCCGAGAAAATTGGATGGCGGCCCCGTCTTTTATCATGAAATGGATCCGCAGGTGTTCCTTCTGAAGCTCACGCCGGGAATCTCCCCGCTCATTCTCAAGGAGATTTTTTCCCGTTATAACGGCATTATTGTGGAGAGCTTCGGCGTAGGCGGTATTCCGGACAGCATCCTTCAGGAGTTTGAGACGCAGATGAAAGAATACGGCTCCGGAAAGATCGTGGTCATGACAACCCAGGTAACCTATGAAGGAAGCAATATCGGCGTCTATGAGGTAGGAAAACGCGTTCAGGAGCAGTTCCGCCTCCTGGAGGCCTACGACATGAACCTGGAAGCGGTCTTCACCAAGCTGATGTGGATTCTGGGCTGCCATCCGGAAAGCTATGAGCAGGTGAGACAGATGTTCTACCGGACCATAAATTATGATGTATTCTGCTGAGATGATGTATTCTTCCAGAAAAACCTGTTCCTGTGAATATTTTCCATCCTGTTTTCATATACTTTTATACAGGAACAGGGACATGTTGCTGCCAATGCGCCCTCATGCCCGGAAACATTGAATGCCGCCTGCGCGGCGGAACATGAACCCGGTACGAACCGTGCCAAAGAACGGTTCCTGCCGTTCTTTCATGGGATGCTTGCCGTCTGCGGCGGCGGAACAGGAGGACAGGTCTATGCCGAGAGGAAGAAAAAAGCTGACGCTGGAAGAAAGAATCCGCGAAACCCAGCAGTCCATCTATAACCTGGAAAACAGGACACAGGAGCTGTATGAAGAGCTTCAGGGACTGCTGGAGGAGCAGAAGAGACAGGAGCTTGAAAAGCTTTCCGATGCGCTGGATGAAGCAGGTGTCTCCGTGGAGGAGGTACTGGAGCATATCCGCACACAGGAGAGCAGTACGGAAACCGCAAATATTGCATAGAATATCTGTGGAGGAATTTCTCCCGATGAAAATACCGGAAAGAGAGAATTGCGTTCCGGTCATAAAAACTATACAAAACCGGAGGTCTGGCTTCAGTTTTTGCCAGTTCCTCCGGTTTTTCACTACTTATTTATTATTATTCATCCTCCGCGTCGGAATCCGCGGGCTTTGGCGCCATGTAATAGGATGCGCCCACATATTCCGTGCTGACCTCCACGCCGTCCTGATAGGTGGTAAAGTAGGTCTTTGCGGAAAGGCTTCCGGTTTCTTTGGACCAGAGTTTAAAGGTACGTCCGTTCAGGTCGTGATTCCAGACCAGACAGTTCACGATAAGGTTTTTCCCCTCCGTATAGGCCTGCAGGATGACAGGAGCGGAGTAGTCGTTCCGAAACCGCAGATCCTTTGTCCCGGCGGAAATGGCCGCGTCCAGACCGAGCGGAAGATAATGAACAGGCATGCTGTGGGGATGCCGCTCCAGAACCGTAAGGCCGGCGTTTTTCACCGCGTTGTAGACGGTGGAGGACACCTGACAGATGCCGCCGCCGATGGCGGGAACGGTCCTGCCGTTCAGATAGGCACCGGCGGATTTATAACCGTTTGCCGTGGTACGGGGCTTTATGGTATCACTGACGGAAATTTCCTGGCCGGGCATGACAAGCAGGTTGTTCAGATGGCCTGCTGCCACCTCAATGTTATTGATCCGGTTGGAGGAGCTGGTTGAAAAGCTGGTGGTACAGGTACCGGCCAGCACGAAATCCGGACTGTATGTCAGCGTTCCCTCCGTTACTACAGGGGTCAGATATCCGTCTGTCAGTTCCAGAGTGAGCGTCTGGGGCTTTCCGGCGGCAAACTGCTGCTGAAGCGTGGTCAGAATCCATACCTTCACATTGTCATTCAGCTGATAGTAGGTCTGTCCGGAATTATAAATATAGCTCCCTGTACCCGTATCAAAAATCGGTGTATCACTTTGAAAGACCTGACCTTTAAGCTGCTCGTTGATGGCGGAGAGGAAAACATCGATCACAGCGCTGTCACCGATCACACACTGCCTTGCGCCTCCGTCGTCAGAGAGAAAAACAGGATAATCGCCAAGGAGGTTCAGCCCCATCGCCCAGCTCTGTCCCTCATAAGTCAGGACGAGCGCCTGATTCATCCAATTGGAATCAATATATCTGCCGTCGGAGACGGTGGTTGTAATCCCGCCGGCGGGCAATGCCTGCGCGGCTGACAGCGGAAGAGGAGTACCGAATATCAGGCACGCCGCAAGCACTGCAGAAACAATTCTTATTTTCATGGTAAAACCATCCTTTCCAGAGTACAGATCATTTTATGTAACTCCACCACAGAATAACACAAACCGCCGGTATTTCCAACCCCCTTTCATAAAGAAAGAGGGGAAAACACCGGCGGTTTTGACAGCAGAATTTTCAGCTCAGCCGTTTCAGTGCAGCTGTCGTCAGGCGGAGGTTCTTTCATCCTCAGCCAGGCTTTCCTGTATGGTATTGGAGTCATTCTTCTGAGAAAACTCCTGCGCAGATGTATTCTGATCCTGTACGGGCTTGTGCACGGACTTTAACTGCCCGGATTCCTCCAGCTCCTTTTTCAGGTTTTTCTGCGCTGTGGAGAGCATCAGCTTGATACGGTTCAGCTGATTTACCTCGCTGGCGCCGGGATCGTAATCGATGGCGACAACGTTGGACTTGGGATACCGTCTGCGCAGCTCCTTGATCACACCTTTGCCCACCACGTGGTTCGGCAGACAGCCGAAGGGTTGGGTGCAGACGATATTGTTGGTACCGCTCTTGATCAGCTCCACCATCTCTCCGGTGAGGAACCATCCTTCACCCGTCTGATTTCCTATGGAAACGATGGGCTCCGCATAGGAAGCGATGGTCTCGATCCTTGTGGGCGCATGGAAATGCTTCGACTTCTCAAAGGCTTTTCTCGCTCCGGAACGCATCCATTCCATGGCCCGGATGCCCGCCTTTGCGATAAAGGCCGTCTTTTTACTGGTTCCCAGATGGTCTGCCTTGTAAAGCTGGTTGTAGAAGCAGTAGAACATGAAGTCCAGAAGATCCGGAACAACCGCTTCCGCGCCTTCCGCCTCCAGAAGCTCTACCAGATGATTGTTGGCGGCGGGAGCAAATTTCACCAGAATCTCACCTACAATGCCGACACGGGGCTTGGGAACATCCGAAATCGGAATGTTGTCAAAGTCTTCGATCATCTGCCGGCACATCTTAAAGAATGTCGGAATGCCGGGACGTTTTGAGGTCAGGAAGGCAACGCATCTGTCCACCCATTTCCGGTGGCAGTCCTCAACGCTGCCGGGAGTCAGCTCATAGGGCCGCATCCGATAAACGCAGCGCATGAAGATATCTCCGAACACGGCACCGTAGACCGCCCGGATCAGCAGGTTTGGAGTCAGCTTGAAGCCCGGATTGGTTTCGATTCCTGCCATATTGATGGAGATGACCGGTACCTGCTCCATGCCGGCCTTTTCCAGCGCGCGGCGGATGAAGCCTACATAGTTGGTGGCCCGGCAGCCTCCGCCGGTCTGAGTCATGACTACAGCCACCTTATTCACATCATATTTTCCGGAAAGCAGCGCGTCCATGATCTGTCCCACAACGATCAGGGAAGGATAGCAGGCATCATTGTTCACATATTTCAGTCCCATGTCCACCGCGCGGCGGTTGTCATTATTCATGACCTCCACGTGGTAACCGCAGGCATTGAAAACCGGCTCAAGCAGTTCAAAATGAATGGGGGACATCTGCGGACAGAGAATGGT
Source organism: Candidatus Eisenbergiella stercoravium (assembly GCA_019113175.1). Taxonomy (GTDB): domain Bacteria; phylum Bacillota; class Clostridia; order Lachnospirales; family Lachnospiraceae; genus Eisenbergiella; species Eisenbergiella stercoravium. Next base: position 41,097 of record DXHY01000001.1, on the reverse strand, counting down.
ATATTCTTTGCGCATCTCCTCTGTGAAAACCACACGGTCAAGCTTCGTGGAGTGGATTTTCCGCTTTTCGTGCTTCTTTTCCTTTTCCCGGATCGCGGCAAGCAGAGAACGGATACGGATTCTCGCCGCACCCAGATTGCTTACCTCGTCAATCTTCAGGCAGGTATAAATCTTCCCGGAGCCGGAGAGGATGTCGTTCACCTGGTCGGTGGTCACCGCATCCAGACCGCAGCCGAAGGAGTTGAGCTGAATCAGGTTCAGATCATCCCTGGTGCGCACATAAGCCGCCGCCGCGTAAAGCCTGGAATGATACATCCACTGGTCAGAAACGATGAGCGGACGGTCCACCTTGCCCAGGTGGGCAACGGAATCCTCTGTGAGGACAGCCAGACCATAAGAGGTGATCAGCTCCGGAATGCCGTGGTTGATCTCCGGGTCCAGATGATAGGGACGTCCTGCGAGGACGATGCCCTGCTTATGGTTTTTCTCAAGCCAGTCGATGACTTCCTCGCCTTTTTTCTTAATATCCTCATGGGAGGCCGCCATTTCCTCCCAGCCGGCTGCAGCCGCCCGGCGGACCTCTTCGGCAGGAAGCTCCTTAAATTCCTGAATCAGAGCATCCGTAGCGATCTCCAGACTGGTAAAGGCCATGAAGGGATTGCGCAGCACCGCTTCGCCGCGTCCGATTTCCTCCACATTGTTCTTGATGTTTTCCGAATAGGAGGTGACGATGGGGCAATTGTAGTGGTTGTTCGCCCCTTCTGTCTCGTTTCTTTCATAGAACAGAGCGGGATAGAAGATGAAATCCACATTCTGCTTAATCAGCCAGGCCACATGTCCATGGGCCAGCTTGGCCGGATAACACTCCGATTCACTGGGGATGGACTCGATACCGAGCTCATAAATGGCATGGGTGGAGCTGGGGGAGAGAACCACCTGATATCCGAGCTTTGTGAAAAAAGTATACCAGAACGGATAGTTCTCATACATGTTCAGCACTCTGGGAATGCCTACCCGGCCACGCCAGGCCTTATCAGCGGACAGCGGCTCATAGGAAAACAGCCGCTTCAGCTTATACTCAAACAGGTTGGGCACCTGACTGGGATTCTTCGGCTTTCCCAGCCCCCGCTCGCAGCGGTTGCCGGAAATATACTGACGGCCGCCGGAAAACCGGTTGATGGTCAGACGGCAGTTGTTGGTGCAGCCCTTACACTTCGCCATGCTGGTTTCAAATTCCAGAGCATTGATCTGGTCGATGGTGAGCATGGTGGTCTGATAGCCGGTGGTATAGTTGTCCCGGGCGATCAGGGCAGCGCCGAAGGCGCCCATGATTCCGGCGATATCCGGACGGATCGCCTCGCAGTTTGCAATCTTTTCAAAGCTTCTGAGAACCGCATCATTATAGAAGGTTCCTCCCTGTACCACGATCTGGCTTCCCAGCTCGGAGGCATCGGATACCTTGATTACCTTAAACAGCGCGTTCTTGATGACGGAATAGGCGAGCCCGGCCGAAATATCGGACACCTCCGCGCCTTCCTTCTGCGCCTGCTTTACCTTGGAATTCATGAAAACAGTGCAGCGGGTTCCCAGATCGATGGGATGTTTGGCAAAAAGAGCCGCCTTTGCGAAATCCTGCACACTGTAATTCAGAGATTTTGCAAAGGTTTCGATGAAGGAGCCGCAGCCGGAGGAGCAGGCCTCGTTCAGCTGCACGCTGTCCACCGTGCCGTTTTTGATCTTGATGCACTTCATGTCCTGTCCGCCGATATCCAGGATGCAGTCCACCTTCGGATCGAAGAAAGCGGCGGCATGATAATGGGCTACCGTTTCCACCTCACCGTCGTCCAGCAGGAAAGCAGCCTTCATCAGAGCCTCTCCGTAACCGGTGGAGCAGGAGCGCACGATCCGCACCCCCTTCGGCAGCTGAGAATAGATATCCTGAATCGCGCCGATGGCGGTCTTTAACGGGCTTCCGTTATTGTTGCTGTAGAAGGAATACAGAAGAGAGCCATCCTCGCCCACCAGGGCTACCTTCGTGGTGGTGCTTCCCGCGTCGATGCCGAGGAAGCAGTTGCCTGCGTAATCCTCCAGAGGAGCCGTCTTCACACAGTGGCTGTCGTGGCGGTTCCGGAATTCCTCGTACTCCTCCTCGGAGGCGAACAGAGGCTCCATACGGGCCACCTCAAACTCCATTTTTATGCCGCCGGACAGCTTATCGATCATGTCCTTCATGGAAAAGGCCACATCCTCTTTGGAATTCATGGCAGATCCAATAGCGGCAAACAGATGAGAATTGTCCAGTTCAATGGTATGTTCTTCATCCAGCTTCAGCGTACGGATGAACGCTCTTTTCAGCTCTGAGAGGAAATGAAGCGGTCCTCCCAGAAATGCCACATGTCCGCGGATCGGCTTTCCGCAGGCCAGGCCGCTGATGGTCTGATTGACCACTGCCTGGAAAATGGATGCCGCAAGATCCTCCTTGGTCGCGCCGTCGTTGATCAGCGGCTGAATGTCCGACTTCGCAAATACGCCGCAGCGGGCCGCAATGGTATACAGAGACTTGTAATCCTTTGCATATTCGTTCAGCCCCGCCGCATCGGTCTGCAGCAGAGATGCCATCTGGTCGATAAAGGAGCCGGTTCCTCCGGCGCAGATGCCGTTCATCCGCTGCTCCACGTTTCCGTTTTCAAAATAGATAATCTTCGCGTCCTCGCCGCCAAGCTCGATCGCCACGTCCGTTTTCGGAGCCAGCTCCTGCAGGGCCGTGGAAACGGAGATAACCTCCTGCACAAAGGGGACGCCCAGATGGTTTGCAAGGGTCAGGCCGCCGGAGCCGGTGATCATGGGATGCAGGGTCAGATCACCCAGCTTCTGCCAGCTCTCCTGAAGAAGCTCGGTCAGGGTTTCCTGTATATTTGCAAAATGCCTTTTATAATCGGAAAAAAGGATGTTGTGCGCTTCATCCAGGATGGCGATCTTTACTGTGGTGGAACCGATGTCGATTCCAAGACTGTAAAACTTTCCGCCTTCGGAAAGGGAGGGATTCATGTTGCTCATATTGCCTTTTTCTTCCTTTCTTCTTATTAAATGTGTTTTCGACTAACTGTTACATTATACGACACAGTTTCAGGAAAAGCAACTAAAGAACCTGTTAAAAAACGCTCCGCCTTTTCCATAACTGATTGTGCAGAACGTTTACAGATTCACAGAATCCGCTTACGGAGCGCCATTTATGTGCAGCGGTTCGGCTCATTTTTGAAAAAAACGGAAAATATTAAGTTTTTATAACTTTTCTTAAATCGGCAAAGCGTCCGTTTACTTTTGGGGGCCAGGATGATAAAATGACTGAAGAATCACGCGCAGGACGCGGACAAAGGAGTTAAGAATTATGATGGGAAACGGTTTTTCCAATAAATTTGAAAGGAAGTTCGGCAAATATGCTATCCCGAATCTTTCTCTGTACCTGGTAATCTGCTATGCGGTGGGATATCTGATTTATATCATCAATTCCCCATTTCTCGGCTATCTCACGCTGGACCCCTATAAAATATTCATGCACGGCCAGGTGTGGAGGCTTATTACCTGGGTCATCATTCCGCCGGATACCTCAAATATCTTTTTCGTTCTGATCACGCTGGTATTTTACTATTCCATCGGTACCCAGCTGGAACGGGTATGGGGGACCTACCGTTATAATGTATATCTGTTTTCCGGCATGCTCTTTACGATTCTGGGCAGCATACTGCTGTTTTTGTTCTGCCTGATTTCCGGAGCAGCGGAGATCCCTCTTGGAGCGGAATCAGTCTACCTGCTGAACAGCGGAACAGCCGTTTATTTCGGGGCCTTTTCCACCTATTATATTAATATGTCAATTTTTCTCGCATATGCGGCGACTTTTCCGGATATGCAGGTGCTTCTCATGTTTATCATCCCCATTAAGGTTAAATGGCTGGGAATCGTTTATGCGGCGCTGCTGATTTTCTCCGCGTTGACCGGAGGCGTTGTAACGTGGGTGGTGATCGGTTCTTCTCTGCTGAATTTTATCGTATTTTTCCTTACCAGCAGAAACCGTATCCATATGTCTCCGAAGCAGATGAGAAGACGGCAGGAATTCCGAAGGCAGACACGCACCTCTAACCGTGTTACAAAACACAAATGCGCGGTCTGCGGCAGAACGGAGGAGGATGATCCTACGCTTGAGTTCCGTTTCTGTTCCAAATGCTATGGAAACTATGAATACTGCCAGCATCATCTGTATACCCATGTGCACATTAAACCGCCGCATGAGGTGAAATAATGTTACAGTTCACTCGTCCGCCAGAGCCAGTCAGGTGTTGTGCTTGCACGAACAGATGACTGGCTCTGAGCGGACGAAGGGAGCGCCGGTTTAATGAGCAAGAAATCGCCAACGGCGATTTCTCGTAGCTGCGAAGCAGCGGAGAGCGCGAAGCGCGGCTTTGCGAATGGCGCGGAGTGAACTGTAACGAAACAATAAAAACGGATGACACTTGCGCCAAAGCGCGCAGATGGGAGCAGAATATGAATCAGGAAATGGAATTTGCCGCCCGCCTTGAAAATATCAGGAAGCTTGCCAAAGAGCAGGGCGGACTGATACAGGAAAAGCAGGTGCGGGACGCATTTGCCGATATGCATTTTGACGAAGACCAGATGAAGCTGGTCTTCGATTATCTCGCCGGTCAGAAAATTGGGATCGGAGAGCCTCTTAATCCGGAGGATTACCTGTCTCAGGAGGAAATCAGCTATCTGGATTCCTGGCTGGAAAGCCTTTCCGGGCTGAATGACCTCACAGACGGAGAAAAAGAAGCAGTTACCCTGTCTGCCATGGCGGGCGATGCAGACGCCAAAAGGCGGCTGACGGAAATCTATCTTCCTCAGGTAGCCGATATCGCGAAGCTGTATGCGGGTCAGGGCGCACTTCTGGAGGACCTGATCGGAGAGGGCAATGTGGCGCTTGCCATGGCTGTGGAAATGCTGCAGAGCGTTCAGAACGCCTCTGAAGCGGAGGGGCTGATTGGAAGCATGATCATGGAAGCCATGGAAAACCATATTGCAGAGAACGTCCAGCAGAAGGAGACGGGAGAGAAGATCGCGGATAAGGTCAACCGGGTGGCCGATCAGGCCAGAGAGCTTGCCGAAAGCCTCGGCAGGAAGGTGACGCTTTCAGAGCTTGCGGATGAAACCGGAATGAGCCTCTTTGATCTGAAAGAAGCGGTAGACCTTTCCGGGGACGCCATAGAGGATATCGACAGCAGGGCGGGAAACTAAAGGCTGGCCTTTGTTAGAAACCCTGCCGGTTTCGGAAGGAAGCATTTTTCTGAAGACAGGAAAAATGGATTGGAGAGGAATATGGCAGATAATGATTTTAAATATATGATTCAGGATATTTCCAACATCTATATCGGCGCCCGCTCCACATATGAGGAGCTTGCGGAAAATGAAGAACTTCCCCAGAAATTAAGGGAAGTGATCGTCCGTGTTTTTCTGAAGGAGGTTGCCGGAGATACCACCCCGGAAAACCATCTTTTTTATCTGACAAAGGGCAGCGCTTCCTATCGTTTCATGAAGAAGATGAAGGTTCATTTCCGCATGAGCGTCTGGGAGGAAGCGGATGGCAGGAAACGAAAGAAATCCGGTTACGTGAACCGGGAATATACACTGGACGAGGTGGTTGACAGCGAAGAGCTGCATCAGAAGAAGGATACCATTGTGGTGGAAGAGATGCGCGTCAGCAAGCTGGGACTTGCGGCGGTTGTGGTATAAGGGATGTTTGAGATTTGAGAAGAGATCGTCTCGATGAAACAGAGCGGTCTCTTTTTTCACAGTTTTTATTCTAATTATGGAAGGCGGTGTCCTTCATTATTTTCATGACATCAACGCATTTATGGATATGATGTATACTCTTCTGAAACCGGGAGGAACCATGATTTGCAGTGATTTCCATCCATTTACCAAAATTGCCGACTTGCTGGAATTCAGAATGCCTGCAATGAACTATTTTTCCACGGAGGTTTTTGAAGGAGAGATGGCCCATGCACGTTTCTTTGAAAAGGGAATTCGGGAAAAGATGCCGAAGTGCAGCTATCGGAAATATACGCTCAGTGAGGTCATCAATGGTGTGATCGGCAGCGGATTCTCTCTGAAAAGATTCGACGAACATCCGGCCTGGACGGATGAAAGGGTCCCGGGAGAATTTACGATTGTGGCGATAAAAGAGGTCTGAGAGGATATAGGAAATTGAAAAAAGTTATTTTTCGGGACTTTGGCAGTACCATTATTTATCCGAATTTTCCTGGAAACTGTTTTTATCCATCAAAATGTTTAGCAGAAGAGCAAAAGTTAACCTTTAATAAATATTGGTTGACATTCATCCCTCTTTATGTTATCCTCTTTCCAGCAAGGGCAGCATGAAGAGCCGACAGCCCGGCCCCTTCCATGCTGAAAAATGACAGCAGGAGAATAATGCAATGAAATCTACAAAAACCATGATCATAACGGCAATGTTTGCGGCGGTGATCGCCGTTCTGGCGCAGATCGCTATTCCGCTTCCTTCCGGCGTTCCGGTCACACTTCAGACCTTTGCGGTGGCGCTTACCGGCGTGGTGCTCGGCGCGAAGCTTGGAACCATTTCCACCATCATTTATATTCTGCTGGGCGCGGTGGGTGTTCCCGTATTTTCCGGTTTCAACGGCGGTCTTGGCGCGATTGTTGGAAAGACGGGCGGTTTTATCTGGGGCTTTCTGTTTCTGGCCTTGTTTGCAGGCGCAGGGGCGGCGATGATGAAAGGGACTTCGGACTACGGAAAAAAAGACGCAGAAAAAGGAAAAACGGCACTTCTGTCTACATCCGCGGGCTTCGCCCTCGGAATTATCGGACTCCTCATCTGCCATGCGCTCGGGACGGCGCAGTTTGCCATTCTCGGGAACATGGGCTTCTGGCAGGCGGCGGTTCTGGTTTCGGTTCCCTATCTTGTTAAGGATGTCTGCTCGCTGGCTCTCGCCTGTATATTGGGACTTCAGGTACGAAAACAGCTCTATCGGGCTTCTTTTCTGCAAAGGCCAGTACGCGGGAAGAATCTGCGCTGACTCAGAGTATTTTAAAAACGGCTGTCAGGTGTTCTCCTGGACAGCCGTTTTCCTTATACTGACACCCGTTCAGCGTCCCGTCTGTGACAGAATAAAATTTTCATCAGGTCGTACTTTTCATTGCTATTTGGACATAATTATGCTATGATTATGCCAGAGAAAGGAGTGAAGCATTATGCCGCTTATTATGCCTATTAAAGAATTGCGCAATACAAACGAGATTTCCAACATCGCACACAAGGAACAGGAGCCTATTTTCATTACCAAAAACGGATATAGTGATCTGGTTGTGATGAGCAGTGAATTATATGATAAATTTGCGAAAATAAATCGCATCGATCAAGCCATTTTTGAATCTGAGCAGGAAATTGCTGACGGAGCAAAAGCGATTGACGCAGAAACAGTTTTTGCGGAATTGGAGAAAAAACATTTTGGATAAATACAAAGTAATGGTCAACCCCAGAGCAATCCATGAATTAGACCACATTTACGAATATATCGCAAATGAGAAATTGGCTCCTGAAAATGCAAAAGGACAGGTTGACAGAATTAAGAAGGCTGTTCTGAGCCTGGACACATTTCCACAGTCCCATCAAGAGCGTAACGAAGGCAGATATGCCGGAAAAGGCTACCGACAGTTACTGACTGATAATTATATCGTCATTTTCCGCATTGATGAACCACACAAAACAGTTTATGTGGTAACAATACAATATCAAAGGCGGAATCTATAAAATCTTTCGTGGATCAGTATATACACTCGACTTCTTTTCTGCAAAAGCCCGTACGCGGGAAAAATCTGCGCTGACTCAGAGTATTTTAAAAACGGCTGTCAGAGGTTTTCTTTGACGGCCGTTTTCGACCGCAGCCTTTCCTCCGCAATCGGAAAATACTCCCGCAGAATTGGATAGGTCAGTTCCTCCGGCAGGGAAGCGAAGAGGCCGATTTCCCCCATTTCGCTGTAGGATGGAATTTCTTCCAGCCTGTGTACCGTCGCCAGATAAACCTGGCCGTTTCCCTTATAATGATAGCCGTTCAGCGTCCCGTCTATGGAATAGTCACACAACGGCTCCAGTTCAAAGTCTACCGCTCCCGTTTCTTCAAAAAGCTCCCGTTTTGCCGCTTCCAGAGGCGTTTCCCCTTCCTCAATCCATCCGCTGGGATGCTCCCAGGTGGTTCGTTCTTTGTGCCTGCAGAAAATCCATTTTCCCTGATATACGGCAAAAACATCCGCTGAAAAATAGCTGTCAAAAGAACCGAAAGGACTGGTCTTAAATTCCATATTTCTCATATTTCCTGATTTTTGTTTTCCTAAATTATACTATTCATGATAATATGAGAGCAAGAGAAGAGCGTCAAATAACTCAAGCTTTATAATTCCTCCAAAAGATGATATACTTTATTCTATGCAGAAAAACAGCAATGAAAAGCAAACTGTATGGAGGCAGATATGAAGCTGGAAGAACTGACAAGCTATCGAATTCTTGAAATGAGGCGGATTGAGGATCTGAATTCCTTAAGCTGCCTGCTGGAGCATAAGAAGAGCGGGGCAAGGATCGCCCTTTTGTCCAATGAGGATGAAAACAAGGTGTTTTATATCGGATTCCGCACACCGCCGAAGAACAGCACTGGCGTCGCCCACATCATCGAACATTCCGTGCTGGAGGGAAGCAGGGATTTCCCGGTGAAGGATCCCTTCATCGAGCTGGCGAAGGGCAGCCTGAATACCTTTTTAAATGCCATGACCTATCCGGATAAAACCGTATATCCGATTGCAAGCTGCAACGACACGGATTTCCAGAACCTGATGCACGTCTATCTGGACGCGGTGTTCTATCCCAATATTTATAAAGAAAAAAAGATATTTGAGCAGGAAGGCTGGCATTACGAGCTGGAGAACCCGGAGGATGCGCTCACCATCAACGGCGTGGTTTACAATGAAATGAAAGGCGCTTTTTCCTCTCCGGACGATGTGCTGGAACGCAAAATTTCAGAGACCCTGTATCCCGATACGCCCTATGCCATGGAATCCGGCGGCGATCCGGATGTGATCCCGGAGCTGACCTATGAGGAATTCCTGAATTTCCACCGGAAATTCTATCACCCTTCCAACAGCTATATTTATCTGTACGGAAATATGGATATGGCGGAAAAGCTGGACTATCTGGACCGGGAATATCTGTCCCACTATGACCGGATCGAAGTGGATTCGGAAATCCGTGTCCAGCCTCCGTTTACGGAGAAAAAAGAGGCTGCCGCTCAGTATCCCATCACGGACAGCGAGCCGGAACAGGACAACACTTATCTGTCCTATAACATTGTGGTGGGGGACAACCTGGACAGAGAGCGTTACATCGCCTTCCAGGTGCTTGACTATGTCCTCTGCAGCGCGCCGGGCGCGCCCTTAAAGCAGGCACTGCTGGATAAAAAGATCGGAAAGGACGTTTACAGCTACTATGAAAACGGTCTGCGCCAGCCCTATTTCAGCATCATCGCAAAGAACGCGAACCTTTCCGACAGGGAAGAATTCGTGAATACGATTGAAGAGACGCTTTCCCGCATCGTACGGGATGGAATCGATAAAAAAGCGCTGAAGGCCGGACTGAATTATTATGAGTTCCGTTACCGGGAAGCGGATTTCGGCTCCTGGCCGGCAGGACTGATGTATGGCCTGCAGGTGATGGACAGCTGGCTGTACGACGACAGGAAGCCCTTCATCCATATCGAAGCGGGGGATACCTACAGAAGTCTGCGCGAAAAGGCTGATACGGACTATTTTGAAAAGCTGATCAGCACCTATATGATTGACAACACACACAAGAGCGTGCTTACCCTGGAGCCGAAGAAGGGACTTTCCAGAGAGCATGACGAGCTGCTGAAGCAGAAGCTGGCAGATTATAAGGCAGGATTGTCGGCAGAAGAGCTCGAGAGCATCATCCGGGAAACCGAAGCGCTGCGGGAATATCAGGAAACGCCGGATACAAAGGAGGCGCTTGCCTGCATCCCCCTTCTGAAGAGAGAGGACATCCGGAAGGAGGCGGAGCCTCTGGTCAATGAGATCGGATCTTTAAGCGGCAGCACGGTGATGTACCACGAGCTGTTCACCAACCACATCAGCTATTTCCGCTTCCTGTTCGATCTGAAGGCGGTGCCGGAGGAGCTGTTTTCCTATATCGGCATCCTGAAGGCGGTGCTGGGCTATGTGGATACCGAAAACCATTCCTATGACGAGCTGTTCCATGAGATCAACATGGAGACGGGCGGCATCACAGCGGTGACCAACCTGTTTACCAACGCGAAGAACCTGGAGGAATGCAGGGTAACCTTTGAGATCAAGGTGAAAACTCTGGAAAATAACCTGCCTAAAGCGGTGGAGCTGGCGCAGGAAATCATGCTTCATTCCCGCTTTGACGATAACAAGCGGCTCTATGAGATTCTGGCGGAGCTGAAGTCCCATCTGCAGTCCGCGCTGATTTCCGCCGGTCACAGCGTAGCGGCAGGACGCGCCATGTCCTATTTCTCCAGACCTGCGGCCATTCAGGAACGTTTAAGCGGCATGCCCTTTTACCGTCTGGTGGATGATCTGGAGAAGAACTTTGAAAGCAGAAAGGATGATCTGAAGGAAAAGCTGAACCGTCTTGTACACAGCATTTTCCGCCCGGAAAACCTGCTGCTTGACTATATCGGAACCAGAGATCATTATGAGCAATTTCTTCCTCTGGCAGAAGACGTGAAGGCCTCTCTTTTCACAGAAGCCACACAGGGCGAGCCCTTCACCATTCTGCCTGAAAAGAGAAACGAAGGCTTCCTGTCCGCTTCTCAGGTGCAGTATGTCTGCCGGGCCGGAAACTTCATCAGCAAAGGCCTTTCCTATACCGGCGCACTGCGCGTGCTGAAGGTGCTTATGAGCTACGAATATCTGTGGCAGGAGGTCCGCGTCAAGGGCGGCGCCTACGGCTGCATGTGCTCCTTTGGGAAAAGCGGAGACAGCTACTTCGTTTCCTACCGGGATCCCAATCTGAAGGGAACGGTGGAGGTTTATGAAAAGGCTGCGGACTTCGTGGAAGCCTTTGACGGGGATGAGCGCACCATGACTCAGTACATCATCGGCGCTGTCAGCGAAATGGACACGCCCTTAAATCCTGCGGCAAAGGGCCTGCGTTCCATGAGCGCCTGGCTGACCAATCAGACGCTTGCCGATCTGCAGAAGGAAAGGGATGAGGTGCTTTCCGCCACGCAGGAGGACATCCGCGCCCTGGCAGCCCATATACGGGCATTCATGAAAGATGACTGCCTCTGTGTGGTGGGAAATGAGGAAAAGCTCAGGGAAGAGGAGGATATGTTCCTGCATCTGGAAAATCTGTATTAAATGAAGTTACGGGGAGGGTTTTTTATGAATGGAAAAATGGCTCTGTTTGCCGCGGCATTTCTGATCATGCTCACCATTCCGGCCTGCGGTTCCGGCTCAGGCTCTTCGGATTCTGCATCCATCGGCACCATGTCGTCGGGTGCGGGAGCCGCACTGGAGAACGGAATCTACGAAGAAGCCGCCGAAGCGGATATGGGGGCGGCTTCTTCCGCAGAAATGTCCGCAGAGGAAGCCGCTGCGATTGACGAAAACGAAGCTTCCGACCGGAAGCTGATCAAGAACGTGACCATGACGGTGGAAACGGAAGATTATTCCGGACTGGTTTCCGGCGTACAGAGCCGTGTGGAGGAGCTTGGAGGCTATACGGAGAGCTATGAATCCTACAATGAAAGCACGGTGGGAAGCCGCAGCGCCTATCTGACCCTGCGGATCCCGGCAGACCGGCTGGATGAATTCATCTCACGGGTGGAGGAGCTTTCCAATATCGTATCCCGTCAGGAAACGGTGGAGGATGTGACCCTTTCCTATGTGGATCTGGAAAGCCGCAGGCGCATGTATGAAGAAGAAGAGGACCGGCTTCTTTCCCTGCTGGATCAGGCCGAAACGCTGGAGGAGATCATCGCCCTGGAAAACCGTCTCACGGAGGTGCGCTATCAGCTGGAAAGCATGGAATCCCAGCTTCGCACCATGGACAATCAGGTGAGTTACAGCACGGTTTATCTTTCCATTGATGAGGTGGAACGCTACACGCCGCCCGTCGAAAAGGGAACCTGGGAGCGCATCCGTGTCGGCTTTGCGGAAAACGTGTACCGCGTTGGGAACGGAATCCGGGAATTTTTCATCGGCTTCTTCATCTCCCTGCCCATCCTGATTACGCTCGCCGTCGTCATTCTGATTGTGGTGCTCCTGATCCGTCTGCTTCTGCGCATTTCGGAACAGAGCAACGCGAAAAGAGCCGCGCGGCGCAGGAATGCCGGACCCTTTTACGGTCCCGGCGGCCCATCCGGCGGACCTGCTGCAGGACCTGCCCCCTTTGGCGGGCCGGGCGGCCCTTCTGCAGGATGTGCAGCCTCTGGCGGCCCCGGAGGACAGCCGGCAGGAAGCGGCCCTGTGCCGCCCACACCCGCACCGCAGCAGACACAAACGGCAGTTCCTTCTTCATCTCCGTCCCCTGCTCCAACAGGAACGACAGGACCGGGCGGAGATGAGACCGGAAAAAGCAGGCAGTCTGACAGTAACCTGAAGAAAGGGCCGGATACGTCGAAGCCCCCTCAGGGATAAAAGTGGAAGTGGTGTAAAAAATAAGCCCGATGGCTTATTGTTTTACAGCAAAGCGAAGCTTTGCAGCAATTATGTGCCGGAGCGTCACAAATTGCTCTTAGGCATTAGAGAAATCGCATTCGCGATTTCTCTTCGCCTCGTCGCTTACGCTCCGGAATGAGGTTTAAAATGGATCTTGACGCATATTTTGCAAAACATGGAAGCGGCGGAAAGCCGCAGGTGCCGGGAGAGGGTGCGGAAGCGGCTGCCGGGACGGGAGAGCACTTCCGCTCCGGCTTCGCCACGCTGATCGGCAGGCCCAATGTGGGGAAATCCACCCTCATTAACCGTCTGGTGGGGCAGAAGGTTTCCATCACTTCCCGAAAGCCCCAGACCACCAGAAACCGTATTCAGGCGGTTTATACGGGAACGGACGGTCAGATTGTATTCCTGGATACACCGGGAATCAACCGCGCCAAAAACAAACTCGGAAACTACATGCTGCGCGCCGCGGAAGGGACGCTGCGCGACGTGGATGTGATCCTGTGGCTGGTGGAACCCACAACCTTTATCGGAGCCGGAGAGCGTTATATCATCGAGCAGTTGAAAAAGGCCCAGATACATACGCCGATCATCCTTGTGATCAACAAAACCGATACGGTGAAAAAGGACGAAGTCTATCCGGCCATAGACGCCTACCGGAAGGAACTGGATTTTGCCGAAATCGTTCCCGTTTCCGCAAGAACGGGCGCGAATACGGACGAGCTGATCCAATGCATTCTGAAATATCTCCCCTACGGGGATCCCTTTTATGACGAGGATACCGTCACTGACCAGCCGGAGCGCCAGATTGTGGCAGAACTGATCCGGGAAAAAGCGCTCCGCTGCCTGGGCGACGAGGTACCGCACGGCATCGCCGTTGCGGTGGAAAGCATGAAACAGCGCGGCCAGATCACGGACATCGAAGCCACCATCATCTGTGAAAAGGATTCCCACAAGGGCATCATCATCGGCAAAGGCGGTGCGATGCTGAAGACCATCGGTTCCAAAGCCCGTGTCGATATTGAGGAAATGCTGGGAGGCCGCGTCAACCTCCAGCTTTGGGTGAAGGTAAAAAAAGACTGGCGTGACAGTGATTTCCTGTTGAAAAATTTCGGCTACAATCCCAAAGATACGGTATAGAAGAACCCGAAACGGCAGAACCTAATATCATCCGTTTTGAAAACAGAAGAGAATCTGAGCGCACGGGCGCGGACTATGCATCTGCGGATGCATAGTCCGGAATGGAGGAAAAATGGAGGATAGGAGCGAATGGAACAGGTTTTGTCTGTCGGGAAAGGTGGAGGATTATCTGAAATACGCCGAAAAGGCAAAAAAAGGGAAAGCAAGACAGGAAAGACACAGGGAAGCGGGAACGGATACTTATGCAGGATTTACTTACGATGACAGGCCTCGTCCTGAAGGCAGAGCCGGTCGGTGAATATGACAAAAGAGTGGTCATCCTGACAAGGGAAAGGGGCAAGCTTGCGGCTTTTGCCAGAGGTGCAAGGAAGCAGAACAGCCGCCTGCTCGCCCCTACCTGCCCTTTTTCCTTCGGGCAGTTCGGGCTGTATGCGGGGAGGAATTCCTATACCCTGACGGAGGCATCCATTTCCAATTATTTTGAGACCCTTCGAAAGGATTTTGAAGGTGCATGCTACGGGATGTATTTTCTGGAAATCTGTGACTATTGTGCAAGAGAAAACAACGACGAGAGGGAGCTTCTGAAGCTCCTTTATCAGTCTCTGCGGGCGCTGTCGGCAGCCAGTATTCCAAAGGAGCTGGTACGCTACATATTTGAGATCCGGACCATAGTGATTAACGGCGAATTCCCGGGCCTGCCTGATGAATCGAAATGGCAGGATTCCACGCGTTATGCCATTCATTATATGACGACTGCTCCCGTGGAAAAGCTGTACACCTTTACGGTCAGCCCACAGGTGCTGGGGGAGCTGAAGCGGCTTGCGTCCTTTTATCGAAAACGTTTCCTGAACGAGCCTTTTCACAGTCTGGAAATTCTGAATACGCTTTAGATACGGAACCCAATACTGCGTCAGGGCATGCACCGCCGGAGTCTGCCCCTGCCGCTTCGGAGCCTGTCGGATGCTTCCGCCGAAAATTTGTGTTGAAAAACAAAAAAAGGTCAGATATAATGGGGAAGATGTATTCATGAATGATGGGGAAGATATGCGATAAAATGTGAGGTTTTCTATATGCGAAAAACAGTTTTGCTTCTTCTGGCCGCGGCTCTGCTGCTTGCCGGATGCGGTGGGAACAAAAGCACGGAAGATGTGACATCCCTGGAATTTCGGAAAAACGGGGAAGTCATTCATACCATTGTGGAAGATTTCTCGGCGTCCTATTACAGTCTGGATGAACTGGAAGCCCAGGTGCAGGAACAGGTTGACGCCTATAACGAGAGCGCCGGAAGCAACCGGATTTCCGTTGATTCCGCAGAGGTTACGGATGGCGTTATCACCATGGTAATGACATTCCGGGGTGCGGAGGATTATTCTTCTTTTTACAGGCAGGCGCTTTTCTGCGGAACGGTTCTGGAAGCCTTCAACGCCGGTTATGATCTGGATATTGAGCTTGTAAGCGCACAGGAGGAAGGAACAACGATCAGCAGACCGGATATTCTGGAAATGGGCGACAGGCATATCATTGTTGTCCGCGAGCCCATTGTGGTGAAGCCCTATGCGGATATCCTGTACGCCAGTGCAGGTGTAGAGGTGACCGGAAGCAGAGAAGCGGCGGTTACGGATTCCCAGGCGCTTTCCTATATCATTTTCAGGTAAGGGTGCTGAAAGAGGCTTCGCCTTTTTCAGAGAAACATAATGCCGCCGACGCGGCAGGAAAAAGAGGCGGGAAGAATCAAGGATTTTTCCCCGGAAAAAAGGCACTGCCTTTTTTCTATAGAATAAAATGCCGCTGATACGGCAGGAAAAGAGGAAGTTATGGAAAAAACGATGGAAAAGATTGTGGCGCTTGCAAAGGCGAGAGGCTTTGTGTATCCGGGCTCCGAAATCTACGGCGGTCTTGCGAACACCTGGGATTACGGCAACCTTGGCGTGGAGCTGAAGAATAATGTGAAGAAGGCATGGTGGCAGAAATTTATTACAGGAAACCGCTACAATGTGGGCGTGGACTGCGCCATTCTGATGAATCCGCAGACCTGGGTGGCAAGCGGTCATCTGGGCGGCTTCTCCGATCCTCTGATGGACTGCCGTGAGTGTCATGAACGTTTCCGTGCGGATAAGCTGATCGAGGATTACGCGGAAGAAAACGGCATTCAGCTGGATGGTTCCGTTGATGGCTGGAGCCAGGAAAAGATGATGGATTTCATCAACGAACATAATATTCCCTGTCCGACCTGCGGGAAGCATAACTTCACGGAAATCCGTCAGTTCAACCTGATGTTCAAGACATTCCAGGGAGTAACTGAAGATGCGAAGAATACCGTGTATCTGCGTCCGGAAACCGCACAGGGCATTTTTGTCAACTTCAAGAACGTGCAGCGTACCTCCCGGAAGAAGATCCCGTTCGGCATCGGTCAGATCGGAAAATCCTTCCGTAACGAGATCACACCCGGTAACTTCACCTTCCGTACCCGCGAATTTGAACAGATGGAGCTGGAATTTTTCTGTGAACCGGATACCGACCTGGAATGGTTTGCTTACTGGAAGCAGTTCTGTATTGACTGGCTGAAGTCTCTCGGCATGAAGGATGAGGAAATGCGCGTGAGGGATCATGAGAAGGAGGAGCTTTCCTTCTATTCCAAAGCCACGACGGATATTGAATTCCTGTTCCCGTTTGGATGGGGCGAGCTGTGGGGCATTGCGGACAGAACCGACTATGATCTGAGCCGTCACGCCGAGGTATCCGGACAGGATCTGAGCTATTTTGACGATCAGAAGAACGTGAGGTATATTCCTTACGTCATCGAGCCTTCCCTGGGCGCTGACCGCGTGGTTCTCGCCTTCCTCTGCTCCGCCTATGATGAGGAGGAAATCGGAGAGGGCGATGTGAGAACTGTGCTGCATTTCCATCCGGCTCTTGCACCTGTAAAGATCGGTGTTCTCCCGCTTTCCAAGAAGCTGAATGAGGGCGCGGAAAAGATTTACGACAGACTGTCTCAGAAATATAACTGCGAGTTTGACGACAGAGGCAATATCGGTAAGCGTTACCGCCGCCAGGACGAAATCGGAACGCCCTTCTGCGTGACCTACGATTTTGATTCCGAGACAGACGGCTGCGTGACCATTCGTTTCCGTGATTCCATGGAACAGGAGAGAGTGCCGATCGATGGTCTCGAGGCCTGGTTCGCGGATAAGTTTGATTTTTAAAGGTTTCTATTAATAAACCGGGGTATTAGAGCCCCGGTTTTTTTATACGATAGGACATTTCATTTCCTATCGTATAAAAACCTCCGGTGGATTGCACTGCGGCGGAAAGGAAGATGTCGCTTACGCGAGCCGCCGCGCAGGCAATCTTCGATTGCCGGGAGAATCCCGCAAGCGGGATTTTTTTTATAAAAAAATCCATTATCAGACAAACTTCAGAATCTGAAAGCTGAAATCCCCCTGAAATTGACAGCGCCGGGCAGTAATTTGTAGGAAATGAACAATTTTCCTGTAAAAGTGCGGAAATTTATCTAAAAAATGACAAGTTTTACGTGCATTATGCAGAAAGCTATGTTATAATGGTTTCGCAATGACAGACATAAGTACCAAAAAAGCTTTTGTCTGGAGACCATTACCAAATATTTCGTTCAAAGGGGGAACTGATTACATGGCAAAATGGGTTTATTCATTTAAGGAAGGAAACGCTGACATGCGGGCCCTTCTTGGCGGGAAGGGCGCCAATCTGGCAGAGATGACCAACCTGGGCCTTCCCATTCCGCAGGGCTTCACCGTGACCACAGAAGCCTGCACGGATTACTACAACAATGGAAGGCAGATTTCTGATGAAATTCAGGGCCAGATCTTTGACGCGCTTTCCGAACTGGAAAAGCAGCAGGGAAAGACCTTCGGCGACACGGAAAATCCTCTTCTTGTTTCGGTTCGTTCCGGTGCCAGAGCATCCATGCCCGGCATGATGGATACGATCCTGAATCTGGGTCTTACCGATATTTCCGTGGAAGGTTTTGCCAAAAAGACTGGAAATCCCAGATTTGCCTATGATTCCTACCGCAGATTCATCCAGATGTTTTCGGATGTGGTAATGGAAGTCCCCAAATCCCTTTTTGAAAGGGTGCTTGATGAGATTAAGGAAGCCAAGGGCGCAAGCTTTGATACAGATCTGACGGCGGACGATCTGAAGGAGGTTATCGCCCGCTTCAAGGCGATTTACAAGGACAGGATGGGAGAGGATTTTCCCCAGGATCCCAGGGTGCAGCTCATGGAGGCTGTCAAGGCCGTATTCCGTTCCTGGGATAACGAGCGTGCCATCGTCTACCGCAGAATGAACGACATTCCCAGTGACTGGGGAACCGCTGTCAACGTGCAGTCCATGGTATTCGGAAACATGGGAAATACCTCCGGAACCGGCGTGGCATTTACAAGAAATCCTTCCACAGGCGCAAAGGGAATTTATGGAGAATATCTGATCAACGCCCAGGGTGAAGACGTGGTTGCCGGAATCCGGACCCCCCAGCCGATCACACGTCTGGAAGAGGATCTTCCTGAATGCTATAAACAGTTCATCGAGATCGCAACCAGTCTTGAGAAGCATTACCGCGACATGCAGGATATGGAATTCACCATCGAAGAAGGAAAGCTCTACTTCCTGCAGACCAGAAACGGAAAGCGGACAGCCCCCGCAGCCCTGCAGATCGCCTGCGATCTGGTTGACGAAGGCATGATTACGCCTGAAGAAGCGGTGAGCCGTATTGAGGCAAAGTCTCTCGACCAGCTCCTTCATCCTACCTTTGATCCCGAAGCCCTGAAGAACGGCCTTGTGATTGGACAGGCTCTGCCCGCATCCCCCGGCGCTGCGGCAGGAAAGATCTATTTCACTGCGAATGAGGCCAAGGAAGCGCATGAAAGTGGAGAAAGAGTCATTCTGGTCAGACTGGAGACCTCTCCGGAGGATATCGAAGGCATGCATGCGGCAGAAGGCGTTCTGACCGTACGCGGCGGCATGACCTCCCACGCGGCTGTTGTAGCGAGAGGCATGGGAACCGCCTGCATTTCCGGCTGCGGCGACATTGTAATTGATGAAGAGGCAAAATTCTTCACTCTTGGCGGAAAAACCTATCATGAAGGTGATTACATTTCCCTGGACGGCTCCACCGGAAAGATTTATGATGGAGATATCGCTACCCAGGATGCCACGATCAGCGGCAATTTCAAACGGATTATGGAGTGGGCGGATTCCTTCCGGAAGCTTCAGGTTCGCACCAACGCGGATACGCCGGAGGATGCGGCAAATGCTCTGAGACTTGGAGCGGAAGGCATCGGGCTGTGCCGTACCGAGCACATGTTCTTTGCGCCTGAAAGAATTCCGAAGATCCGTAAGATGATCCTTTCCACCACTACGGAAGCCAGAGAAGCTGCTCTGAACGAGCTGATTCCTTTCCAGAAGGGCGATTTCAAGGCGATTTATGAGGTGATGGGAGAGAACCCGGTTACCATCCGCTTCCTGGATCCTCCGCTCCATGAATTCGTGCCCACGGAAGAAAAGGATATTGAAGAGCTGGCCGTTGAGATGAATCTGAGCGTTGCGGAAGTGAAGGCTACCTGTGACAGCCTGCATGAGTTTAACCCGATGATGGGCCACAGAGGCTGCCGCCTGTCCGTCACCTACCCTGAGATCGCAAGGATGCAGACCAGAGCGGTCATTGAGGCAGCCATTGAGGTGAAGGAAGAGAAGGGCTTCAACATTGTTCCCGAGATCATGATTCCTCTCGTCGGAGATAAAAAGGAGCTGAAGTTCGTCAAGGACGTGGTAGTGGAAACCGCAGAGAAGGTGAAGGCGGAGAGAAATTCCGATATCACCTACCATATCGGGACCATGATCGAGATTCCGCGCGCGGCTCTTCTGGCCAATGAGATCGCTGAAGAAGCGGAGTTCTTCTCCTTCGGAACCAATGACCTGACCCAGATGACCTACGGCTTCTCCCGTGACGATGCGGGCAAGTTCCTGGTTGACTACTATAAGAGCAAGATTTATGAATCCGATCCGTTCGCCAAGCTGGATCAGAACGGCGTGGGACAGCTCATCCGCATGGCGGCGGAAAAGGGCCGCAACACCCGTCCGGATCTTAAACTGGGCATCTGCGGCGAGCACGGCGGAGATCCTTCCTCCATCGAATTCTGCCACCGCATCGGTCTGAACTATGTATCCTGCTCGCCGTTCCGCGTTCCCATTGCGAGACTTGCGGCAGCACAGGCGGCAATTGCGGATAAATGACAGCGGATTGCTGAAACTGCCTGAACGAGACCGGCATCTTTCATAACGGAAAAATAAAACGACAGAAAAACAGGGCTGCCGTCCTGCTGAAGCTTCAGCATGGACGGCAGCCCTGCTTCACTCGGAAGCGGCAGATCCCGTTTCTGTCGTCACCGTAACGGAGGCGTCCGTCGGCGTTTCTCCCTGCAGGACTTCGGAGATGATGTTCATACGCATGACTGCCCGGTCATAATTCTCCTGTGCCATGGCTGCAATGTTTTCCGCATAACCTCCATCCGCATAGGCTTCATGATACAGGCTGGCCGCCTCCGTCATATAGGAAGAGGCTTCATCCGCGATTTCTTCGATGGAAGAAAATTCCTCCGGAACAGAGATATCCGCAAGCAGCTGAAAGGTTTCTGACAGGGAATCCATGGCGGAGAGCAGATCGTCCACAGCAGTTTCCGAAGAGGGATCGATGCCGGAAAGCGCCTGGAAATCCAGATCTGCCTGTTCCGTAAAGGTTTCCATTTCCGAATAGAACTGCTCCAGCTCCTGATCCTTTCCGCAGCCGGACAAAAACAGCAGAGGGAGACAGAAGAAGAAGCAGCATGTCAGAGAACAGACCCTGCGAACCGCTTTCCGGGCCGCAAAGGCCAAAACAGCCGCCGGACGGCTTCCTGTCTGCAGACGACTGTTACAACCTTCCGCAGGCCATTTTTCCTGAAATCCATATCCTTCTGTCCGAATCCGCATAACGCTTCCTCCGCCTTTATCTGAAAAGTGTAATATCAAATATCATACCGCTGATTATAACATATACAGCAATGTCGCTCAACCGTTACTTCGACGGTGGATAACTCCGGTATCTTCCATTTTCCCGGAAATCATGATAAAATGTTTCATATTTGCAAAGCAGAATCAGAAAGGCAGAAGAAAAGCAATGACCAAACAGGAATTCAGAGAATTTGTGATAAAAAAGGGAATTGTCCTACTGGACGGAGCAACGGGCTCCAATCTGATGGCACGCGGTATGCCCGGCGGCGCATGCCCGGAGGAGTGGATTACGGAGCATCCGGATGTGCTGACAGGCCTGCAGAAGGAATATGTTGACGCCGGAACGGACATCCTGTATGCACCGACTTTTACGGCAAACAGGATCAAACTGGCGGAATACGGACTGGAAGGAAGTATCCGCGAACTGAATCTGGCTCTGGTAGAAGCCTCCAGGCGTGCCGCCGGAGAGAAAACCCTGATTGCCGGAGATCTGACCATGACGGGAGAACAGCTTTCTCCCATCGGGCGGATGGATTTTGAAGAACTGGTGGATGTTTATCGGGAACAGATCGGATATCTGTCCGAGGCGGGCGTGGATCTGCTGGTGGTGGAAACCATGATGAGCCTGCAGGAATGCCGGGCCGCGCTGATCGCGGCAAAGGAAACCTGTCCGGATCTCCCTGTCATGGTCACAATGACCTTCGAAAAGGACGGCAGAAGTCTCTATGGAACGGATGCGGAGACGGCGGCCGTCGTTCTGGAGAGTCTCGGCGCGGACGCGGTGGGCGCCAACTGTTCCACCGGGCCGGACGCGATGGCTGATGTCATCCGCCGGATGGCGGCGGTCACCCGCATTTCCATTATCGCCAAGCCCAATGCCGGTCTTCCCTCTCTGGACAGCTCAGGCAAAACGGTTTACGACATGGACGCCACGTCCTTTGCGCATGAAATGGAAGCGGTATATGCGGCGGGAGCCGTGATCCTCGGCGGCTGCTGCGGAACCACGCCGGAGCACATCGGACAACTCGCCGAAGCCATAAGGGAGAAGAAACCCGCCGGTGTCGCCAGAAGACCGGACGGAATCCGGTATCTGACCTCGGAACGGAAAACCGTTTCCTTCGGCCCCTCCGATCCTTTTCTGGTCATTGGAGAGCGGATCAATCCCACCGGCAAGAAAAAGCTGCAGGCTGAACTGCGGGAGGGCCGCTTTGATTTAACGGTGCAGTTCGCGGAAGAGCAGGAAGAGGCCGGAGCGGCAATTCTGGATGTGAATATGGGAATGAGCGGAGTGGATGAAAAGGCTCTGATGCTTCAGGCTGTCGACGAGGTGACACAGGCCACACAGCTTCCTCTGTCTCTGGATTCCAGCCATATTGAAGTGCTGGAGGCGGCGCTTCGCCGGTATCCGGGCCGGGCGCTGATCAATTCCATCTCTCTTGAAACAGAAAAATTTGAAAAGCTGATCCCCATGGCAAAAAAATATGGAGCCATGTTCATTCTTCTTCCCCTTTCCGATGCAGGGCTTCCGGGAAGCCTTCAGGAGAAGAAGGATATCATTGAAAAAATCTGGAAACGGGCTTCTTTTTTCGGGCTCACAAAAGAGGACATCATCGTGGACGGCCTGGTGACTACAGTAGGCGCCAATCCGGAGGCGGCGGCCGAAACTCTGGAGACCATCCGTTACTGCAGACAAAACGATTTTGCGACGGTGGTGGGCCTGTCCAATATCTCCTTCGGTCTGCCCGGGCGGATTCAGGTAAACACCGCATTCCTGACCATGGCAATCCAGGCCGGACTGACCATGGCCATCGCAAATCCTTCCCAGCAGCAGCTCATGGCCGCGGCCTTTGCTTCGGATCTTCTGCTGCATAAGGAAGGAGCCGATGAACGCTATATCGCCTTTGCCAATGAGTGCGCCGCAAAGGCTGAGGCTGCGGCAGCGAAAGCAGCTGAAGCGGCTGCTTCTGCCGTGCGGACCGCCCGTTCCCCGGAGTTTTCCGGCCAAAATACACCCGGCACAGGAAGAACGGCTGATGCCGAAAAAGCTGATACAGGAGAAGCGGCTGATGCTGGAAAAACAGCTGCCGCAGATACACCGTCTGTTCCCGCCGGACCGGGAGGCGAACTCTATGAGGCGGTGCTGAAGGGGAACCGGAGCGGCATCGCCGCACTCACAGAAAAAGCGCTGGAAAGCGGCCTGGAAGCCGGGACCATTCTCAATGACTGCCTGATGCCCGCCATTAACCGGGTAGGAGAGCTGTTTGACTGCGGAAAATATTTCCTTCCCCAGCTGATTTCCGGAGCAGAAGCCATGAAGCTTTCTATCGGGGTTCTGGAACCATATCTGCTGCAGGATGAGAACCGGGAAAAGCTTCCTGTTGTGGTTCTGGCAACCGTGAAGGGAGATATTCATGATATCGGCAAAAACCTGGTTGCACTGATGATGAAGAATTACGGCTTTCAGGTGATCGACCTCGGCAAGGATGTCCCGTCAGAGGACATCATCCGTACGGCCAGAGAAAACCATGCGGCGCTGATCGGTCTTTCCGCGCTGATGACCACGACCATGCAGGAAATGAAGCAGGTCATACGTCTTGCGCAGGAAGCGGAGCTTTCTGCCAAGATCATCATCGGCGGTGCCGTAATCACTCAGGAATACGCAGATGAGATCCATGCGGACGGCTACGCAAAGGATGCCGCGGATGCGGTACGCCTTGCGAAACGGCTGCTTGGGCTGTAAGTATAAGATTATCCGTCAGACAAAGTGAAAGCTGGAGGTTGCTGTATATGCAGATGGAAGAAAAAATTTCTGCCAATGAGGAACAGACGAGGCTTCTGAAAAAGCAGCTTTTTTATATGAGAATCCACACAGCGGCAAGCCTGTTTTTGACAGCGGCACTTCTTTTTGTCATCATTCGTGTGCTGCCCGGTCTGACACAGGCACTGGATCAGGCAAATATGGTCCTGGCTGACGCCGGAGAGGCGATTGAGGACCTCCAGGAGGTCTCCAGGAATGTGAATGAACTGGTCAATTCGGGGAGTCTGGCGGTTGGACAGACCATGGAAAAAATAGAACAGATGGATATTGAACAGCTGAACGAGGCAATTTCCGACCTGAACCGGGTGATTGAGCCTCTGGCTGAATTTTTCGGAAGATTTCAATAATTTTAGATATGGTAAGAAAGGGGAAATACAGATGAATGGAGCGGATGCGATCATAAAGTGTCTGGAGCTGGAGGGCGTGACGGAGGTATTCGGTTACCCTGGCGTTGCGATCTGTCCCTTCTATGACAGTATCCTGAATTCAGATATCCGGACAATTTTGATTCGAACAGAACAGAATGCGGCCCATGCGGCCAGCGGTATGGCGAGAGTAACGGGTAAGGTGGGGGTCTGCGCCGTCACCTCCGGCCCAGGAGCCACCAATCTGCTGACCGGAATTGCCACGGCCTTTGCTGACAGCATCCCTCTGGTATGTATCACCGGTCAGGTCAACAGCGAGCTTCTGGGAAGCGATGTTTTTCAGGAGGCAGACATTACGGGGGCTGCGGAGTCCTTTGTAAAATACAGCTACCTGGTACGTGATGTAAACGATATTCCCCGCATTTTCAAGGAAGCCTTCTACGTGGCAAGCACAGGACGTAAGGGACCTGTACTGATCGATATTCCCGTGGATATTCAGAACGCTCAGATTACCCGCTTCCGTTATCCGGAGGAGGTAAACATGCGGACCTATAAACCCACAGTAAAGGGACATGCCGTCCAGATCAGGAAAGTCATTCATGAGCTGGAGAAAGCGAAAAGACCCCTTATCTATGCGGGCGGCGGCGTGACCCTGAGCGGCGCATGTGAGGAGCTGAGAACCTTTTCGGAAAAGTTCCGTATTCCTGTAGTTTCCACCATGATGGGAATCGGCGTCATGCCCACGGAGCACCCGATGTACTTCGGCATGGTAGGAAATAATGGAAAGCCCTATGCCAACCGTGCGATGAACGAATCTGATCTTCTGATCATGGTTGGTGCGCGCGTGGCCGACCGTTCCGTCAATCAGCCGGATATCATCACCCACGACAAGGTTCTCGTACATATCGATGTGGATCCTGCAGAGATCGGGAAGAACGCAGGTCCCACCATTCCTCTGGTGGGAGATGCCCGGCATATCTTCGCGGATTTTGAAAAGCAGGAATTTACCTGTGAGCATGAAGAATGGATCGAGAGATTGAATGAATACCGCAGCACCATGAAGCAGATCCGCCATCCCAATCCGGATTATGTGGATCCGGAGGCTTTCATCCGCCGTCTGTCTGAACGCATGAAGCCGGACGGCGTTTATGTGGCTGACGTGGGACAGAATCAGATCTGGTCCTGCTCCTATCACATCGTGCGGGAGGGACGCTTCCTCACCTCCGGCGGCATGGGCACCATGGGCTACTCCATTCCTGCGGCGATGGGGGCAAAGCTGGGAGATATGTCCAAACAGGTCATAGCGGTCTGCGGTGACGGCTCCTTCCAGATGTCCATGATGGAGCTTGCTACCATACAGCAGCATCATATTCCCGTCAAGATCGTTGTATTCCGTAACAATTATCTCGGCATGGTGAGGGAATTCCAGCATTTTAATTATAAGGACAGATATTCGGTCGTTGACATATCCGGCATGCCGAAGCTGGAAAAAATCGCTGAAGCCTATGAGATTCCCTACCTGAAGCTGTCACGGAATGAAGATATTGACAGCGCTCTGGATGAATTCCTGAAGGAAGATTCCTCTTATCTCATGGAATGCATGATTGATCCTATGGATCTGGTAAAATAACCGCACAAAAGGATGCCGGAGCCCCGTATCCGGCGGATTACACTCCGGTATGGGACAAAACGGTGCAGAGGGACAGGGCCGCCCTTTTCAGCGGCAGAATGGAGATTGCTATGAAAAAAATATATTCGGTTC
The DNA here is from genome assembly GCA_019113175.1 of Candidatus Eisenbergiella stercoravium. GTDB lineage: Bacteria > Bacillota > Clostridia > Lachnospirales > Lachnospiraceae > Eisenbergiella > Eisenbergiella stercoravium. Next base: position 15,212 of record DXHY01000001.1, on the reverse strand, counting down.
TTGTGGAAAACAGATCCGGCGTGCTTTGTAAGGTGGCCGGTCTGTTCTCCAGAAGATGCTTTAACATCAATTCCCTGGCGGTGGGAGAAACGGACGATCCGGCGGTTTCCTGCATGACCATCGTCAGCAGCGGGGATCAGCGTACCATTGAACAGATCGAAAAGCAGCTCAACAAAAAGCTGGACGTCATCAAGGTTCGCACCTTCGATGAGGAGATCAGTATCAGCCGGGAGCTGATGCTGGTTAAAATCAAATACAACAGGAACAACAGAAGAGACATCATGGAAAACTGTGCGATCATGCATGCATCCATCGTGGACATGTCCAAGCACATGATGCTCATTCAGATCTGCGATACGCCGGAACGGGTACAGATTTTCCTGAATATGCTTCAGACCATCAGCATCGTCGAGGTGGCGCGCACCGGGACTCTTGCCCTGACAAAATGCGCGGAGAATGACAGCTGATGTCCGGAAAAAAATATTCGGAAAAAAAATGTCCGGAAAAAGATTTTCGGAAAAAAGAATTGTGTCCGGAAAATGGCATCCGGAATTTTACGGATGTGATATAACGCAAATTTTATAGTGATTCAGGCGTTATAACCGATGGTTATGGAAACCATGCCTGGCTATCATACGTTGACAAGGAAGCTCAATGTTGCTAGAATAAATCAACAACGGACGGAGGAGTTGCGTCATGCAGAAAAAGGTTTTTCAGCTTCTCGTGGATAATACCTCCGGCGTTCTCAGCCGGATTTCAGGCCTGTTCTCCAGAAGAGGCTACAATATCGAAAGTATTACCGCCGGTGTAACAGCGGATCCGAGACTCACCCGGATCACCATAGTGACCTCGGGAGATGACGAGATACTTGAACAGATTGAAAAACAGGTGGGAAAGCTCGTAGATGTCCGCGATATCCGCGAACTGAAGCCGGAAAAGAGCGTATACAGAGAGCTCGCCCTGATCAAGGTGAGGGTATCGGCGGCACAGAGACAGGAAGTGATCGCGATTACCAATATTTTCCGGGCAAACATCATCGATGTGGGACCGGAGCATCTGACGGTGGAACTGACCGGAAATCAGAGCAAGCTGGATGCCTGTATCAGCCTGCTGAGCAATTATGAGGTTCTTGAACTCGCCCGTACCGGTATAGCCGGTCTGTGCAGAGGAACGGAGGATGTGGTCTATCTGGACCTGTAATCCGTTGAAAACGGACTCTGAGGCGGCCTTACCGCCTTTCAGTTATATCAACATAATGGAGGAAAGAAAAATGGCAAAGATTTATTATCAGGAAGACTGTGACCTGTCTTTACTTCAGGATAAGACGATCGCAGTGATCGGTTACGGCAGCCAGGGACATGCTCATGCCCTGAACCTGAAGGAATCCGGCTGCAATGTCATTGTCGGACTGTATGAAGGCTCCAAGTCCTGGGCGAAGGCAGAAGCACAGGGCCTGACCGTATATACGGCTGCAGAAGCGGCGAAGAAGGCCGATATCATCATGATCCTCATCAACGATGAAAAGCAGGCCGCTCTTTATAAGGAATCCATCGAGCCCAATCTGGAGCCCGGAAATATGCTGATGTTTGCGCACGGCTTTGCTATCCATTTCGGACAGATCAAGCCTCCTGCAGATGTTGACGTGACCATGATCGCTCCCAAAGGACCCGGACATACCGTAAGAAGCGAATATCTTGCAGGCAAAGGTGTTCCCTGCCTGATCGCTGTTCAGCAGGATGCCACCGGCAAGGCACATGATCTGGCTCTGGCCTATGCGCTGGGAATCGGCGGCGCGAGAGCAGGCGTGCTTCAGACTACCTTCCGTGAGGAGACCGAGACCGACCTGTTCGGTGAGCAGGCCGTTCTGTGCGGCGGTGTATGCGCCCTGATGAAGGCTGGCTTTGAGACCCTGGTTGAGGCCGGATACGAGCCTGAAAGCGCATATTTCGAATGCATCCATGAGATGAAGCTGATCGTGGATCTGATTTATGAAAGCGGCTTTGCCGGAATGAGATATTCCATTTCCAACACAGCTGAGTACGGCGACTACATCACCGGACCCAAGATCGTTACTGATGACACCAAGAAGGCGATGAAGAAGATCCTTTCCGACATTCAGGACGGTACCTTCGCGAAGGACTGGCTGCTTGAGAACAAGGCAGGCTGCCCGCACTTCATGGCGATGAGAAAGAGAGAAGCTGCCCATCAGCTCGAGAAGGTTGGAGCAGAACTCCGCAAGCTCTACAGCTGGAACGACACCAGCAAGCTGATCGACAACTGATTTTTTATCCTGTTCAGAAATCCGAAGGCAAAAGGGGCTGTCGCATTAATGATTAGAAAATCATAGATGTGGCAGCATCTTTTTGCCATTTTAAGCTGAAATATTCACTTCTTCTATTCTGTTTATTACAAAAAAATGCTGTCTTGTCCTTCCCGCCTGAATCTTATGATGAAGTTTGTTTATGCTATACCTGATCGCCAGTATGATACTCTGGGCGGTGATATTTGAATTTTCTCGTAAATATCGTCTGAATTCCATATCCTCTTTGATGTTTGCAATATTGGTCTTGTAAACCATCAAGAGTATTACCTAACATAGCGAATTTGTTATCCTTTGCTATGAATATCCTACTATTTATATTATATTTTATTGTTTTTGCACAAGATACAAACTATATATTGGTTGCTTTCCTGTATTGTGCTATAATAATAAATTGCAAAAACTATTCAATAACGGAGGATATGTATATGAATTTAAACATAGAAAAATGCATTGACTTTTATTCTGGAGAATACAAAAATGGTATTTTTGCTAAAAAGCATAATATAAAGTTATATATCTATCCTTCATATATTGATAGTGTTTGCTTCATGTTTTTTGATAACGAACTTAGCAAAGAAACGGAATCGTTTGAAGTGAGATATAAAGACATTACAAGGGTATTCATAGATAATGTAAATAACCAGAGGGCACTATTTATTGAATATAATTCTGCTTCTGTTGTGAATAGAAGTAAAGAAACGATTGTGCTGCCGGGAATTAACGACATCTCCAAATGGTACAATCTTATTTTGGAGCAACAGAACGAATTCCTGAAGGAAGAAGAAAATAAACAAAAACTAGAATCTGAAAACAAAGAAAACCAAAAAAGAATTGCAATTGAAAAAGAAAATAAAGCATTTCAATTTTACAATAATTGCTTTTCGTTTCACATAAAAGAATCTACACCAACATTTACATTGTTTTCAGAGAATAACAAAATTGCATTAATATATATAGATGAAAACAGAAATCTAAACTTTCTGAAAATTGATGGTTATTCTGAAGAAGAAAATAATGGAATAATTGAATACAAAAATATTCATTACTATGAAAAAGCCGGAAATATTTCATACGTTTCAGATATTCATGGTGACTATTCAAGCTATGGAGGCAGCTTAACAGGTGGGAAGATTTCGAAATTAGCAACAGTAGGAGGAGGAGCACTATTTGGGTTGATGGGTATGGCATTAGGTGCTGCGCTGACATATAAACCTGCTGAACATACGTTAGGATATAGTTCTTTTTCTTTAGATATAGATATTAAAAAAATCGACAATAGAAGTGTTATGCTGAATTTTTATTCTGATACAAAAAAACAATATATTGATATTGAATTACCACAGGATATTTATAATTTTTTACAGACATATCTTCCTGAAAAGAAATATGGCATTGTAGATGAACTAGAAAAGAAAACTGTTTTACATCAGTCGGTAAATGTCATTGAAGATGGAAGACTTTTAAGAGTAGATATTGCAGGCGCAAATTCTGCCAGTAACAATTCAATTGAATCATCCTCAGATTCAATCAATGATTTTAAACAAAAAGTAGAAAAGCTTAAAATGATGAAAGAATCTGGATTGCTTACCGACGAAGAATTTAAAAGCGAGCAACAAAAATTACTTAGTATGATATAATCTGAGAAATAATTCTTATATAATATGATTTATGACACATAAAAATTTTAGACACTAAAAGCCAGGCCTTGCACAGACTTGGCTCTTATTCTCTGCAAGTGCTGCCGCACTAATTATTTAGTGCGACAGCCCCTTTTTTGCATAAAAATCTCGCACATAAGGCTCTGAAGACCGCTCCTTCGCATTCTCAAACTAGGCCGACAAACTTTCCGCCGGAGTCAAAAACGCTGTCCATAAATTTCTGAAGTGCCGGGGAAAACGGCGCGTTCTTCTGGACGGCGAAGCCGATTCTCCGCTTTGGGATTGCCGCAGGAAGCGGCAGACTGATGAACGTTCCCTCCTCCAGCTCTTTTTCTACAAAGGAACGGATCACACAGGCGATTCCCAGACCGAGCCTTGCAAAATCGATGAGAAGATCCATGGAGGTGACCTCCAGCGTCTGCTCTGCCAGAATGCCCTCCATTGCAAGATATTTGTCGACATACTGTCTCGTAATATTCCCCTTATCCAGAAGCATCAGCGTGGATGCCCCGATGATTTCATGGGGGGAAGGAGAATCGGAAAGGCTTCCCCTTTCCTTCAGATTGTCAAGATAGCTTCCGGTACAGACGAGAATATCCTCGATCTCCTGAATGGGATAAAAGGAGAGCTTGTCCATATGGTCGTTTTCTCCGATCAGACCGATATCCACGGAACCATTTTCCATCTCCTGAACCGTCTGATAGGTGGACTGACAGGCGATGGAGATCTGGATGTGCGGGTTCTCCTCCGTAAATGTGCGCAGATAGGGCAGAAGCACATATTTGCAGAGGGTGCTGCTTACGCCGATGGAGAGATGGCCGATTCCCAGCTCCTGCATTTTCTTCAGCTGCTGTTCCCCCTGGCTGATGGCGAGAAACGCGCTCTCTACCTGCCGGTACAGGATTTCACCGGCTTCGGTGAGCTTCACGCCCCGGCTGGAACGTAGAAACAGCGTGGTATTCAGGTTCTGCTCCAGCCGGGAAATCGCCTTGCTGATGGCCGGCTGGCTGATATAAAGCGCCCGGGCCGCTCCGGAGATATTTTTGCATCTCGCAACAGTGACAAAAATATGATAAAGGTTCAGATTCTGCTCCATGGTTTCCTCCTTCTTTTTATAACCTGCATTCATTATATTTAATTATAGTATAACATGCCATTATAGTAAACATGAAAGAAAAGTATTTTTCCTTATCCTCCGGATATGTTAAACTATTTTTATCAATAAAGACGGAGGTTAGTTACGATGGGAATGACAATGACACAAAAGATCCTGGCGGCTCATGCAGGGCTTGCATCCGTGGAAGCGGGGCAGCTCATCGAGGCTGATCTGGATCTGGTGCTCGGAAATGATATTACCAGTCCTGTGGCAATTAAAGAAATGGAAAAGATGAAGGTGGACGGCGTTTTTGATAAGGACAAAATCGCCCTGGTGCCGGATCACTTTGTTCCGAATAAGGACATCAAATCAGCGGAACACTGCAAATGCGTAAGAGAGTTCGCATACCGGAACCAGATCACCAATTATTTTGAGGTGGGAGAAATGGGAATCGAGCATGCCCTTCTGCCTGAAAAAGGTCTGGTGGTAGCAGGCGACGTGGTGATTGGCGCAGATTCCCACACCTGTACCTATGGCGCTCTTGGCGCTTTTTCCACGGGTGTGGGAAGCACGGATATGGCGGCCGGAATGGCGACTGGAAAGGCCTGGTTCAAGGTTCCTTCCGCGATCCGCGTCACACTGACCGGAAGCCTTCCCAAATGGGTTTCCGGCAAGGACGTGATCCTGCATCTGATCGGAAAGATCGGTGTGGACGGAGCCCTGTACAAGTCTCTGGAATTTGTGGGGGACGGCGTATCCAGCCTGTGTATGGATGACCGTTTCACCATCGCGAATATGGCGATCGAAGCGGGAGCGAAGAACGGAATCTTCCCGGTAGACGATCAGACGCTTTCCTACATCAAAGAGCATTCCAGCAAAACGCCTGTTGTTTATGAGGCGGATGCGGATGCCGTTTATGATGAGGAAATCACCATCGATCTGTCTTCCTTGCGGCCTACGGTGGCATTCCCGCATCTTCCGGAAAATACAAAAACCATCGACGAGATCACGGACGAGATTAAGATCGATCAGGTTGTTATCGGCTCCTGCACCAATGGACGGATGGAAGACATCCGCTGCGCGGCCGAGGTTCTGCGCGGCCGTCATGTGGCGAAGGGAATCCGCTGCATCATCATTCCCGCCACACAGGCCATCTATCTGCAGGCCATGGAGGAAGGCCTCCTGAAAATCTTTATCGAGGCCGGCGCTGTTGTCAGCACTCCTACCTGCGGTCCCTGCCTGGGCGGCTATATGGGCGTTCTTGCGGAAGGGGAACGCTGCGTCTCCACCACGAACCGCAACTTTGTGGGACGTATGGGACATGTGAATTCGGAAATCTATCTGGCAAGCCCCGCCGTTGCGGCGGCAAGCGCGGTTACGGGAACCATTTCCTGGCCCGGCGCTCTGGATGCCTGAGCCACGGAACTTTGAAAGTAATCATGCGCGCCGCTGCATAAGCTGCGGCAGAATGGAGAGAATCAATGAAAAATGCAAAAGGACGCGTATTCAAATACGGCGATAATATCGATACGGATGTGATCATTCCCGCACGTTATCTGAATTCCTCCGATCCGGCGGAGCTCGCCACACATTGTATGGAGGATATCGATAAAGAGTTCATCAAAAAGGTACAGAAGGGCGACATCATTGTGGCCGAGAAAAACTTCGGCTGCGGCTCTTCCAGAGAACATGCCCCGATTGCCATTAAGGCGGCTGGCGTAAGCTGCGTCATTGCAGAAACCTTTGCCCGGATTTTCTATCGCAATGCCATCAATATCGGCCTTCCCATTATCGAGTGCCCAAAAGCAGCGGCGGAAATCGAGGACGGCGATGAGGTCGAGGTCAATTTTGATACCGGCGTGATCACCGATCTGACCAAAGGAACCACTTATCAGGGCCAGGCTTTTCCTGAATTCATGCAGCGGATCATCGATGCGGAAGGGCTTATAAACTACATCAACGCCAGACAGTAAAAGGACAAAACAGCAAGGTATATAAAGTATATACGGCACACAGGAGCCAGAGAGACGGCGGACGGAACCGCCAGGTCTCTCTGGCTGAAGCTGTCTGAGGATGTTATCCCCGGATCAATAATCAAAGGAAAAGGAGAGACTATAATGAAGGTATTAATGATCAACGGAAGTCCCAGAGCAAACGGAAACACCTCCATCGCGCTCGGAGAGATGGAAAAGATTTTTACGCAGGAAGGGGTGGAAACGGAAATCCTCTCCATCGGGAACAGGGATATCAGAAGCTGTATCGCCTGCGGACGCTGCGCGGAAACGGGGAAATGCGTGTTTGATGACATCGTAAACGAGACCGCGCCCAAATTTGAAGCCTGCGACGGTCTGGTTGTCGCCAGCCCGGTTTATTATGCCTCTGCCAATGCGACGCTGATCGCCTTTCTCACCAGGCTTTTCTACAGCACCCATTTTGACAAAAGCATGAAGGTGGGCGCAGCGGTGGTGGCGGCAAGAAGGGGCGGCCTGTCCGCAACCTTTGACGAGCTGAACAATTTTTTCACCATCTCCGGCATGCCCGTGGCTTCCAGCTGCTACTGGAACAGCATCCACGGCCGTCTTCCCGGAGAGGCCCTGCAGGATGCGGAGGGTCTGCGCGTCATGCGTACTCTTGCCCGCAACATGACCTTCCTGATGAGAAGCATTCAGCTGGGAAAGGAAAAGTACGGTCTTCCCGAAATGGAAACCGGTGAAATGACGAATTTTATCCGCTAAAAGGGAAAAGGTTGAAAGGATTTTTTGATATGAATGTAATTATCATAACCGGTGCTTCCTCCGGGATGGGGCGGGAGTTCGCCTGCCAGCTGGATCAGGGGCTCAGATCCATAGACGAATTCTGGCTGATCGCAAGACGGGGAGAACGGCTGAAGATACTGTCCGAAGGACTGCGCCACAAAACGCGCATTTTTGCCATGGATCTTACCGATTCCGTACAGCTGGATACCTTTCAGAGGACACTGGAGCGGGAACGCCCTGTAATCCGCATGCTCATCAACAGCTCCGGCTATGGGGTGATGGGAAATGTGGCTGATCTGGAAACGGATGAGCAGCTTGGCATGATCGACTTAAACTGCCGGGCGCTGACACACATGACCCGGATCTGCCTTCCCTTTATGAGACGAAGAAGCCGGATCATCCAGCTTGCCAGCAGCGCCGCCTTCCTTCCCCAGCCCGGATTTGCGGTTTATGCAGCGGGGAAATCTTATGTGCTCAGCTTTTCCCGGGCACTGGGAGAGGAGCTTCGGGAGAAGGGTATTTTCGTCACAGCCGTCTGCCCCGGCCCGGTTCGGACGGAATTTTTCGAACGTGCCGAGAGAAAGGCATCCACGCTGGCAATCAAAAAATATGTGATGGCCGATGCGAAGGATGTGGTGAGGAATGCTCTCATTGCATCCGCCAGACGCCGTTCTGTGGCTGTTTACAGCCTGCCGATTCAGGCTTTCGGCCTGTTGACAAAGCTGTGCCCTCATTCACTGATCCTTATGATAACACGGTTTTTGAAGCGCATGTAGACCGGGCATCACACCTGATAACACGTCTGCCTGCGGCGTATAACGGATGAAAAGAAAATGAACGAACCGAACTTGGCGCAGATCCGGGCCTTCCGTCTTCGCGCCCATCATCTTGACCGAACGTATGCATATGAAGATATTCCGGAAGCTGTGGGAGCCTGCGGCATGCAGAATACACCTCCCGGCGCCTGGGAAAATGCATTGTATCATCGTATCCCTTCCTGCAGCCTCGTGCAGATGGAGCAGCTCTTATACGGAGATCCGAAATCTTTGGAAAATTCAGGCAGTCCGAAAGCATCGGAAACGGGCAGAATGCTTCTTCAGGCCTGGAGTCTGCGGGGAGCGCCTTTTGTTTTCCCTGTCTCTGAAAGCGGTGCCTTCCTCTCCGCCCTGATTCCACAGACGGATGAGCCCTGGATCTATACGCGGGGCATCACTCTTGCGCTGGATTATCTGGGAATGGAAATGGAGCCTCTTCTGGAGCTCCTGAAGCAGGTCATGATCCGGCTGGATAATGCCGTAATAACAGGAAAAAATTCTCTGGATCAGACGCTGGCGGAATGGATGCTTCCCCTCCTGCCGAAGGAGAAACAGGCTCTCTGGAACCAGCCTTCCATGTATGGAGAACCGGACCGTCAGACCGTGGGCGGAGCGGTGGTTTCCTTCCTGCTTCGTCCCTGTGCCTTCTGCGGCCTGGTGGTGTTCGGCAGGCGTCTGCCGGAAGGCCCTTCCTTCACCTCCTTTCGCAACTGGCTGGGGACTTCCCTTCCTCTGGAGGAAGCGGCCCGAAAGAAAGCGCAGAAGGCTCTTGTGAGAAAGTATCTGCACTGCTATGGACCGGCGGTCCCTGCCATGTTCGCGGACTGGCTTGGCTGCTCCAAAGAACAGGCCCGCAGACTGTGGGCCGCGGTTTCGGAGGAAATGGAGGAAGTCCGCGTATGTGGAAAAAGGGCATGGATTCTCGCCGCCGACCACGACAGCCTGTTTTCCGTTCCGGATTTTTCCCGTCCGCTTCTTCTTCTGAACGGCTACGATCCTTATCTGGATCAGCGGGATCGTGCGGTGCTCCAGCCTGACAGGACCCTTCAGCGGAAAATCTGGCGGACCGTTTCCAATCCCGGCGCGGTGATTTTTCAGGGAAAGGCGGTCGGAATCTGGGCCTCCCGAAAGAAGGGAAGCGGACTGGATGTGGAGGTCACGCTCTGGAAGGACGCGGAGGGGAAGCTGTCGGAGGAGGCCGCTCTTTTCCGGGAGCTTTCCGGGATGGTGGAAGAGTGGAGCGCTTTCCGCGGACTGTCCATCAGAGGAATCCGGATTTTCTGAAGTATCATGCCATCCGGCTTGACGTGGTGGACGACTATGAGGATAACGTGAAGCCCTTCTGGGAGAGACTTGGCTTCTACAGCTGTGAAAGAATCTCTCTGGACTGGGGGAACAAGCGGTCAGCCGCCCAGGTGATGAAAAAAGAGATTACGGGAGAAAATCAAAATGGGAAAAATCAGAATAACAGCGGACAGCACATGTGACCTGTCCGAAAGCCTGCTGCAAAAGTACGGGATCAGCATCCTGCCCCTGAACATCGTGCTGGACATGAAAAGCTACAGCGACGGGGAAGAAATCAGCCCCGATGAGATCTATGCCTGGTCGGAAAAAATGCATAAGACGCCGAAAACGGCCGCCGTCGCCTATGACAGGGCTCTGGAAATGGCGTCCGACTTTCAGAAAAGCGGGGATGAAATGATCTTTTTCGGCATATCAGAGTCCATGTCCACGACCTGCAATGTGATGCGCATGGTGAAGGAAGAGCTGAACTATACGGACATGTACGTCATCGATTCCCAGAATCTTTCCACCGGAATCGGGCTGCAGGTTCTCAGGGCGGCAGAGCTTGCCGGACAGGGACTTACCGCGCGGGAGATCGTAGCCCGGATTGAACAGGAGCGGAGCAGGGTGAGAGCCAGCTTTGTGGTAGAGCGTCTGGATTATCTGGCAATGGGCGGACGCTGCTCCTCTGTCGTGGCGCTTCTTGGCGGAAAGCTGAAGCTGAAGCCCAGAATTGAAGTGACGGACGGAAAAATGGCAGCCGGGAAAAAGTACCGGGGCAATCAGGATAAGGTGATTCTGAAGTATGTCCAGGATATGGAGACGCAGCTTCGTCAGGCGGATCCGCACAGAGTTTTCATCACCCATTCCGGCTGCGAAGAATCCGTTATCCGGTCTGTTGAGGAATATCTGAAAGGGCTCTGCCATTTTGAAGAGATTTTGATTACCAGGGCGGGAGGCGTCATTTCAAGCCATTGCGGGCCGGGAACTTTGGGCGTTCTTTTTTACGGGAAAGGTTGACAATTCCCAGTAATTTGTGGTAGTTTACAAATGGCAGAAGCGGATATATTCTGCCGGAGAAGCATGTAAATACGATGTAAGAGAAAAGTGAGGTGAGAGTATGGACGGCTGCGGCAGTAGTAATGGACGAAGTTGGGGCATGGCAGACAATAGGAAAAGTGTGCATGTATATCGGAATGCGGACATGACCGGCCCGATCCGTCCATATTCCGACTGACATACCATTTGACAATATTGGATACCATTGCCCTTTTTGTGGACAGCGAAAGGAGCAAGCGGTATGGAGAAAAACAGGAATGTGAATTTCACTGACCTTTCCGGTCAGAACAACAACGGACTTCCTGCCGGAAACGCTTCCGGCGGTCAGCATCCCGATTATCAGAGGGAGCTTCTTGCACTCTTGAGGAGCGGGATGTCCCCAAAGCTTTTGAAAGAGGAAATCCGCAATTACCATGAAAACGACATCGCCGATGTTCTGGAAAAGCTCAACAGGGAAGAGCGGACGAGGCTTTACTGTCTGCTGGATGCGCAGACGCTTTCCGACGTGCTGGAATACACGGATGATTTCGCCCTTTATTTCAGCGAGCTGGGCGTGCGGAAGCAGTCGGAGATCCTGTCCCATCTGGAAACCGACACGGCGGTCGAATATTTAAAGCATCTGAATAAAACGGAACGGGCGACGCTGATCGATCTGATGGATGATGAGACCAGGCGGGATATCGCCCTGATCGGTTCCTTTGACGAGGATGAGATCGGAAGCCGGATGACCACCAATTATATCCGGATTCAGACAGGAATCAGCGTCCGGCAGGCCATGCGGGAGCTGGTGGACCAGGCGGCGGAAAATGACAACGTATCGACAATTTATGTCACTGACGCTGATCAGACCTTTTACGGTGCCATTGACCTGAAAGATCTGATCATCGCCAGAGACGGTACGGAGCTGGATGAAATCATCGCCACCTCCTATCCTTATGTGTATGCGCAGGAACAGACGGAGGAATGCATTGAGCGCCTGCGGGATTACTCCGAGGATTCCATTCCCGTTCTGGACAATGAAAACCGGCTCATCGGCGTCATCACCTCCCAGGATATCGTGGAGCTGGTGGATGAGGCGATGGGAGAGGACTACGCGAAGCTGGCCGGTCTGTCCGCCGAAGAGGATATGGAAGAGCCGCTGAAAAAAAGCATCAGCAAAAGACTTCCCTGGCTCATTATCCTTCTCGGCCTGGGCATGGTGGTATCCAGCGTGGTGGGGCTGTTTGAGGGCATCGTCGCCCAGCTGACGATCCTTGTGAGCTTTCAGTCGCTGGTTCTGGATATGGCAGGAAACGTGGGAACCCAGTCCCTTGCTGTAACCATCCGCGTACTGATGGACGAACAGATCACTGGAAAGCAGAAGCTGGCTCTGATTGCAAAGGAAACCAAAGTGGGCTCCCTCAACGGTATCGTCCTTGCAGCCGCCTCCTTCCTGCTCATCGGCGCGTATATCTGTCTGGTCAAGGGCAGAACTCCGGGCTTTGCGTTCGCGGTTTCCGCCTGCATCGGAATCGCGCTTCTGGTTTCCATGACCCTTTCCAGCGTGGCCGGAACCACAATTCCGATCATTTTCAAGAAATTAAAAATCGATCCGGCAGTCGCTTCCGGTCCCCTGATCACAACGGTAAACGATCTGGTCGCCGCCGTTTCCTACTATGGACTGGCGTGGCTTCTGCTGATTCAGTTTTTGGGATTGTAGGATAACCGTACTCCTGACAGAATCCAGAATCCCGGACACCAGGAAGGCACCGCGAAAAGCCGCGGTGCCTTCCTGTTTTTAAAATCATCTGAATTTCTGGCACGATTCCCGCTCCGGCCAGCCCGAACAGAGTTCCCCGACTTCCGTTCCCTTTTCTTTCTGCGGCTCCGGTCTGTTCAGTGTTTTATGCAGGAAACTCTCTTCCATGTTTTTTCCGAAAAAGTCCACAATGACAAATGCAGGCAATAAAATTGCCGCAGCTACATATAAATCACAAAATTCTCTGTTATAATGACTTTTGGAGGTGTTTCCATGCAGCACATTTTAATTGTTGAGGACGATTTGGATATTCAGGAATTATTGAAAAACTTTCTGCGGGAGGCAGGATACACCGTTACTCTTGCAGGCGACGGAATAGAAGCCATATCCTTTTTTTCAAGCATGCACTTTGACCTTATTTTATTAGACATCATGCTTCCCAAAATTGACGGCTTTACCGTTTGCGAATTGATCCGCAGGCAATCCCGTGTTCCTATCATTATGCTGACCGCCCTGAACGGCGAAGAAGAACAAATCCGGGGCCTGGATCTGCAGGTTGACGATTACATTACAAAGCCTTTTTCCATGCCGATATTGGTGCGTAAAATAGGGGCTGTTTTACGCAGAAGCTCAATGATACCGGAACAGGAGCACCAGACAATCCGCCATAAGAATCTCATCCTGGACATGGACAGTTATACCGCTGTGGTAAACGGTGTTTCTTTTGCTCTCACACAGCGGGAATTTGATATACTGAGAGAGCTGCTGCTCAATCAGGGACGTGTACTTACACGGCAGAATTTGTTGGATAAACTGTGGAAATACGACTTTTACGGCGACGAAAGGGTTGTAGATACTCACATAAAAAATCTCCGCAAAAAGCTGGGTATCGACTTTATCCAGACGATCAGAGGGGTGGGCTATAAAATTGATAAAGAAAATTAAGGGAAGTCTGTTTACGAAAATATTTGTAATCACCTTTTTGCTGACCAGCATTTGCTGTATTCTGACATATACGGTTATTTCATGGCTTGTTCCTAAAACATACGGCACAACGCTTGACGCAAACCTGGAGCATACGGTTTCTTCATTCATTACAGAGTTAAAAACCACGTCCCCATTGGAAAGCGGAACGCTTTTTGATGAGTTTCTTTTGAACAATAACGGGGTATTGCTTCAACTATCCGACGATAACGGCAACGCAATCGAACTGCCCTCACAGGGGGCAAAAGAATTTCCTCGTTTTCTTGATGGAGGAATAGCAACTGAAAATACTGACCCGGCGGCGTATCGGGCAACACATAGTTATCTGTTCTCTTTCGCAGGATCGGACACTGTTTATACATTGACAGTTGCCGGGAGCGCGCATGAGGTTGACCTACTTAGGAATACTCTGGCAAACGTGTTTATTATTCTATTTTTTGTCATTCTTATTATTGCTACGTTTGCTTCAATGATTTATTCCCGCTATGTTACAAGGCCCGTATTACGACTTAGCGCAGTATCAAAAAATATGTCTGAACTAAACTTTAACTGGAAGTGTGAAGAAGATCGGACAGACGAGCTTGGCGTCCTGGCGCATAGCCTGAATGAAATGTCTAAAAAGCTATCTGCCGCTTTAGAAAATCTACAGGCGGCAAATATAAAATTGCAGGCAGACATAGAGCATGAAAAAGAATTGGAACAGGCGCAGCTTGACTTTTTTTCTGCTGTTTCCCATGAACTGAAAACGCCTGTTACAATTATCAAAGGGCAGACAGAGGGAATGCTTTTGAATGTAGGTGATTATCAGGATCGCGATAAATATCTGTCGCGCTCCCTTGAAATCATCGATACAATGGAAAGCATGGTACAGGAAATACTGACGGTTTCGCGCATGAAATCATCTAAAGTAGGTCTGCGAAAAGAAAAAATGGATTTTTCTGATCTTCTGAAACGGGAATATGTTTTATTCGAGGATCTGATCGTACAAAAGGAAATCGACTGGAACGAGAATGTTTCTCCAGCTCTGCAAATCGTCGCAGACAAAATGCTGATACAAAAGGCAATTAACAATATTGTTTCTAATGCCATTTTGTATTCTCCGAGAGGTAGTTCAATCTATATGGACGCATTTTCTGAAAATAGGTCGGTAGTTTTCCAGATAGAAAATACTGGTGTGCATATTCCAGAGGCAGAAATTCCAAAATTGTTTGATGCTTTTTATAGGATGGAGCAATCACGCAATCGAAAAACAGGGGGTAGCGGCTTAGGGCTTTATATCGTCAAAACCATTTTAGAACAGCACAATATAATATACAGCTTGAAAAACACTGACAGAGGGGTATTGTTTTCAATCCAATTTTGAAAAATGGGGCTGTCGCATCAATGATTAGAAAATCATAGATGCGGCAGCATCTTTTTGCCATTTTTAAGCCCAAATATTCTCGTCTTTTATTCTGTTTCTACAAAAAGGCGAACTTCAATAAACCTTTTCTGGAAAA
>DXHY01000073.1 GCA_019113175.1 Candidatus Eisenbergiella stercoravium | reverse complement strand
AAAAACAGGGCAGTGAAAAAAGGAAGAGACACCCTCACAGTGAATTCAGACCTGAAAAAGCCTGAATTTTGTGGAAGTGTCTCTTTCCCGCATATCAGGGGCTAAAAATCGGTATTAACCGACAGCCCCTTCCTCCGCTTATTCAGACATTTTTTGTAAAAATCCGCCTCTTAATACCACCGGGTCATCGGCAGATCGTTGTTCACGCCCTTGCTCCAGAGAATCTGGTGCAGGTCGATGATGCCGTTGTAGAAGGTGGCGGCGCAGGCGCACAGATACAGCTCCCACATGCGGACGAACTGTTCGTCGAACATTTTACGGACCTCGTCCTTGTGCGCCTGGAAGTTGGCGTTCCAGCAGCGCAGCGTGCGGTTGTAGTGACGGCGCAGGCTCTCCACGTCCAGGGTATAGAAACGATGATCCGCCGCGGCGCTTTCCATTTCCCGCAGGGAGGGAACCATGCCGCCGGGGAAGATATATTTCTTGATCCAGGGATCGCCCGGATGCTCCTTGAGCGCGCTGATGAAATGAAGCAGGAACAGTCCGCCCGGCTTTAACACTTCGTCCGCGCAGGTCAGGAATTTGTCATAATTTTCCCGTCCTACATGCTCCACCATGCCCACGCTCACGATGCGGTCGAATTTGTGGCTCAGCTGGGGCAGGTCGCGGTAGTCCATGCGCTTTACGCACAGCAGGTCGGACAGACCTTCCTTTTTAATGCGCTCATTGAACGCGTCCTCCTGCTCGTGGCTTAAGGTGATGCCCGTGCCCTTTACGCCGTATTTCTTCGCGGCCTCGATGAGCAGGAAGCCCCAGCCGCAGCCGATGTCGAGAAGCTCCATACCGGGCTTTAAGTACAGCTTCTTCAGGATGCGGTCCGTCTTGTGAACCTGCGCGTCGTACAGCGTGTCGTCTTCATTCTCAAAATAGGCGCAGGAATAATTCAGCGTGTCGTCCAGCCACAGACGGTAAAAATCATTCCCGATATCATAATGTGAGGTAACCTCTTTTTCCTGGTTCTTCCTGGAGGCGGAGGTGAAAATCAGCTTTTTCAGCTTGGTGGTATCCGTGGAAAAACGGTCCATCTGTCCCATGAAGTGCGCCAGCGCTTCGTACAGGTCGCCTTCGATGGTAAGATCGCCTCTCATGTAGGCTTCACCCAGAGCCAGGGAGGTGCTGGTCATCAGATCCTTGATATCCAGCTCCTTGTTGATGTTGACGGTGAAGGTGGGTTCTCCCTCACCAATTTTGTACTGTGTTCCCTGGTAATTGACCAGGAAAGGCGCCGCATCCAGTTTCCTCAGAAAATGAATGACGGCATTTTCTTCAAGTCCCATTTCGTGATGCTCCTTTCCCGAAAGATAAAATTTGCTGTGAAAGCCACGTCCGGCGGCTTTCATATGAGGCAGCGCCTTACTCAGGTACGGCGCATACCGGTAAAAAAGAAACAAATCGGCATTTCAGAGAAATCTTCCTCAAAATTTCTCCTTTGCCGACTGTCCCTATTTTACAGCGTTTGGGCGGGAAGGTCAATCACTGAAAGGGTGTATGAGAGAAAAATACAACAATGGCGAACTTTAAAATCAGGAATCGGACGACGGCCGCTTTCCTGCACGCATTGCCTTCGCCTCCTTCTCAGACAGCTCAGGCTGTCCGAAGGGATAGAGCTCCTTATAGGCCGCAAGCTCCTCCGGTTTTCCTGTGCCGGAGGGAACGAGGCCGGTACAGTCATAAGCGGACGCGGCGCTGGTATAGTCCTGATCTTCGGGGATGTTATAGTCTTCGTCCTTCATGGCAACCTCCATTCCGGAGCGCGGCAAAGCGCATTTTGATCCCGGAATGCTTCCGGACCGCGCTTCCCGCGTCTCCTCATTTGAGAAAAGTATGCCCGAAAAGAGAAAAAACATGCGGGAAATCAGGACGACCGATCCGAAAAAAGCAGTTCCTTGATCTCGGGAATGGATTTTCCTTCCTCCCGCAGACGCCGCAGCAGGGCGATCCGCTCCAGAGAGGCTTCCCGCCTGTAGCGTCTGGTCAGATTTTCTTCAGCCTGTTCGAACGGGAGAAGGCCCTCTTCCGTATAAAATTTCAGGGTGCTGTAGCGGACGTCGGTCAGACGCACCAGCTCGCCGATGGTCACATATTCGGACTGCAGGATGGTTTCCATGCTTCGCTGTCTTGACATATACGCCTCCAATCTCCCTTTTCAGGCATCAGGAAAATACCGTTATGAGGACGGCGATGGTATCCAGCATGCTGTTTACATAGTCAAGCATTTCCTTCACCATGGCTCCTTCCGGGCTTTTTGTGATGGCGGCCAGCCGTTCCTTCATTTCCTTCTGTTCATATCTGGAAAAATATTCCCGGATCACGCCGCTTTTTTCCAGAAGAATCACGAGAGCGGCGATATCCTCCGTGACCTGCCCCTCCTCCAGAAGCTCGGAGCGGACCAGATCAACGACCCGGTTAATGGCGTCTTTTGTGGGGAGAAAACGCCTGACGCCCTCAAACAGCCCTGCGTCCGCAGCCTGTGCCAGCCCTTCTTCCGCCAGCGATTCCCCGATGGAGTCGATCAGGGCGTTTAGCCGTCTGCCGGAGAAGGAATAGTGGTAATCCTCCAGAATTTTCTCCATTTTCACGGGCTTTCCCTGATTGAGATAGTCATAAAGCGGACGGAGAAACGCCTTTTCTTCGGGAAGAGGGCCGGTTACGGACACGCTCTTTCCGGATCCGCTGAGGATGCGCTTCTTTCCGCCATCAATGCTGATACAACCGGAAAGCTGCAGCTCCAGCATCCCGGAAGCGAGCAGGCAGACGAGACGGTCCACGTTGAAGCTGGAGAGCTTTCCCTTATCATTGACCGCGCAGATGAAATATTCCTGGGTGAGAGTCAGATCCTTCATAAAACTTCCTCCTTTTTCGCCGCCGCAGGCGGCACTTATTTCATGAAAGAACGGCGTCAGCCGTTCTTTGGCACGAACCAGCGGTTCGTGCCGGCCTCCTGTACCGCCGCCGCAGGCGGCGCTTAAATCATGAAAGAACGGCGTCAGCCGTTCTTTGGCAGGAGCAGTGGTTCCTGCCGGTCTCCTGTACCGCCGCCGCAGGCGGCATTTCATGCTACTTATCACTTACTGCTTATTACTTACTACTTACGATTTAATAATAACAGAAAAATGGATTCTGTCAAGCGAATATTGGAAATAAATTTTTTTTGCAAATTGTTTTTTTTCGATCTTTCCTTATAATGAAAATATACGAATATTGAGTTTATCTGATCACGATGAGAAAATGGCCGGAAACGAAAAAGGGGGTACAGCAACGGATGAATACGCCTGTGATTGAAACGGAGAGACTGATTTTACGAAAGTTTACGGAAAACGATTTGAAAGCTTTCTATCAGATTTACAGCGATGAGGAGGTCAATACCTTTTTGCCCTGGTTTCCGCTGAAATCGATGGAAGAAGCGAAGCGCTTCTACGAAAACAGATATGAAACAAAATACCGTGAGGAAAACGCCTACAATTACGCGGTCTGTCTGAAAAAAGACAATATCCCAATTGGTTATGTCAATGTCAGCATGGACGACAGCTTTGATTTCGGATACGGCCTGCGCAAAGAATTCTGGCATCAGGGGATTATCACGGAAGCCGGTAAAGCGGTTGTTGAACAGTTAAGAAAAGACGGAATCCCATATATCACCGCTACCCACGACATCAATAACCCGCGAAGCGGCGGCGTCATGAAACAGCTGGGCATGAAGTATCAGTATTCCTATGAGGAACAGTGGCAGCCAAAGGATTTTCCGGTTATTTTCCGCATGTATCAGTTAAACCTGGATGGAAATGAGGACAGGGTTTATGATAAATACTGGAATATCTCTGCCGTTCATTTTGTGGAAACGGAGGCTTTGAAATGAATATCCGGGAAAAGGCGGCTGAAAAAGATTTATCGCTGGCCGTTGATATGTATGGCTGTCCCAATCGCTGCAGGCATTGCTGGCTGGGACATATGCCCAACAGGAAGATGGAGGATGGGGCGGATGAATGGATTGTGGATTACTTCAGGCCTTATTTTAAACGCATCAGCTTTTACAGCTGGCTGCGGGAACCGGATTTTTGCGATGATTACAGAGAACGCTGGCGGAAGGATATTGCCCTGTCGGTCCAAACAGTGCCGGAACGGTATGAACTGGCAAGCTTCTGGAGAATTGTCAGAGATCCGGAATATGTACCATTTTTAAAAGAGGTGGGTGTAAAGGCTGTTCAGCTTACGTTTTTCGGGCTGGAAGAGACGACGGACCGGTTTGTGGGGAGAACAGGGGCCTTTCGGGAGCTGGTGCAGGCAACAGAGCTGTTAATTGCAAACGAAATCGCTCCCCGGTGGCAGGCGTTCCTTTATGAGGAAAATAAGGAAGAGATTGTCGCACTGCTGAAGCTGAGTGAAGAATTACATTTAAGGGAACGATGCCGCGGCTTCGGAGCCAAATTCCGTTTTTTTGTGCATACAGGCGGCTGTGACGGCGAAAACCGGAAACAATATGGTATCTGGATCAAAAAGGAAAATATTCCGGAGGCGCTGATTTCCTGTTATTTAAACTATGAGAGCCTTCTCACAGAAAGGGAGTGCTGTGAACGGCTCAAAGAAGATGCCACGCATTGGGTGCATCATAATGAGAAAGAGATCGTTTTATTGATTTCCAATACCTGTGACGTGTTTTTCAATTTTACCCAGATGTCCAAAGAGTGGAAAATCGGGAATTTGAAAACTGATGACCGGGAGGAACTGATTCGCAGAGTTGTGGAAGAGGATATTCCCGCGCTGAACCTGGCGTGGAAGATTACCTTGGGGGAGCTGGCGGCAAAGTACGGAAATCCGGAGTCGGACAGAGCCTTTCAACTGAACGACTATAAGGATTATCTGTTAAACCGATATCTGGAAGATGTCTGTGTTAAAGCTTGAAAATATCAGAATGTGTTCCAGTATCTACAAGGGTAAGAGTCAGGACGTCATTCTCAATCTTTATAAGCGGTAGTGAATTTTACTGTATACACTTATTCTTCAAGCGCCTTCCGAAGGTCATCCATATTGGTATATCCCCTGACGTCAGGATCACGGGAAATACGTCTGGCTTCGTCCATCGCATCAAGAGTACGCTGGGTGTAGCGGGGCATTTCAACACGGAAAGGAAGACCGCCTCTGAGAACACATTGATGGAGGAACAGATTTACTGCGCTGGACATATCCAGGCCAAGGTCATTAAATAAATCTGTGGCCTGTTTTTTGATATCTGCATCGATTCTGATTTGAGTAGGTGCTGTAGCCATCTAATCACCGCCTTTCGATTATATTATATGAATTTTGGTTTACAATGTCAATCAAAATAATGGTTTAATGATAGAAGATTATGGAAGTCGGAAGTGCTTTTCAAATTCGACAAAAAGTCCTTATTTTCGTCCATTATTGCGCTAAATATCGGGCAATTTTCGCTCTGCATATCAATCCCAGACAGAAGATGCACATCCCTCCTCCATGTGGTATAATGATTGCGCAAGTGCGAGCTGTGAAATCAGCATAGCTGATTTCCCCTGGCGAGCGGAGGAAACTCTGCAAGCCCTGGTAAGCTGATAACAATACAGTAGGAAAATCCTATCAGGTAAGGTCCAGCCAGCCGCCTGTAC
>DXHY01000072.1 GCA_019113175.1 Candidatus Eisenbergiella stercoravium | reverse complement strand
CATTGTAGGAAAATCCAAAAGTTTAGATTTTCTCAAAATGCTTATCTTTTGGTCTTTGGTTCGGAATAGTGTAGTGCTGGCGGTCTATCTATTGTTTTCGGTTGCTTGCTTCTTTACCGTACATGAGCATTGTGGCAGGGAATCTCACTACCGGCAATCTGACTTCCCTTTTCAGCTACGTGATGAGCGTCCTGATGTCCCTGATGATGCTTTCCATGATCTTCGTCATGATTACCATGAGCGCCGCCAGCGCGGAGCGTATCGCGGAGGTGCTGAATGAGGTGCCTGATCTGACCAGTCCCGAAAATCCGGAGACAGCGCTTGCCGACGGAAGCATTGATTTCAACCATGTGAGCTTCTCCTATCAGCACGGAAGCGGGGAAGAAACCCTGCACGACATCGATCTGCATATCCGCTCCGGAGAGACCATCGGCATCATCGGAGGAACGGGCTGCGGCAAATCCAGCCTGGTCAGTCTGGTCAGCCGCCTGTACGACGTGAGCGCAGGAAGCGTCTGTGTGGGAGGAAAGGACGTGCGTTCCTATGATCTGGAGGCCCTTAGGAATCAGGTGGCCGTGGTCCTGCAGAAAAATGTCCTCTTCTCCGGCACCATCCTGGATAACCTGCGCTGGGGTAAGGAGGACGCCACCCAGGAGGAATGTGAGGAAGCCTGCCGCCAGGCCTGTGCGGACGAGTTCATCAACCGTTTTCCGGAAGGGTATAACACCTGGATCGAGCAGGGTGGAACCAATGTATCCGGCGGCCAGAAGCAGCGCCTGTGCATCGCCCGGGCTCTTTTGAAAAAGCCGAAAATCCTGATCCTGGACGACTCCACCAGCGCCGTGGATACGGCTACGGACACAAAAATCAGAGGCTTTTTCTCCCGGAAAATCCCCGGAACCACCAAACTGATCATCGCGCAGCGGATTTCCAGCGTGCAGGACGCCGATCGGATCCTGGTGCTGGAAAACGGAGCCGTGAACGGCTTTGACACGCATGAAAGGCTTCTGGAAAATAACCGGATCTATCGGGAAATCTATGAGGCTCAGACAAAGGGAGGCGGAGACTTTGACCAGCCCGCTCCCGCAGAAGAAGGAAAGGAAGGTGAATCCGCATGACACAGACAAGACCCTTTTCACAGGCTCCCGCCATCGGCCGGAAAACCGGTTACAGGAATCTCGGCAAAACCATGGGCCGGGTGTTCGGATACATGCTGCAAAGCTATAAATTTTCTTTTATCCTGGTCGTCCTCTGCATTATCGGCTCCGCTCTGGCGACGCTTCAGGGCACGCTTTTCATGCAGAGCCTGATCGACGATTATATCGTTCCGCTGACACAGATGGAACAGCCGGATTTCTCTCCCCTGGCCGGAGCGCTTTTTAAGGTGGGCTGCATCTATGCCGCCGGCATCCTGTGCGCCTACACCTACAACCGGATCATGGTCAACGTGAGCCAGGGAACCATGCGCTCTCTGCGCGTCGAGCTGTTTGAGCACATGGAATCCCTTCCCATCCGGTATTTTGACACCCATGCCCATGGTGATATCATGTCCGTCTACACCAATGACGTGGACACCCTGCGCCAGCTTTTCAGTCAGAGCATTCCACAGCTCGTCAACTCCGCCGTGACCATTGTGACCACCTTCGTGAGCATGTTCCTTCTGGATCTTCCTCTCACCATCATCACTCTGGCCATGATCTGCATCATGCTCCTGGTTACCTCCCGTATTGCGGGAAAATCAGCCGTATATTTTACCCGGCAGCAGAAGGATCTGGGTGCGGTCAACGGCTACATTGAAGAAATGATGAACGGCCAGAAGGTGGTTAAGGTGTTCTGCCACGAGCAGAAGAGCCTGGAGCAGTTCCGCGCGCTGAACGAACAGCTGCGGGACAGCGCGGAAAAGGCCAACATTTTCTCCAGCATCACCATGCCGGTCAACGGCAACCTGGGAAACATCAGCTACGTGCTCTGCGCCGTAGTGGGAGCCTTTCTTGCCCTGAACGGCTATCTTGGCCTGACGCTGGGCACCCTGGTTTCCTTCCTGACCCTGAATAAAAACTCCACCCAGCCCGTCAGCCAGATCAGCCAGCAGACCAACAGCATCGTCATGGCAATGGCCGGCGCGCAGCGGATCTTCGATCTGCTGGACGAAGCGCCGGAGGAGGACAACGGATATGTGGAGCTGGTCAATGCAAAAGAAAATCCGGACGGAAGCCTGTCGGAAACCACGGAGCGCACCGGCCTGTGGGCCTGGCGCCATCCTCATAAGGCGGAGGGTACCGTCACCTATACGAAGCTTGCCGGAGACGTGACCTTCAACGATGTGGATTTCGGCTATACTCCTGAAAAAATCGTACTGCATAACATCAGACTGTACGCCACGCCGGGCCAGAAGATCGCCTTTGTGGGGAGCACGGGAGCCGGAAAAACCACCATCACCAACCTGATCAACCGTTTCTATGATATTGCGGATGGAAAGATCCGCTATGATGGCATCAACATCAACAAAATTAAAAAGCCCGACCTGCGCCGCTCCCTGGGCATGGTGCTTCAGGACACCCACCTGTTCACCGGAACCGTCATGGACAACATCCGCTACGGCCGCCTGGACGCAGCCGAGGAGGAATGCATCGCTGCCGCGAAACTGGCAAATGCGGATGGCTTCATCCGCAGGCTTCCGGAGGGGTATCAGACCGTTCTCACCGGAGACGGCTCCAATTTAAGCCAGGGTCAGAGACAGCTTCTTTCCATCGCAAGAGCCGCCGTGGCCGATCCCCCGGTGCTGATTCTGGATGAGGCAACCTCCTCCATCGACACCCGTACTGAAGCGCTGGTGCAGGAGGGCATGGACCGCCTGATGAAAGGCCGCACCACTTTCGTGATCGCCCACCGTCTTTCCACCGTTAAAAATGCGGACTGCATCATGGTTCTTGAACAGGGACGGATCATCGAGCGCGGCACCCACGACCAGCTTCTGGAGGAAAAGGGCCGGTATTATCAGCTTTACACCGGGAAACGGGCATAAACTGGGAGCCTCCTGCACAGCTCAGACCTTCCTGCACGGCCCTACCCTTCCTCACTGCTCAGCCCTCCTGCAGGCTCAGGCCTTTCTGCGGGCATGCAGGGCCAGCTCCACCGCCGTTCCGATCCCGATATAAGCAATCCAGAACAGCACAAATCCCAAGAAGCCCGAAACAGGGCCTGTCAAAATGGGGTAGGGCGCCGTTCCTAAGCCGCCAAATAAAATGTTATAAACCATGGAAAGCGGGATAAAAGGAAGAATCCAGACGTTTACCGACCAGAAAGTTTTCTTCGCCCTTCCCTTCGCCTCTCCATCAGCTCTAAGGATTCCTGTTCCATAAACCACGCAGCCTGCCACCATCAGGATCAGTCCCGCTGCCGTGGCGGCTGCTGTCTGTCTTTCATACCAGATCATCGCGGCCGCAATCAGGCCGATCAGATTGAGGGCGCTTCCCGCCATGGTGAAAATCTGAACGTCCGGTACAATTTGAGCCGGCACAGACTGAACCGATACGGTTTGATCCGGCCCGGTTTGGGCCGGCGTAGGTGAGACTCCCTTCAGAAGATAATCTGTGGTCACCTCAAAATAGTCGCTTAAAAGAACGATTTTTTCCAGATCGGGCGAGGTCTGTCCGGTATCACATAGTTAAAGATATTGGTATCATTCAATCAATTTTGCCGATAAAGCGGTAGAAGATTTCTACCTCCTGTTCCCGGCTTCCGTCCTCACCTTTGACCGCTTCATGGACAACGATTTTTTCAA
>DXHY01000008.1 GCA_019113175.1 Candidatus Eisenbergiella stercoravium | reverse complement strand
TCGGATCTTTTTGAAACGGAGACAGAAGCGCCGTGCGCAGTGCAGGTGGAGATGAACCTGCTTGACGTCTGCCGGATGAGCGATGAAGAAATCTGCAGTTATGCGGGAGAGCTGCGGACGGTGTTCGGATTTCGGAAATATGCCGAAGATAAGGAAAAACTGGGAAGGTTTATCACCAGTAACCGGGAGCACTTCAGCAACGTTTCCGAAACGGCAATGAACGCGCTGGAGGAACTGACGCACTCACCGGAGCTGGCTAAAATCAGAACGCCGGAATATCAGACAACGGAAGGAGGATACAATATGTGCCGTGGAATTCAGGGAATGATTCAGGAAGGAATACGGGAAGGAAAAATAGTGGGACTTCGGGAAGGAATCAGAGAAGGAGAAATGAAAAAGGCAAAGGAGATGTCGATTTCGCTTGCAGATATGGGGATGAGCACGGAAAAAATCGCCATGGCTGCCAGAGTCAGCGTGGGACTTGTCCGGGAATGGCTTGCCGGGGAACCGTCAGACATAAACAGAAAAAATATTTGACTTCAGAAATTGATTTCTGATAAAATAATTAAGGCATTCGGCACGATACAAGCTGATAAGTAAGCGGTTACGAGACAGTTTATGCTTCAGCTTGTGTTCCGGAAATTGCATTTTGATGGTTTTGAGACACAGGCTGCGGCCTGTGTCTTTTTGCTGTCTGCCGGAATCAGAAATGAAATATGGAGGAGAATTATTTTATGGAACAGACACAGACAAACGATTTTCTTGAAAAAGAAAGTCTCGGCAGGCTTATGGTGAAATATGCCGTCCCCTGCGTGATTTCCCTTCTGGTGGCGGCTCTTTATAACATTGTTGACCAGATTTTTATCGCAAACGCCAGTTACCTCGGTTCCTACGGAAACGCAGCGAATACGGTGGTTTTTCCCCTCACCGTGGTGGCGCTCTCCATCGCCATGATGATCGGAGACGGCTGTTGCACCTTCGTCAGCATCAGCCTGGGCGCCAGGGAAAACGACAACGCGCACCGGGGCATCGGCAGCTCCGTCATTGCGGTGGTCGCGGCTGGCGTTGTACTGACGGCAGTCTTTCTGATTTTTCAGGATCCGATTCTGACGGCCTTCGGCGCGCGGGTAAACGAGGAAACCTTCCGCCTGTCAAAGGAATATTTTTTCTGGATTACCCTGGGGATTCCCTTCTATATGTTCGGCCAGGCGATGAATTCCATTATCCGCTCGGACGGAAGCCCGAAGTTTGCCATGGTGACCCTCCTGACGGGAGCCATCCTGAACGTGATTTTTGACCCGGTCTGCATTTTCGTTTGTAAATGGGGAATGATGGGCGCGGCCGTCGCAACCATTTTCGGACAGGAGGAATATGCGCAGATCCCCACGGCGGTGGTGGGCATCGTCATGAAATTTTTTCAGATTGTCATCTCAATTTCTGTGGGCCTTGCGGCCGGCTGCATACCGGTTGCCGGATACAATGTGGGCGCGCAGCGGAGCGACCGGGTAAAGGGGCTGATGCGGATGCTCCTGATGACGGAATTCATCGTTGGACTGATCGCATCCGCCATTTTCCTGCTGTTCCCGCATCAGTTCGTGAACATCTTCGGCGGAAAAAACGAAAGCGTTTATTATACGGATTTTGCGGTAAAAACCATCCGGATTTTCCTGTGCCTGCTTCCTCTGTCCTGTCTGAATAAGGGAACCTTTATCTTCCTGCAGTCCCTTGGCAAGGCAAAGGAATCCACGGCGCTTTCCATGATGCGTGAGATCGTATTTGGCGTCGGCCTGCCGCTTCTGCTTCCCATTTTCATGGGGCTGGACGGCGTGCTGTTCTTCATGCCCATTGCGGATGTGCTGACCGCCGTGGCGTCCGTGATCGTGATCCTTTATACCTGGAAAACGCTGAATCAGATGACCGGCACAGCCGGAGAGGAAAACGTCTCCCTCAGACAGGAAGCCGCAGGAGAGGCGTTGACGGATACTGTCATTACCATCGGCCGTTCCTATGGGGCGGGCGGAAGAACCATCGGGAAAAAAGTGGCCGAACAGCTTCACATTCCCTATTATGATTCGGAAATTCTGGAAAAGGTGGCAGAGAGCAGCGGGCTGAGCCGCAAATTTCTGCAGAGTGTGGATGAAAAACCGGTGGAGTGCAGCATGCTGTACCGTTCCGTGGGATTTACCACCAGCGCCTATGAGAAAATTGCGGACCAGGCGGCGCAGGCGCAGAGAGAGATTATAGAAAAGGTGGCCGCGGAGGGACCTTGCGTGATCATCGGCAGATCCGCCGATCAGGTTCTTGCCGGAAAGCATAAGCTGTTCCGCGTTTTCATTTCCTCCAGCCGGGAAAACCGCGTCAGACGCATCATGGAGCGGGAAGGACTGACGCGGGAGAAGGCGGAAAAGAAGGTGGCCCGGGCGGACAGGGAACGTGCTGCCTATTACAATCAGCGTTCAAATGTGCGCTGGGGAGACGCTGCGGGGTATGATCTCTGCCTGGATGCGGACTGGTTCCACGTGGATGGCGCGTGCAGGATGATCGCCGCATGCGTTATGCAGCACAGTCAGAAAACGAACTGAACCAGAAGCATGTAGCAGACGGTCCCGCCCGCAATGGAGAGGAGCATCTGGCGCTTCCAGAGGTGAAGAACAACTACCACAAGAATGGCCAGAAGCTCCGGAATGCCGTGACTGCCGGCAAAGAGATTCACATTCCTCAGGCAGTAGACGACCAGCAGGCCGAATACGGCGGCGGGAAGCACTTTTCCCAGGTACTGAATATATTTGGGCGTGGGCTTCCCGGCGGGAAAGACCAGAAACGGGATGAAGCGGGTCAGCACCGTTCCCAGGATGACCATGCCGATGGTGATGAGCTGTTGTGTGAGGGTCATGCGCAGGCACCTCCTTTCGCTTTTTCAAGAGGCCTTCGGAGCAAAGTGAGGACGGCCAGAATGGAAAGCATGGCGGGGATGAGAAAGCCGTCCGCACCGAAGGCGATCAGGCTCAGAGCGGAGAGGCAGATGCCCAGAAGGGAGCTTTCATGCCTTTTCTCCTTCAGCCACTGCTCCAGAAAAATGACGACGAACATGGCGGTCATGACAAAATCAAGTCCTTCCGTATTAAACGTGATGAAGGAGCCGAAGATGCCGCCCAGAGTCGCGCCTGCAAACCAGTAGAGGTGATTCAGCAGAGTTACAAAAAACATAAACCAGCCCCGGTCCACGTCCGGCGGAATTTCGGCAGTATAATTGATGGAAAAGGTTTCGTCGCACATGCCGAAGATGAGATAGATTTTTTTCAGGCCCAGTCCGCGGAACCGGTCCAGCATGGAAATCCCGTAAAACAGATGTCTGGCGTTGAGCATGAGCGTCATCGCCAGCGCCTGGATGGGATGAAAGGCTCCAAGAAGAAGGTTTACGGCCACAAATTCCACCGAGCCCGCGAAGATGGTCAGGCTCATCAGACAGGGATACCAGAAGCTGAAGCCGGAAACATTCATATAGATTCCATAGGTCATTCCCAGAAACAGAAAGCCCGCCAGAATGGGAATGGTGTTGGGAAAGGCGGCGAAAAGCGCCTTTTTGAGAATCGTTCTTTTGTTCTGCATAAGCTGTCCTCCAGATGAATGAAATCCTCAAACAGCTTAGCACTCTTTTCGGCGCGTTTCAACAAAAAAATCAGGCGTCCCGGACAAAAGTCAGATATCCCGGACCAAATCAGGTGTCCAGAACGAACAGCTCCGCGCCGTGCTCCCGCAGCCAGTTTTTATGAATTTTATAGTCGGGCATCACACGTTCCACCGTGCTCCAGAAGGCTTTGGAATGATCCATATGGGTCAGATGGCACAGCTCATGCACCACCACATAGTCCAGCACCCGGGGTGGGGCCAGCATCAGCCGCCAGTTGAAGGAGAGGGTGCCCCGGCTGGAGCAGCTCCCCCAGCGGGTATGCTGTCCCCGGATGGTGATGCGCGTATAGGTTCCGCCGGTGAAGGGCTGAAAATAGGCCACCCGCCGTGGAATGTACTCCGCGGCAGCCTGCCGGTAGCGCTTTTCAAAGGCCTGCTTCTGGGAAACGGTCAGATTTTTGGGGAAAGTCAGCATGGGGACTCCTTATCGTAAGCTTCTCGATTACAGTCCGGTGCAGGGATGCACCGGTTCAGATACAGTATACTATGGAAAACAGAAAATACAACGAAAATAATTATATAATGGTACATTTTCCAGCGTAAAAATACAGAGGGACAGGAAAACGGATCCGTTCAGGATACGGGTATATAAGGAAAATACAAAATCCAGGAACCAGAGCGTCAGACCGGCGTGGTTACTGGATTTTGCTGATTGACGGATGTATTCTGACAGATTATAATAAAAATGAAAAGAACATTTTCTGTTTTGTGAAAGGAGGAAAAATGGAATTATTTGATTTCCTGAAGGATTGTTATGGAGAAAATGAACCCATTCTGCTTTCAGAAGTCCAGGTGGCTGGAATGACGGATGCGAATCTGCGTCAACAGATAAAAAAGTTGACGGATGAGGGAAAACTGAAGAGGTATTCAACGGGAGTCTACTATATACCTGTGGAAGACTGTTTCGGCTTTGACTCCATAATACCCATGGATATTGTTATTGAAAGAAAATATCTAAGGAACAAAAGTGGGATTTTTGGCTATCTCAGCGGCCTCATGTTTGCAAATGAAATTGGTGTGACCAGCCAGGTTCCGGCAGTTTATGATGTGGTGACCAACCGTGCGACCTCCGATTATCGGGAAACCTCTCTGGTTCGCACAAAAGTGATTTTGAGAAAGCCTAAAGTAACTGTTACAGAAGAAAATTACAGGATTCTTCAGTTTCTCGATCTGTTAAGAGATATTGATGAAATTGCAGAGGAGGAGGGAGAACGGCTGAAAAAATCCATTCTGCTTTATATGAAGAGCATGAAAATATCATTTGCTGATATGGAACCGTTCCTGCCCTGCTACCCTGACAGAATTTACCGAAATATGTACGAAACGGGGGTGCTTACAGGTGTTTCTCCATGAAGATAAAAAACAATTTTCCCATATCATAAACCGGATATCCTATCAGACCGGCAGAATGGGAAAAATGATTGAGAAGGATTATTATGTAACAATGATTCTGCGGCTTTTGTCCTCGGAAATGCCGTTTGTGGTCTTTAAGGGAGGAACGTCTCTTTCCAAATGCTATAAGATAATTTCCAGGTTTTCAGAGGATATTGACGTTACAGTCGATCAGAATTTGTCCCAGGGGCAGAAGAAAAAACTGAAATATGGAATCGTAGACGCCATACAGCAGATGGGGCTTGAAATTCTGAATCTGAATGAGACGCGGAGCCGCAGAGATTATAACCGCTATATTGTTGCTTATGAATCGGTTCTTCCTAAACTGAATGAGACGGTACAGCCTGTGATATATCTTGAAACCTCTTTTACCACCATCGCCTTCCCCACCGTCATCATGCCGGTAGACAGTATGATCGGCGATATGTTAAAAGCGAAAGCGCCGGAGCTTCTCGAAAGATACGGCCTGAACGCCTTCTGCATGAAGGTACAGGGGCTTGACCGGACGCTTGCGGACAAGGTTTTCGCGGTGTGCGATTATTATCTTCAGAACCGGGTCAGAAAGCATTCCCGGCACCTCTACGATATTTATAAGCTGCTTCCTCTGGTAAGGCAGGATGACACCTTTCACGCGTTGGTTCAGGAGGTTCGATCCGTCAGAAAGCCATCGCCCATCTGCCCGTCGGCAAAGGATGGAGTCAATGTTCCGGCACTCCTTTCAGAGATCGTCCGGAATGAGGCTTACCGGGAGGATTACCGGAATCTTACGGAAAGGCTTCTGGAAGAGGAAGTGGATTACGATACCGCTGTTACCGCTCTGAAGCGGATTGCCGTCGGCGGCATGTTTGCCTGAACAGGCAGGGCAGACAAAAAAAAACGGGAAAGGAGACTTTCCAAACAGCCTGCATTTTCTTTGATTCTGATTCGCTTATCAATCTTTCTGTCAGAAAACGAAAAAGTTCTTTCTGATCTGGTTTTACACATCTTTTCAAATCCGGACAAAATTGATAAAATAGAAAGGCATATTTATCTGAAGCATATAAAGAAGGAAAAGCCAATGAAAAAGACACAGGCGGCCTCCTCTGCCGCGACGGAAAACGGAAAAGGGGAAAAAAGAAGCATGCTGGAGGGATCACCGGGAATAGGGCTGTTCCTGTTCGCTCTGCCCATGATTCTGGGCAACCTTTTTCAGCAGTTTTATAATATGACGGACTCCATCATCGTGGGGCGTTTTGTGGGAGAGGATGCGCTGGCGGCGGTCGGCGCTTCCTATTCTCTGACCAATGTATTCGTGATGATCGCCATCGGCGGCGGAATCGGCGCTTCGGTGATCACCTCCCAGTATCTTGGGGCAGGCCGTTTTGACCGGATGAAAACCTCGGTTTACACGGCGCTGATCACCTTCCTCGGCGTGGGGATTTTTCTCGGTGCATTCGGATTTGTGATGAACCGGCAGATTCTGATCTGGCTGAATACGCCGGAAAACATTCTGGACGCGGCTGGAACCTACCTGGGAATCTATTTCCTGGGCATGCCCTTTTTGTTCATGTACAATATTCTTTCTTCCATGTTCAATGCGCTGGGAGATTCCAGAACGCCTCTGGGGCTTCTGATCTTTTCCTCCGTGCTGAACGTGGTGCTGGATCTGTGGTTTGTCCTTTCCTTCGGGCTCGCCGTGGCCGGAGTGGCAATCGCAACCGTGATGGCGCAGGGGCTGGCGGCCATTCTCTCTTTCCTCCTGCTGATGCGCAGGCTGAAGGGTTTTGAGGCGGAAGGAAGAATTGCAAAATACGATACGGGAATCCTGGCGTCCATGGTCCGGATCGCGATTCCTTCCATCCTTCAGCAGTCCATCGTATCCATCGGCATGCTGCTGGTGCAGTCCGTGGTAAACGGCTTCGGTTCCTCCGTCCTGGCCGGTTACTCTGCGGGGACCAGGATCGAATCCATCTGCATCGTTCCCATGATTTCCACAGGAAATGCGGTCTCCACCTTTACGGCCCAGAACATGGGTGCCAGAAAGCCGGAGCGGGTGAAAGCCGGATACCGGGCCGCATGGGGCATTGTGGCAGGCTTCGGCGTGGTGATCCTGCTCATTCTGTCGCTTTTCGGAAGAGCGGTGATAGGGGCCTTCCTGGACACCGGCGGAACGGGAGAGGCCTTTGAAACAGGATATGCTTACCTGTCCTTCCTGAAATTTTTCTTCGTGTGCATCGGCCTGAAGGCCATCACGGACGGCGTGCTTCGAGGGGCCGGAGATGTGGTGGTATTCACATGCGCCAACCTGGTCAACCTGACGATCCGCGTGGCGGGAGCCTTTCTTCTCGCCCCTGTCATCGGTGTGGCCGCCGTATGGTATGCGGTACCCGCGGGCTGGACGGTGAATTTTCTGATCTCCTTCGTCCGGTATCTGACCGGAAAATGGAGCAGAAGGGATCTGGTCAGGGAAGAACCGGCGCCCTGAGAAAAGGGAGGATGACCGGCCGGGAAAGGAGAAACAGAGCAACAGCGTTGAGATGAGGAATATAATGATGAAAAACACGGCAGAAATCATAACGGAAAACAGAACCGGCCAGAAGATGGGAATCTGTATCATTGTCGGCGCGGGAGAGCTTACGGTGGACGCCATTCCCGTGAGACCGGAGGATTTTGTGATTGCGGCAGACGGCGGATATGCGCATTGCAGGCAGCTTGGCGTGGAGCCGGATCTGATTCTGGGAGATTTTGATTCTCTGGATGAGGAGAACAGACGCCGTGTGGAGGCCTTTCGGAGCGGGAGTCCGGACAGAGTGCAGATTCTTCCGGTCGTAAAGGACGATACGGATATGCTGGCGGCGATGAAAGAGGGGCTGAAGAGAGGCTTTGTCTCTTTTGATCTCTACGCGGCGACTCAGGGAAAGCGCCTTTCCCACACAATCGCCAACATTCAGTGCCTGAACTACCTGAAGGAGCATGGTGCTTCGGGACGTCTGTTGGAGGCGGAAGAAACGGTTTTCCTTCTGCACAATGAGACCGTAACATTTGACGAGAAGGAGCAGGGGTTCCTCTCCCTGTTTTCTCTGGGAGACAGGGCGGAAGGAGTAACCATCCGGAATATGAAATATCTGCTGGACGAGGCGGTGGTGACCAACGCCTTTCCGGTAGGAGTGAGCAATGAGTTTATCGGCAAGGCGGGAAGCGTCACTGTGAAATGTGGAACGCTCCTTGTGATTCTGGAAAGGAGATAAACGCCGTGAAATCTTTGGAATATGCCCGAGGTAGCTTCTCAGTACAGCTGCAGACCGCTGTCAGAGGCTGTATTGAGAAAAATGAGATCAGTGAGATAAACTGACAGCCGCAGCTGTACTGCTTTCGAAGTTTCTTGTTCCATAAAAATGGATTTCGAAAGGAGCGTACAGATGCGTACCATATATATAAAATATAAAGAAAAAATCAGGCTGGAAAATCAGGAAATCAAAATGGTGGCGGGAAAAAACAGGGGCTGGATTTCGGTTTTTATTCTGCTGGGAATTGGAAACGCCTTTCTGGCGAATGCGAAGGCCGGCTGTTATCAGCAGGTGATTGATGGCCTGACGGACGGTTCTCTGCGGGCGGGAGCGCTTGCCGTTTACGCCGTTGTGCTGATCGCCGGATATGTGCTGCCCTATCTGGACGAATATCCATACCGGAAGCTGAACGAGGGGCTGTATCTGGATTTCAGGCTGCTGGCTCTGGAAAAGATCAGCAGGATCGATTTTCAGGAATATCAGAAGCTTGGAACCGGAGAGCTGACCCAGCGGATTGAAACGGGAGCGGCTGCAGGACGGGATATTCTGTTCGGCTTCTGGCTATGTCTGATCCGTGAGCTTCTGCCCACGATCTGCTTCGGACTCTTTTTTATCTGGCGGATCAGCCAGGGGCTGACCATTGCTATCCTGTGCGGATACATCGTGGTATATCTGACGGCGTGGGCGCTTTTAAAGGTGCTGTACCGGATGAAGGAATGTCTGCTTTCCAATCAGGAGAGGCTGAATCATTTTCTGGTACGGGGCTTCATGGAGATGGTGGTTTTCCGGATGGAGCGGCGCTTTCCCGGAGAACTGGCAAAGGCGCGCCGGACGGGAGATAAGATTGTGAAGACTCAGGCCCGAATGGGAATGATTCATGAGGCCTTTTTCGTGATTTTCGCGCTCATCGTGGCCGCCATGGAGCTGGGTGTCCTGGCTTATGCATGGCTGGCCGGCGGGCTTTCCGTGGGAGAAGTGGTTGCCCTCATCACGCTGATGAATAATGTTTATTCTCCCATCGCCATTTTCAACGTGCTTCTGGTTCAGTACCGGCTGGATATGACCGCATGGGGCCGACTGGAGGAATTCCTGCATGCGGCGGAGGATGAACAGCTGGAGAGAGGAAGAGCTTTGAATGGTTTGAGCGGAGAAATCCGGATCAACGGTCTGAACTTTGTCTATGGAGATCGTAAGATCCTCCGGGATCTGAATCTCACCATAAGGCCGGGAGAAAAGGTGGCTTTGGTGGGAGAGAGCGGTTCCGGAAAATCCACGCTGGCAAAGCTGCTCTGCGGTCTTTTGAAATATGAGACGGGAAGCATCCGGCTGGACGGCATGGAGCTTCATGATATCCGTCTGAACAGCCTCTATGAGTATCTGGGCTATATTTCCCAGGATGCTCCTGTTTTTGACGGTTCCCTGCGAGAAAATCTGGATTTCGGGGAGGATATTCCGGAGGAAGCGCTTCGGGCCGCCATGAAAATGGCCCGTTTCATCCCGGTTTATGAGAAGCTTCCGGACGGACTGGAAACCCGGCTCGGGGAGCGGGGCGTGATGCTTTCCGGCGGTGAGAAGCAGCGTGTGGCCCTGGCCAGGCTGTTTCTGGAGGAGAAGCGGAAAAGTGTTATTCTGCTGGACGAAGCCACTTCGGCCATGGATAACCTGACTGAGGAGGCGGTGCTCGGGGAGGTCTTTTCCCGGTGGAAAAAGAAAACGATGATCTGTGTGGCCCACAGGCTCAATTCCATCCGCGGCTGCGACCGCATCATCGCCATGAAGGCTGGCCGAATCGTGGGAGACGGCGGCTTCGAGGAGCTGCTGGAAACAAACGATTATTTCAGAAAGCTGTATGAGGCGGGATATTTTTGACATTATAGAGAATGCCCCGGTAAAACCGGAAAGAAATACGTCTGTATCCGGGATTACTTTTTTTCGGAGTAAAACCAGCCTTTCTTCCCGTAGCAGTTTTAACAATTTTTTTCTGTTTGTGAGATATTCTTCTGGACAGGAAAGTGTCATCTGGAGCGATGGAACAAACTTCTACAGTATTTCCGGATATGATATGAACCTGTCTGCTGAGGAATGGTTCACACTTGCGGAAGAACTGTTATAAAAGGGTATCTGCCGGAATAGAGGTTTGAACTGTGCGGCCTGTCAGATGATTGACATGGCCGCTCTTTTTGTCCGTCAGGCGGCCGTATGTTCTGGCTGGTGAAATCCTCTGACCCGTCTGGCAGTGGGAAATGTCTAACAGCAACGATACCATTGTTGGATGAGGCAGAAGGAAGGCGGAGACAAGCCGCTGCCGGAAAAAATTGTACAAATAGGCTGTGATCGGTACATTCCTTGGTGGAGACACACGCTGTTGGCTGCCGGAGCAGTACCGTATGGATGCCCGAGACTATGCCAATCCGTTAAAGAAAAGGTTTCGGCTCATTCCGCCTGCGCCGCCCCGCCACCTTCAGCCATCTCTTCGGAAACATCTTCCGCCGCACTTTCCTCTCCGCCCGCAGCATCCACTGTTTCGCTTTTGGAAGCCCGGAAGGAGGAGACCGCATCGATCAGCAGGGAGGAAATGGTCACCGTCACCAGTGAATAAGCGATTCTGGAGACCGGAATGTAGCTCAGGGAAAGCACCAGCACCGTCAGGTCGGTGGCAAGATAGGCTCTGGATATTTTGCAGTGAGTGAGCTTTGAGATGACGAGCGCAAGAGCGTCGTCGCCTCCGCTGGAGATTCCCTGACGCACGATCAGGCCAACGCCAATGCCTACAAAGCAGGCGCCGAATATGGCGGCCAGAAGAGGGTGATCGCTCAGATCCGGCAGGCGGAAGGGAACGACTTCCCAAAACCGCAGGAAAAAGGCCAGCGACAGAGTTGCGGCGATGGAGCGGGGAAGGAACTGTTTCCCCAGAAACTTAAATCCCGCCGCATAGCTGATGGCATCCAGAATCGGAGAGAGCAGGGAGGTGGGAACATGGAACCAGTAGTTTAACAGGAGGATCATGCCCAGCACGCCGCCCTCAGTGATATGTACCCTCTGGTGGATATTGACCATGCCGAAGGCGGAGATGGCCGTTCCGGCAAGAATGGAGAGAATGATTTTCGGAGGAAACAGATTTTTCCCTTTTTCCCACAGTCGGGGAAGGGAAGAACGCAGCTTCGAAGACAGATTTTTGTTCAGTAACAGCAAAATAAAACCTCTTTTCTTTAAAATTCAGCGGAAAACGGAACCGGGGAAAATGTCCCCTGCTGTCGAATTTCCGCTGTTTTCTTAGAGTATAAACTCTGGTATAATACCAGGGTCAAGAGCTTTTATTGAAAATGGCAAAGCAGCCGCGGACAGGAGAAGGAGGATATAGAGGAAATGAAGGAATATTATACCATCAGTGAGATTTCCCGTCTGTACGGAATTGGCATCGATTCCCTGCGCTATTATGAGAAAATCGGAGCGCTGTCTCCCAGAAGGGGGGAGAACAATTACCGGCTGTATTCCCTGAAGGACATTTACCGGCTGAACGTCATTCGGGACCTGCTCATGCTTGGGTTTTCCATGAAACAGATCGGAGAATATCTGGACTGCCAGAATATGGAAAGCACCCTTTCCATACTGGAGCAGGAAAAAGAGAAGGTGAGGCAGCAGAGAGAGAGACTGAAGCGCATAGAACAGGCCATAGAGGAGCGTGTCGCCCATCTGGAAAAATACGAAAAAATTGAAGCTGGCAGCTACCGGTGCCTGCCCTGTCCGGCCCGGTACTGCCTGCAGCTGAATGCCGAGATCCGGCGGGACGAGGAGATGGATTATGCGGTGAAACGGCTGCAGAAGCGTCATGAGGATAAGATCAGAAGCCTTGGGGAGCGTGAGATCGGAGCCAGCGTGTCGCCGCAGGATGTGAGAAACGGAATTTATAACCTGTTTCATTCGGTTTTCATCATCCTGGACGAGCTTCCGGAGAGAGGGGAGACCGACGGACTGCAGGTTCTGCCGGAGGGAGAGTATCTTACGGTTTATTACCGGGGCAGCTACCGTCAGTCGCCGCAGCGGATTAAGGAGCTGATGGAGGAGGCCGACAGGCGAGGCTTGAAAATCGAAGGAGATATTCTGGAGTGGTATCCGGTGGACAACCGGTACACGGCGGAGCCGGAGGAGTTTGTCACGAGGCTGCAGGCAAGGGTGGTTCCCGGGAAGGAGTGAAAAAAGCGGCGCGCGGCAGCGACACACTGCAGGAATCTGTTCCCGCAGCGTGTTTCCGGCGCGCGCCGTATCTGAAGATATGGAGGTCGTCATTTACATCACATTTTTAAACTGAGCAAACTGGCTCATATACAGTTTGTAATAGGCGCCCTTCTTTTCCATGAGCTGCGCCGCATTTCCCTCCTCAATAATGGTTCCTCCATCGATTACGAAGATGCGGTCCGCCTTCTGGATGGTGGAAAGCCGGTGGGCGATGACGAAGGAGGTACGGCCCGCCAGCAGGTGTTCGATGCCCTCCTGTACCAGCAGCTCGGTTTTGGTGTCGATGCTGGAGGTGGCCTCATCCAGAATGAGGATGGCGGGATCGGAAACCATGGTGCGGGCAAAGGCGAGGAGCTGCTTCTGGCCGATGGACAGGCCGCCGCCCCGTTCGCTCAGTACAGTGTCATAGCCCTTTTCCAGCCGCATGATGAAGTCATGGGCATTCACCGCTTTGGCAGCAGCTACGATTTCATCATCCGTTGCGTCAAGCTTTCCATAGCGGATGTTGTCCCGGATGGTGCCGGAGAACAGGAAGTTGTCCTGGGTCATGATGCCCATCTGCCGCCGCAGGCTTTCGATGGAAACCTCCTTCACATCATGGCCGTCGATGTACACATGGCCCTCCTGAATGTCGTAAAAACGGCTGATCAGATTGACGATGGTGGTTTTTCCGGCTCCGGTAGGTCCCACCAGCGCGATGGTTTCGCCGGGACGGATGTGAAAGCTCACATCGTTTAGCACCTTTGTGGATTCGTCATAGGAAAAGGAAACATGGTCAAAGACCACCTCGCCCCGAATGGGGGGAAGCTCCTTTACGCCTTCCGCATCGGTGATGGCAGAAGGGGTGTCCATGATTTCAAAAACCCGCTCGGCTCCGGCTATATTGGTGATCATCTGGTTGTAAAAGTTGCTCAGATTCATGATCGGGTTCCAGAACATGGAAATATAGGTTCCGAACGCAAGGAAGGTTCCCACGGATACCCGGCCCGCGCCCAGCACAACAATCCCCACGAAATACAGGGAAAACAGGCCGATGGCCCAGCACAGGTCAATGACCGGCCCTACGGCGTCGTTGAGCCGTACCGCGTTGACAAAGGAATCCCGATGCTGTTTTGTCAGATCCCGGAAGGTGTCCATGGTTTCGGCTTCCGCGCCGAAGCTCTGGATGATCCGGATGCCGGAAAGGTCCTCGTGCACGAAGGCATTCAGGTTGGAGGATTTCTTCCGGTGGATCTGCCATCTTTCATGGGAATGGGTCTGGATGTACCAGATTCCCGCGGCCATCAGGGGAAGGCTCACAAGGGCCGCTGCGGCAAGCCTGGCGTCCTTGACGAACATGATGACGGCTACCGCGCTGATGGTGATGAAATCCGGAATCAGGGTGGTGACGCAGTTGGAGAGAACATCCTTTAAGGAGTTAATGTCCCCGATGATGCGCGCCAGGATCTTTCCGGTGGGGCGGCTGTCAAAGAACTGAAAGTCCAGCGTCTGAATGTGAACGTAGAGCTCCTGCCGGATGGTGACCAGAATGCTGTTGCAGACCTTTGCCATCACATACATGCGGATTTTGATGCCGACGACCATGAGCAGGTTGATGACAACGGCGAAGAGAATCAGCCGGAGAAGTCCCCGGAAGTCTCCGGCGGAAATATAATCGTCCACGGCAGATTCCATGATCAGCGGGTTGATGAGGTTTACCACCACACAGAAGCCCATGATGAACAGGACGCCGACAATCTGTTTTTTATAGGAAAGAAGATAGGAGAACAGTCGGGAAAGCGTGGCGGCCTTTCCGGCTGTTACCGTATTTTCATCTTTTTTATAGGAATTAAAAGCCATAAAAGTCTCCTTCCGTATCCGGGACAGCCCCGTACTGGGACTGCCAGGTTTCATAATACAATCCGTGCAGGGCGAGCAGGCTCTCATGGGTTCCCCGTTCCCGGATGGTTCCGTTTTCCAGCACGATGATTTCATCAGCGTTTCGTACTGCGCTGATGCGGTGGGCGATGATCAGCTTCGTTGTGCCGGAAAGCTCCTGAAGCGCCTGCTGGATCGCGTATTCCGTTTCCATGTCCAGCGCGCTGGTGGAATCGTCCAGGATCAGGACGGGATTATGCTTGGCGATGGCCCGTGCGATGCTGATGCGCTGCTTCTGGCCGCCGGAAAGGCCCACGCCCCGTTCTCCGATGACGGTTTCATACTGCTCGGAAAGGCGTTCGATGAACTCGCTTGCCTGAGCACTTTCCGAAGCGGTACGGATATCCCCGTCGCCCACCAGCTCCCGCTTCCCCAGACGCACGTTTTCGCTGATGGTGTCGGAGAAGAGAAACACATCCTGCATCACCAGGGAAATGCTGCCTCGAAGCTGCTTCAGGGACAGGTCGCGGATATTCACACCGTCCAGACGGATGGTCCCGCCGGTGGCATCGTAAAGCCGTTCCAGAAGCTGGATGATGGAGGTTTTTCCCGAGCCGGTGGCTCCCATGATGCCAAGCGTCTTTCCCGGCTCCACGGTAAAGGAAATGTCATGCAGGATCTCATGCCCGTCCGCTTTATGAAAGGATACATTGTCAAATTCAATTTTTCCCTGTACAGCAGGGAGCACCACAGGCTTCTCCGGCTCCGTGACGGAGGGCCTTGCCTGATAGATTTTCCGGATCTTCCGGTAGCTTCCCACTCCGGAGGAAAAATCGTTGGACAGCCATCCCAGCATTTCCATGGGCCAGACGATGTTCATGGAATATTCCACGAAAGCGGTTAGACTGCCAAGTGTGAGCTCCCCGCGGATCACCTGGCTTCCGCCCAGCAGAAGCACGATGAGCGGAAGCAGCTTGGTGATAAGAGAGAAGCAGGGATAATATTTCACGAAAACCTTTGACTGCTTCATGTTCAGATCATAATACCGCTGGTTGTGGGAAAGAAATTTTTTGATCTCAAATTTTTCTCTGGCAAAGGCCTTGACGGTGCGCACGCCTGCCAGATTTTCCTCCGCCACGGTATTCAATGCCGCGTTTTCCTCGCTGATTTCCTCATATACGGCGCCCAGCCGCCGCTCCTCGAATACGGCGATCACGCCGGTTGCGATCATGGCTGCCGTGGGAATGAGGGCCAGCCGCCAGCTCAGGCTGTACATGCTAAGCAGCACCAGGCAGGTGTGGAAAACCACTTCCATAATGAGCATGCTCACATATCCCAGCGCGTTCCAGATACGGTCGATATCGTCCTTGACCCGGCTCATCAGCTCGCCCGTGTTGTTCCTGTCAAAGAAGTCCGCGCTCAAAGACTGCAGATAAGTGAACAGATCCTTTCGGATGTCCGTGGCGATGGCCGATCCGATGAGATCGGAGGTGAATTCCTTGGTGTAGCCGAAGATGCAGCGGCCCAGTCCGATGACAAGGATGCAGGGCAGCAGAAAACGGAGCCTGGAGACCTGGCCTCCCTGGATCACATCGTCCACGATGACACGGGTCACCTGCGGAGTCAGAAGATCAAGCGATACCGCGATGACCATGGACACGAAGACGAACAGATAGCCGAATTTGTGCCTGAGTAGATAACTGGATAATTTTTTCATGAAAAGAAACTCCCCCTTGAAAATAAATTCTTCATGAATCCTTTTTTGATAAAAATGAATTCATGCATGCTTTCCCATGTGGCGTGGAGCTTCGGACCGGAGAAGCCGTGCTGAAACGGCGGAAACAGACCGGAAGAGATGAAAAAACCACGCCAGGATTACCTGCCGTGGTGAAAATTCTCTGTGGATTCCGGGCGCGCATCCGGTGGGACTGCGGCCGGTAAGCTCTTCCGGAACAGAATGGACAAAAACTGTCCGGAAAATCAGAAAATGAAAAACGGGAGGTAAGCGTCGTATGGCATAACTGGTGTACTGGTATGCTGTGCTGCGATTCTGATCCTTTCAGCCATCAATGCTTCCTCCTTTCTTATTTTTTCAACTGTTATGCGTTGGCTTATTTCTACCTTACATCGTGCCGTGTGTTTTGTCAACTACTTTTAACTGTTGTAGTCCTTATCAATGTTAATGACGGCGTAGTAGCTGGAATCCAGGTTATGTATGCCCTCCTCCATGCGGGAGAGGATCTCCTCGTCCGGCAGCTTTTCGCTGTAAGGCACCAGGATATCGAAGATGATGTTGGTGTGGGTGGGGCCCTTTACGATGCGGAAGTCGTGCAGGTTCAGCGTGCTGTCGAGCTGGTGCAGAAGGTCTGTGACCTTTGCCTTCAGCATCTGTGTCTCTTCATCATCGTTCATGACCGGATCCATGTGGATGACCGCGTCACAGTGAAGCTCCTTTTTCAGTTCCCGTTCGATGTTGTCGATGGTATCGTGCAGATGGAGCAGATCTCCGGAAGCGGGGACCTCCGCATGGAGTGAAATCATAACCCTGCCCGGACCGTAATCATGGACAATGAGATCATGAAGTCCCAGGATTTCGTCATGGCTTAAGACGATGTGTTCGATTTTATCTACGAATTCTTTCTGCGGCGGCTGGCCAAGAAGCGGACTGATGGTCTCGCCGGCGGAACGCAGGCCCGCGATAAGGATGAAAAGGCCCACCAGGAGACCGCAGAAGCCGTCGATATGAAATCCGGTAAAATAGCCGATCAGCGTGGCGGCAAGAACGACGGTGGTGGAGAGCATGTCGCTGAAGCTGTCCGTCGCCGTCGCGAACATGGCTGCGCTGTCAATCTTTTTTCCCGTTCCCCGGTTGTAAAGGTACATGTAGAACTTCACCAGGATGGAAGCGATGAGGATGCCGATCACAACGGGCGTACAGAGCGTATCTTCGGGATGCAGGATTTTATCGAAGGAGGAGGAGGCAAGCTCAAAGCCCATGAGGATGATCAACAGGGAGACGAACAGCCCGGTCAGATATTCGATTCTGCCGTGGCCGAAGGGATGACCAGGATCCGGCTTCTGACCGGCCATTTTGAAGCCCACCAGGGTGATCAGAGAGGAACCCGCGTCGGACAGGTTGTTAAAGGCATCCGCAGTGATCGCGATGGAATTGCTGATCAGCCCCGCAATGAATTTCCCGAGAAACAGCAGGATGTTGAATCCGATTCCCACAGCTCCGCACAGAACCCCGTAGGCCTGACGAACCTCGGGACGGTCCGTTTCCTTATAATTATGAATGAAAAATTTAGCCAGAAATGAAATCATACTTTCCTCACATTCCGAAGCGTTCCCTTCTGAACGCCGGGAGGGTGACGCTTCGGCGCCCTCCCGGCTTCTGTTTGACTGAAAACAGCGTTTCCCTTTATTGTATATGGAGTCGAAGCAGAAAACAAGACAAAAATGTGAAAAAATCATGGATACAAAAATGCGAAAAATTCATGAATTAAAAAAAGCATGGATACCTCCGGGCATTTATTATATAATGAAAACGGACCGGCAAAAATGCCGGATGAAGGCGGAAATGGCGGCTGACGGCATCTGGCGGAGCCGCATGGCCCCGGAATGGAGGAAGAATTGAACAGAATCAGAAGATATGGAGCGGCCATCCTCGCTGTAGCGCTGCTTCTGGCGGCTCTGTCCGGCTGTGCCAGACAGGCCTCGGCAGAGGCGGAGGAAGCGGGAGGAGGCGGAGTGGAAATCATCAGCAGGGATTTTTCTCATGACGGATATGTGGACAGCATTGCCTTCCTGCTGCCCTCCGGCTGGAGCAGGGAAGCCTTTGAGAGGATAGACGCAGGCGAGGATATGGATGCCGGTGAATGGGGGTTTGAGATCTGCGTGGACGGAGAGGAGGAGCCGTCGGTGCTTCTGTTTGGCAGCAGACAGGCGGAAACGGATCTTTTCGATCCGTCCGGCTTAAGTCCGGAATCGGTTCAGACCGGCGCAGGCCTGACCGGCAGCCGTTATGTCCGACAGACGGTTTCGGCGGACGGAGAGGTACGGCAGGAATATTATGTTCTTCTTGATCCGGTTCCGGGAAGCAGCGCGGTTTATCAGCTTTATGCCTCCCTTTCCCGGGAGGAGTATGAGAAATACCGGCTCTCGCTCGATACGCTGGTGGCCGGGATCAGCATTGCAGCCGTGGCAAAATAGATGGATGCGGATGGCAGAGCATGGGGCGAAAGCCGGAGAGCTGCGGAAACAGAAGGGGCAGGAAAGACACCGGGAGCCGGAAGAAAGGCACTGAAAAACGTATTGCGCCTTTTGGGGAAAACGTGTATAATTTGTGTGGTTCCGTGTGGGAGGCATAAGCCTTCCGCCGGATGGTAAACATTTTCAGCAATTTTTCAGCGATGAAGAAATGAGGAGAAACAATGAACAGGAAACCGATTGTCTTAATGATTCTTGATGGCTACGGCCTGAATGACAGAGTAGAAGGAAATGCGGTCCGTGAGGCGAAGACGCCTGTTATGGACAGACTGATGAAGGAGTATCCCTTTGTGAAGGGAAATGCCAGCGGCATGGCCGTGGGCCTTCCGGAGGGACAGATGGGAAATTCCGAAGTCGGA
Source organism: Candidatus Eisenbergiella stercoravium (assembly GCA_019113175.1). GTDB lineage: Bacteria > Bacillota > Clostridia > Lachnospirales > Lachnospiraceae > Eisenbergiella > Eisenbergiella stercoravium. The sequence continues at coordinate 27,440 of DXHY01000008.1, read as the reverse complement.
CATCTGAACATGGGCGCAGGCCGCATCGTATATCAGGAGCTGACCAGAATTACCAAGGAAATCCAGGACGGGGATTTCTTTAAGAATCCCGCTCTGCTTTCCGCTGTGGAAAACTGCAAAAAGAATGATTCCGCCCTGCACCTGTACGGGCTGGTTTCCGATGGCGGCGTACACAGCCATATCACCCACATCTACGGACTTCTGGAGCTGGCAAAGAGAGAGGGTTTAAAGAAGGTGTATGTGCACTGCTTCCTGGACGGCCGTGATACGCCTCCGGCAAGCGGCAAGGGCTATGTGGAGCAGCTGGAAGCGAAGATGAAGGAGCTTGGCGTAGGCGAGGTGGCTTCTGTGATGGGACGCTACTACGCGATGGACAGAGACAACAACTATGACCGCGTGAAGCTGGCCTACGACGCTCTGACAAAGGGAGAGGGACTGACCGCTCCCAGCGCGACGGAGGGCATTCAGGCCTCTTATGACAGAAACGAGACCGATGAATTTGTAAAGCCCACCGTGGTTGTGAAGAACGGCGCTCCGGTTGCCACCATCAAGGACGGAGATTCCATCATTTTCTACAACTTCCGTCCGGACCGCGCAAGGGAGATTACCCATGCGTTCTGCGACGATGATTTCAAGGGTTTTGACAGACCGAAGAGACTGGATGTGAAGTACGTCTGCTTTACGGAATATGATCCCACCATCCCCAATAAGGAAGTGGCCTTCCACAAGGTTGAGGTGACCAACACCTTCGGAGAATGGCTGGCTGCCAATCATATGACTCAGGCGAGAATCGCGGAGACTGAGAAATACGCGCACGTGACATTCTTCTTCAACGGCGGCGTTGAGACGCCCAACGAGGGAGAGGACAGAATTCTGGTGAATTCTCCGAAGGTTGCCACCTATGACCTGAAGCCTGAGATGAGCGCTTATGAGGTCTGCGATAAGCTGGTGGAGGCCATCAAATCCGATAAATATGATGTGATTATCATCAACTTTGCAAATCCGGACATGGTTGGACATACAGGCGTGGAAGCAGCTGCCATCAAGGCTATAGAGGTTGTTGACGAGTGTGTCGGAAGAGCGGTTGACGCCATTAAGAGCGTGGATGGCGTGATGTTCATCTGTGCGGATCATGGTAATGCGGAACAGCTTATCGATTATGAGACGGGTGCTCCGTTCACCGCGCATACCACGAATCCGGTGCCCTTTATCCTGGTGAATTATGATCCTTCCTATACGCTGAGAGAGGGCGGCTGCCTTGCGGATATTGTTCCTACTTTGATTCAGATTATGGGGAAGGAACAGCCGAAGGAGATGACCGGAAAATCCCTTCTTGTGAAGAAGAACTGACCGGAAAAACCATAATAAAAGCCACGGCAGACAGCCCGGCGGAAAAGAAGGAAAGAGGCCTTCGGACAGGAAAATAACCTGCCGGAGGCCTTTTTGACGGATTGCCTTCTTCGTGCTTGCCAGGAGGAATAAAGTATGCTAGATTATGTGTATCAATACAATTAGTACACTTCATACAGCATGCGGTGCGGAAAGGAGTCCTGTGATTATCATTGATTATAAGGATGCACGGCCCATTTATGAGCAGGTGGTGGACAAATTTCAGAAGCTGATCCTGACAGGCGTGCTGGAGCCCAATACCAGGATGCCGTCAGTCAGAAGCCTTGCCGTTGAACTGTCGCTCAATCCGAATACCATACAGAGAGCTTATGCTGAGCTGGAACGGCAGGGCTTCATCTATACGGTAAAGGGACGGGGCAATTTTGTGGCCTATGATGAGAAGCTCCTGAATGTCAGAAAGGAGCAGCTGTTTGAAAAGCTGGGAGAGCTGGTCCTGGAGGCCGCGGAAATCGGCGTCGGGAAAAAAGAGCTGGCAGGATGGCTGCTGAAGGGCAGGGGAGCAGCGGAAGCACAGGGAGGGAAGGAGAATGATTGAGCTTAGGAATGCGTCCAAAAGCTTCGGAAAAACGGACGCGGTGAAGGACGTGAGCTTCCGGATGAAGGAGGAGCAGGTATTCGGACTGATCGGAACCAACGGGGCCGGAAAGAGCACGGTCCTGCGCATGGCCGCGGGCGTGCTGAAGCCGGACGAGGGGCTGGTTCTTATTGACGGCATGAATGCATACGACAGCGTGGATGCGAAGAAAAGATGCTTTTTCATCTCGGATGAGCCGTACTTTTTTTCTCATGCCACGCCGCGGGATATGGAGAAGTATTACAGCAGCGTATATGAGAGGTTCAACCGGGAGGCTTACTACATGTATCTCGCTTCCTTCGGCCTGGACAGCAGGCGGAAGATCGAGAGCTTTTCCAAGGGGATGAAAAAGCAGCTTGCCCTGATCTGCGGCATCAGCAGTCAGACGAAGTACCTGCTCTGTGATGAGACCTTTGACGGACTGGATCCGGTTATGCGTCAGGGAGTCAAGAGCATTTTCGCGCAGGAGATGGAGCGGCGCGGGCTGACGCCGGTCATCGCCTCCCATAATCTGAGAGAACTGGAGGATATCTGTGATCATGTGGGACTGCTGCATGAGGGCGGCATCCTTCTTTCCAGAGAGCTGGAGGAGATGAAATGCGGGATTCAGAAGGTTCAGTGTGTTTTTTCTTCGGAGGAGGAAGCAGCGCGCATGCTGTCCGGGCTTACGATTGTGAAGCAGGAGAAGAGAGGCTCCCTGTATACGCTTACGGTACGGGGAGAACGGGATGAGACCATCGCCATGTTTGCGGCGGCACAGACGCTTTTTTATGAGGTGCTTCCGCTGTCCCTGGAAGAGATTTTTATCAGTGAAACGGAGGTGAAGGGCTATGATGTCAAAAGGCTCCTTCTGGGTTAACTGCAGAGAAAATCTGAAGCGCAGAAGCTGGACCGTGCTTCTGTGCGCCATTGCGCTGTTCCTCGCCCTGCCGGTCAGGCTGGCGATGATTCTTTCCGTACAGAGCCGGCGGATTGCCCGGGATCCTTCCTGGATTGCGGAATGGACGCAGGGAGAGCTGCTGGGAAACAGATTTATGCAGGAGCTGTCAAACGATTATTTTCTGTTTCTGATTTTTGCTCTTGCGATTCTGCTGGCTGTGCAGGGCTTTGCTTGGGTGGACAGCAGAAGAAAACTGGATCTGTATCTGAGTGTTCCCGTGTCCGCCAGAAGACGATATGTGGTCATTTACCTGAACGGAGCGGCAGTATTTGCAGTCTGTTATCTCGCAGCACTGATTCTGGCCCTGATGACGGGGGCGGTGATGGGAGGTGTATCCGGCGGGGTGCTTCTGTATGCTCTGATCACATATCTGGGGAATCTTCTCTTTTTCATGGTCTGCTATCATATGGCGCTGGCGGCGGTACTGCTGACGGGAAATGTGCTGGTTTCTCTGCTTGCCGCTTTTGTCCTTTTCTTTTATGAATACGTGCTCCGCTGGCTTATTGACGGGATGAGAAGCTCCTTCTTTGTCACCTACTGCGGGCTCAGCAATGTGGCAGAGAACGCATTTACCTCTCCGGTCATCTCCTGGATATCGGGAAGCGGCGGACTGCTGGAATATTTTCTGGGATATGGCGGCCGTTACCTGGCGGATTACGGAAGGATGCTTCTTCTCATGGTGGTTCAGGTGATCGTTTACGGACTGGTGGACTGGTTCCTGTACCGGAAGAGAAGAGCGGAGGCGGCGGGAAGCTCACTGGCCTTTCCACGGCTTCGGACTCCGGTGAAGCTTCTGCTGATGGTTCCGGTCACTCTGCTTTCCGGCATGTGGTTCTGGCAGCTGGCGGACCGGAGCATTCCCTTTGCCATCATCGGCATGGTCATCGGCCTTTTTATCAGCCATGGCCTGCTGCAGATCCTGGATGAATTCGATGTAAGAAGCATTCTGAAGGCAAAATGGCACCTGCCTGTGGCCGGAGTGGCGGCGGCGGTTATTTTCGCGGCCTTTGCCCTGGACCTGACCGGCTATGACACCTATATTCCGGCAGCGGAAAAAATCGAAAGCGTGGGGATTGCCTTTCGAAGTGACAACTATTATCTGGGCTTTTATGAAAATCTGTTCGGACGGGACATGTACCATGAGGACCCGGAAAAGTACATGCTGAAGGCCATGGAATCGGAGGATGAGGACACCATCGCGGCGGTGAGAGCTCTGGCGGAAAGGGCTATGGAGGACATGGAAAACTCCGGCAGGCAGGGGCCTGACGCATATTCCATCTCCGACGGAAGAACCCCTGTTTCGATCCGATATACTCTGATGGACGGAAGGCGGGTTTACCGGACAATATGGGCCGGAGTAGAGGACAGCGCAGAGGAACTGGATGTGATTTTTTCAGATGCGGACTTCCAGACTGCCAGATATCAGATCTGTGATCCCGCTTTTATTGAAAAAAGCGGTGAAATGAGGATTTCCTATGGAAACGGACTGAACCGGGTTTCCTGTCTGGGTGATGCGGCAGAGCTTCTGGAGGCCTATGGGAAGGATCTTTCGAAGTACAGCTACAGCCTCATGCTGAACAGCCTTCCGGTTGGAAAGCTGAGCTTTGTCTGGAACCCGTCCGGCATGGTGGACCGGGAATATACCTGGGAGTATCCGGTTTATGAGGAATTTACGGAAACGGTGGAACTTCTGCGGGAGCAGGGAGTATACATGGAGCGGACAGAGGAAGGAGGCGTCCTTTCTGCAGATCAGCTGGCGAGCGTGAGCATTACCTGCTACAATCTGGAGGAGGAGAATGTGGAATACAGTGCTGACGGATCCAGAGCGGTTGTCTATTCCGCCGACCGTGAAATCAGCCGGACCTATACGGAACAGGACCGGATCAGACAGATTCTGCCCGCTCTTTATCCGGACAGTCTGACGGATGTGGCCGGCGGCGGTATCACAGGAAGACTCTGGAATGATAACTATGGGGTCTCCGTTGTGTTCCAGCCGGATGTGCATCTCTCAGAAGAATATCTTTACTTCACGGTGCTGGATGACAGACTTCCGGACTTCGTGACAGAGGAAACCCGCTATCAGGAATGATGCAGGTCAGGAGAACTGCAGAATCACATGATCCGGATGTAATATTCTGATATTAAATAAGGTAGAAAGACAGATTAAAATCTGATGTTGAAAACGGAGTAAAAAGCCTCTTTTCCGGTAATACTGTTTGTGAAAATCTGATGTAGAACATCCGCTGTATGGCGGGCGGCCGGATCAATTTTCACAGAATGACTTTTCCGGAACGGAAACGGCATCCTGCATGAAAGCGGTCAGGCCGGGAAAGGGGTATATATGAGCCTGTATCTTGAAATTACTGACGTATTTGCGCGGGAGATTCTGGATTCCAGAGGAAATCCGACGGTAGAGGCGCAGGTGACGCTTGCGGGAGGAATCACGGGAAGAGCCGCGGTTCCTTCCGGCGCGTCTACAGGGCAGTTTGAGGCGGTGGAACTGAGGGACGGGGAAACCCGTTATTTCGGTCTGGGAGTACAGAAGGCGGTAAAAAATGTAAACACCAAGCTGAAGGATGCCCTGCTTGGGAAAAACGCGCTCTGCCAGATTGAAATTGACCGGATTCTTATGGATGCGGACGGAACGGACAACAAGTCCAATCTGGGAGCGAATGCCACACTGGGCGCTTCCCTGGCCGTGGCAAAGGCAGCGGCCTGCGCCGCCGGCCTTCCGCTCTATCAGTATTTGGGAGGCGTACACGCCAGGCAGCTCCCGGTCCCCATGATGAACATTTTAAACGGTGGAAAGCACGCTGACAACACGGTGGATCTGCAGGAGTTCATGATCATGCCTGTAGCTGCCGAGAGCTTTGCGGAGGGCTTGCGGATCTGCGCGGAGATCTATCATAATCTGAAAAAAATCTGTCAGCACAGAGGGCTGTCCACTGCCGTGGGAGACGAAGGCGGCTTCGCTCCGGATCTGGCAGACAGCCGGGATGTGCTTTCCCTGATCGTGGAAGCGGTGGGAAAGAGCGGATATGCGGCCGGAGAGGATATTAAGATTGCGATTGATGCTGCGGCAAGCGAGCTGTATGACAGGGAAAGCGGGAGCTATTTCTTCCCCGGTGAGAGCCGGATGAGCGGGAAGGAAATCCGGAGAAGCACCGATGAGATGATTTCCTATTATGAGGGGCTGATCCGGGAATTTCCCATTCTTTCCATTGAGGACGGTCTGTTCGAGGACGACTGGGATGGATGGCAGAGACTGACGAAGCGGATCGGAGATAAGATCCAGCTGGTGGGAGACGATCTGTTCGTGACCAATACCAAACGCCTCGATGCAGGCATCAAGCTGAAGGCTGCGAACGCCATTCTGGTGAAGGTCAATCAGATCGGGACCCTTTCGGAAGCGATGGAGGCCATTGAGATGGCACAGAAAAACGGATACAAAACCATCATTTCCCATCGTTCCGGGGAGACGGAGGATACTACCATTGCAGACCTGGCGGTGGCCGTGAACGCCGGACAGATCAAAACGGGAGCGCCCTGCCGAACGGACCGGACGGCGAAATACAATCAGCTTCTGCGCATTGAGGAGGAACTGGGCGAGGCGGCCTGTTATAAGGAGCCGTTTGGAAAAATATGAAGGAAGCAGGTTCGTGGCTGCCGCACAGACGGAGAATCTTTCCTGCGCGGCAGCCGCCTGCCTGTCATGCATCTTTTATTAATAGAAAAAATATTTCCAAATGAAAAAAACTTGCATCACCATTCGGATTGTGTTATAGTGTAACAGCTGATATGAAGACCTGCGGTCAGTACCGCTGCAGGCATGACAGAATAATAAGCAGGTGTATCCGTGGCAAAGGTGCCATAAGGGGCTGCTGTACACAGCGTGACGGCCGGTTTCCCCGGGCGTCATTTATTGTACATAAAGACGCCTCGCAGTGCGCGGCGTCTGTTATTTGGGCTTCATGTCCGTACAGGAAACATATCTATCCTTGTGAGAAAGACGTTTTGGCGTGCGGCAGGAGAAACTGTTTGGATCAGGCATCTATATCAGTAAAAACACAGTAGAACAAAGGATGCGTCTTTACCTGCAGCCTTTGTGCAATATACTGAAAAGAAAAGGAGTGTTACAGTTGGTAAAGTACGTAGTGAAGAGAGTTTTTCTTGCCATCGTTACTCTGCTGATCATCTGCGCGATCACATTCTTTGCCATGAATGCGATTCCGGGCGGACCGTTCGACGGAGAGAAGGCAATCTCGGAAGAGGTCCGGGCGGCTTTGGAGAGAAGATACAACCTGGATAAACCGGTGCCGGAGCAGTTCGTCATTTATATGAACAATCTCCTGCACGGAGATTTCGGCATTTCCCTGAAAACGGGCCGTGAGATTAAGACGGTAATCGGAGAATCCTTCCTGGTGTCCGCAAAGCTGGGCGGCATGGCTGTGGTGGTTGCAGTCATTCTCGGCGTGATTTTCGGAAGTATTGCGGCGCTGACCAGAAACCATCTGCCGGACCGGCTGATCATATTCTTTTCCACTCTGTTGACGTCGCTGCCAAGCTTTGTTCTGGGTACGCTGCTTCTGCTGGTATTCTGCGTGAAGCTGGGGTGGATTCCGGTATGGAGTGTGGATAACCGAAACTATGTGCTTCCCGTGATATCCCTGGCAGCCTACCCGATGGCATACATCACCCGTCTGACCAAGACCAGCATGTTGGACGTAATGGGACAGGACTATGTGCGTACGGCAAGAGCCAAGGGCGTATCCACTCTGAAGGTGATATTCAAGCATACGCTGAGAAACGCCCTGATTCCGGTCATCACCTATGTGGGACCGATGACGGCGTCCATCCTTACGGGTTCTCTTGTCGTGGAACAGATCTTCACCATCGGCGGCCTCGGCGCGAAATTCGTCGAGGGCATCACGAACCGGGATTATACTCTGATCATGGGAACGACCATTTTCCTTGCCGTCCTCATGGTTACGGTGAACCTGCTTACAGATATCGTGTACAAGCTGATTGATCCCCGTATTAAGCTGGACTAAGGAGGACGTAAAGACAGATGAGTACGTTAGAGAACAATATGAAAAAAGATATCAACGCCATGCCGGAAAAGTCTCCCTTAAGCCTGCAGATCGATCTCAAGAAGTTTGAAAAGGCGACGGATGAGGAAAAGAAGCAGCAGGACGTGATGAGCGAATCTGTTTCCTTTTTTAAGGACGGCATGCGCAGACTGATGAAAAATCCTCTCGCGGTGGGAAGTATAATCGTTCTGATTCTGATCATTCTTCTGATCATTTTCGGACCGATGTTTATCCCTTATGAGTATTCGGAAATCATCCGTGTCAACGGAAGCCGTGACAGAACGATTGCCAATATGGCTCCCTTCCAGTATTCTGAACTGGAGCAGGAGTACATTGCGGAAGGCGGTAAGGTGTTCCCTCATATCATGGGAACGGATGCGATGGGCCGCGATTACTTTGTGCGTGTGCTCTATGGAACCAGAGTATCTCTGATCGTCGGTGTGTTTGCCGCGATCATCGTGCTGGTGATCGGTAATCTTTACGGAAGTGTTTCCGGATATTTCGGCGGCAAGGTGGACCTTGTCATGATGCGTATCGTGGATATCATATATTCCCTTCCGGATACGCTGATGGTGGTTCTGCTTTCCGTGGTGCTGAATGAGGTTCTGGATGTGAGCGCTTTCCCGTTCCTGCAGAAGATCGGAACCAACATGCTTTCCATGTTTGTGGTATTTGCTCTCCTGTACTGGGTGAGCATGGCCCGTCTGGTGCGCGGCCAGATTCTGACCATCAAGCAGAATGATTATGTGCTCGCGGCAAAGGTGAGCGGTGCGAAGCCGAAGCGGATCATCTTCCGCCATATTCTGCCCAACTGCATCAGCGTCATCATCATTTCCGCGGCTCTGCAGATTCCTTCCGCAATCTTTACGGAAAGCTTTCTGAGCTTTATCGGACTGGGCGTACAGGCTCCCATGCCCTCCCTCGGCTCTCTGGCGAATGATGCGAGAGCAGGTATCAGCGCCTATCCCTGGAAGCTGATTTTCCCGGCGCTTATGATCTGCCTGATCACGCTGGCCTTCAACCTTCTTGGAGACGGTCTGCGTGACGCGTTCGATCCGAAGCTGAAGAGATAAGGAGGAAGGAAAAAACAGATGAGTGAGACAATACTTTCAGTAAAAAATCTTCATACCTCCTTTAAAACGGACAACGGGGAGGTTATGGCAGTAAACGGCGTATCCTTTGATCTGGAAAAGGGAAAGATCCTCGGCATCGTGGGAGAATCCGGTTCCGGAAAATCCGTTACCGCCTATTCCATCATGCAGATCCTGGAAAAGAACGGACGGATTACGGATGGACAGGTTCTGTACAAGGGACAGGACATTACCAAATATACGGAAAAGCAGATGAGGGATTTCCGCGGAAAATGCTGTTCCATCATTTTCCAGGATCCCATGACCAGCCTGAATCCCGTATTTACCGTGGGCAACCAGCTCCGCGAGGCCATCGAGCTGCATACCGACAGAAAGGGAAAGGCTGCGGAGGCACGCGCAGTGGAAATGCTTACGCTGGTAGGCGTAAATGAGCCGGAGAAGCGTGTGAAGCAGTATCCCTATGAGCTGTCCGGCGGTATGCGTCAGCGTGTCATGATCGCTATGGCCCTGGCCTGCGAGCCTGATATTCTGATCGCGGATGAGCCTACCACGGCTCTGGACGTGACCATCCAGGCGCAGATTCTGGAGCTGATGCAGGATCTTCAGAAGAAGCTTGGCATGGCCATCATCATGGTAACCCACGATCTGGGCGTGATTGCCGAACTGTGCGACGAGATTATTGTACTGTACGGCGGACGTGTATGCGAGAGAGGTACGGCGGAAGATATTTTCTATCGTCCGCGTCACGAATATACGAAGGGCCTTCTGCGCTCCATTCCCAATGTGGACAGAATCGGTGAGAAGCTGGTGCCCATCCCGGGTACGCCCATTAACCTTCTGAATATGCCAAAGGGCTGCGCGTTCTGCCCCCGCTGCGAGAACGCGATGAAGATCTGCATTGAGCAGGTTCCGCCGGAAATGCAGATGCCTGACGGACATTTTGCGTCCTGCTGGCTGAACGTGAAGGAAGAGATGCTCGCAAAACAGGGAGGCGCGAATCAATGAGTGAATATCTGGTAGAGGTCAAGGACCTGAAGCAGTATTTCCCGATCAAGGTCGGGTTTAAGAAAATCCCGCTGAAAGCGGTTGATGGAGTATCGTTTTCCATTAAGCCCGGCGAGACCCTCGGCCTGGTCGGAGAGTCCGGCTGCGGAAAGACGACGGTGGGCCGCTCCCTCTTAAGGCTTTATACGCCGACGGGGGGGGAGGTTCTGTACAACGGAGAAAAGGTGGATGAGAGCAGCATCAAGCATATGAGAAAAGAGATGCAGATGGTGTTCCAGGATCCCTATTCTTCCCTGAATCCCCGTATGACGGTTGAGGACATTATCGGAGAGCCTCTGGATGTACATAAGCTGTACTCCAACAAGGCGGAGCGCAGAGAGAAGATCATCAACCTGATGGAGCTGGTGGGACTGAACGCGGAGCATGCAACCCGTTATGCCCATGAGTTTTCCGGCGGTCAGAGACAGCGTATCGGTATCGCGAGAGCGCTGGCGACCAATCCGAAGTTCATCGTCTGCGACGAGGCGGTCAGCGCGCTGGACGTTTCCATTCAGGCGCAGGTCATCAACATGTTCGAAGAACTCCAGGAGAAGCTGGGCGTGGCGTATCTGTTCATCGCCCACGACCTGCTGGTAGTGCATCATATATCTGACCGTATTGCGGTCATGTATCTGGGAAGAATCGTGGAGATTGCCGATTCCAATGAGCTGAATGACAATCCGCTTCATCCCTATACCCAGTCCCTTTTAAGCGCGGTTCCTTATCCGGATCCCAAGATGGCGAAGGAAAGACAGAGAATCGTGCTGGAGGGCGATGTTCCCAGCCCCCTGCACATGCCCAGCGGCTGCGCGTTCCGTACCCGCTGCCGTTATGCGACGGAGAAGTGCGCACAGGAGTGTCCGGCCCTGACCGACAGAGGAGACGGACACATGGTTGCCTGCTGGAACAGATAATTTTGATACAATTTGTTCTTCCCTTTTTTGGGAAGAACGTTGTATAATATAAACCGTATCTGAAAATCTATTTTCACGGGAGGAAATGATTATGAAGAAAAAGTATCTGGCATTAGTGCTGGCTGCTTCCATGGTTATCGGTACTCTCGCAGGCTGTGGTTCTTCTACGACCACGACGGAAAGCTCTGCACCCGCAGAGACGACCGCAGAGTCTGCCGCTGAGAGCACTGAAGCTGCGGAATCCACCGAGGCTTCTACAGAGGCTGCCACGGAAGAAGCTGCCGCATCCGGAGAGCATGGCCCTTCCAGCGAGGCTGCGCCTGCCTGGGAAGACTATGATGCGAGAATCGCCGAGATCAAGACGACCACTGATCTGGCAGCCCGCGAAGCTCTGATGCATGAGGCTGAGGACGAGCTGATGAGCACCTGGGCAATCATGCCCCTGTACTACTATAACGATGTTTACATGCAGTCTGAGGATGTGGATAACATCTATGCGAACCTGTATGGCTATAAGTATTTCGGATTTGCGACCGCTCCGGGCAACACCCTGTCCCTGCAGATCGCTTCCGAGCCTGATAAGCTGGATCCTGCGCTGAACTCCACGGTTGACGGAGCCTGCCTGGCAATCCTTGCTTTCTCCGGTCTGTTCACTTATGATGAGAACGGACAGCTTGTTCCTGATCTTGCGGAGAGCTATACCGAGAGCGAAGACGGCCTGACCTATACCTTCACCATGAAGGATGGTCTGACCTGGTCCGACGGAACCCCTCTGACCGCTGCCGATGTGGAATACAGCTGGCAGAGACTGGCAAATCCGGATACCGGAGCTGACTACGCTTACCTTGCAGACGTGATCGCGAAGAACGATGACGGAACCCTGCAGGTGGAAGCGAGCGAAGACGGAAAGACCTTTACCGTTCAGCTGGTTGCTCCCTGCCCGTATTTCCTGGATCTGTGCGCATTCCCGGCATTCTATCCCGTTCCTCAGGCTGCTGTAGAAGGCGCTGACGGATATGCGGAAAATCCGGGTGCATGGTGCACTGAGGCTGGTTTCGTTTCTTCCGGTCCGTTTGTCTGCACCGGATGGACGCATAACGAATCCATGACCTATGAGAAGAACCCGAACTACTACAATGCGGACGCTGTTACCCTTGAGAGAATCGACTTCATGCTCAGCGATGATGACACCGCAGTATGGAACGCTTTCATGGACGGCTCTCTGCAGTTCATCGACTCCATCGGAACCGATAACATGGAAACCGCTAAGGGAATGCCTGAATATCACAACATTCCTACGCTGGGAACCTACTATGCCGGCTTCAATGTAAACAGCCCGATCTTCGAAGGCAAGACCGTTCAGCAGGCTGCTGACATGAGAAAGGCCATGAACCTTCTGGTTGACCGTCAGTACATCGTTGATACCATCGCACAGGCAGATCAGGAGATCGCAAACACCTTCATTCCTACCGGAATGAGCGATGGACAGGGCGGCGAGTTCAGAGTGAACGATGACGCTTATACCTATCCGAACGAAGAGGCGGTTGGATACTTTGATCCTACGGATTTGGAAGGAAATTTGGAAGAGGCGAGAACCCTTCTGGAAGGCGCTGGTTTCGTATTTGACGAGAACGGAATGCTTTCTGCTGAAACTCCTCTGAACCTGACCTATCTTACCAACGAAGGAACCGGTAACGTTGCGATTGGTGAAGCACTCCAGCAGGATTTTGCTCAGATTGGTATTAATCTGACTATTGAGACCCGTGAGTGGTCTGTATTCCTGAACGAAAGAAAGGACGGACAGTTCGACTTCGCTCGTGAGGGATGGAACGCTGACTACAACGACCCGATCAATATGCTGGAGATGTGGACTACCGATTCCGGCAACAACGATATGCAGTTCGGCAGATAAATTTAAAGGAACTATGATGCTGGCTTGAAATGTTGATATATTTCGGCTAAAAGAAAAGATATGGTTTATAGCAGCCTGCGTCTCTGCTGTAGAGAGATGCAGGCTGTTTTTATTGAATGAAATTTGACAATGTTAAAAATGTTTGAACTTTAAGGTAGCTTCATCTCGCAAGATAAAAAGAGAGTAAACAGTTATTTGTTTAAATCATATTGAAATAAAATTACAATTGTTTTATAGTGATTATAAAAGATAGGAGGGGAGTCATATGAAATCTAAATTTGTAAATGGTGTTGTAATAAGTGGATTATTTTTTTCGGTCTTATTAAATGGTTGTACAAATTCTGGCCAACTCATAGAAGAAAATGAGGGGTTAAAAGAGCAGATGGAGAGTTTGAAAGCGGAAAATGAAAGTCTTGTGTCCGAGTTGGAGACTCTTACTCAAAATTATAACGAAGTTCAGAACGAATTAGACTCTATTAAAGAGTCTATTGCGGTAGTAGAAAATGAAACCAAGATTAATGAGGATGATATATCTGTGGTTGTAACGGATAAAGGCGAATTGCCACAGGATATAAATAGTGGACGTTATTCGAATTATTGTACAATGGTGTTTCAGATTACCAATAATACTACAAAAGATATTCAAGGGATAGAAGGAACACTAACAGTAAAAGATTTATTTGATAAAACAATTTTGGAAATGGGTTGCGATTTTGTAGGACAAACAATACCATCTAATCAAACTGCAACAGAAGATGAGCTTGTTTATGAAGTAAATCAGTTTATTGATACTGATATGCAATTTTACACTACTGATTTTGAAGATCTTAAATTCGAATATGAGGTAACACAAATTGTTTTTACTGATGGAACAGTAAAACATTAATATCAAACAACGAAATAAATATTTTTACCGTCAGTGAGTTATGAATCATAGATAAAAACAAAATATTGAAAAATAAAACAAAATATTGAAAAATCCGGTTGTAAATCCTTCGCCGTTATGATACACTGGAAAAGGTCTTTCGTTAGGAGGTGTAAAAATGGCGGTTCTGAGAATAATAGTAACGATAGTTTTCATACTGATCTGTATCGCACTGACCGTACTGGTGCTGATGCAGGAAGGAAAGGCATCCGGACTGGGAGCGATCAGCGGAATGGCGGAAACCTACTGGGGAAAAAATAAGGGACGTTCCATGGAAGGAACGCTTGTCAAGGTTACGAAGTACCTTGCGATTTCCTTTATTGTGATTGCCGCAATCCTGAATATTTCGAGATTCTGATCACCAAAGCACTCTTGCCTGTATGGAAAGGGTGCTTTTTGTACGATAGGAAATGAAATTTCCTATCGTACAAAAAAGACGCTCCGCTTTGGATGCGCACTGCGGTGGAAAGGAATGTGTCGCTAACGCGACCCGCCATGCAGGCAATCTTTGATTGCCGGGAGAATCCCGCAAGCGGGATTCTTTTCTACATGATACGCCCGGAGGATAGGGAGGAAAGGCTTTGACGAATAAGCAGAACGCACAGATGGAAGAAAACAGAAAAAAGAAAATTGTTGCGCTCATGAAGGAGCCTTCCTACGTTCCCATGAAGGAAAAGGAGCTGGCCTGTCTGATGCAGGTGCAGGCAGAGGAAAGGGCGGAGTTGAAAAGGATGCTGCAGGAGCTTCTGCTGGAAGGAAAGATTCAGGTGAACCGGCGGGGAAGGTATTCCGTTCCTTCTGTGCCTCCGGTGATCGGGACCTTCATCGGCCATCAGAAGGGCTTTGGATTCGTGGAGGTGGAGGGACGCAGGGAAGATCTGTTCGTCCCGGCGGCAAAGACCAATGGCGCCTGTCATCAGGATACGGTGGAAGTAAGGCTGCTCGGCGGCTATCCCGGCGGACGGCAGGAAGCGGAGGTGGTCCGGATTCTTGCGCGGGGAATGACGCAGGTGGTCGGCACCTTCCAGCAGAACAGAAGCTTCGGCTTTGTGATTCCGGATAACAGCAGGTTTGGAAGGGATATTTTTATTTCGAAGGAAAAAGCGGGCGGTGCAGTTACAGGTTCCAAGGTGATTGTGGAGATTACGGACTATGGCGGACAGGGAAGAAGCCCGGAAGGACGGATCGCGGAGATTCTGGGCCATATCAATGATCCCGGCGTAGACATCCTTTCCATTGTAAAAAGCTGTGGGATTCCTGATACGTTTCCGGAGGAGGTGCTGCGTCAGGCGGAATATGCGGCCAGGCCGGCAACGGGGAAATCGGGAGAGTGTGACGCCGGAACTGGAGAACCTGAAGGCGGAGACGGGCCGGAGCTGTCCGGCCGCATGGATCTGCGTGCCCTTCCTATGGTGACTATCGACGGGGAGGACGCGAAGGATCTGGATGATGCGGTGAGTCTGTACCGGAAGGATGGGTATTATCATCTTGGCGTGCATATCGCGGATGTGTCCCACTATGTGCAGGAGGGCACGGCTCTGGATGCGGAGGCTCTCCGCCGGGGAACCAGCGTGTATCTGGCAGACCGGGTGATTCCCATGCTGCCTCATGTACTTTCCAACGGCGTCTGCTCTCTGAACGCGGGAGAGGACAGGCTGGCGCTGAGCTGTCTGATGAAGCTGAATGCGCAGGGCGAGGTGGCTGATTACACCATCGCGCCAACCGTAATCCGTGTGGACGAACGGATGACCTATACCTCCGTCGCTGCGATTCTGGAAAGGGACGATCCGCAGGAATGTGCCCGGTATGAACGTTTCGTCCCCATGTTCCGGGAAATGGCGGCTCTGTCCGCGCTGATCCGGGAAAACAGGCACAGAAGAGGGGCGGTGGACTTTGACTTCCCGGAAAGCCGGATCCGGCTGGATGGGGACGGCCGTCCGGTGGAGATCGTGCCGCATGAGAGGAATACGGCGACCCGCCTGATCGAGGACTTCATGCTGCTCGCCAACGAAACGGTGGCTCAGCATTTTTACTGGCTGCAGACGCCTTTCCTGTACCGGACCCATGAGACGCCGGACCAGGACAAAATGCGCAGGCTGGCGACCTTTGTTCACAATCTGGGGTATTCCATGAAAGTCGGCCAGGAGGAGGTACATCCGAAGGAGCTGCAGAAGCTTCTGGAAAAGGCAGAGGGTACGCCTGAGGAAAATCTGATCGGAAGGCTCACCTTAAGGAGCATGAAGCAGGCGCGCTATACCACTCAGTGCACAGGGCATTTCGGGCTGGCAAGCCGCTATTACTGCCACTTTACCTCGCCCATCCGCAGGTATCCGGATCTTCAGATCCACCGGATCATCAAGGAACAGCTTTCCGGACGGCTGGGTGATGTACGACAGGCTCATTATGAGTCAATTCTGGATTCTGTTGCATCTCAGACCAGCCGGGCAGAGCGGCGTGCGGACGAGGCGGAACGGGAAGCGGGAAAACTGAAGATGACGGAATATATGGAACAGCATATTGGAGAAGTATACGAGGGCGTAATTTCCGGCATCACTTCCTGGGGGCTGTACGTGGAGCTTCCCAATACGGTGGAGGGCCTGGTGCATGTGTCCTCGCTGCCAGGGGATTTTTTCCAGTATGATGAGACCGCCTGCGAGATGCGGGGAACGAAGACGGGAACGGCCTACCGGCTGGGAGAGCGCATCCGGGTGCAGGTGCGGTTTGCGGACCGGTTTACCAGAAGCATTGATTTCATTCCGGCTGAAGATGACATGGAGGGAAAATATGGCAAAGGAAGCGCAGAAGCTTGTTGCAAATAATAAAAAGGTATTTCACGACTATTTTGTGGAAGAAAAATACGAAGCAGGGCTGGTGCTGCACGGCACGGAGGTGAAGTCCCTGCGGATGGGAAAATGCAGCATCAAGGAAGCTTTTGTTTCCATCGATAAGGGTGAAGCCTATGTGAATGGCATGCATATCAGCCCTTATGAGAAGGGAAATATTTTCAACAAGGATCCCCTGCGGACGCGCAAGCTCCTCATGCATAAGGCAGAGATCTCAAAGCTTGCGGGCAGAGTGGCGGAACGCGGTTATACTCTCATGCCCCTTCAGGTCTATTTCAAAAACGGAAGGGCGAAAATTGAAATCGGATTATGCCGGGGCAAAAAGCTGTATGACAAGCGGCAGGATATCGCCAAAAAGGATATGCGCAGGGAAGTGGAACGGGATTTCAAGGTGAAAAATCTGTGACCAGCCGGGTCTGGATCAGGTGATCAGGGCTGGATCAGGTGAGCAGGTTTGGCTTGACTTTCCGCAACTGCCTGTGTATAATGAGGTACACAAATCAGGGGCCAGTCAAGGTTTCGACAGGGGTCCTGCAGCTGGAGAAGCTACCCGCAGGTGATGCGTCAAATCACAAACCTAAATATAAACGCTGAAGACAATACTTTAGCTTACGCTGCTGCTTAAAGCAGCGTTGTCCGAACCGGGGCACCTACACTTCGGAGCTCGGGCATCGACTATGTAGGAAACGACACCGGCAAAGCTTTGAGCCTGTGGGCGTATGATGAAGCTACTGAAACCGCGGGGATGTCCGTTTCCGCGCGGCGGAGGGAATGGAAGAGGCGTAAGCCTTTTCGGTAAGAACTGACTACGGTAGTAGAAGGACAGGGAATGGGCTTTTGGACACGGGTTCGACTCCCGTCTGGTCCATAGAATGAGGATGCGAAAAATCAGAGAGATTTCCGCATCCTTTTTCGTTCCGTTTTCCCCTCCTTCCGCATAGGATAAGATAAAAAGGAAGTGTTCCCATGTATTTTGTGAAGACGACGGACGAGGTGAACCTGGCAGTCTACGATCTGAATCCGAAAGGAAAACGGACGATACTGCTGATACACGGGTGGCCGCTGTCCCATCTGATCTTTGAATATCAGCTGGAAATGCTTCTTTCTGAGAACTGGCGGGTCGTTACGGTGGATCTGCGCGGCTTCGGCAATTCGGATGTGCCGGCTGGAGGCTACAGCTATGACCAGCTGGCGGAGGATATCTATCGGGTGGTCTGCGCGCTGCGGCTTGACCGCTTCGTGCTGGCCGGATTTTCCATGGGAGGGGCTGTGGCGCTCCGCTATATGAACCGTTTTCAGGGATATGGGGTCAGACGGCTCATCCTTCTTTCCGCAGCTTCTCCCTGTTTTGTCAGAAGCTGCGAATGTCCTTTCGGACTCGACAGGGAAGATGTGAACGAAATGATTGAGGAGGCGGCATCAGACCGGCCCTCCTTTGTCAGAAATTTCAGTCATAATCAGCTTTTCGCCTGCTGCCACAGTGATGCAGCGCTGGACTGGTTTGAGAAAATCGCGCTTTCCGCTTCCGGTATTGCGACTGTCCAGTGTGGACTTACCCTGCGGGATGAGGATGGAAGAGAGGATCTGGAATGTGTACGTGTGCCCACAGCCATCATTCATGGAGGCAGAGATCAGGTGGTTCCGGTGGAAATGGCCAGGTATCAGCAGGAGCATATCCGTTCGGCCAGCCTGTGCATTCTGGAAAACAGCGGTCACGGTATCTTTTATGATGAACCGGACTGCTTCAATGATGTGTTTCTGCAGGCGCTTGAGCAGTGAAATCGAATGTTCCATTTCCCTCAATTACTCACCAGCCGCATGACCAGAAACGGGTAAATAACACAGCCGGAAGCCTTTCTGCTCCCGGCTGTGTCTTTTGACGTCTTATCTGCCAAACAGCCGCCGCCGTTTGGCATCCAGATCTTCCTTCCGTTTCTGTGTGGCGGCCCGGTCAATCTGATATCCTCCGTTTCGTTCCGTGAGAATATCGCCGTCCCGGATTCCGTCAGGAAGCTGGCTGAGAAGAAGAGAGAGCATTTTCCCATCCGTCCGCTCGCATACCGCGTATTTTCCCTCCAGCCGGTCCACAATCAGCTGTCCGAAGCTTTTTCTTTTCTGATCCATCTGATCCATATCCTTCTCCTTTCTGCCGCAGGCGGCATTGCAATTGCGGAGGAATAACCTTCCCGTTCCTTCGCTGTCTATGGTTCACATTGCCCGCAGGGACTGTAGCCCATGGCGATGACTTCTTCCCTGGTACCTTCAAAATCGATCCTGTTTTCTTCTTTCATCTGAGATACGGAGGGACAGTCCGGTGTGTGGAATTTCATTGTGTTCCGGTTCAGTACATAGGATGCGGTCTGGTCCGACAGATCGTTGTCGGTCTGCCGGCCGGATGAAGCCTCTGTGCCGGAAATGACTTCTGTATCGGAAATGTCTTCCGTGCCGGAAATGTCTTCTGTGTCGGAAATACCCTCTGAACCGGAACCCCCTTCTGCATCCGGCACGCTTCTCCATGTGACGCTGCTGCCGTCGGAAACTGCGATGACAGTGCCCTGTTCATCCGTACGGAAAACAGTTACGCCTGCCGCATTCAGCCTGTCCAGGGTTTCCTGATGCGGATGCCCATAGCTGTTGTCCCTGCCGCAGGAAATGACCGCATAGTCAGGATCGACCGCTGCGAGAAACGCGTCGCTGGTAGAAGTGGAGCTGCCGTGATGCCCCGCCTTCAGCACGTCTGCCTTCAGAGGAAGGCCGCTTTCCACCATGGCCTCTTCAGAATCGCTTTCTGCATCGCCGCACAGGACAAAGGCACTGGAGCCGTAAACCAGCCGTATCCCTACGGACAGGTTATTGAGATCTCCGCTTTCCGCCGCCTGTCCGGCAATATCCTCCGTCGGGGACAGGATGGTAAAGGAAGCGTCTCCGATGGAATAAACGTCTCCCGGATGCGGAACCGTTACCGTCAGATCCTTTTCCAGTAGCGCGTCAAGCACGTCTTCCCAGGTCTGTGTAGTGTGGGACACATCAGGCATGATGACCGTGCCGATTTCAAAGGAGCGGATCACATCGTCCAATCCGCCGATATGATCCTCGTGCGGATGGGTCCCGATCAGATAATCCAGCTTTGTTATGTTCAGAGAGCGGAGGTATCCGGTTACAATGCTCCCGCTCTCATTAGTTCCCGCATCTACCAGCATGGCCCGATCTCCGGCCTGGATGAGAATGGAATCACCCTGCCCCACATCGATGAAATGCACCCGGAGATATCCATCCGAATCGGTCGAAGCTGCCGGTGTGGAGCCCGCTGCTTCGGATTCGCCGTCTTCCGCCATGGAAATTTCCGCCTCCGGCTGAGAACCGGACCGGACGTCTGAGGCCAGGCAGCCGGAAAGCAGGAAAAGAGGAAGAAGCAGCAGGACAGCGCAGAAGAACACCGCCATGCGGTTTTTACAGAAAGAAAAAATGGTTAAAAGTTTAAGTCGATTCATCTTTTGTCGTTAACCTCCTGAAAATTTATCATACCTCAAATTCTCAGGAAAGGGAAGCAAAAAATCGAACATTTGTGCTTATTCGCTGAAGGGGGCGAGAGAAAGCCGGATGAAATAGCCCCGCGCGTGGTCGCAGACCGGACATTTTTCCGGCGCTTCCTTTCCCGTATAGACGTAGCCGCAGTTTAAGCACATCCATCCGGTTTCCACATCGGAGATAAAGAGCCGGTCCTCTTCAATGAGCTGCGCAAATTTCCCGAACCGGTCGCCGTGGGTCTTTTCAATTTCCGCGATCATGGAGAAAGAGGACGCCACGCGGGAAAAGCCTTCCGCTGCCGCTTTCTCCGCAAAGGCTTTATAAACCGGATCGTGTTCCTCATACTCGTTGTGTCTTGCTGCCTTTAACAGGGAAAGCATGTCAGGATACAGATCAACCGGGTAGCCTCCGTCCACAACAATGGTCTCTCCCGCAAGCTCCTGCAGATGGTTATAAAAGATCTCCGCATGCTCCTTTTCCTGATTTGCCGTGAAGGTAAAAATGGCCTCGATCACATGCAGCTCGTTTTTCTTTGCCTGAGAGGCCGCGAAGGTGTAGCGGTTTCTCGCCTGGCTCTCTCCGGCAAAGGCGCGCATCAGGTTTTCTTTTGTTTCGCTGTTTCTGAAATCTGTCATGGAATTACCTCTTTCTGCCGCTGTGGCGGCGCATATTCATGTTCTGACTGAAGTATGGCCGAAAAAGAAAGATTTATACTTTTTTAATGGTTAATTTCTCCGCAATTCATTGCATTCCTTAAAAAGCGCGGTAAAATAAAAAACAGAACATAAGAAAGATGGAATGCCGCCGAAGGCGGCAGGAAAAGAGGCGGGAAACTCCGAGAGTTTCCCTGGAAATTGGACTGGCGTCCAAATTCTCATGAATTTGATGCCGCCGGAGGCGGCAGGAAAAGAGGAAGAAATGAGAGAAAAGCTGATACGGTTTATGCAGGGAAGATATGGAACGGACCAGTTTTCCCGGTTCCTGCTGGGAGCCGCGGTGGTGTGTCTGGTGTTGTCGCTGTTCATTCACAGCGGGATCTGGTCTTTCCTCATTCTGCTTCTGATCGTTTACTGCTATTTCAGGATGTTTTCCAGAAATATTCAGAAGCGCTATGCGGAGAATCAGAAATATCTGCAGATGACGGCGGGGCTGAGCCGGAAATGGGCGGTCTTTAAACGCGACATGGCGGCCCGGAAGACACATCACATCTATAAATGCCCCAAATGCAGGCAGAAGATCCGGATTCCGAAGGGGCACGGAAAGGTTGCTGTCCGTTGTCCGAAGTGCGGAACGGAATTTATCAGAAGAAGCTGAAGCAAAAAACAGAGGTGGATATGTTCGGTTATGTTATTGTCAACAGGCAGGAGCTGAAGTTTCGGGAATTTGATCTGTATCAGTCCTATTACTGCGGGCTGTGCAGGAAGCTGAAGGATAAATTCGGGGTCAGGGGACAGCTGACGCTGACCTATGACATGACCTTTTTGATTCTTTTGCTTACCGGTCTGTATGAGGAAACGGATGAGGTTTCTTCCTGTAAATGCATCGCCCATCCGTTTGAGAGTCATACGACGAGGATAAACCGTTTCACGGATTATGCGGCGGATATGAATGTGCTGCTCAGCTATTATCAGTGCATGGATGACTGGAACGATGAAAAGAAGGTACTTAAGCGCGGCTATGCGGGCCTTCTGAAAAAGGCCTGCGAAGCAGTGGAGGCCCGGTATCCCAAAAAGGCGGAGGTCATCAGGGCGGAACTTTCTGGACTGCATGAATATGAGAAGGCGAATGCGGAAGATCTTGACACGGCGGCAGGCTGTTTTGGTAATATAATGGCGGAGATATTCGCCTGCAGGCAGGATGAATGGGAGGAAAACTTAAAAATCATGGGATTCTTCCTGGGAAAATTCATCTATCTGCTGGACGCCTACGAGGATGTGGAAAAGGATGAAAAAAACGGCTGCTATAATCCCTTTTCTTCGAGAAAGGGTGAGGAGGGCTTCGACGATGAGGTCCTTCAGATCCTCAGAATGATGATGGCCGAATGCTCCAGAGCTTTTGAAAAGCTCCCGATTCTGGAAAATACGGACATTCTGCGCAATATTCTCTATTCCGGTGTGTGGTGCCGGTTTGAGAGCGTGCGTGCCCGGAGAAAGGAACAGCAGAAAAATGCGTGACCCATATCAGGTGCTCGGTGTGTCGAGGGACGCATCGGACGAGGAAATCAAGAAGGCTTACCGTGCGCTGAGCCGGAAATACCATCCGGACGCGAACGTAAATAACCCGAATAAGGAACAGGCGGAGGAAAAATTCAAGCAGATTCAGCAGGCATATCAGCAGATCATGGATGAACGGCAGAGAGGAACCTCGGGCAGTTCCTATGGAAGCGGCTCCTATGGCAGCTATGAAGGAGGCAGCCAGGATTTTGGAGGCTTCGGCGATTTCGGAGACTTTTTCGGGGGCTTCGGCTTTGGCGGACAGACATACAGAAGGGCGCAGACCAATACGGGAAATGATGAATATACCGTTCATATGAACGCAGCGTGGAACTATATTCAAAGCCGCCATTTTAAGGAAGCGCTGAACGTGCTTTCCGGCATCAGCGATCATACCGCACAGTGGTATTATTACAGCTCGGTAGCAAACGCCGGTCTGGGCAATAATGTGGCTGCTCTGGATCATGCGAAGAAGGCTTCCGCCATGGAGCCGGGAAATATGCAGTACCGCCAGTGGGTTTCCCAGATGGAATCCGGAGGAAGCTGGTATCAGACGCAGCAGATGCCTTACGGTATGCCGACGATGGAAGGCAACGGCTGGTGCCTGAAGCTGTGTATTGCGAACCTGATCTGCAACCTTTGCTGCGGAGGCGGAGGAATGTGCTGCGGAGGCGGCGTTCCCATGGGAAGATTTTAACCGTATCCGGCGGTGTGCCGGGCGGACTGGAACAGGAGGTCGATTAAGATGAAGGCGATGGTTGTTTATTCAAGCCGGACCGGGAATACGAAAAAGGTCGCAAACGGCATTTTTGCGGGAATTCCCGGAGAATCCAAGGATATTCAGAATCTGGAGGATTATGATGGAAAGGATGCGGAGGTCTTTTTCGTGGGATTCTGGACGGATAAGGGAACCTGTGATATGAAGGTTGTGGATTTCCTTTCCGGACTGAACGGGAAAAAGATCGCTCTTTTCGGTACCTGCGGAATGGGGAAGGACAGTGCCTACATGGAAATGATCGAGAAGCATGTTAAGGTATGGATCCCGGAGGACTGTGTCTGTCTCGGCGCATATATGTGTCAGGGAAAGATGCCCATGGATGTGCGCAGAAGGTATGAATCCATGGAAAAAAACGGCGTGGAACCGGAAAAGGTGAAGATGCTTTTAAAGAATTTTGACGAGGCGCTGCTGCATCCGGATGATCAGGATGTGCAGAATGCTGCCGCCTTTGCAAAACGGATGATGGAAAAGGCGGAAAGCCGGTAAGCTTTCGGGCGGACAGGGAATGTCTGCCCTTTTTTGCTTTGAAAATTCGGAAGTTTCACAGCTTTTTCATAAATTTCTGATATAATAAAACAAAAACGGATCGGTCCGAAGCAGACATTGCTCCGCGGAAGGGCTTCGGAATGGAGGATAGCATGGAACGGACGAAAATACTGGTTGTAGATGATGAAAGCAGGATGCGGAAGCTGGTGAAGGATTTTCTTCAGAAAAACAATTACGAGGTTCTGGAGGCGGGAGACGGAAGCGAAGCGCTGGACATTTTTTTCGCGCAGAACGACATTGCACTGGTGATTCTGGATGTCATGATGCCGAAGATGGACGGCTGGCAGGTATGCAGGGAAATTCGCAATTATTCCAGAGTCCCCATCATTATGCTCACCGCAAGAGGAGACGAGAAGGACGAACTGCAGGGCTTTGAACTCGGAGTGGACGAATATATATCGAAACCGTTCAGCCCGAAGATCCTGGTGGCCCGGGTGGAAGCGATCCTGAGGAGAGCCGGAAAATCCGCGGCCGGAGAGGTCCTGGATGAGGGCGGAATCCATCTGGACAAAACGGCCCATATGGTGACGATCGGCGACAGGAACATCGATCTGAGCTTTAAGGAGTTCGAGCTTCTGGCATATTTTATGGAAAATAAGGGAATCGCCCTTTCCAGAGAAAAAATTTTGAATAACGTCTGGAATTATGATTACTTCGGGGATGCCAGAACAATTGATACGCATGTGAAGAAGCTGCGCAGCAAGCTTGGCGAAAAGGGTGAGATGATTCGGACGATCTGGGGAATGGGCTATAAGTTCGATCCTGATGAAAAGGGAGCTGAGCAGGCATGAGGTATTCCATCAGAAAGCAGTTTGCCTGTATTTTTATCGGCCTGATGGCAGGAACGATGCTCCTGTGCTGGTTTGTCAACAGCACATTTCTGGAGCGGTTCTATTTCATGAATAAGCAGAGAGTGGTAATGGAAGCCTATGATCAGCTGAATGAGGCGGCGCAGAGCGGCAGCATCAGCACGGACGATTTTAACGTTCATCTTCAGCAGATCAGTGCTACCTACAATATTTCCATTCTGATTTTGGATGAGGATTCGGAAACCATCCGTGTCAGCGGAGGGGACCCTTCCATGCTTCGGGGAGATCTGTGGAGCCATATTATTTTTGATTCCTATGATCCGGCTGCGGAAGGGCTGGCAGAAGAACAGCAGCAGTCGGCTTCTCAGAACGGAGGCGTACTCAGAACCAGCAGAGTGCTTGCGAGAAATGAGAGCCCGTTCTATCTGATGCAGGTTGTGACAAGTCTCCGGGTGAATGTGGACTATCTGGATATGTGGGGCTTTCTGGAGAACGGTAATCTGTTCTTTATCCGAACCGCGCTGGAAAGCATGCGGGACAGCACCGATATATCCAGCCGTTTCCTGGCTTACGTCGGTATTCTGGCAACGCTCGTCTGCGGCGTGGTGATCTGGCTCGTATCCAAAAAGATTACAGACCCGATCCTGGAGCTGGCCCACATATCGGAACGGATGGCCCATCTGGATTTTGACGCCAGGTATCAGGGAAAGAGCTTTAACGAGATCGCGGTGCTCGGCAACCATATGAATGAACTTGCGGACACGCTGGAAAGCACGATTTCCGAGCTCAAAACGGCGAACAACGAGCTGCAGAAGGATATTGAGAAGAAAAATCAGATTGATGAGATGCGTAAGGAGTTCCTTGCCAACGTCTCCCATGAGCTGAAGACACCGATTGCTCTCATTCAGGGCTATGCGGAAGGGCTGAAGGAAGAGATTAACGATGATGCGGAGAGCAGGGAATTTTACTGCGATGTGATCATGGATGAGTCGGCGAAGATGAACAACATGGTCAAGAAGCTTCTCACTCTGAATGAGCTGGAATTTGGAAATGCGGTAGTAACCATGGAGCGGTTTGATATCGTGGCCCTGATCCGCAACTACATTCAGTCTGCTGATATTCTGGTAAAACAGAACGAAGCGAAGGTCAATTTTAATGAAACGGAGCCGGTATATGTCTGGGGAGATGAGTTCAAGGCGGAAGAAGTGGTGATGAATTATTTCAGCAATGCTCTGAATCATCTGGACGGTGACCGGGTCGTGGATATCAGGCTGAAAAAGCAGGATAAGCTTGTAAGGGTCAGCGTTTTCAATACGGGAATTCCCATTCCGGAGGAATCGCTTCCTCATCTGTGGGAGAAGTTCTATAAGGTGGATAAGGCGAGAACCCGTGAATACGGGGGAAGCGGCGTGGGGCTTTCCATCGTAAAGGCCATTCAGGATTCCATCCATCAGAAATACGGAGTGATCAATTATGAAAACGGCGTTGAATTCTGGTTTGAAATGGAGCTGGTAGAAGAAGATACGGATGGAAAGACGGCCGAAGAAGTCCGGGAAGGACAGGCATAGAAAAGAATTTATTCTTTTTTTAGACCGAACACACAGTTTTGGCACAAAATGAACACAGACGTCTGATAGGATAAATAACAGACGAAGGGGCCGGCAGCATTCCAGGGTGCCGGCTTTTTTCGTTAAAATAAAAAAAGACAGGAAGGGAAAAGAATGACAAACGAGCAGTATCATTTCCTTTTGGAACCCTATCAGAATGCGTCTCAGATGATGCTGACAAGGCTGGAAGTACTGAATCACAATCTGTACGCCAGAGATACATCGTGTCCGATTCATACCATACAGCACAGACTGAAGGAAAAAAGCAGTATAGAGGACAAGCTGGAGCGGAGAAATCTGGCGGCCAGCGTTTCAAATGCGAGAGATTATCTTCTGGATGTTGCCGGCATTCGGATCATCTGTTATTTTGTAAGCGATATCTATAATCTTGCGGAAGCGGTGAAAAGACAGTCGGATCTGATCGTAATCAGAGAACGGGATTATATCGCGCATCCAAAGCCAAACGGATACAGAAGCTTTCATGTTGTCGTGGGGGTTCCCCTTTATTACCGGGATACCATGGAATATTTTCCCGTGGAGATACAGCTGCGCACCATGGCGATGGATTTCTGGGCGAGCATGGAACATCGGATCTGTTATAAGAAAAATCCCGCCAACGGGCCGGTTATCCGGGAAGAGTTTTCCAGGTACGCGGGCATGCTGGAAGAAATAGAAGAGGAATTTGAACATTATGATGAGGGGCTCTGTAAGTGTGCAGAACCAGAAACAGACGGGGGAAAGGCCTTCGGAAACAACGGGAGAGAACAGCAGAAATTATTGATGAAATGGAAGAGAAAAAAATGATTGTAAAAAAATGAAAAATTATTGTTGACAAAGTCGAAAGAGGATGGTAGAATCATCTTCGTTGTCGCGCAAGAGACAACAAAAGCCGGAAACGGCAGTCAGATGGATTCCTTTTGTTAAGGAAGAGTCTGGCGGGAATCAACAAAAAAGATTCCTGAAAAAAATAAAAAAAGTGCTTGACTTAAGAAACAACCTGTGATAAGATAATCACCGTTGCGGCTGAGGAAAGCACAAAAGCCTGAGAGGGCATGAAGGCCGGAAAGAAGGCCGCAGAGCTTCGATAAGAAGCAGAAAGTACCTTGACAAATAAACAGTAATGCAACCCTGAAAATTCCAAAAAAGAATTATTCAGAGGAACGGTTCCGGAAGTCGAAAGACGGAAGGGACACAACCCAAAAGACAGTAAAAACGG
>DXHY01000071.1 GCA_019113175.1 Candidatus Eisenbergiella stercoravium | reverse complement strand
GATAATCCGCCGCCGCGAAAGCCACCAAAGCCAGCAGCAGGCCGTCACAGCCGCCCAGGTAATACCCCAGCCAGCCGCCCACCGCGGCAAATACCATCTGGATCATGTTCCAAAATTCTTTCATTGCTTTTGTTCCTCACTTTCCCATAAGAAAAGACGCCCCAAAAGAGCGCCTGCCAATCAGTTTCTATATAAAGTGCCGCCTGCCCTTTTCAGGACAGATCTCTCCCTTACGGCACGGGATCGGGTTGTTCCGTCAGCGTATACGTGATCTTCATGGTCTTGTCCACGTTCTTCACCACCGCTGAGGAAAGGTTATTGATGGACGCCAGGTACGGCGTCAGCAGATAAGCCGTCCGGTACTCATTCCCATAGCTGCCGCCCCATCCAAACAAAAAATTCTTGTACTGGAACAGGGGCGTTGCAGCGTTATTGAGCCGGACGCTCCCTTGGGTCTGTATCACTGCGTCCTCTGCCGTGATCTGGAAATCCCCGCCGATGATCAGATCCCCGACCAGCGTCAAATACAGTTCGCAGGAGCCGGTCTCACAAAGGGGCTTCCACTTAGAGGTAAAACCGAAATTGATCAGTGTCACATCCGTGGAATTGGACAGATTAATCTTATAAATTCCCTTTTTATCATAGGCTGGCACATACAGATACCCGTCCCGGACACAGCATTTTACCACCCGCTCCGCAAAGGTGCCGTTCTCCCGGTTTCCCACATCCATCAGCTTGGCATTGGACAGCGTCCACTGGCCCTCGGTAAAGGAATAATCCGTTTTGGAAATCTTGATCCAGAGCATCGCAGCGTCCCCGGAGGAATTCCCCTCGTTGGAGAACCCGTACCAGTAGCCGTCCTGCCCGTCCATGAATTCCCCATACTTGGTATAACTTCCCAGAAATTCAAAGGTTTCCGGCGTCAGCACCTCATCATCCAAGACGGTATAAGTGGAATCGTCCAGCTTCTCATTCAGCCCGATGGAAAACACCGGGATCCGCAGCTTCCGGATCCGGACGGCCGCGTTCTCAAAAGTAATGGAATACAGCAGGCTGTTCTCAAAGTCCATCTCCACCGCCTCAAACAGCACCATCTTGTTGGCGTCCGGAATTGCTCCAATATCCGCCGCCTTTAACTGCAGGAATGTACTGGCATCCCCCACAAGGCTTCCAAACCCATTCTGCCCGCCCAGGGCGCTGGTCAGCGCCACCGCCGCGATCGTCCCGTTGCCCTGGTTTGGCGTAAACTCCCACACAAACTTATAGCCGTTGGAAAGGGCCATGCTCTCCGTCAGGTTCAGGCTCCCCCTGGCCAGGTTCGCCGTAGAATTAACATTATTGGAAGCGTAGGCCACCGGAAGGTTGTCGGAACTTTCATACAGCAGTTCCTCATTCTCTGCCAGCGCATCGGAAAAGAGCAGAATGCCGCCGATCATGTTGGGGCAAATGGGGAGAAGGTTCCCGTTCCAGAGGACCGCTTCGTCATACTCCCCGGTTGCCGCGTAAAAGATACCCATAGGGTTTAAACCCAGGATGTTATTGACGGACTCTGTAATCATGTTCTCCTCCGTAACCGTTTCCACCGCCCCGGTATTCGCGTCTGTCAGTTCGATTGTCATCACGCCTTTTAAAGTCATGTCTATTTCCCTCCCATCATTCTGAGTCACTGGATACCGGCAGCGTCACCGGCTGGCAGAACGCCCCGATCTTCGGCTTTGCCGTCAGTGTATCCGAATAGCTTTTCTGCACCAGTTCCATCGTTTCCACTGCCATCACATCCGTCATATTCTTTCCCTGCAGACCGCCGCCTACAGAAAACAGCCCCACTGTTTCCTCAATATCAATCCTGCCGTCCCATGCTGCCGCAGCTGCCATAGCCTGGCCGCTGATGGAAGCAATGCAGTCCCCGATCCCCACAGAGCCGGAACCGTCCTCCATCCGCAGGTACACGTTGAAGGTATTTGTGATATTCGGCACGATATTTTCAATCGGGTAATACAAAGACAGGATATGCTTTCCGCTGTGCCAGGTCTCCACCGGATGATGGAGCAGGATCTCTGTATTGTTCAGTTCAAAGGTCACATGGCAGACTGCTTTTCCGTCCTCCGTCCACGTCACCGGCAGGCTTACATCTACAGAAATATCTGTAGTTTCTTCCCCGGAGACACCATCCTCAGAACCATTTTCTGTATCTGCTGCTCCACCAGACGTCTCCCCACTGTTTCCTGTATTTCCGGAAGGAAACGGGATCACAATCGTGCCGCTGGCATTGGCTGACCTTGCGGCCGGATCAGCCGCAACATCCACCACCACCTGGCCGAAGAACTGGGCATGATTCTCTTCTTTGGAAGCGAACTCAATACTGATGATCCGCACGTTTGTCTCTCCGATGATATATTCAGAGGCATTGGTAAAGGTGTGGATGCCGATCTTTCCCGCTTCGATCTGGTTTAAGAGTCCAGAGATGTTCTTATCATTCTTGGACTTTGCCTGGGAAAGTCTTGGATTCTTGCCAACGCATTTCAGGCTCTGCCGCCCGCCGATCTTAACCGTAAAAGAAGTCACGCAAGTAATCTGTCCGGCATCCGCCTGCCCGCCGGAGAAGGTCAGCACATCTCCCAGATCCAATGCCGGATTTCCAATCGTATCGGAATCAAAAGGCACGTAGTTCACTTTGGAAAGGGCATCCAGGATGTTCCCGCACAGTTCTGCCCTGGTTTCTTCCAGACCAAACTGCAAAAGAGGATTGACTCCCAGGTTCATGGTCAGCCCATCATCTGTTTCCAGGGCGTAATACTCAGACGTCTGCGTCCGCAGATTAGTGGAACTGACCGCCGTGTACCGGGTCACAAAATCAGAGAAACTGCTGGAAAACCGATGTTTCTGCAAAATCTCCATCACCGGCGTCTCCCCATACTGGCGAAATTCCAGTTTCCCAGCCCGGTTGATGCAGAAAAACCCGCCCAGCACCTGAGCCGTAAAATACAGCACATCCCGGTATGTCTCAATGTCATTCTCCGGATAGATAGAGAGCAGTTCTGATCCATTCGGGAGCGCCTCAATCTCCGCCTGGGTCTGCGCCAGTTCCACCCCGCAGGCCGTGCTGCACAGCTCCATCATCCCATAAGCGGTGCCGATGGTTTCAAAACCATTGAAAGTCCGGTCAAAGCGGAGCATCCGATCATAAGCCTTCAGTTCCAGCACATGTGCCGTCCGGTTGGCTTCGCTCACCTCAAAGATCCCCATGGGAACGGTCTCATAAGCGCCGCTGTTAAGCCGGAGATGATAGGATAATTCCACCTCCGCATCCTCCATTGTATATCGGTCAATATCCAGAAACAGGCTGATCCCCATCTCCGCCGCATACACTGCGCCCAGTTCAATCTCTGAATTGCCGCAGCACTGGGCCGTAATATAGCCGCTGCCTTTCACAATATCTTCCTGTGTAAATATATATTCCGTACCGGCTGCCGTTGTAATTTTTCCCGTCCAGTAGTAGTGGCGGGTATTCTGCGTTACAGCTGTTAAAAATGCCTTACTCACCACATACATGGTGTACCTCCTATCTTGATTTTTACGCAAAAGAAAAGAGCCGATAATCGACTCTTTCAAAGCAGATGAGATATATTTTAACTATTCAAAGTCCTTGTATTCATCCTTAAGACGCTGTGCATATTCTTCTTTAGTTTCATCCGTATAAAGATATTTTTCAATGGTAGATGCTCTGACTTTTCCTTCATTAACATCTTTCAGCGTATCAGCTGCTGCTTTCTCACCAAACATGTCATAAATTTTACTAAATGTAACCAAATCAAGCTTGTTCTTCCCCATTCCTGCTACCTCCAAGTCATATCTCGTGTATACCAGCCGCAAAGCCAGTAAACACGGCACTTTTACTTCGATTACTATATTTTAGGTACACGAGTTATCATTCGACGATTTAAATTTCTGAAATCTTCCTCAGATTCATAAATATCATCTGATGAGATGCTATTCTTGTGACCGCATTCCGTACACTTCCATATATAATGATGGTCAACAAACCCTGGCTGATTGTTTAAATACACATTACAACAATCGCAGTACCCATCCATACCCGGAAATCTTTCGCTCAATTTTGCCTCCTTGTCAAACTATCTATCATTTTTTCCTTAGAACATTAGATACTGTCGATTGTGATATATCCAACATTGCAGCTATTGTTTCTTGATTTATTTTTTGCTTAGCCAGATCTTTAATAACATCGTTTCTTTGTGCGACAGACATAATTTCAGGAAGTTTGTGAATTGTTTGAGATACTACACCTGATGCCGTTACTGTTTTTATCAACGTTGTTCCATCATCAAGAACCGCTCTCGCAATTTTCGCTCCTGTTTTTTTGTTTGGCTTGAATGATAATTGCACCACATTTACGGCTGTTTTCCCCACTTCCTTCCAATCTGCATTTTTAAATACATTCATAAGACTTGTTTGCATATCGCACCTCCAAAATATTAGGTTAATATTAATTTAATATTAATCTAATATTTTGTCAACCTCAAAATGTACATTTCCCAAAACATTTTCAAATCTCTCTCAGCGTAAAACTCACCATCCAAAGCCCCTTCTGGGACGTATCCTTCACCAGAACTGCTTTGTATCCTTCCACATACATCTCCGCCGTCTTCACAGCCAGCGTCTCCGTATCAAAATATCCCACCGTAATCTTTTCCTGCTGCTTAAACTCCGTCAGAATCTTCAGCCACTTTGACGATACCGAAAACGTCACCGGGATGCTCACCACGCCTGCGCGCACCACATCCCTCTGCACCGTCCCAGCCTCCGTCTCCCCACCGGAATCCGCCTCCACATCATCCATCTGCACCTCATAAGAGTCCGGCAGCGGAAGGGCTGTCCCGTCAAAAGTAAGATACTGTATAAATGCCATCAGCTACCTCCCTCCTGACCGCAGGTTCTGTCTTGCCTGCGCTGTCACTACCAGTTCATCCAGAAGCGTGCCGCCGACATACACCGGGATCACGATATTCCCCTGCGAGCCGGAAAAGCCTGCCAATGCTTCTGACACCGCAGAAGAAATCCCGGAGATCAAGTCGGACATATTCCCGCCGGATAAAGCGCCATCAGTATAGCCATATTCCATCCCGTTTACTTTCGGCGAGAGTACCATATCCGAAGCCACATCCCGGACAGCTTTCTCCACCAGGTTCCGGTTCTTCTCAATGCCGCTCGCCAGCCCCTTCATGAAGTCTGGCATCCAGGTTTCATAATCTGCCAGAGGCCCCTCATCCGGGGCGGAGAAGTGCAGAAAGGAACGGATCCGGTCGGCCAGGCCGGAAACCGTGTTGATCACACTCTGGATCATGCTGGAAATTCCGTTGATCAGCCCCTGGATGAAATCTTTGCCCCACTGAAACGCCTGCCCCGGCAGCCCGGTAATAAACCGGATGGCGGAAGAAAATCCATTGGAGACCACGGAATACAGCCCGGAAAGGACGGAGCCGATCCCAGAAACCATCCGCTGGAAAGCGGACACCGCCACCTCACGCAGGGAAGAAGCGATATTCACCACCGTGGTCTTGATGCCGTTCCAAACAAAGGATGCCGTCTGCTTCATCGCCGACCAGATCTGCGAGGCGAACTGGGACAGAGCCGAAAGCACCGTCTCCACGCCCTGCTTCAGTCCCGAAGCCGCAGAAGTCACCACCTGCCGGATTCCTGACCAGATCTGGGAGGCGGCATTTCTGATATTGTTCCAGATATTGGCCGCATCAGACGCAAGCTGTGAGAAATTTCCCGTCACCAGGTCGATCAGCAGAAGCACCGGAGCCAGAATCACATTTTTCAGCAGTTCAAAAGCGCCGGAGGCAATGTCACAGATCCCCGACCAGATGCCCTGCAGGGTATTCTTTGCGTTTTCCCATAGGGACGTAATGGTTGTCACCACCAACTGTACGATGGGATTCTGCAGGATTGCGTTCCAGGTATTTGCGAAAAACGCGGATACCTGTGACCACAGGCCGCTCCACCAGTCCGGGATAGCAGAAAAAAAGCTGATGAAGGTCTGGAACGCTGCCGGGATGGTCTCCGTAAAAAAGACCACCAGCCCGTTCCATAATTCCATCAGCTTTTGGGATACCGCCTGCCACAGGTTTCCGAACCACTCCGTGATCGCTCCCCAGTTTTTCACAATGGCAATAATCCCGGCAATGGCCGCCGCCACTCCGACAATAATACCGATCACGGGAAGCAGAGAAATGTTCAGTGCCCCGAAGGAAACCGCAAGAGCCGCAATCACCGGCGTCAATGCGGTAAACGCCACCAGCAAAGCCCCAAGGATTACCACAAAATTCTGCACAGGCTCCGGCAGCATGCCGAATACCTCGCTCACTGCCGTAATAATGGCCACCAATGGCGGCAGCACCACATTGGCCAGCTCCACGATCTTTTCACCCAAAGGAACCAGCGCCTGCTGCAACTTCCTTGTATTGGCCTCCATCTCCTGCATAGGCGTCCGCGTCTGGCTGAATAAGTTCTGCGCAGATCCGGCAACACTGTCATAGGTCTCTCCCACAGAAGTCAGGGAAGTAATAAATTTCAGATTCCCATCCTCGGCCATGGTGCCAAAGGCCTGGGCCGCCATGTTCAGGGCTTCCTGCTGGCTGGTACAGCTGCCGATATCTGCCACAATGGAATCGATCACCTGCTTCTGGGTGGCTTCCCCGTTCTGCCATGCCAGGAACAGGGACTGTGTTTTCTGGGAATACAGGTCAATGGAATCCCCGATTGTCCCATCCGCCAGACGGGTGGTCACCTCATTGATCGCGTCATTGACCTTGTCCAGGTTGTACGCCCCGCCCTGCAGACCGTTCTGCAAAAGCTGAAAATACTCGGAAGCAGAATACCCTGCCTGCTCAAATTTCCCGGCATACTCGGATAGGTTATCCCCCAGCTCATTGGTCTTATCCAGGCCATTCTGGGTACCCCGGACAATATAATCCATGGCCTCCTGGGCGGTCAGGCCATACTGCTTCATCAAAGAATTGACGCCCCGGAGGGTCTCATTCATGTCGATCCCATACAGTTCTTCCAGAGTCAGCGCCTGCTTCGTCAGGTTCGTAAGGTCAGTATCGGAAAGCTCCCCCAAGTTCTTCTTAACCATGATGACCGCTTCCGCCACCGCGTCCATGCTCTGCCCCACGCCGGAGCCGTACACGTTTTTCACAATTTCAGCGCTGGCTTCCGCCGCCTCCCCGGTCTCCCCAAAGTAAGCGTTCACTTTGGAAACAGCAGTCTCTGTCTCCGCATAAGCAGACACCGCCTTATCGCCCACATCCTGGATCTTATCCCCGACCGCAGACAGCTGGTCAGCGGCTTCCATCAGGGCCGTACCCTTGGTGGCCTGGGCAATCTCCCCAATATCATCCGCAGCGTCCTTGGCTGCGTCACCCACATCATTCAGATCATTGATCAGATTTCGTACCGCCTGCCCGTCATCTACCGTATCCAGAGCATCTGTCAGCTGCTTAATGTCTGCCTTCCCGCCGGTGACCGCCTTCCCGATCTTCTCCACAGCGGTTTTCAGCTGATCAGAAGAAACCGTCCCGTTCCGGATCGCTGTCACCAGGCGGCTCCCCAGCACATCGGCGTAATCATCCACACTGGAACCAGTAGCCGCAAACAGCTTATTCAGACGCTCCGTATTAGAAAACAGCCGCTCCTGTTCTGACTGCAGGCCAGACAGATCCGCCTTATACCGGTTCAGCGCACCACGGGTTTCCTCCACCTCCCGCTGGAAAGCCATGTACTGGTCTTTCCCCAGATCCCCCCGCTCAAAGGCTTTCTCCACATCCTCCTGAGCCTGTTCCAGGGCTTCCAGCTTCTTTTCCGTATCTCCAATCGCGGACTGCAGAAGCTCCTGCTTTTGCGCCAGAAGGATGGTATTGGACGGATCCAGTTTCAGAAGGTTATTCACATCCCGAAGCTGGCTCTGGGTCTTCTTTATGGAATTGTTCACTGCGGCAAGCGATTTTTCCAGTCCGCTGGTATCGCCGCCAATTTCCACTGTAATGCCCTTGATCCGGCTCGCCATGTGTCATCCTCCCCTGTAAAAAAGATATAAAAATAGCCCGGACCTTTCCGAGCTTGCCTGTAAAAATATACTTAGTAAATTGAACTATATTGACTGAAAAAGCACCCACATTATTAGCAACGTAGGTGCTACAAGGACAAGAAATAATGTGATTGTACCCTCTTAACGCTTGGGGTGTGCGGAAAGGAGGTGATATTTACGATTTACGGTTAATATTATTCAGTAGACTTTGATGGCGTGAAATTTATACCAACCTTCCCCTCTGGGTCAAAATTGATACTAAATGCATACCCCTTTTCCATTGCCCTTACACATAAATCGTATAAAGCAACTATTCCAAGCGCTACACACCCGTATTTTCCGCCATTCTTTATAAGGCTTAACGTCTCTTTATTCATTCTAAAGCCAATTTTAGATGTCATAATATTACTCATATGTTTTTTACCACCTTTTATTGTATTTCACATCATTTATCTCCTACCCTTGATATTTTAATTGTAACAGAAAGGCTCTCAATAATCAAAACCTATCCATATCCTCCTGCGTTGCCACCACCGCATATTTATGCTCATCGTTCCGGCTCTCCACATACATGTCATTCACCATCCCGATGGTCAGCAGATCCAAGTCCCGGATAGACAGCCCCAACTGTACGCACCGCAGGAGGAACAGGGGCGTTGTCATTTCCCGGTCAGTCGGGCGAAGTTTTTTTTAGCCTGCACATCCGTCTGGGTGTTCAGCCCCCACAGTTCAATAATCTGGGGCAGTACCTGATAGATGGAAAAGGTGTTGAACCCATCCAGCCATTCCTCCGGCGTATCCGGGATAGACGGATCCGCATGCTTCGCCATCACATAGGCAATGTTCTCAAACATTTCCAAAGAGAACAAATCCAGATTGGAATTCTCCGGGTCGTTCTTATCGATCCCTTTTTCCAAATCCCGCAGGTCTTTATAAATATCCCGTTGGAACCTCATCCGGTAGATCCGGGGAATGGCGGCGGAGGCCTTAAAAGGGACCTCCTGCCCGTCAATCGTGATATTCCGTTTCATGCTCATAAGGTCTCCCCTCCCGTCTCATCGTCCGTTCCCTGCTGGCCGGACTGCTGTGTCCCGGAGGTATCTGGATCCGTCACCTCCGGCAGATACACTGCCGTATACCATCCCGTATAAACCGTATCCGTGGTACTGTCCCCGGTTCGGGCCTTCACGTAGCCATTTGCCAGGGGAGCCGCCGTAATAGCCAGCGTTTCTGTCTGTACCTCAATCTCCTCCTCATTGGTTGTGGACTCGATGTTTGGCCTGCCCGCAGAGCAGTTATACAGCACATGACGGATCTTCTTTACATCCCCATCAAACTCAAAGAGCAGGGCAAAGTTCGCCGTCTCCACATTGGCGCTCTCTACCAGCACGCTATTGTCATCCAGGGATTCCTTCAGCACATCTGTCCGGAAACTCTCCGGCACCATGGCCAGTTCTAGATCCCCTTCATAGCCCATGTTATTGGAGATCGTATAATAGGCGTACCCATCCGCATAAAAATTGGATGGCTCTCCGTTCGGCTCCAAGGACAGGGATACTGCGCCCGGCATAGCCACAGGTGTCCCAAAGGTCACATCTCCGTCATCGTCCACCGTAATCAGTGCGTAATGCACGTTGCAAATATTAAATTTGACTTTATTTTTCTTCGTAGACATTTCCAGCCTCCTTCATCTCATTCCCGTTTTTCCCAGCACCTTCTCCGTCTGCTGGCATTTCAAAAGCGTACAGAACTTCATACAGCTTCTCGCTGTCAATCCAGGTTTCCGACTTATTATAAAAAATCCCCGCTGCGTCCAGAACATCTTCCACGTTCTGCTCCGCTTCAGGGTCTTTAAAATCCGTATACAGTTCCAGCCGGACTTCCGTAAACTTGTGATATACCTTCCCGTCTGCGGAAAAATTATCGCTCTCCGGAAGCAGATAACAGAGGAAAGGCGGATCCGGCGCTTCCCCTTCTGCAAAATGGTCATAAGCATAAGGAACTCCTATATTGTTTAAAATTGATAGCAACCTATCCATCCCTAAGACTCCTTTCAACCTCTTCTTCCAACTGCTGGATTCCCTTTTCTTCCGCCGGAGCAATATGGCTCTTTCCAGCGACCCGGCCGCCATTTCGTTTGGCATGGCCAAATTCCAGCAAATGGGCCAGGTAGTAACGATTCCGGGAATAAACCGTCATCGTAATACTGTTGGAAGTCTCTTTCGATTTCTTCACCGCCCAGCTTTTCGCATAATCCCCGGTATCCTTCGGGGCATTGGCACGGATCTCTTTCTTTACTGTCTCTCCGGCGTCTTTTACTGCCTGTTTCACATCTTCAGCAGCCAGATCCGCGTATTCCTCCAATGTCTCCATAATGGTGTCCGCCAGATCCCCTATCTGCACGGTCTGTCCCATGTTTACCGCCTCGCTTTCTCACACCGGAACTTCAGCGCTTTCTTTCTATAGTTCATGTGATCCACGGCCACGATATTGTAGATCTCCCCGCCAAACAGGATACGGAAACCGTCCGCCGTTACCTCCGCCGCCCGTTTACAAAAACGGATGGTAAAAGCAATGTCAGAATCCACAACCGTTAATCCGGCGGCAGCCTTTTCCTTCCCGCCCTCACCACTGACCGTGGCATGGCAGGTATAATAATCCTCCCAGACATTCCTCCGGTTTCCAATATCGTCCGCAACTACGGAGTTTTTCTGGAAGGTCACTTTTACATTCAGAAGGGAAATCTCCATCAGAACGCCTCCTTCCGGCTTCCAAAGAGCAGGGAGCGCAGCGTCAGGGTCAGGGCATGGTGGTCAGCTTCCTCCCGGTGTTCATACAGATAAGCCACCGTATACATCACCGCCGGTTTTCCACTCTCCACTTCCTGCAGACCGCTTTCTTCATCTATCCGCAGGATATCCATACACATCCGTTCCGCTGACGCCAAAAGCGTAGTGATCAGCCCATCGTCTTCATTGTCATCCACCCGAAGGTAATTTTTCATTTCATCCAGCGTCACCAGCATCCTCCCTGCCCTCCTTCACTATCGGCAGTGCCTCTGTAACTAAAGGCACCGCCTTTTTCTCGCATCAAAATATCAGGAACCAGCTTTCTGCACCAGCACCTTCACGGCCTCGGAAAGCACCAGCTTGCCGTCCACCCTCTGGGATCCAAGGAAGCCTACCTGACCGTTGGCGGCGTACAGTTCATTCAAGCGCTTAAAGGAGCGTCCCTGCCGGTCCGCAATCCAGTAATAGCTGAAATCTCCGAATGCGATCGTCTTTGCCCCCGCCGCAATCACCGGCATGTAGGCGGAGGTCTTCACCGGCCTGCCAAGGAGGGTATCCGGCGTACCAGCCACAAGGGAAGGCTGCCACAGATACTGTC
This sequence comes from Candidatus Eisenbergiella stercoravium, assembly GCA_019113175.1. Taxonomy (GTDB): domain Bacteria; phylum Bacillota; class Clostridia; order Lachnospirales; family Lachnospiraceae; genus Eisenbergiella; species Eisenbergiella stercoravium. Next base: position 18,563 of record DXHY01000071.1, on the reverse strand, counting down.
CGGTAGAATCCTTCAGTTTCCGAACGGCCTTGATCGTAGAATCGTTCAGCACCCACACTGCCTTCTTCCGGTACGGAGATTTCAGGGAATAGAACAGATCCATCAGTTCATCTGCTGTCACCGCCGTGGAAGATGCTGCGGTTACCCCGGTCTCGGCGCCACCGGTAGCCGCAAGGACACCCAAAGGCTTCCCGGAACCGTCTCCGGTAAAAAACGCTTCTTCCTCTTTCGCCCCGATCCGGCGGGCAAATTCCTTCGCGATATAAGATTCCAGGTCAAAGACGCTGTCATTGAGAAGTTCCTCAGATACCTTGATCATGGTACCCACCTTGTAGGCACCGATAGATACCTGCCCAAAGGAATCATCGCTCTCCGTATACGCCCCTTCCTCATCGATCCAGGACGCTGTTCCCTTCGTTGCCACTACCGGGATCTTCCGATCCCCGCTGGAAGTGCGGATCACTTTAGCCATCTGGCGGAACACGTTTTCCTCTTCCAGGGCTTCCACCAGGGTACGCTCATACTCATCCGGGACCAGATAACCACCCTCGGAATCCGTCCCTTCCTCTAAAGCGTTGACCACGCTGGGAAGCGGCACTTTTGAACGCATAGCATTCCAGAAGTTGGCCTTATACTCCTCCGAAGCACGCCCGGTCTTTTCTTTTTCCACACCGCCTGATACAGGACGTCCCGTCAGAGGTTTATTCAGGGGCTGGGACAGTTCCCTCTCAAAGGCTTCCTGCCGCTCCAGCCTGGCGATCTCTTTTCCCAGATCTGTAATTTCCTGTTCCATACGGGTGTAGGCAGCGTCATCCTCCGCAGACAGCACACCTTTTTCATTCCTGTGGGAATCCAGGAAAGCCTTCGCTGCCTCCCATGCCTTTGCCCTCTTTTCTCTCAATTCTAAAATCGTCATCGTCATGTCCTCCTAATTTTTCAATAAATTAAGCCGCTCGTAGAGACTGTCTACGCTGCGGCCTGCAGGTTCGGTTTTCAGTTTTGTCATGCATTTCGCCGCGATCTTGTCCATCAGGGAATTGACTACAGCGGCTTTGGAATACAGCATGGACATTGCCATCGGTTCCACATCCTCCGTCAGTTCTGCCCTGGCAAGAATCCCATCGGCAAACCCCAGTTCCACTGCTTTCCCGGCATCCATCCAGGTTTCCGCGTCCATCATATGGGACAGCTTTGTCCGGGACAGGCCGGTCTTGATCTCATAGGCGTTGATGATGGAATTCTTCACGCTTTCCAGCATCTCAATGGCCTTCTGCATTTCTCCGGAATCCCCCCAGGCGATCGTTGCCGGGTTATGGATCATCAGCATGCCTACCGGCGAGATCAGCACCTTTGTGCCTGCCATGGCGATCACCGAAGCGGCACTGGCCGCGATCCCATCGATTTTAACGGTCACATTTCCGGGATAATCCATCAGCATGTTATAGATCTGCGCTGCGGCCACACAGTCACCACCGGGGCTGTTGATCCAGACCGTAATATCTCCATTTCCTGCCATTAATTCCTCTTTAAAAAGAGCCGGTGTGACTTCATCGTCATACCAGCTCTCTTCCGCAATCGTCCCATTCAGGAACAGCACTCTCTCAACCCTCTCTTCGCTGGAATCCTGATCCCGGATCTTCCTGCTTTTCCAGTTCCAAAATTTTTTCATCGGATTTCTTCTCCTTTCCGCATTGCTGCGAAATCGTCTCCCCCTATGGCAGCCTCCTGCCGGGATGTCCCAAACAATCCAGCATCCTCCAACTTTGTCATATTTCCATTAATCAAATACAAATCTCCTCCTTGCTCCGCCGGAATCCGGTCCAAATTTTCCAATTCCCGGATGTCATTGGCGCTCATCCATCCATTCTGTCTTGCCGTGGCATATCCGTTCATCCGGCTCTGGTAGTCCCCACGCAGCAAACCATCCACGTTGAACTTGATAAAATACTTCTTTTTTTCTTCCCTGGAAAGCAAAGACCGCACCATGGACTGTTCCCACCGGGACACCCAGGGATCCAGTGTATATTTCACAAATTCCATAGACTGCTGCTCGATATTATTAAACGAGGATTTTTCCAGATCCCCAATCATGTGGGGCGGCACCCGGAAGATTCGGGCAATTTCATCCAGTTGAAACTTTCTTGTTTCCAAAAACTGTGCCTGCTCCGGCGAAATGGAAATCGGGGTATATTTCATTCCTTCTTCCAGTACCGCCACCTTATTGGCGTTACCGGAGCCCCCAAATGTCCTCTGCCAGCTTTCCCGCACCCGGCTGGGATCCTTAATGGTTCCGGGATGCTCCAACACCCCGGACGGTGCTGCGCCATTGGCAAAAAATTTCGCCCCATATTCCTCACAGGCCATGGCCATGCCGATCGCATTCTTTGCCATAGCGATAGGCGAATATCCCACCAGCCCGTCAAACCCCAGCCCCGGAATATGCAGCACCTCGTAAGGAGAAAGCCGCACAACAGAACCTTTCATGGTCGGCGCGTCATCAGAACTCAACGTGTACTCATAATACAGCTGCCCTTTCTCATCCCGATCCACATACATCCGGTCCGCCATCAGCGGGTACAGGGCGATCACTTCGCCCCTCCCGTTCCGGATGATCTGGGCATAAGCATTGCCCCACAAAAGCAGGTGCGTCATCAGCGTCTCCCGGAATACGAAAGAAGTCATCTCCGGGTTCGGCTCGTCATGAAGCAGGAAATAGAGGGGATGGTTTACCGCCTTCTCTTTCCCGCCGTCATCCGTATACCGGTAAAACTGCAGGGGCAGGCTGGCCACTGCCTCCGACAGAATCCTTACACAGGAATACACCGCCGTCATCTGCATGGCCGTCCGCTCATTCACCCGCTTTCCGGAGGTACTTCCTCCCATAAAGAAACTATAACTGCTGCCGGATGTCCGGTCAGACGGTTTATCCCTTGACCGGAATAAACTTGATAAGATTCCCATAACACTCATGCCCCTTTCTAAATAAAGAGAATGCCTCTTGTATCATAAACACTGCTTGGCGGTGAACTACGAATACAACGATCCAGTCCCATAATCAACGCCACAATCCCATCGATTTTTTCCACAGATTTTTCTTTATCCGGCTTAATATTGCCCGCCGGATCCTGCCGCATCACCACATTCTGGGCCATCCATTTGAGAACCGGATTACCGCCGTGGATGATATTTCCTTCCATCAGCAGCTTGTACAGTTCTTTCGATGGCGGGGACATATCTTTAAATCCCTGTCCAAAGGGAACCATGGTAAAGCCCATATCCTCTAAGTTCTGCACCATCTGTGTGGCATTCCAGCGGTCATAAGCAATTTCAATGATGTGATACTTTTCTCCCAGCTGCTCGATGAACCGTTCAATAAAACCGTAATGAATCACATTTCCTTCTGTAGTAAGAATGTAACCTTGCCGCTCCCACACATCATAAAGGACATGATCCCGGCGGCAGCGCAATTCCAGCGTTTCCTCCGGCAGCCAGAAAAAAGGAAGGACGATATATTTCTCCTCTTCCGTCCTTGGCGGAAATACCAGCACCAGAGCCGTGATATCTGAGGTAGAAGAAAGGTCAAGTCCGGCATAGCAGTCCCGGCCCAGAAGAGAAGTATAATCAATCTTCTGATTTCCCCTGTCATAAATATGTTCCGGTATCCACGCCACCGCAGAATTTGTCCAAATATTCAATCTCAGCTGTTTGAACACATTTTCCTCTGCCGGATTATCCAAAGCCTCCCGGTAGGCGTCCCGGACACGGTCGATGCTGATGGTGTATCCCAGAGACGGATTCGCTTTATACCAGTTTTTCTCATCGTTCCAGTCATCCTCATCACTCAGGCCGTAGATCACCGGGTAAAAAGAATGATCCGATTTCCGACCATTCATGATATCCAGCGCCTTTGTATGCAGTTCATAACAGATACTTTCCTTATCCGTCCCGGCCGTGGTGATGATAAAAAACAGCGGCTGCTCACGGGCATCGCCAGAACCTTTGGTCATAACGTCATAGAGTTTCCGGTTCGGCTGGGCATGGATCTCATCAAAGACAAGGCCAGAAATATTCAGGCCATGCTTGGTACCTGTCTCAGCAGATAACACCTGATAGAACCCTGCATTCCGGTAATTGACAATCCGCTTTGTAGCTGCAGCGATTTTCGACCGCTTTAACAGCGCCGGACATTTCTCCACCATTCGCTTGGCCACATCAAAGACGATAGATGCCTGGCTCCGGTCATTGGCGCAGCCATATACCTCCGCACTTGCCTCTCCATCCCCATAGAGAAGATACAGTGCGATGGCTGCTGCCAGTTCTGACTTCCCGTTCTTCTTTGGTATCTCTATATAGGCACTCCGGAATTGACGTTTTCCATCGGCTTTTACGATTCCAAAAAGATCCCGGACAATCTGCTCCTGCCACGGGAGCAGCAGAAATGGTTTCCCATCCCATTTCCCTTTTGTGTGTTTCAGCTTCTGGATAAAAGCAACTGCATGATCCGCCCGCTTCGCATCGTAATGGGAAGTGGGGAGCATGAAGGGAGAAGGTGTGTATTGAAAATCCATCAGCATCCGCCTCCTTCCAGCAGTTTCTCCATTTCATCTTCCTCATCGCTGTTCTCTCCGCCAACGATTCTGCTCCGGGCCGATGGCGTCAGACCGAACTGCTCACAAAATTTCAGCATAATCTTCATATTGGTCTGGGCGATGGATACCTGCGGCACCTGCTGCAGATAGCCATTCGGCGTCCGCACCATAGAGCCGTGCTGCGTCAGGAATTCCTCTGCTTCCTTCCAACGGGCATATGCCTGACAGTACCCGGCAAAGGCCGCCATATCCATTTCGGTCAGAAGCCCCATGTTCTCCAGTACTTTCGCCATACGCTTCCACTCTTTTTTCGCCTCATCTTCCAGCCAGGAAGGGCAGCGTGGAGCCTTCTTCTCTGGCTTTGGTTCTTTTGTATTTAACGGCCGTCCGCCCGGATTGCCCTCCAGCATCTTCAGTGCAGTCGGCTTCGGCTTCCTGCCTCTCTGCGCCATCGCTCCCACCTCCAATTCACGGCACAAAAATAGGAGCCTTGCGGCTCCCATTCAATTTAATATATTTAGCAAAATTCAATCGTTAATTTCTCTCCTTTGCCGATGAATAATCGCTAGGATCTCTTCCTGTTCCTGACGATCCACATCAATGCTCTCCAACGCCTCTCTGGTCCCACAGTCCGGGCAGATCAGTGTTTGATTATCTATTCTGGAAAGAGCAGGAGACTCGTGGTAGACCTTTCCGCATCGTGGGCAAATTTTAATCTGAGTAATGTTTGTTTCTTTCATGACCCCTTCTCCTCCTGTTACACGACATAATTCCATACTTTTTCTCCAGCCAGTTTCCGATAGGCTTTCCCATTCGGAAGGTCTTTCGTGTAACGGCGCACCTGCCGGTTAAAATATCTCTTATTTTTCTTGATCGAGAATTTTAATTCTCCACGCAGGCTATAAGGCCTCCGGCCTCTGCACCAACTATGCTTTGTCCATCTTTTTGATCCAATCATCCTTCCACCTCCCGGCTTCTCATATAGGCGTCTTTCAGGAATTGAGGATCAAACCGGAAACTTTTATATCCGCTTAGACACGTTTGCATATAAAAATTGCTCGGTACCCCAAAGGGTCTGTCCTCGTGCATGATGTACACGAAAGTATTCCGCATTCGGATTTTCCCGCTTCGGATTCCCTTGATCGGAAGCATCAGCTCTTTTTTGTAATAAAATGTGGGAAAGCCTTCATAGCGATCCAGTGCCAATTCGTCCTCAGCGCTTACTTCCCACGCTGCAACCGGAACCCGGCTGCCTTCTTTCGACTCAATCGTCAGATAAGAGCCGGTCTTGCTTCCCTTAAAAAGCAATTCATAATCCGGGATCTCAGAAGTCCCGATGATCCGTGCAGAAGGGCAGCGCATCCGCATCTGCCGGATGTTTAAGTTGCTGCCATAAGCAATGTAGTATCTTTTTTTCATTTTGGTATCCATCCTTTCCGAAGGGATTACCCTTCTACCACCTTAAGACCGCCGAAGCGGTTCATAAGGTGGCAGGAGGCTAATTCCTTCAAGCAGCTTCCCGTCCGTGTCTAAAGGCTGTATCTCCTGCCAGTCTCTTCGTCAGGATTTCCCTGGCAGTTTTGAATTCATCCCCGATAAATCCCAGCCGGAGGAGCCAAGTCCGCATGGCGTATTTTGGATTCTCATTCTGCTGTGGCTTCGGGCTGGCTGTTTTTACCATTTTTGCCATCTGGCTCAGTGCAAGGCAAAGCTGAATATAACTCTTAAGCTGTCCTGCGTGAAGCCCGCCCCTGCGCTCTCCTGTGGGCTCATCGAACTGGAAAAGCCGAAATTCGACCGTCCCTTTTGTAAATGTTGCATGGTAGTTCAGCATATGGTAACGGCTGTCATTGTAGTGGTGGCTCCTGTCGCAGTTTGCATCGTGGCTACTGTACCAAATATCGGCAAGCTGTGTCATCGTAGTTGGCTTTCTGCAGTTGACCTGTTCCAGAAACCGTGGATCAACCGTCCGGCAGTAGCGTCTCATCCTGTCCTGATCAAGATTCAAAGCATCTGCGATCAGGCTTTCGTGGCTGGCCATGATGTTTGCCAGGTTGCGGAGCGTCTGCGGTGTATGGCCTTTGGCTCCGATATGGATGTGAACACCGCATCCTCTGGTGGCATCGCTCTTTGCTCCTGCGTGGCGCAGCTGCCGGATCAGTTCCTGTAAAGTTTCTATATCCGAGTAGGTCAAAATCGGAGTAACCATTTCGCATTTTTCGCTATCCGGTCCTGCAATGCTGACGTCCTTCTGAAATTTCCATTCCCGGCCCTGTGCATCCCATGCTGACCATGTGCTGTATCCGTTGCGGCCTGCAGTGTTCTCATAACGATGGGTTCCAAAGTATCTGGCTGCCACTCTTGCAGCTTTCTCTCTGGTAATGTTGTTCATTTCCACCTCAACTCCGATGGTCTGTTTCTTCATTTCCTCAATCTGTCTTGCAACTTTCTCATTCATTATAAAATCCTCCATTTCGTTTTGTGTGTTTTCCCTTTTGGTAGTACACATATTCGCTCTGAAGGCCGATAATAGCAAGTCAATTCTGAGGCATATATTGCACAATCTTCAGCGAAGAAATTTGTGTGTTTTATAGTTGCTTTTGGTTATGCAATCCGGCTGCTGTAAGCTGCATTCCAAGGCGAAATCCATCTTTGAAACTCTCTTTTATCTGAAAGCGCTCTATCTCAGAACCATTATCCAAGAGACGCTCCAGAACTTTTCTGCCATTCTCATCCAGTAGCTTCCGCAGATACTCAATATCTTCACACACCTGATCGCCGTACTGTTTAATCTCCGGTGATTTCTCCACCTGCTTTTCCCACGGGACAATCTTTCCAAAATACAGCTGATCGATGATATCTTCTTCCATATCAAACGGCCTCACTTTCCTGTTCAGCCATCTGGGCGGCTTTCACAGCCGCACGTTTTTCCTTCTGGGCAATACTGAACTTCTCTGCTTCTTCTTTAGTCCGGAAAGCCGTATGGCCTTTCAGACCATCCAGCAGAGCCTTCCTCGACTCCTTATTTGCCGCACCGGCCATGCCAAGCTGCACCAGCCAGATACGAAGATAATATTTTTCATTTTCTTCCACCACCGGAGTGGCGCTGACTCTCTTGGCTTCCTTCGCTTTTATGACGATCTTTGCCGCCAATTCGGAATATGCTTTATTTTTCGCACTGTCAGGCGAAAGGGGGAAAGTAAAGGTCACTTTGCCTTCTTCCACCGAAAGCCCCTTCAGGACCGCCGTATCCGCTGACAGAAGGGTCTGAAAGTTCTCCCAAATATTCTCTTCCGAAAGCTGCTCCAGCTTTTCCAACAGGGAATCTCCAACCGCAAAGGTCTCATACCTTGTGATCCGGTTGAGCAGGTAAGCACGTGCATGGATCATGGCAAGTAAGTTTTTCAAAAATTTTCCATCTCCGGTATCTGCCGGGATCTCAATTTTCACTTCATCCACCGGGGCTTCCAGATAGCCTTTCTCCTGCAAAAACTGTGTCAGGAGATCTTCTCCTTCCTCTGTCTCGCTTGTGATCACGCCGTCCCTGTCAATGGTAAGGCAGCCCACTGTGTAGGAAAAGGTGGGCGGCCCCACATAGCACAGTTCTTCTCCGATATATTCCGCAATGTCCTGTACCATCTTTCTGCGGTTGTCAGTTTTGGTTTCAATCCTCATTGATTTTTCCTCCTTTGTTTTGGTAGTACATTAATCACTCTAAAAGGCAAAAATAGCAAGTCCTATTTTCCATTTTGCGAAGATATTAAAACCGAGGGATTTCTTCCTCCTCCTGAGAAATCTGTGCATAGGGGATCTTCTCACCATCCCGAAGAACAAATACCTGATCGCCGGACTCCGTTTTCTCTACATATCGTTTCACAATCACATCACAGAATTTCTCGTCCAGTTCCACCCCATAGCAGATCCGACCGGTTTCCTCACAGGCAATCAGGGTAGAGCCTGATCCGAGGAAAGGATCTAAAACGATACAGTTGCTCATACAGGAATTCTGGATCGGATAGGCCATCAGCGCCACTGGCTTCATGGTCGGATGATCCTTGCTGGACTTCGGCCGGTCATATTCCCAGATAGTAGTCTGCTTCCGGTCAGAATACCACTGATGCTTCCCACCAACCTTCCAGCCAAACAGGCACGGTTCGTGCTGCCACTGGTACGGGGAGCGCCCCAACACCAGCGCATTCTTCTTCCAGATACAGCAGCCGGATAGATAAAAACCGGCATCGTGAAAAGCCTGCCGGAAGATCAGCCCTTTGGAATCCGCATGGAACACATAGATGGACGCATCGTTCTCCATGTTCTGTTCCATATTGGTAAAAGCTGCGAACAGAAATTTATAAAAATCCTCATCCGGCATGTTGTCGTTCTGGATCTTCCCAGCCGTCTCTTCCACATTCACGTTATAGGGAGGATCGGTCAGAACCAGATTGGCCCTCCGGCCTTCCATAAGTTTTGTGTATGTCTCCGGAAGTGTAGAGTCTCCACAGATCACTCGATGTCTGCCTAAGAGCCAAATATCACCTTTCCGGGAGATCGGCGGATTTTTTAATTCTTCCTCCACATCGAAGTCATCTTCCTTGATGTCTTTGTTATGGACTTTGGAAAACAGCTGCTCGATCTCCGGTGCCTCAAAGCCCGTCAGGTCAGTATTGAAGTCCACGCTCTGAAGATCTACCAGCAGGTCAGCCAACAGCTGTTCATTCCATGCACCCGTGATCTTATTCAGTGCAATGTTCAGCGCCTTCACCTTATGCTCATCTTCAATGTGAACAACAACGCACTGGACTTCTGTATATCCTAAATCTTTTAGAACCGTCAGACGCTGGTGCCCGCCAATGACTGTCATATCATAATTGACAATGATCGGCTCCACATATCCAAACTCCAAAATGGAATTCTTGATCTTCTCATATTCCTTATCCCCGGCTTTCAGTTTTTTACGGGGATTGTATGCCGCTGGACGCAAAGCGTCTACGGACAGGGTTTTCCATTCCATCGCACTCATGCCTGTACCTCCTTACGATCTGCGGGGCCGACATAAGGCTCCCGTCCTTCTTCTTTCCTCCAAAACCGATCCCGAACATAACATGCATGGGAACAGTACCGGCGGTTCTTATTCCCATACGAGCGGAAGGTTTTTCCACAGTAAGCACAGGCGGCTTCATAGTATGCGCTTTCCTTCCGCTTGATGGCTTCCGGATGGGCTGACCACCATTCCCGCCTGCATTTGTCTGAGCAAAACTTCCGCTTCCTTCCGGTGGAAGGCTGGATCAGTTCCTTGCCGCAGCAAAGACACGCCGTCCCGCTTTCCATCTGTTCTTTCACATTCAAAACAAGAGCGGATGCGTATCCATCCAGCCCGTGGCTCTTACAATAATTCCGGACAGTATCTCTGGACAGCCCGACAGCGGAAGCAATGGATTTATATCCAGCGCCCCGGAGCCGTAATTCCCGTATCTGTTTTGCCTGAAAATCCGTCATTGCTTCACATCCTTTCGCAAAATGGTTATAAAAGAAAAAGCTGGAAAACCCACCTTTGCGGATAAGTTTCCCAGCCTAAAATTTAACTTTTTGGCAAATGATATTTTGTTTGTCAGGCAGCTCAGATGCAGGAAATCCGAATCTTTTCTCGCCGCCTGCCAAAAATTTTTCGTATTTTCTTCGCCCCGGCAGGTATCCCCCCTCTTTAATTTCGCAGAAATTCACGTTTGAGGGGGCGCCGGTCTTTTGGCATCAAGGTCACAGAGATTTCGACCGCCCCTCCGGGTAGCGAAATTCCTCGTATCTGTCCTCTGTCATTGTTTTGGAATCATGACAGGATTTACAAAGAGCCTGCCAGTTGTTCCGATCCCAAAATAACCTCCGATCTCCCCGATGGGGAATGATATGGTCCACAACTGTTGCCTTCACATAACGTCCTTTGGCAAGGCACCTCACACAAAAAGGATGGGACTGCAGGTACACAGCCCGTGCCTTCTGCCAGCGGCTCCCGTATCCTTTCTCACCGGTGGTCTTCCTGTCATGTCGGTGTAGGGGCTTGTGTTCCTCACAGTACATGGTGCCATAGGGAACCAGCCTACCACAGCCCGGATGCTTGCACGGGGTATTGGGCCTACATGGCATGATACCCACATCCTCTCCGGTTCCGTTCCACCACCCGGTCAATGCCACGGATCGCACCATCCTCATCACCGGCAAGGATCTGCCCTTTGATCGTGCGGTACTGCTGCACGGTCAGTTCCGGCTTCTTTTTCTTCAGATATAACAATGCTGCCCGCATCTTCTCTGTATCCATACGCTTCCACTCCCTTCTATGTACAGACGGGTGAAAGGATAAAGCCCCGCCCGGCCACGAAAAAAGGACCTGAAGTTTGCACTCCAAGCCCTGTCTTATTTCGGCAATTATAATGATAGCACAGAGGATCTGAAAAAACAGTACACCTTTAGTAAACCAATTAGCAGAACAATTTAAGATTCGTTTGCTTTTCTCTTTTGCCTTTCATTCTCCATTATTGTAATCGCAAATATGGCTATACTAAACCCAATAATGCAGATTAGTGTTGCACCAATTGAGATTCTTGTATTTATAAATCCAGTAAATCCATTTACCACAGCACAAATAATGAAACAAAAGCATATTCCTAATGTAATCTTAGAAGCCACAGTATAATTTTTCATTTCTACCATCCTTTCAATTATACAACTTAGCATTTTGTTCATCGAATACTAGTTATTCTTTAAATATTTAACGATTTCGTCAACAATTTCAGGGTGCCATGCATCAGAATTCAATACACCTTTATGCCACATTGAGAACCTAGCACCTTTATCAGTAGTTCCCCACCCATTACCATAATGAACTAACAATCCCATTTTTTCCATAATCTTATTTAAAGCATTTACGCTCTTAACATTATATCCCATGTCCTGTAATTTTTTAACAATTTCTCCTTTGTATAAATCTCCCTTATAGTTATACGGCATACTTTTCTCCCTTCATCTCTTTATTTTGCTAATTATTATATAGATAACAGATTAAATACAAATTCCAAGCTTACTATTATAATACCAAGTGCATCTCTGAAAGTAAACCATCAGTTATATCTCTCTACAGCCCCGATCTGTATCTGCAGCGCCTTTGTAATAGCAGCCATAATTCCCATATCTGTAACGGCACCTTTTTTCTCCATAAGGCAGGACTTGTCAATAGTGCTGACCTGCTCGGCCAGCGCCATACTGTTTCTGGTAAGCCCGGCACCAGAAGTTTTCGGGATCAGCACATGGGTGGGGAAGTGGGGTCTTTTATATGTTCGTGCTGTCAGTGGGATCACCGTAATCACCGGGGAATTTTCATTCGCCCGATTATTGCTGACCACAAGGGCCGGACGGATGCCGCACTGCAGATTGCTCTCTGTATCGCTGCCAAAGTCCACATAATAAATATCGCCTCGTCTGCATTCCATCATATCTGCCTCCTTAACTCAACATGTAGGACACCATCTCGTCCTCCCGCTTCTCATACAGTTCCTCCAGTTCCCGGATCGCCTTCCTGCGGTTCTTCGCCACCATCGTCCGGGAGATATGATAATGCTCACACAGATAATCCCAAGTACAACCGTTGATTACCATATCCGTCATAAATTCCGGCAGATAACCACTTAAGGCAGACAAAGCTGCCTCAAAAAATCGGATCTCTTCATCCAGCATCAGATACTGCTTTTCCAGATGTTCATACCACTCCTGATTGATGCGCTCCATCCGTTCATGGTAGTTCAGGGCAATGGAGGCGGGCTTGTTAGAAATGTTGCTGGTCTGCACCCGCTCTCCCTCCGGGGAATGGAAATTCATGGAGTCGATCATCTCTTTCTCAGAAATACCCTTAAAATTCCGGATCTGATGCTCCAGACAGTTCCTCTCCTTTTTCATCCGGTGATATTCTTTTATGATTTTTTCTATCCTTTCACTCATCATTTACCCTCCAATTCTTGCACGGACAGCTTCAATCAAACTGGACTGCCGCATATCTTTACTCTCCAAAGCCTTCATTACATCCTCGTCATGGGTATCCTTGGTGATGATGTGGTGGATCACCACCGTGTGTTTCTGTCCCTGTCTCCAAAGTCTAGCATTCAACTGCTGGTATAGCTCCAGAGACCATGTCAGGCCAAACCAAACGATGGTGCAGCCACCCTCTTGAAGATTCAACCCATGTCCGGCAGAGGCCGGATGGAGCAGTGCCAACGGGATTTTCCCAGCATTCCAATCTGTGATATCCTCGGAGGTGTCGATGCATCGGGCCTGTGGGAACCGCTCCCGGATACGGGAAAGATCATGCTTGTACCAGTAGGCCACCAGCAGTGGTTTTCCATTGGCCGCTTCCACCAGATCCTCCAGAGCATCCAGCTTCCGGTCATGAATCGGAAGGACTTTCCCGTCACTGTTATACACGGCACCATTGGCCATCTGCAAAAGTTTATTGGACAGGGCACCTGCACTGACTGCATCCAGTTCTTCCTCTCCAATCTGCACCACCATGTCCCGACAGAAGTCATCATAGATTTTTCTCTCTTTCCGGCTCATCTCCACCTCCACACGATTGTAGATACATTCCGGCATATCCAGATAATCCACAGCCTTCATCGAAATACAGATGTCCGAGATCAGAGAGTAGATCGCCTGCTCTGCTCCTTCACGGGGTTTGTAACTATAGATAATCTCCCGGTTCCGTTTATCCGGTGTAAAGAACCGCTCCCGGTACCCGGTGATAAACCGTCCCAGCCGCTGTCCCATATCCAGAAGATACATCTGAGGCCAAAGATCCAGAAGGGAGTTGGGAGCCGGAGTCCCGGTCAGACCAATCACCCGGTTCACCAGAGGGCGCACCTTTTTCATAGCTTTGAACCGTTCAGCCTTATTCGATTTAAAACTGGAAAGTTCATCAATAACCACCGTATCAAAATCCCAACGATAGTTCTGAACCAGCCAGCTGACATTTTCCCGATTGATAATATATATAAAAGCAGAACGGGCAAGCGCCTCCTCCCGTTGTTTCTGACTCCCAACTACCAATGAGGCATTCAGTCCCGCCAAGTGTTCCCATTTCTGTAGCTCCTTCGGCCAAGTGTCCGTGGCCACACGCTTTGGTGCGATCACCAGAATCCTTCCGATATCGAAACGGTCTAGCGCCAACTCCCACAATGCAGAGAGCGTGATCACGGTTTTGCCAAGTCCCATATCGAGCATCAGGCAGCAAACCGGATGCTCCAGAATAAAATTCGCAGCATACTTCTGATACTTATGTGGTCTGTATCTCATCCAATATTCCTCCAATCATTTCTGTATGATCCACGGTATAAACACGAAAGCCCAGTGCGGTCAGCTGCCTTGCCCGGAACTGTTGAAGAGGCCGCATGGTTTCTCCCGGAGCCTTCAATTCCACAAAGGCCATCCTTCCTCCGGGGAAGAGAACCAAGCGGTCAGGCACCCCATTGAATCCGGGAGAGACGAATTTGACAGCCAGCCCACCACGCTTTTTTACTTCCATAGTGAACTTCTTTTCTACGACACTTTCCCTCACGAAAACTCCTCCTGTTCCTTCGTGCTGTTCCCAGCACCAAAAATCCTATACGCGCGTACACGTATATACGTGTGCCTATTTCTATATATTTTTATATCTTTTATCCTCAATACGGTTTTTCTTAGGAACATAGGAACAGGCTATCGCCAAACGCTTGATTTTCAATGCTTTGCACCTGTTCCCGTCCTTTGTTCCCAGAGCTTCTTAGGATACAACGGAACGTTCCCAACTTAATCCGGCTGTTCCTTGCAGCGCACGAATGTCTTCTGCGGGCCGTAGAGAGGAAAGCGGGTTTTCCCACTTTTCAGTCCCTGTATCGGCTCCCAACCTCCGATCTTCATCAGAATGGATTCCACCTCATAGGAATCCGTGCGTTTCAGGTTCTGTCTCTCTTTCCCAAAGCACTCACACCAGATTTCCATGATGCAGACCTTCTCCCGGCGCACGGTTCCCGCCGTGGGCGCACCGTCAAACTCGCTGCCGCCAAGGAAACTCCTCCTCTGGTAAAGATCCATCCGATCCCAGTTTGCAGGGAGCAGTGTCTCCAGATACTCTGCGATCACACCTTCCCGGTCATCAGACTCCATCGCATCCTGCTGCATCACATAGGCGTCCGCTGCAACCCGGCCTTTCAGATACAGTTCTTCCCCATTGTGATAACGCTCCAGCGCCTCCGCCCAGACCTGATCCACCTCCCGCAGTTCCCACGGATGGAATCTACCATGACCAGAAACGTGTACCGGCCAAAAGCGCCGGTTCCCGGTGATATCTCGGAGAAAACCACCCTCCGAATTTGTGCTTCCCACGATAATGCAGGATCTGGGATGGCTCTCCACAGCCACGCCATAGGACTGCCGGAACTTATCATCGGTTCTGGTGACAAAGGATTTCACAGTCTCCACATCCACTTTTTTGATCCCGGCCAACTCTCCCAGTTCCAGAATCCAGTAACCCTGCAGCTTCTCTGCAGCCGTCTTATCTTTCATATCAGAAATAGAGAGACTGTCTGAATACCAGTCTTTTCCCAGCAGGGCAAACAGGGTGGATTTTCCGATCCCCTGCGGGCCGTTCAGCACAAGGATGGAATCGAACTTGATTCCCGGTTCATACACTCTGGCTACCGCAGCGGTAAAAGTTTTCCGGGTAACCGCACGGACGTAGGGTGTATCTTCCGCACCCAGATAGTCAATCAGGAGCATATCCAACCGCTCTGTTCCGTCCCACTTCAGGGTAGAAAAGTATTCTTTGATAGGGTGATAGAGCCTCTCCGCAGATACCACGGCCAGCAGGGCGTCCTTAAACTTTGTCGGTGACCAGATACCATAGACACGTTCAAAATACAGCTTGGCACAGGAGAGATCCGTATCACCCCAGCCGGGTTTCACCTGCCGCCACGGCAACGGGCCGATCACATCCACCATATTTTTAAATTCATTGAATACGATATCTTTTAGTTTCGGATCATATCGGAGAATCAAAGCAATGTTCGTCAGGGTATCCTTCACTTTTCCCTGTTTGTCCAATTCCAGAAGGGTCTGCCAGCTCTCTCCATCTTTCTCCATAAACTCTGCCTGCGCCGCCTCCGTCCGTTCCTTAGCAAGCTGGGCTTTCACCCGCTGATCTTGGATGGCAAATTCCTGCATGGCCTTAAAGGATGGCAGCTTCGCCGGATCGGTATCTTCACTTGCTTTTGCGTCCAATCCTCCAAATTTATGAATACGGACAACATCGAATGCGTTCATCAGCTTCCCGCAGGCCGGATCGGTTGCATGATGGCTGTAGGCAAAACGGTCTTCGTAGATCACAATACCGGCCTGTGAGTCAGCAGGGATATAATCGTAACGGCCGGACATGGCGCTGTGTTTGTACACATCCGTCAGGAAAGTATCAATCGCTTCCGTAATGCCGTAGGCACGGCAGAAGGCACCCACCACTCCCGGCTTTTCAAGAGGATCGGCCTGTTTTTTCATATCCCTGCGGACAATGGTCTGCTGCCGTTTGGACACTGGCCACTCCGCTGTATTGTGCCAGTCCGTGTATTTAGCAAGAACCTTATCCGGATCGAGCAGGTCTCCCGTGATCTCCCGGAACACGAACTCCCCATCGGAAGAGGTGGACGGCCAATACATCAGCCTGCTCGGTTCATAGGTGGTATCATCAAACAGTTCAATCCCGATCTCTTCCGCTACTTTTCTGGAGACGGCGCAGTATTCATCCGGCGTCACCTCACGGGACAAAGGGATAATGAGACGTAACCTTGGCTTTTCCGGGGTATGCTTATGGGTGGAGTACACATAGCACTGGAAGGAAAAGAACATCTCGATTTGGTCGATAATATCTTCTGTAGCATAATCCATATCCAACGATAGGCCAGAACGGGTAAGAACGCAGTCCTTCTTCCGGCGGCCGCCTTTTAATGTGCCAAGGACAAAACCGCCCACATCCTTAATCTCGTCCTGTTTCGCTTTCCCCAGCTTCCGGTACTGCTCCACCGTCTCGGCCGTCCGCCGGGTGTGGGAAATCCGGTCTCTAAACTCGGACAGTTCCATTTCCACAAGGTTCCAGTGTTTCTCCATTCTGGAGTTACCAATACTCAGTCGGATCATTCGGTTCCCTCCTCCATAAAGATTTCCATATTTCTCCGTATCCTCTGCAGCATCCGTTCACACTCCCGGATACAGCGCTGCAGTTCCCGCTTTTCTGTTTCCTCTTCGGTCTTTTTCTCCCGGTTCTGATACGCCTTTATCCGGGAACGATAATTGATCTCCTGTTTAACCAGAAACTGCCGCAGTTTTTCCTTTTCTGATTTTTCACAGTACCGCCGGATCAGCAGGGAAAGTTTCTTTGCTTTTGCAACGGTACAGGGGAAGAAACGCTCGATTTCCAAAACCATCTGTCCGGTCGGATACCGGATGTATAGTCTCTTTTCTTCCGCTTCCATATGCTGTACGGCATAATAGGCTGTCGGGTCAGGACAGCCTGATCCATTCTTGTAACTGATCCCCAAAGCACATCCTCCTCTAATCTTTTTTATAAAACGCACATTCATACCCATCCGCACGAAGGGGCAGGCCAGCTGCCCAGTCCGGCTGCTCTGACATGATCTGGCAGATCTCCTCTACCCCGGAGACGCCCTCTGGGACTTCCAATACAGCCTCATCGTGGATATGCATCACAATGTCAAATCCTTGATTCCTGAGCCGGAGCATGGCCTGAGCCAAAAGGTCACGGGCCGTAGCCTGCACGATGTTCTCCACCAGCTTCGGGCCGTATGTTTCAATCCGCATCCACTTCTTACTTCCCCCGACACCCTCGTAGGAGAGGCTCTCCCGGCCGAACCGGTTCTGGGTCATCCGGGGTTTGATGTAAGACAGCTTCCGGCCAGAGGGAAGGGTGACAAATAAAATGCCGGAACGGTAAGTAAAGCACAGGTTTCCCAGCACCACCTCCATCCGCTCTTTTACTGCCTTCACCGCCGCTGCGTCCACATCCCACCAAAACTTTGTGATATGTGGATTGGAATTTCTCCACTGGCTCACCAGCGGCTGCAGTTCCTCTTCCTGCAGACCCATATCCAGAGCGCCCATCGAAGTAAGTGCCCCAACAGCGCCGCCATACCCCAGTGCAAGCTCTGCAATCTTCCCCTTCTGACGGAGATGGCCATTGACACCATGCTTTACAACCGGAACGCCAAACATCTTTGATGCGGAGGCACAGTAAATATCGCCGCCTTCCACAAAAGTATCCAGACGCCACTGCTCCCCGGCGAACCACGCCAGCACCCTCGCCTCAATCGCTGAAAAATCTGCTACAATAAAACGGCATCCGGACTTTGGCACAAAGGCAGTCCGGATCAGTTCCGACAGCACTTCCGGGGTGGAATCGTATAGCAGATCCAGATCTTCAAACCGCTGCTCTTTTACCAGGCTGCGGGCCAGTTCCAGATCCGGGATATGGTTCTGTGGGAGATTTTGTACCTGCACCAGGCGTCCGGCCCAGCGTCCTGTACGGTTCGCTCCATAAAATTGGAGCAGGCCATGCACCCGGCCATCCGAGCAGACAGAGCGCTCAATAGCTTCATACTTTTTCACACTGGTCTTTGCCATCAAAAGCCGAAGTTTCAATACTTCCAGTACTTCTCCATCCGTTTCCGAAATCAGCCCTTTGACCGTCTTTTTATCCAGCTTCTCCGCTTCCACGCCATGTTCCGCAAGCCAGCCCTTAATCTGCGCCGGAGAATTGGGATTAGAAAGCCCGGTCAGTTCATAGGCTCTGGCCGTGACCATCTGGCGGTACTGGTTATCACAGAGAACTGCATTCTCCACCAGCTGCTGATCCACCAGAATCCCACGGTCATTGATCTCCTGATCCATCCGGTACAA
>DXHY01000070.1 GCA_019113175.1 Candidatus Eisenbergiella stercoravium | reverse complement strand
TGTTAGTGTATAATTATCATTGGCAAAGATAGGAATGGTTACTAAATAAAAAGGGAAGCAGAGGAAATCCCTGCTTCCCAATCATACCGTTTTTCTTTATGATGTTAGTTGCGAAACAAAACATGTAAAGGAGCCGGTATGATGGAATCTATTGTAGAAGAAAAACTGGTATCTTTCAAGACTCTGGAGAAAAAAGTCTTTGACTATGTCTGTGAACTGGGCAGAATGATCACCAGGGTCATGCTGGAAAGTTATGACGATGAGCTGGCGGGGGAAAGGGACAGGAAAGCATACAGGGATAAAGGAAAGCGTGAGACCACGATCAAGACCGTATACGGGGAGGTCACATATGCCAGGAGGGTCTACCGGACCGTGCGGGAAGACGGGACGACCGCTTATGTCTATCTGCTGGATAAGGCGATGTCGATGGAAAAGATCGGGCTGATTTCCACAAACCTCGCGGAAAAGATCGCCCTGACCGTGACGGAGGCCCCTTACCGTGTCAGCGCGGATGTGATCAGTGATACCTGCGGCCAGACCATCAGCCATGGAGGTGTCTGGAACCTGATTCAGCAGCTGGGGGAGAGGATCAGCGAAGAAGAGGAATGCGCGGTACGGCAGATGAATGCGGATCAGACGGAAGGGAAAAAGGCCATAGGAATCCTTTTTGAAGAAATGGATGGGGTATGGCTGCGGATGCAGGACTCCTGCCATAAGAAGGCGCAAAAACAGGAGATGAAGGTCTTCACGATGTATGAGGGATGGGAGGCAGACAGCCCGAAAAGGAACCGCCTGGTAAACAGGAAGATGCTGGCGGGGATGGAAAAGAGCAGCCAGTTCCATCAAAAACGGGAAGCGCTGATCGAAAAGATCTATGATGCGGATGAGATCGGGCAGCGGATCCTGAACGGGGATGGTGGAAGCTGGATCAAAGAGACTTATGACCCGGATGCCCTCTTCCAGCTGGACCGGTTCCATATCTATAAGGAGATCAAAAAGAAGATCCGGGATGCGGAAGCCCAGAAACAGATCAAAGAGCTCCTGGAGCAGAAGAAAGTGGATGAGATGCTGAAATATATCCAGGTTTATGCGGACAGCATAGAGAGTGATGACCCGAAAGATAAAGGGAGCAGGAATGCAAGGGAATTATATAAATATCTGGAGAGTAACCGGGAGGGGCTGATCCCATACCAGGAAAGGGGGATCGAACTGCCGGAAGCACCGAAGGGGATTGTGTATAAAAACATGGGAGTGCAGGAAAACCAGAACTGTACGGCGATCACAATGCGGATGAAGCACCGGAGGATGAGATGGTCCGTACATGGGGCGAATAACATGGCAAAAGCCCTGTACCGGAAAGAGAACAGAGAACTGATCGATACGATCGAACGGTATACGGATGGCCTGGTGTTCACCATGCAGATGGAAGAGATCATTAAGTGCCTGAGTGCAGCGAAAGCACCCAGGAAAGACGGGAAAGGGAACCCATATATTGATGCAATCAGCCATCATATGCCGCTGCTGGATGCGATGCGGACAGCATCACGGAAAGCTTTTGCAAGAGCATTCTGTTGTTAAAAAGAGTAAAAAAATAAAGAGGCACCGTTTAAAACGAATTGCCTGAAAAAAAGACAAATAAACTGGCATCAAAAAATGAGAAAAAGTGCCAACGATTACTTGACACATACAATATTTGTACAAAGATAAATTTCTTTAAGAAAGTGAGATAATATGCATATCAGTACAAAATGCTCCGTTGCGCTTCATTGCCTTCTCTTTATTTATGAGTATGGAGAAAAAACAAAAGTCACCAGTGAACTTTTATCCCGTTCCACAGGTATGAACGCTGTTACCATCCGGAATATTATGAGTGCGTTGAAGCGTGATGGAATCATATCCGTAAAATACGGGACGGGCGGCGCAACGATGAACTGTGCTCCCGATGACATTAACCTATACCGTGTGTGCAAAGCACTGGAACCGGATTTCCTGTCCAAATTGATAGGTGTTCATTCGGATCCTTCTTCCTTATGCCCTGTTGGACTGAATATCCATTCGGTCCTTGACCGCTCTTACGAAAAAATACGGGATGATTTGAAAAAAAGTCTGGAAGAAATTACCCTGGGAAAGATTGTTTCCGACTATCATACCTGTATCCGGGAATGCCCCCGCTAAATTCAATAAAGCCTTACACCAGAAAAGTCAGCGGACAGAAAGTTCCGGCCGGTTTCCCATATGCCTCACCTGTATAAAAGATTATTCAGGAAACGAAAGAAGCAATCTGTTCCCCGTCATGCAGACCTTTTTGGTAAAACTGCTTCATAGCCTCTGTATCCTGTGTCAGTGTATCCATACCACAGGTATTATCCGGCGCTACGATCAAAAGCCTGCCCTGAGCTTCATATTCTTTGGCCAATTCAACCTGTCTGTTGTATCGATCAGCGCGCAGCTTCAGCCCCTCAGCAGCTTTCGGATACTTCCTGTGAATCATAAAAGCAAGCTTTCGATCTTTTTCCCGAAGTCCGGACAAAATCCTCTGGTTTTGTCAAAATCAGAACCACCTTATCACAGCCTGTTGAAAATGCTTTCATAACTGGAATCGGATCACTAAGAGCTCCGTCATAATAAGGAACACCATCAATCCAATAAGGCAGGCAGACAAAAGGGATGGAACACGACGCTTTCAAAACATCATAATCCGTGAATACTCCACATAAAAATGGTAATTACGGCCCTTCTGTCCGGCTAAATAGGAAGCGACATTCGCGCTGCCCGCAGAAACGCCAATCCCGACATCAAAATGAATCCCATCATCCAGACAACGATCCAATACTCCTGCGGCATATATACCTCTCAAGCCTCCACCCACATCCACAACAGCAGTTTTCACAGTATTCACTACCTTTCCTGATACAGATATTGCAGTTTCGCTTCATCGCCAGTATTTGTGAGACAGACATGCCCGCACAATCGTAGCCACACCATCGCAAATCAGCAAAAGCCCTGCTAAAGCACTTAATGCGAACAGATTGGCAACCGGATCGAAAAGGGAGAAAAAACCTGCCACAGCCATCAGTACACCCAGTGCAGTCAGCCATCCCCAGCCCCGGACGCCCAAATTCTGCAATTCAAATGAATTTACAAATTGATTTATTCCGGAAAACAGAAGCCACATACTAAAAATAAAAGGCAGCGACAACAGTGTAAATGCCTGATTAAACAGCAAAAACAGGGACAGCAGCACCGTAAGGATTCCATCTGCCAGAAACCATCCCGCGCCGATCATGTATTGATTACATTTCGCGAAAATCACGATATCAATAATGCCAGAAATCAACAGAACAATCCCCAGATACAAAGACAACGACAGCAGTCCGACATCCGGATTGCACAGGCAATAAATCCCTGCGATGATAAGAAGTACACCAACTATGATCCACAAAATACGCGATACCGTTCGACTCATAAAAAACGCTCCTTCCACTTATTAGTCATATTTTTTTGAGTTATTTCAGTTCCTCTTTGAAGCCGGAAAAGCCGGCCGTTTTACCTGCCTCATTCTTCAGACTTGTTCGTAAATTTCATATTAGCGTAAACTTTTTCCATCCGTTCATCAGGGAACCGTTCGTCTACCCATTCCCAAAACACATTGGATGGTTCGATCCCCTCTATCCGCCGGGACCATCGAAACATGGCAATCCCTGACATGAGGATATTAAGGGCAAAAAAAACTGTCAGCAGCCAGGTGATCGTTTTTCCCATTCGATTGGGGATTTTCAGAATCCATTTGGCAATTCTCGGATAAAGGTTTTTGATCCAGAATACACTGAGCAGTCCCCAAAATATAGAATACAGCAGGCAAATCCTCCCATTGATGTTAAACGGCATATTGCTGTAATCCCAGGAACGGGACCCCAGCACCAATTCTTCTCCCCAGGAACACACATATTCCAGTACGCTCCCTACCAGCATACCGCCTATAAAAGAGAGCCAGCTTCCCCGATTTCGGTATTTGTAAAGACATACTGTCAACAATACAGCCCCCGCGCCATATAAAGGATTAAACGGGCCATATACAAGGCCAGCCCGGCTTTCCATATATCCTCTCGTAAGCAGGCACCACAGCATCTCAACGACTACACCGGCGAAGCTTCCAATGTAAGCGATCAGCAACAGTTTATATATATTCATTCCTCTGGCAAAAAAATGGACCGACTGCTTTTCTTTTAAATCTATGGCAGCGTTGGTCGGCGGTGCCGGAAAAAACCGATGCTTCTTTTTCTGACGTTTTATATCCTTCCATCGCCCACGCATTTCATCACGTATGGAATATGTCTGTGTCCACGCTTTCAACAAATTGTTTGACGCTCTTTTTAATGACTCTTCTTTCTGCAAAATCTCTTCTTTAGGCGTATTTCCCTGGAGCATTCTCAGGTAATAAGAGGATAGCTCTTCTTCTGTTTTTTCCACAGTGTCCAACATCCTGCAGCTTTCCGTTTCAATTTCCGAGACATAAGAGAGTTCTGCCGCATTTGAATGAGCCCTTCCCCACAAAAGTCTCTTCATCCTCTTTTCCATGTAACATTCTCTCCTCTTACTCTGTACGCAGCGCCACAACCGTATCCTTCATAGAGCGTCTATTGTATCGCAATAATCAGATGCAGCACGGGAGCTTATATAGCGCCGCTGAGCCTGTACCATTTTTCTGCAGGTACCTTCATCACATAATTTATCCAACGCCTCGGTCAATTCCGTCCCGGGCTTGGGAACATACAGGCTCATGCCATGGTTTGCAAAATATTCAGCATTACTCGTCTCACAGCCTGGTATAGGAGAAAGGTGGATTAATGGCACACCGCATACTGCGGCTTCTGTTGACGACAAGCCTCCAGGTTTTGTAATAAAAATATCAGTTGCTTTCAAATATACCGCCATTTTGTCTGTATAACCCAGAATGTCAATTTGTCCATCACTGTCATATCGTTCTGTAAGCTGCTCATACAATTTCCGGTTATTTCCGCAAATAATTGTAAGCCTGTATTCCTGATTTACATTCAGAAAGTCACGCAGAACTGCTGCCGCTTCTAAAAGCTGTCCAGCCCCCATACTGCCGCCAGACAGCAAAATATACTTTTTGCCTTCAACCCATCCCAGTTTTTTCCGGGATTCAGCCCTGCTTTCCACTTCTGTAAACTCCATGCGCACTGGAATCCCATAGTTTAAAATCTTCTCCTGCGGAATTCCCTTAGAAACGAACTCCTCTTCCAGATCCGAAGCCGGAATCCCGTAATAATCACAGACAGTCTCTTCGAAAAAAGGCGTACATGTATAATCTGTAGCTATCAGGATCGTTTTCGGCAGAGTACATTGCTTCTGTACCAGATGGGCTAATATTTGCGCCGGAAACATATGGGTCATAACAATACATTCAAATGAATGTACCTGCAGGTAATCCTCCATTTCCTCTGCCAGCCTGCCATTTGCCCAATAAACAGGAGAATGAACCGGCAATTTTTCATATGCCTCCCCTAAAGCATACAATGCTCCAAAGCTTCTGGGCGAATGTTGTACCAATTTGATATAACTGTTTCCCACGATACCGGCCGTATTTTTTCCTGCTAAAATAAGAGGGTCCATCATCGTCACATCATGGCCTCGTTTTTCCAGTTCCTCAGCCATAGCAAGCGCAGCCGTATGATGACCTCCTCCTGTATCACAATATAAGACCAATACTTTCATAATTTATATCACCTTTAAATATCATAAAGCTTTACTGATTTCCTTTCCAAATGCCCCAGGACCCACATTTGAAGGCAATAACCGTGGAGTCAGAAGACAATAACTTTTCATCCAATGCAGCCAAAAGATTTAATCCTCATTTCTCCCGGATATGCTCTCAAATCTTTAAAATTATATCACAACAGTTGTCGCATTAACAACATACAGTTTCATTGTATAAAGATGTAAAAACAACAAATCAAAGTTATATGTTTCTTAAAATATTGGAAAACGCACAAAATGCACAGATCACAAAAAAAATGCACAGATCACAAAAAGATTCCCCCTTGACAAGAGCAGATTATGGAATTACGATACAAAGAGACATTTGTTGCGCTTGCAACATATATTTCATTCACAACAGAGGGGGTAAAATATGAAAGAGAATCAGAGGACGACTGTTACAAAACGCATGCTGAAAGAGGGACTGCTGCGTCTCCTTAAGATAAAACCGCTTGATAAAATCAGTATTGTAGAACTATGCAATGAGTCCGGCATCAACCGCACTACATTTTACCGACACTACGAATTTCCTGCTGATCTCCTGAAGGAAATGCAGGCTGATTTTGTTGAAGAAATGCAAAATTCCTTAAAAAAGCCTATGACAGAAAAAGATCTGACACAGATCATTGACTATCTACAGCAAAATTCCGAATTGGTTTCCCTGTTTATCTGCTATAATTCCGACACGGAATGGACAGATATGTTCCATACTCTCTACCAAAATATTTATGGCACGGAAAATCTAAAGTTCTTTGATGCAGAAAGCCAGGAACTATTTTTCACTTTTCTCTCAGGCGGCACTTACTTTTTGCTCCGCCAATGGCTAAGCAAGAAAGATCATAAAACGTCCGAAGATATTACATCCATTATTTTAAGTATTCTAAACAGAAATATTTTATTTTAAAATCGAAATATGTCCCCATTAAGTGATGAACTAACATCAGTTTTCCGTACGCCAAACGCGGAACCCGCTTTCATGTCTTTTGGCACAAAAAATCCGGTATTTTCTTCAACTTTCCCTGAGAAAGTGGTATAATACCTGAAACCATATAAGAAATGAGGTGCATGGCAATGAGTAAGTTTGAGGACAGAAATTATTTTAACACCTTCGCCGAAGGCAAAAAGGAAGGACTTTCCGAAGGGATCAAAGGAGCCGTCGATCTGCTCCGCCAGGCAGGGGTAGATGACGCGGCCATCATTTCCGGGATCATGCAGCAGTTCAACCTTCCGAAGGCTGAAGCCGAAGACTATGTTGGGAAATGACGTTGCAAAAGGAAAATTATGTCAGCGGGAAAGGGAAACAACTTGTGATCCTGTTTATAAGTTGAAGACATAAAAAAGGACGGTACCAGGACCGCCCTTTCGTATATCATTCAATAGAGATGTATTTATTTTCTTCCACTGCTGGAGTGGCTTCCGCATTTTTCTTAGGAACGACCAGTTTCAAAGTGCCATGATGGAAGCTTGCCTTAATGTCAGACTGTTCCACATCACTGCCCACATAGAAGCTTCTGCTGCAATAGCCGGTGTAACGCTCCTTGCGAAGGACTTTGCTGTTGTCTTCAGGTTCTTCACCCTTCTCCGCAGTCACGGTCAGATAGCCGTTGTCCAGCTCTACCTTAACCTCATCCTTCGTGTAACCAGGAAGGTCAATCTCAACTTCGTAGCAATCGTTCTTTTCCTTCACATCGGTCTTCATCATCCGGGCTGCCCTTCTGGCAACCGAGGTATCATTTCTGATCTCTTTCTTCAGAGCTTTACTCAGCTTCTTTTCGTACTTCGGATCATAATAGGTGTAATAAGGGGTAAACCAGTCATCAAAGAAATTATCAAACATATCATCAAACCACATAAATCATTCCTCCAATCTGTCTGAAAATTCAAGTCTTCAACTAAATCTATCGAAAGCCGTTCGGGATAACCCCTCCCGGCAGAAACATTCAAAATTATCTATAAGAACCGGATCCGGAAACCGGTCCGGGGATACTATCGCTTTTCATCAAGGCCGACGGTTCATCGCCGTCGGTCATGCTTCACTCATTACCCTTCAATGGCAATGGTCTTGTTCTCTTCCACGGCAGGTTTCTCTTCCTTCTTCGGGATCGTCACCTTCAGAGTGCCATTTTCAAATTTGGCTTTTACTTCATCCTGCTTCACAGCATCGCCTACATAGAAACTTCTGCTGCAGGAGCCGCTGTAACGCTCTTTCCTGATGTACTTACCATCCTTGTCTTTTTCATCATTGTTCTTATTGGCCGAAGCACTGATGATCAGGTAGCCGTTTTTCAATTCGGCCTTTACATCGCCTTTATCAACACCAGGCATATCAATATCCAGCTCATAGCTGTTATCTGTCTCTTTCACATCCGTTCTCATCATTCTTGCTGACGGAGCTGTAGTAAACGGAAAATCCATCCAATCATCAAATAAATCTTCACCAAAAACGCTGGGTACTAACATAAGTCATCTCTCCTTTTTGAATTAGATTTTCTTTTGATTTTCTTGAACTCCGGCGGCGGTACGAATTCCTGGAACCTTTTCGGTTTCCTCTTTTCTGTACCCCTTTCCTTTGTTCTAGCCGTAATATAACACCTATTATTAGCACTGTCAATAGGTGAGTGCCAATAAAATTGTGAACTTTCTGTGTCCACTTTCTGTGTCTTATCTCCCATAGTTATAAAGTGGAGCGCCGCTTCAGCAAATGGAAAGCAGCGCCCCTTGTTTCATTTCAGATTATGACAGGTTGGTACGCCATTCGGACAATATTTCTCCTGTCATGTTTTGTTATTTCAAATAGGTTCTAAAGAAAGTTTCCAGCCTATCAAACGGAATGGCATCTTTTCCGCCGCCGTCATACAAATCCGTATGCGTTGCGCCGGGAATGACAAGCAGTCCTTTGTTTTCCGGGTTGGGGTTTCCTTTCATCATATTGTCATAGGCGTCTTTGACGAAGTAGAAGGAATGGGCCGCGTCCCCATGCAGAATCATCACGGCGGAACGTATCTCGTGGCTGTACATCAAAATCGGCTGGTTCATAAAAGACATACAGCCGGTCACGTTCCAGCCGCCGTTGGAATTGAGCGAACGGGGATGGTAGCCGCGCTGCGTCTTGTAGTAGTCGTGGTAGTCCTTCACATAGAACGGGGCATCTTCCGGCACAACCTCCGCCACACCGCCGCCCAGCGCATATTCGCCGGATTGGTAATCCCTGATTCTCTGTGTGTTCAATGCGATTTTTTTGTTGTATCGGGCTTCCTCGCTGTCCTCGGCGTCAAAGTAGCCATTGGCGTTGACACGGGCCATGTCATACATCGTAGATGCAACCGTAGCCTTCACGCGCGTATCTAAGGCGGCGGCGTTCAGCGCCAGACCACCCCATCCGCAGATACCCAGGATACCGATCCTCTCCGGGTCTACATCTGCTCGAAGCGACAGATAATCTACCGCAGCCTGAAAGTCCTCCGTGTTAATATCCGGGGAAGCCATATACCGGGGGCTTCCTCCGCTTTCCCCTGTAAAAGAGGGATCAAACGCAATCGTCAGAAATCCCCGTTCTGCCAATGTCTGCGCGTATAGCCCAGCGCACTGCTCTTTGACCGCACCAAAGGGGCCGCACATGGCAATCGCCGCCAGTTTGCCTTCAGCGTTCCTGGGCCGGTACAGATCAGCCGCCAGCGTGATGCCGTAGCGGTTGTGAAAAGTGACCTTGCTGTGATCGACCTTGTCGCTTTGAGGGAATGTCTTATCCCATTCCTGTACCATGTTTAAGGTGTTCTCCATTTTATTTACCTCCCGTTGTTCGTAACCGTTTTTCTTTTTCCATGTTTCTTACTAAATAATCCAGGCAGTCAACACGTTCCTGACTTTTGTGCAGGGTATCCATTAAACCGCAGCGATGCCTTCGTAGCTTTTTCACAGCGTCCTGAATCTGCCCGTTTTCATAAAGTCTACACACATCTGCGATTTCTGCTTCCCCGCATCCTGCATCTTTGAGATTTTGAATCAAATCATCCGTAAGACCACCTCCCTGTTTTCATTTTAAGTCCTTGCCATTTTTTGCGCTAATGGCTATAATTTATATCATGAAATAATTTTTTGGCATATCAGAAAGGAAAACGATATGGAGCTGCGAACGATGAGATATTTCCTTGCAGCAGCAAGAGAGGAAAACATGACACGAGCGGCAGAATTACTTCATGTTACCCAGCCGACACTTTCCAAACAATTAAAATCTCTTGAAGACGAATTGGGAAAAAAGCTATTTATCCGGCACAGCTTCAGCATACAACTTACAGAAGAAGGGGTTTTGCTAAGAAAACGTGCGGAAGATTTGGTCAGGATGGCGGATAAAATTACGGAAGAATTTCACACACTGGATGATCTATCTGGCGGAGAAATTTTCTTAGGGCTGGCAGAATCCTATCAAATCCGCCGTATTGCCGCGGTGATCCGAACGCTCAAAAACATATACCCTGATTTACGTTACCATATTACCAGTGGCGATACCGAACAGGTCACTGAAAAGCTGAACAAAGGAATCATTGATTTTGCAGTGCTGGCTCAAGAGCCCGACACATCCAGGTATCATTCTCTCAAATTTCCGGATTCCGATTTGTGGGGCGTTGTTATGCCAGCCAGCTGCCCTATGGCGCAAAAAGAAACGATCCGCATGGAGGACTTAATTGGCTTACCTCTGTTCTGCTCAGAGCAGGGCTGGCACAATGATATCACAAAGTGGTGCAATAACCGCATTGACCAACTGCATCTCGAAGGATCATTCCGGCTTTCTTATAATGGCTCTCTTTTTGTGAAAGAGGGGCTTGGATATCTTCTGACGTTTGAGCATATCATAAATACAAGCCCGGATAGTGGGCTGGTTTTCCGTCCCCTTGCGCCGAGACTCGAGACAAACATATACCTGATCTGGAAAAAGTATCAAGTTTTCACACCAATTTCAGAACGTTTTCTTGAAATGCTAAAATTGAACTTTGATAGCTGAAATCAGACGCATTTTCAGTATCTCCGTTCAAAACGATTATACGGAATAATATGGTGTAGTAAGCGCCTTTCAGATTTGTAAACCCATTGATTTTACTGCCTTACCTGCGGGGATAAGGATCAATTTACCTTTACATCCCCATTTCTGAACTGCCCGGGCGACATATGATATTTTTTCTTAAAAAGCCTGCAGAAATAACTGAAATTTTCAAAACCACAGGACTCACTGACGCGGGCAAGGGACTGGCCGCCCACCGTTAACAGCTGGGCCGCCATGGTCAGCCGGTACTGATTCAGATACTCGGTGGGCGCCTGGTTGATGACCGCGCGAAAACAGCGGAAGCACTCACGCCTGCTGATCCCCCCTGCCTCGGCGATCTGGTTCACGGTTATGGGTTCCGGGTAATGCTTCTGGATAAATTCCAGCATCTTCTGTATCCGGAATGCCTGGGTAAAATCAAAATTGCAATTTGATGCAAAGTCTGTCTGACGGTGGATTCTGTGAAGCAGTTCCTTCCATATCCCGCAGATCAACTCGAGGCTGCTCAGCTCAAAATCCCTGTCCTTTTGGTTCAGTTTATGGAATTTACGGTAAAGATCCAGCATCCCTGCATCTTCCTTTTTCTCCTGGAAAAGGAAAAAACCCGGCACATGGGAATGAAGGACCGGCAGGACGATCTTCTGATAGATATTCCCGAAGACGGGATTTATAAAAAAGCCCGGCAGCATCCCGAAAGTAAAGATTTCCGTACCCCTCATCATCTGCCTGCAGCCATGGAACACTCTGGAATTGATAAAGAAGCCGTCCCCCGGCTTTATGATGCGCTGAAGCCTGGAGGCAGGATCTTGCAGAAGATAATATTCCAGCTCTCCTTTTAAAGCAGACCGAATTGGAACTCCGAATGCCAGTGGCAGGCAATCTCCCCCTTCTGGTAATCATCCAGAGAATTTTTCAGACGTAATACAGGGAGCTCTCCTTCCTGATAGCGGTGGGGCTCCATCCTGTTTTCATCCACGATCAAAGTTTTGCAGCCCATAAACTTTCTCCTGTCGTATGGCACAACTTTAACAATTTCTGGCACGATCGTTTCTTTCCATTTTCCCCCCGCGATTCTATCATTATAGAGTACAAAACCGCAAACAGTCAACGCGGAAATTTACAAAAGAAAAGAGGGAAACATCATGAGTGAAGAAGTAAAAAAGCCTATGTCCATCAAAAAGAAATGGGGACTTCTGGTAGCAATGGCACTTGTATTCGGTTTGATTGCCGGCGGCACCATGTATGGTGTAAACCTTCTGGGCAATAAAATCTACAGCCCTGAAAGTACGGACGGGAGCAATGCCAATATTCCCCAGACCAGTACCATACAGGTTGTAAATTCCGATGAAGGAAGCACTGTCGTAGAGGTTGCCAAAAATGCCATGCCATTCGTAGTCACCATCTCCACCATGTCAGTAGAGGAAATGCGGAGCTTTTTCGGCGGCACCATGCAGTATGAGGTGGAAGGAGCCGGGACCGGCGTGATCGTGGGAAAAAATGATTCAGAACTGCTGATTGCGACAAATAATCACGTCGTTGAGGGCGCGAACAGCCTCTCCGTGGGATTTGTGGATCAGAGTTCCGTCGCCGGAGAGATCAAGGGCACCGATGTCAACAACGACCTTGCCGTGGTAGCGGTAAAGCTCTCCGACATTCCCGAAGAAACTTTGAATAATATCAAGATCGCGACCATCGGAGATTCCGATGATCTGGAACTGGGTGAACAGGTTGTTGCCATCGGAAACGCCCTCGGCTATGGCCAGTCCGTGACCAGCGGCGTTGTCAGCGCACTGAACAGGGATCTGAGCCTGACTGACGAGAGCGGCGTAACGATCAATTCCACCGGGCTGATCCAGACGGATGCCGCCATCAATCCTGGGAACAGCGGCGGTGCCCTGCTGAACATGAAGGGCGAGCTGATCGGGATCAATGAGGCCAAGACGGGATCCTCTTCTTCCGGCAGTTCCGTGGATAATATCGGATTTGCCATTCCGATCGACAAAGCCGAACCCAGCCTGAAGGAAATGATGAACCTGACCACCAGGGAAAGGGTGGATTCCAGCCAGGCCTCCTATATGGGGATCGAAGGCCAGACCGTATCTTCCGATGTGACGCAGCTCTATGGGATCCCGGCCGGCGTGATCGTGACGAACGTAGTCGACGGAGGCCCCGCCGATAACGCCGGCATCCAGGCAGGCGATGTCATCACGGCATTTGACGGCCGTTCCGTGCTCAGCATGGACCAGTTAAAGGATACCCTGGAATATTACGCCGCAGGCGAACAGGTTTCGGTCACGGTACAGCGCGCAGACAACGGCCAGTACCGGGAACAGCTGCTGCAGATCACACTGGGTGCTGCACAGGATGCGCAGCAGAGCGGATCAGCTCCGGCTGAGACTGAGCCTGCTGAAACCGGATCGGCTCCCGCCGAAACAGAAACGGAATCCACAGAATCATGAAGAAAATGATCTTAGTTACTTCTCCGCCTGCCTGCGGGAAAACCTACATCTCCAAAAAGCTGGCGGAAAACCTGAAGCATGTCGTCTATCTCGACAAGGATACGCTGATCCCATTATCCAACCGTGTTTTCATCGCGGCCGGGGAGGAGATCAACAGAAGCTCCGAATTCTTCGAAAAAAATATCCGCGATTATGAGTATGAAGCCATCGTGGATATCGGGGCGGAAGCGTTGGAATATGATGATATCGTCCTGATCAACGCCCCATTTACCAGAGAAGTCCACAGCGAAGAGACGATGGAGCGGTTCCGCACCAAGCTCCGCCAGAAGAACGCAAAGCTGGTCGTTATCTGGGTCGTTACCAGCCCGGAGGTCTGCCATGAAAGGATCGTCAAGCGTAATTCCGACCGGGATACCTGGAAACTGAACCACTGGGACGAATATATCAAAACCGTTGATTTTTCCATTCCCGCGCCGCTGAAACGTCTGGATGCCGGGCACGATCTGCTCCTGTTCTATAACTCTTCCGATGAAGAATTTGAACAGTCCATGAAAACGATCCTTCCCAAACTTGAGGAAGACTGAAAAAAAAGGCTGCCGGTTAATACCGATTTTTAGCCTCTGACATGCAGGGAAGAGATAATCCCGGGGAATTCGGGCTTTATGAAAGCCCAAATTCTCTGCGGGACTGTCTCTTCCTTTTTCTCATGATGTATAAACCGTTGGTAATTCATGATATTCCTGCCTGTCGCATATCCCTTCTTATTTCCTCATCGTGCTAAAAATGTAAATATAAGGCGGCTTCCTGGACAGGATCATTACTAATCTCCCTGATTCTTACTTTTCTACATATCTAAAAGTGATATTTTTAAACATTCTAAAAAACGGCAAAACACCACTTAGCTGTATATTTTTCACAAACTAAATGGTGTTTTGTCCTGTCTTATAACGTTGTATTTGGTTATATTACCTTAAAACCAGCATTTACTTATAATTAACGATCTTCCCGAAATCAGGCTTCAGGGATGCGCCGCCCACCAGGCCGCCGTCGATGTCAGGCTGAGCGAAAAGCTCGGGAGCCGTAGCCGCATTCACAGATCCGCCATACTGAATGCGGATTGCTTCTGCAGTTGCCTCATCATAGATCTCGCCGATGCACGCACGAATCGCCGCGCATACCTCCTGCGCCTGCTCGGTGGTAGCGGTTTTGCCGGTTCCGATTGCCCAGATGGGCTCGTAAGCGATGACAGCGGTCTTCGCCTGATCAGCCGTTACGTTCAGGAATGCGATCTTGATCTGCTGGCGGATCCAGTCGATGGTGATTCCCTGCTCTCTCTGAGTGAGGGACTCGCCGCAGCAGATGATGGGAGTAAGGCCGTGCTCGAAAGCCTTAAGAACCTTCTTGTTCACGGTCTCATCGGTCTCAGCGAAATACTCTCTTCTCTCGGAATGTCCGATGATGACATATTTCACGCCCGCATCGGTCAGCATGTCAGGAGCGATCTCGCCGGTATAGGCGCCCTTCTCCTCGAAATACATATTCTCAGCGCCGATCTCGATGTTGCTTCCCTTTGCAGCCTCTACAGCAGGAATGATGTCGATGGCAGGCACGCAGAATACCACGTCAGCCTCATCTGTAACCACAAGGGGCTTTAAGGTATTGATCAGCTCAACGGCCTGGCTGGGAGTCATATTCATCTTCCAGTTGCCAGCAATAATTTTTCTTCTTGCCATGATAATGGCCTCCTTTGATTTTCTTTTCTCTGCCATGGAAGGTCAGATACACAAATGTCACGCTCCGCATGAACCCACACGAAGCGCGCATTCGTTTTCTTTATCTCTTATTTATCGTTTGCCGCAGCTACGCCGGGAAGCTCCTTACCCTCAAGGAATTCCAGGGAAGCGCCGCCGCCGGTGGAGATATGGGTCATCTTGTCGCCGAAACCGAGCTGGTTAACGGCAGCTGCGGAATCACCGCCGCCGATGATGGTGGTAGCATCCGTCTCAGCAAGAGCCTTCGCAACAGCGATGGTTCCCTTTGCAAGAGTGGGATTCTCAAATACGCCCATGGGTCCGTTCCACACTACGGTCTTGGCAGCCTTGGCAGCCTCTGCGAACTCCTCAGCGGACTTGGGTCCGATATCCAGTCCGATCATATCGGCAGGAATCGCATCCGCCGCATAAACGGTAACATCAATATCAGCATCGATCGGGTTCGGGAAAGACTTTGCGCATACAGCGTCAACGGGAAGTAGCAGCTTCTTGCCAAGCTTTTCAGCCTTCTCCATCATTTCCTTACAGTAATCGATCTTCTCGTCATCCACCAGGGAAGCGCCGATCTCATAACCCTTCGCCTTCAGGAAGGTGAAAGCCATTCCGCCGCCGATGATCAGAGTATCGCACTTCTCAAGCAGGTTGGAGATTACGTTCAGCTTGTCCGCAACCTTTGCGCCGCCGAGAATGGCAACGAAAGGTCTTACCGGATTCTCAACCGCATTGCCCAGGAAGTTGATCTCCTTCTCCATCAGATAGCCGACAACAGCGGTATCAACCAGCTTTGCCACACCAACGTTGGAGCAGTGCGCTCTGTGAGCGGTTCCGAATGCGTCGTTTACAAATACATCGCAGAGGGAAGCCAGATCCTTGGAGAAAGCCTCTCCGTTCTTGGTCTCTTCCGCTCTGTAACGGGTGTTCTCCAGAAGGATCACATCTCCGTCTTTCATGGCAGCAACCGCAGCTCTTGCGTTGGGGCCTACTACTTCGGGATCTGCTGCGAACTTCACTTCCTGACCGAGCAGCTCGGAAAGGCGCTTTGCAACGGGAGCCAGAGACAGTTCCGGCTTAGGTTCTCCCTTGGGCTTTCCGAGATGGGAGCAAAGGATTACCTTTCCGCCGTCAGCGATCAGCTTTTTGATGGTGGGAAGCGCTGCAACCAGACGGTTCTCATCGGTGATCTTTCCATCCTTCAGCGGAACGTTGAAGTCACATCTGCAGAGAACTCTTTTTCCCTTTACGTTGATATCATCAATCGTTTTCTTATTTAATGACATGGTGAAAACCTCCTTGACTGCGGGACCGGCCCGCAAAATAAAAGAACGGACGGCGCTCTGTGCAGCATCCGTTAAAAAAGGGTCCGGTCCTTTTCAGACCGGACCCTTAATGAGCCTATGCCTTTCACAAACGAACTGATTAAGCGTTCAGCAGCTTGCCGAAGTGCTTGATGGTACGAACCATCTGGCTGGTATAGGAATTCTCGTTATCGTACCAGGAAACAACCTGTACTTCAGCAGTGTTCTCGTCGATGGGCAGAACCATGGTCTGAGTAGCATCGAACAGAGAACCATATCTCATACCAACGATATCGCTGGATACGATCTCATCCTCGTTGTAGCCGAAGGACTCGTTAGAAGCAGCCTTCATGGCAGCATTGATGGACTCCTTGGTGGGCTGTCCCTTAACAACAGCGGTCAGGATCGTGGTAGATCCGGTAGGGGTAGGAACACGCTGAGCGGAACCGATCAGCTTGCCGTTCAGTTCAGGGATAACCAGGCCGATTGCCTTTGCAGCGCCGGTGCTGTTGGGAACGATGTTCACAGCTGCAGCACGGCTTCTTCTCTTATCACCCTTTCTCTGAGGGCCATCCAGAGTCATCTGATCTCCGGTGTAAGCATGAATCGTGCACATAATACCGCTCTGGATCGGGAATGCATCATTCAGAGCCTTCGCCATGGGAGCCAGGCAGTTGGTGGTGCAGGAAGCAGCGGAGATGATGTGATCATCCTTGCTCAGGGTCTCATGGTTAACATTGTAAACGATGGTAGGAAGATCGTTTCCGGCAGGTGCGGAAATCACAACGTGCTTAGCGCCGGCATCGATATGAGCCTGTGCCTTAGCCTTGGAGGTGTAGAAGCCGGTGCACTCCAGAACTACGTCAACATCAAGAGCCTTCCAGGGAAGATTCTTAGCGTCAGCCTCCTTATAGATCTTGATCTCCTTTCCGTCAACAGTGATGGAATCCTCACCGTAGGAAACCTTGTCAGCCAGTTCATATCTGCCCTGAGTAGAATCATACTTCAGCAGGTGAGCAAGCATCTCGGGAGAGGTAAGGTCGTTGATTGCAACGATTTCAAATCCCTCTGCGCCGAACATCTGTCTGAAAGCAAGACGTCCAATACGGCCAAAACCATTAATTGCTACTTTGACTGCCATTTTTAATTCCTCCTAAAAATGTTTTTTATAACATTCTGCCAGGCATAACAAAACACAACAAAAACCGCCATGCACAGCACGGCCTGTCCAAATTATGCTTGACAAAATTTTATCAGCAAAATCATTGTACCTAATTCATCTAAAAATATCAAGACGAAAATCAAAAAATATTGGAAAATGACCAGATTTTACAAAAAATTCAGATTTACCGTTATTTTCTCTCCTCACGCTTTCACACCTCATTGCCTTTTCCCGGTATCTGCGTTATACTCTCAGCATGCCATCTATTTTGATACCATCATGTAAAATATATAAGAATGGCGGAAGGGAGAATATTATGGCAATTCAGGCCGACTATCACCTGCACTCCTCTTTTTCCGGGGATTCTGAAGCTCCCATGGAGACCATGATACGCAGGGGCATCGATCTTGGGCTTACCCGGATGTGTTTTACCGAACATATGGATTTTGATTTTCCGGTATCGGAGATTTCTCCTGCCGGATGCTTTGAAGTCAATACGGACTCCTATCTTTATGATCTTCTGAAATACAGAGAAATATACCGGAATAAAATACGGATTCTGTTCGGCGTGGAGCTGGGACTCCAGGCGCACCTCGTTCCGCTTCAGGCCGCTTTTGCGGCATCTAAGCCCTTTGATTTCATCATCGGCTCTTCCCATCTGTGCGCGGGAAAGGATCCCTATCAGCCTGATTTCTGGGAAGGAAGAAGCGAGGAAGAGGCGCTCCGCGAATATTTTTCTTCCATTATAGAGAACCTGGAAACCTTTACGGATTTCGATGTTTATGGGCACCTGGACTATGTGGTCCGTTATGCGCCTGAAAAGGATAAGAATTATTCCTACGAAAAATACTCGGATCTGTTTGAGAAAATGCTGGATCTGCTTCTGGAAAACGGGATCGGGCTGGAGGTCAATACGGGCGGCGTCCGCTACGGGCTTAAGGATCTGCATCCCTGCACCGCTCTGCTTCGCCGTTACCGCGAAAAGGGCGGAGAAATCGTTACCGTGGGTTCAGACGCTCATCGGCCTGAGGATCTCTGCCGGTCCTTCGATCGCGCAGAGGCAGTTTTAAAGGACTGCGGCTTCCGATATTACGCTGTTTTCGAAAACCGGACGCCGCAATTTATAAAGCTCTGACTGAAAAGGGCAGACGCATTCTTTTCCGTTTCCGGAAGCTGAAGCGCCTGCCTTTTTTGCGGCCTGAACGGCTGCCTGCTACTGCCCGCAGAGAACAATGATTTTATCCGGCGTGGTCTGCGGCGGAATGCTCCTTGTTGTCTGGCTGTAGAGCACCACCAGCGTATGACCTCCGGGATTTCCCATAAAGGTCTGATTGTTCTGCGTCACCACGACCGTAGAAGGAGCCAGATTCAGCTTCAATCCCTGATCGCTGCTTAAAAATACGTTGTTGAAATAGCCCACATATACCATCTGTCCTTCTGTCTGCGGCGCGATCACTGCCGCCACATACTGAGGCGGATAAATCAGGGGAGCCGCTGCGTTTCCGTTGTAAAAGACGGTAACCGGAAGGCTCTCATACAGGGTCGTGTAGTCCACCACGAAGGTGTCCGCGTTCATAAAGAAATTCACCACATTCCCCGATTCGTTCTCCACGGTAACCACCTGGGAACAACCGTCGTATCTCCCCATATTCCCCGCCGTTTCAATGCTGGTAATTACCCCGGAAAAGGTCATATAAACCGGTCTCTGTGTCATGCCGAACTGATTATAACGAAAGTCCATGCTCAGCTTCCTTTTCTTCTTTTCATTACCATAATATGCGCACAGGGAAGCTCCGGTTACGAAGGGAAGGCTTTTTCTATTCCGGCTTCACCGCAAATACATATCGGCAGTTATCCTCTGCCTTGATGCGGAATTCTTCATGCGCTCTCGCATTCAGGCTCCAGGTATCATCGCCGCCCACGCCGGTCTGTCTCCAGTTAATGCGGACTACCGTCTTATCTGAAGGAAGCAGGTCCTTCTGATGCTGTGCGGTCTCCATCTCCTCCGGCGTATAGGGAAGGACATTCGCCTCTACCACAGGAAGCCCCGTAAAGGTCAGGCATCCGCCGTTTCTTCCCGCAATGGAAAGCCGTCTTACATCCAGCATATTTCCACATTCCTGGGGAATCAGATAGGGCACCATCCGGTCCACTGCCTTCGACTGCCAGGTTCCCACAAAAGCGGATTCCTTTCTGTCAATATAATTTTCATGTTCTCCTCTTCCGAACCATTCAAAGCGGTCGAAATCCTCTGGAAGAGTGAACATCAGTCCGATTTCCGGCACATCCGGAAGGTTCTGCGCGCCATAATAGCTGTTGTCGAAGAGAATCGTTCCATCCGCATAGACGGAAATTCTTGTCTCGATATACGCTTCCTCCGGCAGAGGCGGAATGAACTTCATCACCACTTCCACATGACCGTCCTTTTTCTGAGCTCCGGTCACCCATTTAGCGGCCTGTGCCCCTGCATATCTCCACACATGAGCTTTCCAGCTCTGTTTACTTCCACGGTCATTATCTGTGCTCGCTCTCCAGAAGTTGCAGGCAACGGGCTCTTTAAGGTATTCCCTTCCATTTCGTCTGATGCTGTAGAAATCTCCGGTTCTCTTTGAAAAACGATATTCAAAATCCGCTCCGGTCAGGATCAGCGTTCCAAAGGTTTCGGAAATGACGATTTCTCCCTCCGCCTTCTTCGCTCCGGTGATCACGCCGGACTCCCTCACGCCGGTCTTCAGCTGTCCCTTCGCAACCGCATAGCCGGCATCAGCCCACACGGTTTTCTCTTTCAGAACTGCCTCCAGATTCAGAAAAGCCTCCTTTCCTTCTCCAAATCCGCCCGCAAGAAGCGCCTGAGCGAGGGGAAGCGTGACCGTTGCACGTTCTCCCGGCGCACAGGAGAGGCTGAAGCTTCCGCCCGTGCAATACTCCTCATCCACATACAGGGTCCAGTTGAAGCTGTAGTCGGACAAATCCGTAAACAGACTCCTGTTTAAGACCGTCACCTTTCCGCTCTCCCAGTCCGCATTTTCAAACATGATATTCTGATAGCAGATACGGACTTCCTTCATCTTGGGTGTTTCCGTTCTGTCCGCGAACATCAGGCCGTTTCCGCTGAAGTTGCCGTCATGATAACCTTCACCGAAATCTCCGCCATAGCCCAGGTATTCCTTTCCATTCTCATCCTTCGTCAGAATGGCCTGATCCACGTAATCCCAGATAAAGCCTCCCTGCAGCTTCGGATACTTTTCAAAGGCTTCCGTATATTTTACCAGGCTTCCGCAGGAATTTCCCATGGCATGAGCGTACTCACACAGGATCGCGGGCTTTTCGCTGTCCTCGGGATATTTCACCCAGTCCGCGGGAGGAGTGTACATGGAGGAATGCATATCCGTCACGTCCTCGTAGCCCGGGCAGTGTGTCTCACCCTCATAATGCACCAGTCTGGTGCTGTCATGCTCTCTGAGGAAGGAAGCCATCTTTCTGAAATTTTCTCCGCAATAGGACTCATTTCCCAGGGACCAGATCAGGATGCTGGGATGATTTCTGTCACGGTAATACATATCGGACACTCTGTCGATGACGGCCGCCGTCCAGTTCGGATTGCTTCCGGGAAGGGCATTGGGCTGCTCGCTCTCCGGCACGCCGTACATCCAGGTTCCGTGCGTCTCCAGATTCGTCTCATCGATCACGTACAGACCATACTCATCGCACAGCTCGTACCAGTAAGGGTGATTGGGATAATGAGAAGTACGGACCGCATTGATGTTATTGCGCTTCATGTCCCTGACATCCTGAAGCATCGCTTCCTTTGTGATGGCCCGTCCGAACTTTGCGCCGAACTCATGACGATTTGCGCCCTTAAAAATGATACGCCTGTTGTTCAGCATCATCAGCCCGTCCTTCATCTCGAAGGTACGGAAACCGCAGCGGCATGCCAGAATCGTCTCTTCATCACCCTCCGTCAGTGTGAGCACCGCAGTATACAGGGAAGGGGATTCCGCACTCCACTGCCAGGGGGTCTCAACCTCCTCCTGAAATACCACCTTTCCATCCTTCACCTGCGCTACATCGGTGGAAAGGATTCCTCTTCCCTTCGGGCTGTACAGATCTAGACGCACCTCACATCCTTCTGCCGCCCCTTCCGTAAACACCTCAACGTTCAGACGGCCATCCTGGTAGTTTTCATCCAACAGGGCATCCACCTTAAAATCGCTGATATGTACTTCCGGCAGCGCATAGAGATACACATCCCGGAAAATTCCGGACAGCCGGAAGAAATCCTGATCCTCCAGCCAGCTTCCGTCACACCAGCGAAGCACCTTTACCACGAGCTGGTTTACACCCTTTCTGACCAGCTCCGTTATGTCAAACTCGGCCGGAGTGAAGGATCCTTCTGTATATCCTGCGAACACACCGTTCACATAAATTTCCCCGCAGGATTCGATTCCGTCGAAATGAAGAATCAGCTTCTGACCATTCTTCACGTCGGCGTCAAAAGATCTGCAGTAGATTCCCACCGGGTTATATTTTCTTGGAATCTGAGGCGGCATGATATCCTCCGTCATCTCCCATGGGTATTTCACATTCACATACTGAGGATAATCATAGCCCTCCAGCTGCCAGTTCGCGGGAACCCTGATCTGTCCCCAGGCATGGGTGTCCATGATCTGTTCCAGTCCCTCCGGAAACGCCGCGTCACAGGCGTCCGGATTCTCAAAGAACCGGAATTTCCATACCCCATTCAGATTCGTCACCGCCCGCGCATCCTTATTCCATGCAAGGGCATCCTCCAGCGTAGGGAACGGAATAATATCCGTATGGGGTGCCCTCTTGTTCAGCTTAAAGCACTCCGGATTCTGCTCCCACGGCATGAAGCCGTTCTCCTGCATCAGCTTATTACTCATCTCATCTTTCCTTCCTGCCGCCTGTGACGGCATTTTTATTTTTGTCGGAATCTGCGTCCCGCGCAGACTCTCAGGGTGTAAAACCGAAGTTTTCACCCGTTTCTCCATACGGAGGCATTTTGCAAATCTGCTTTCCCATTGTACCCCGATTATCCTGCCAATGGAATGGAAAATCTTGCTTACCTGTGAAGCCATGCGTCCGAAGGGCCATGGACTCCGAAACAAGCTTGCTTGTGGAGGAGTCTGTGGTTCTTCGGACATACGGCGAACAGCCGCAAGCGAGCCTGCATGGCCAGCCCCCGTGGACGAGATTTTTCTTTTCCCCTTTCTCTTCTCTTCCATTTCGTATATAATAGGGAAAACAGGGATCATATTCCCACAAAAATGATAAGCGCAATGCTACATGCAGAATGGAGGAAACATGCCAAAGAGAACCGACATCCACAAAGTTCTGATCATCGGCTCCGGTCCGATCATCATCGGTCAGGCCTGCGAATTCGACTATTCCGGAACCCAGGCCTGCAAGGCCTTAAGAAAGCTTGGGTACGAGATCGTTCTGGTCAATTCCAACCCCGCCACCATCATGACGGATCCGGAGATCGCCGATGTTACCTACATCGAACCGCTGAACGTGGCGCGACTCGAACAGATCATCGCCAAGGAGCGGCCTGATGCCCTGCTTCCCAATCTGGGAGGTCAGTCCGGTCTGAATCTCTGCTCGGAGCTGAGCAAGGCGGGCGTTCTGGATAAATACAATGTGAAGGTCATCGGCGTTCAGGTTGACGCCATCGAGCGGGGAGAGGACCGGATCGAATTCAAAAAAGCAATGAACGCGCTGGGTATTGAGATGGCCAGAAGCGAAGTTGCCTACAGCGTGGAAGAAGCTCTTTCCATCGCGGACCGGCTGGGCTATCCGGTGGTGCTGCGCCCCGCCTACACCATGGGCGGCGCAGGCGGCGGCCTGGTTTACAATGTAGATGAGCTGAAAACGGTCTGTGCCAGAGGGCTTCAGGCCAGCCTTGTAGGACAGGTTCTGGTGGAGGAGTCCGTTCTCGGCTGGGAAGAGCTGGAGCTGGAGGTGGTCCGTGACGCGGACAACAACATGATCACCGTCTGTTTCATCGAAAACATCGATCCCATGGGCGTACACACCGGCGATTCCTTCTGCGCCGCTCCCATGCTCACCATTTCCGAAGAATGCCAGAAGCGCCTGCAGGAGGCGGCTTACAAGATCGTGGAAAGCGTTCAGGTCATCGGCGGCACCAACGTTCAGTTCGCCCACGATCCGAAGACGGACCGAATCGTCGTCATCGAGATCAATCCCCGCACCTCGCGTTCCTCCGCTCTGGCCTCCAAGGCGACGGGCTTCCCCATCGCTCTTGTCTCCGCCATGCTGGCCTGCGGCCTTACCTTAAAGGACATCCCTTGCGGAAAATACGGCACGCTGGACAAATATGTGCCTGACGGGGATTACGTTGTCATCAAGTTTGCCCGCTGGGCCTTTGAAAAATTCAAGGGCGTAGAGGACAGGCTCGGCACCCAGATGCGTGCGGTCGGCGAAGTCATGAGCATCGGAAAGACCTACAAGGAAGCTCTGCAGAAGGCCATCCGCAGCCTGGAAACCGGCCGCTACGGCCTGGGCGGACTGAAGCAGTTCCGCACCAAAACAAAGGAACAGCTGCTTTCCATGCTGGCAACCCCTTCCAGTGAACGGCATTTTCAGATGTACGAAGCGCTGCTGAAGGGCGCTACGGTGGATGAAATCCATGAAATCACCCATATAAAGAAATGGTTTATCGAACAGATGAAGGAGCTTACGGAGGAAGAAACCGTTCTCCTCGCCTCCCGCGGAAGCCTGCCGCCGGATGACCGGCTCATCGCCGCCAAAAAGGACGGCTTTTCCGATAAATATTTGAGCCAGCTTCTGGAGATTCCCGAAGCCGCTGTCCGTTCCCGCAGGCTTGCGCTCGGCATCACCGAGGCCTGGGAGGGCGTACATGTGAGCGGAACGCCGGACAGCGCCTACTACTATTCCACCTACAATGCCTCCGATAAAAATCCGGTGAACAACGATAAGCCGAAGGTGATGATACTGGGCGGCGGCCCGAACCGCATCGGCCAGGGCATCGAATTTGACTACTGCTGTGTGCATGCCTCCCTCGCGCTGAAAAAGCTGGGCTTTGAGACGATCATCGTAAACTGCAATCCGGAGACCGTTTCCACAGACTACGACACCTCCGACAAGCTCTATTTCGAGCCTCTCACCCTTGAGGATGTGCTAAGCATCTATGAGAAGGAGAAGCCCGTTGGTGTCATTGCCCAGTTCGGCGGCCAGACTCCGCTGAACCTTGCCGCTGAACTGGAGCGCAACGGAGTGAAAATCCTGGGGACCTCCCCTTCCGTTATCGATCTGGCAGAGGACCGCGACCTGTTCCGCGCCATGATGGACAGACTGCACATTCCCATGCCCGAATCCGGCATGGCGACCACCGTGGAGGAGGCTCTTTCCATCGCGGAAAGCATCGGCTATCCCGTCATGGTACGTCCTTCCTATGTTCTGGGCGGCCGCGGCATGGAGGTAGTTTACGATCCGGAAAGCATGGAGGGCTACATGAAGGCGGCTGTCGGCGTCACGCCTGACCGTCCGATTTTGATCGACCGTTTCCTGAATCACGCGACCGAATGCGAAGCCGACGCCATCAGCGACGGCACCCACGCCTTTGTGCCCGCCGTCATGGAGCACATCGAGCTTGCGGGAATCCACTCCGGCGACTCAGCCTGCATCCTGCCTTCGGTCCACATTCCGGAGGAGAACCTGAAAACCATCAAGGAATACACCAGAAAAATCGCTGAGGAGATGCATGTACAGGGCCTGATGAACATGCAGTACGCCATTGAAAATGGAAAGGTTTATGTTCTGGAGGCCAATCCCCGGGCGTCCCGCACGGTGCCGCTGGTATCCAAGGTCTGCAATATCCGTATGGTGCCCCTTGCCATCGACGTGATCATGCAGGACTACACCCATAAGCCGTCACCTGTGCCCTCTCTGAGAGAAAAGCATATTCCTTACTATGGAGTAAAGGAAGCCGTCTTCCCCTTCAACATGTTCCCGGAGGTGGATCCGGTGCTCGGACCCGAGATGCGTTCCACCGGCGAGGTTCTCGGACTCTCCGCTTCCTTCGGCGAAGCCTTCTACAAAGCACAGGAAGCTACCCAGTCCTCCCTTCCTCTGTCCGGTACGGTGCTGATTTCCGTGAATCAGAAGGACAAGCCCGAGGTGAAGGCGCTGGCGGAAGCCTTCCATAAGGCCGGCTTCTCCCTGATTGCAACCGCAGGCACCGCCGCTCTGATCCGCGAGGCCGGCATCCCTGTCGAGCAGGTAAAGAA
This sequence comes from Candidatus Eisenbergiella stercoravium, assembly GCA_019113175.1. Taxonomy (GTDB): domain Bacteria; phylum Bacillota; class Clostridia; order Lachnospirales; family Lachnospiraceae; genus Eisenbergiella; species Eisenbergiella stercoravium. The sequence continues at coordinate 96,886 of DXHY01000070.1, read as the reverse complement.
GCTCTCCGAAGGACGTCCGAACATTCTGGATCTGATCACCAACGGCAAGATCCAGCTGATTGTCAATACCCCGGTGGGAAAAGACAGCGCAAACGACGACAGCTATCTGCGTAAAGCGGCGATCAAGGGCAAAATTCCCTATATCACCACCATGGCTGCAGGTTTTGCAACGGCCGAAGGAATCCTTTATGTGAAGGAGCATGGCAGAGGTGAGGTACATTCCCTGCAGGCCCTTCATGGGATGATTCAGGATAAAGCGGAAGCGTAAAGCAAAAGAATATAATAAATGATTGAATCAGGCGGACAGATTTGCGGCTGTATGTTGCAAATCTGTCCGCCTGATAAACTTTTTTACCACTTTATTTTCAGCTATGAAAAGGAATGCATTAAAATGAACTTTGAACTGAAAATATACGTCATGCCTGGCGTTAACCAATATCGAAAATTTCTGATCAGAATCAAGCAGAGCTATGACCACTTCTGTGGCAGACCTGATACGGATAATTATTTTGACGGGGAGACCAGAGAGACGGGAACCTCTCACCAGTTTTTCCGCAGTCCCTTTGGATAATGATTCTTCATGATCCCGCCGGCCAGCTTGCCCCAGCCAAGGCTGCAGCCGTCCGCACAGATCAGATACCATCCCTTTTCCCCTTCTGCGGGGAAGGTCAGACCGTTCAGGTAATCCCTTACCTGGCGGCCTTCTGTATCCAGACTGACCGCATGGACCACATCCTCCGGCTTCAGTGTAAGGGCCAGGGCGTGAGATGGCTCAAAGCGGTTCTTTTTTACGGTTCCCAGATGCAGGCCGGGACGCAGCACCTTCAGTCCGCGAAGGGCAGGCGTCTCCTCCGGAGCCAGATAAAGCTGTTCTCCAAAGCGCAGATAGATCCCGGAAAGCTGCAGACGCAGATTTTCCCGCGCAAATGCGGCAAACTCTGTATAATCCTTTTCTCCCAGTCCCTTTTCCCCGTCCCTGCGGCGTGTCCGTTTGGCAGAAGGCTTCTCAGCCTTCTGTTCTGCCACTGTCTGTTCTTTCGATCCAGAGGCTGCTCCAGCTTTTTCCAGCACCGCCACATAATGCCCCTCTCCCCGGAGCCTGTGCGGCCAGAGCCTCATGGTATGCTCCAGTTCAAAGGCTGAAACGGATGCTGTCCGGGACGTCGGGCAGAAGGACGGAGCAGCTGCTTCTGTCGTTTTTTCTGCTGCTTCCATTTTTTCAGTATTCTCCATAAGCGCCCATTCCGGATGTCCGGGTGCAAAGCCCTCCGGCATCGGAACGGAAAGAACATGCATATCCGGATGCTTTTTTAACAGCCAGCAGACGCTGCCTTCATCCTCCGCCGGGGCGAAGGTGCATGTGGAATAACAGAGCCTTCCTCCGGGACGGAGCATCTGACAGGCATATTCCAGAATCTCTCTCTGACGTCCGGCGCACATCTGCACATTTTCCGGGCTCCATTCCTCTCCTGCCGCCTCGTTTTTCCGGAACATTCCCTCTCCGGAGCAGGGGGCATCCGCCAGAATCCGGTCAAAAAAGCCGGGAAAACGTTCCGCCAGCCGGTCAGGCGTTTCATTCAGGACCAGTGCGTTCCGGACTCCCATCCGTTCGATATTCTCAGAAAGGATGGCCGCCCGGGCCGGGTGAATCTCGTTGCAGATGAGGAGCCCCTCTCCCCGCATGGCAGCCGCAATCTGTGTGCTCTTCCCGCCGGGAGCGGCACACAGGTCCAGAATTCTCTCTCCCGGACGGGCGTCCAGAAAGGGAACGGCGGACATGGCGCTGGGCTCCTGAATATAGTATACGCCAGCCTCATGCCAGGGATGTTTTCCGGGCTGCGGCAGGTTTTCCTTCTTTTCATAATAGAAGCCGTTTTCTTCCCATGGAACAGGAGACAGGGAAAACGGCGCTTTCTGCAGGAATTCCTCCCGGTCCATTTTCATGGGGTTCACCCGGAGCGCCTGATATCTTTCCTGCTCCAGCGCCGCCATAAATTCTTCATATTCTCCGCCCAGCAGCAACTTCATTCTTTCCTTAAACTTTTCCGGGATCATGCTTTTGTTCCTTTCTCTGTTTTTAGAACTGTAGCAACAACATAGCATATCCCCAATCCGGATTCAAGAAAAATATTCGGTCTGTCATAACAGTCACATCGATCAGTCCTGCCGGTCATACCTGAAACTTATTTCTTCAGTCTCACCACATTCCAGCTGTGCTTTCCAAACACGGTAGTAAATCGGCCGTTGTCCATTCCGGATGCATCACTCTGTACCGGTGCCACACGGTTCGGATCGCTTTCTGTATTCACAGCTTTCATATCATCGTCAGTCAGAACGATATGTTCCACAACGGAATAATCCGCGAACTGTCTCAAATCACAGGAAACCTCCAGATCCTCGTTCAGATCCTTGTTCACAGCAAAGATGGTCAGTTCTCCGTCTTCCTCATTCCAGATGCACACACTGTCCAGAACGGAAATCTCTCCATAGGTTTTGCTTTCGTAAGAAGGCGCCTGCACGAGGGTATTAAGAACCGTGCCTCTTCCGTAGATGCTGGCATGCATATAGGGATAGAAAATGGTCTGTCTCCATGCTCCTGTGTCGGAGGTCATGATGGGCGCGATCACATTAACCAGCTGTGCCAGACAGGCGATCTTCACCCGGTCGGCGTGACGCAGAAGGGTGATCAGCATACTTCCCACCAGAAGAGCGTCCTCAAAATTATAGACATCCTCCAGCTGATGCGGTGCCTGTACCCATTTTTCCAGCTTCTGATCCGCCTCATTGCTGTGATACCAGACGTTCCACTCATCAAAGGAAAGATTGATCTGCTTTTTACTCCGCTTTTTGGCCTTCACGCAGTCCGCAATGGCGAGAACGGAAGAAATGAATTCATCCATCCCTTTGGAATTTGCAAGAAATTCCGGCGTGTTGTTATCCCTGTTTCCGTAATACTGATGCAGAGAGAGGTAATCCACCTGATCATAACACTCGGAGAGCACTTCCTCCTCCCAGTAACCGAAGGTGTCCATGGTGAGGGAGGCACTGCCGCAGGCCACCGTCTCAATGGAAGGATCCATGAATTTCATCAGACGGCTGGTCTCCGCCGCGATGCGGCCGTATTCCTGCGCAGTTTTATGGCCCATCTGCCAGGGGCCGTCCATCTCGTTGCCCAGACACCAGAGTTTAATGTCATGGGGCTTTTCATAACCATGCTTTCTTCTTAAATCGCTGTAGTAAGTACCCTTTTCAAAATTACAGTATTCCAGCACATCCTTCGCTTCCTCCGGCCCTCTGGTTCCCAGATTAACGGCCATCATTACATCGCTTCCCGCCTTTTTCGACCAGTCTACGAACTCGTTCAGGCCGAACTGATTGGTTTCGATCACCTGCCAGGCCAGATCCACCTTCGAAGGGCGCTGGTCTTTGGGGCCTACTCCGTCCTCCCAGTGATAGCCGGAAACGAAATTTCCACCCGGATAACGGACGATGGGCACCTGAAGCTCCCGTACCAGAGCGAGCACGTCCTTTCTCATCCCCTGCTCGTCCGCAAAAGGGCTTCCCTCCTGATAGATTCCTTCATATACCGCACGTCCCAGGTGCTCGATAAAGGAACCAAAAATTCTTTTGTCCACTTTTCCGGTGAGATAATATTTGTCTACGATCAGTTCCGCTTTTTTCATGCTTTTTTATCCGCTCCTTCCGCCGCGCTTTACGGCCTTTTTCTGATGCTTTTATCCTACCGGAAAATGGGTTGTCTTTCCATCTCCTTTCTTCCGTCTTATTTGACTTTTCTTCCGACACTATGCTATGATCCAGAAAGAAAATAAAAAGGAGAGTTTCCATGATCGAGCTTCATTTCTGCGAGTACAATCGTTCCAACCAGGATTATGACACCATCTTCCGTCCTTCAGGAAGCGGCGATTATCTTCTCCTGCTTCTGAAGACGCCCATGAAGGTCTATCTGAAGGAAAGGCTGACCGTCACCCGCGAGAACGCCTGCATCCTCTATACGCCAGGCTTTCCCCAGCACTATCAGGCGGTCCGGCGTTTCTGCAACAGCTACCTTCACTTTTCTTCCGAAGAGAATCCCGCGCAGAGATTTCAGCTCCCGGAAAACCGAATTTTTTACCCGCCGGATCCTCAGGAATTCGATGTTTATTTCCGCCGTCTGCAGCAGGAGTTCTTCTCCTCTTCCCCATATCGTGATGAGGCCATACACTGTCTGGCGACAGAACTGTTCATCGCTCTTTCCCGCAGTCTCTCCCGCCCCGCCGCCCGGATGGAAGACATGGCATCTCTGTATCCTTCCTTCCAAAGGCTGCGTCTGGAAATGCTTTCCAACTGCGAACAGAACTGGAGCCTGGAACGTCTCTGTGCGAGCGTCAGTCTGGAGAAAAGCCAGTTTTACAGTTATTACCGCAGCTTCTTTTCTTCCACTCCCAAAAGCGATCTGCTGCAGGTCCGCCTGGAAAAAGCAAAAAACCTGCTGAGCAACGAGGCTCTGCAGGTCAGTGAGGTGGCAAGGCTTTGCGGATTTGGAAATCTGGCGCATTTTTCCAGGTATTTCAGAAAATACTGCGGCTGTTCTCCAAAGGAATATAAAAACTATTCCCGTTCCGCACTCATATATTCTGACAGCCTTCCGTAGATTTCCGGATAATCCCTTTTCAGATGGACCGGCTTCATGCTCCTGTCCAGGAAGCAGTGTCCGGTATGTCCTGTGGCATGCAGAAGTCCGTCCTGCGCTCCATAGATCTCATATTTCATGCTCATCTTGATTCCGCTGAAACGGTCGGGAAGCACCCGGATGGAAAACTCCTCTCCAAAGCGGAAGGAAATTCTGTATTCACAGGAAGCCTCCAGAACGGGAATCAGAATACCCGCCGCTTCTATTTTATCGTAGGGAATCCCGATCTGAGCCAGCGCGTCAATTCTGGCCTCCTCCATCCAGCGGATGTAGTTGGAATGATGCACAATTCCCATACGGTCTGTTTCATAGTACTGTATTTTACGTCCATAATTTTTAATATCAATCATCTTTTGTTTCTAATCTCCGTTCTTTCATGTCTTCCACATCATGCCATCCGCGGCTCTTCATCAATCACGGCCGTCCGCATGGGTATCTGCGGCTGATTGCGGACTTTAATGACCAAAAAGGCGGGCATTTATGCAACTTCCAAAATGCCCGCCTTCCTAGAATTCATTTTTAGTATGAATAAGTCCTCATTTCAGCAGCCGTCGCAGCCTTATGCAGGATAGGCTCCGTTTGCGGTGTCAGCCTGGGTCATATCAACCTTTTCCTGCTGCGCCTGACGGTATTTGAAGAAGTCCAGAGCAACCTGAGGGAACAGTGCATAGGTCAGCACATCCTCATCCTGCTGCTTCCATTCTTTCATCTCCGCTTCGATCTTATCCAGCTCGTTGGGAATCAGGTCTGCAGGACGGCAGGTGATCACCTTTCTGTCGCCGATAACCTTCTTCTGTACCTCCGGATTGAAAGGCTTAACAGTCTTTCCATATCCGCCGGCAAGCAGATCCTTGGTCTGGTCAGTAGCAACCTTATATCTCTCTCCCATCAGTACGTTAAGCACAGCCTGCGTGCCGACAATCTGGGAAGACGGCGTAACCAGCGGGGGCTCGCCCAGATCCTTTCTTACGCGGGGGATCTCCTGAAGCACCTCTTCGTATTTATCGCTTGCGTTCTGCTCCTTCAGCTGACTCACCATGTTGGAAAGCATGCCGCCGGGCACCTGATAGATCAGGGTCTTGATATTTACGCCCAGCACCTTGGGATCCATCAGGCCGTTCTTCAGGCACTCCTCTCTGTAAGGACGGAAATAATCCGCGATCTCCGCAAGAAGAGTCTGATCATAGCCGCTGTCATAAGGGGTTCCGCGGAAGGTTTCTACCATAACCTCGGTCGCAGGCTGGGAGGTTCCCAGAGCGAACGGAGAAATTGCGCAGTCAATGATGTCCACACCAGCTTCCACTGCCTTCAGATAAGTCATGCTTGCAACGCCGGAAGTATAGTGGGTATGAAGCTGAATGGGCAGCTTCGTCGCAGATTTCAGTGCACGGATCAGTCTGTCCGCTTCATAAGGAACCAGCAGGCCGGCCATATCCTTGATACAGATGGAATTGGCTCCCATGCTCTCGATCTCTTTTGCGATATTCATCCAGTAGTCCAGCGTATAGGCATCACCCAGCGTATAGGACAGGGCAACCTGCGCATGTCCGCCTTCCTTATTGCAGGCCTTCACCGCGCACTCCAGATTGCGAAGGTCATTCAGGCAGTCAAAAATACGGATGATATCAATTCCGTTTGCGATAGATTTCTGCACAAAATATTCTACCACATCGTCCGCATAATGGCGGTATCCCAGGATATTCTGGCCTCTGAAAAGCATCTGCAGCTTCGTATTCTTGAAAGCAGCTCTCAGTTTTCTCAGCCTCTCCCACGGATCCTCATGCAGGAAACGAAGGGATGCGTCAAACGTGGCGCCACCCCAGCATTCCACTGCCGCATAACCAACCTTGTCCATCTTCTCCGCAATGGGAAGCATCAGTTCAGTGGGCATTCTGGTTGCGATCAGGGACTGATGGGCGTCACGCAGTACAGTTTCCATAATTTTAATGGGTTTCGGGTCTGACATTTCCATTTCCTCCTGATTTCTGCCGCCTCAGGCGGCATTCTCAAATATAGAAGAATGGCGTCCAGCCATTCTTTGGCACGAACCAACGGTTCGTGCCGGCCTCCTGAATTTCTGTATCCATAATTCGCATTCTGACAGGATGTATCAGAACACTCCGAAAATTGCCATAAAGGTACCGGCAACAACAGCCGTGCCGATTACGCCGGCCACGTTAGGCCCCATCGCGTGCATCAGCAGGAAGTTTGTGGGATCCGCCTCGGCGCCGACCTTCTGGGAAACTCTGGCCGCCATGGGAACCGCTGATACACCCGCCGAACCGATCAGAGGATTTACCTTGCCGTGGGTCACAATACACATCAGCTTACCGAACAGGACTCCCGCCGCCGTTCCGAAGGCAAATGCGATCAGACCGAGGGCTACAATGTAAAGGGTCTCCCTGTTCAGGAAGGCTTCCGCGCTGGTAGTCGCGCCTACGGAGGTGCCCAGCAGGATAACTACGGAATACATCAGCGCATTGCCTGCGGTTTCCGTCAGCTGTCTTACCACGCCGGACTCCTTAAACAGATTGCCGAGCATAAGCATGCCGACAAGCGGAGCCGTGGTAGGAAGAATCAGGGATACAACAATGGTAACGATGATGGGGAACAGGATCTTCTCCAGCTTGGAAACCGGGCGGAGCTGTTCCATTTTAATTTTTCTCTCTTCTTCCGTGGTAAACAGCCGCATGATCGGAGGCTGAATAATCGGAACCAGGGACATATAGGAATACGCCGCTACCGCAATGGGTCCGAGCAGTTCCGTCTGTCCCAGCTTTCCGCACAGGAAGATGGAAGTAGGGCCGTCAGCACCGCCGATGATGGAAATGGCGGCAGCTGCCCTGTCATTGAAGCCCAGCGCGATCGCGCCGAAATATGCGGCAAAGATACCGAACTGAGCCGCCGCTCCCAGCAGGAAGCTCTTCGGATTCGCGATCAGCGGACCGAAGTCTGTCATCGCGCCGACGCCCATGAAAATCAGTGACGGCAGAATCGACCATTCATCCAGCAGATAGAAATAATACAGCAGACCGCCCGTGCCGTTTGAAGCCTCTTCCGGACTGATCATGATATCCGGATAAATATTCACCAGAAGCATACCAAAGGCGATCGGAATCAGCAGCAGGGGTTCAAATCCTCTGGCAATTGCCAGATAAAGGAACACACAAGCCACCAGAATCATCAGAAAGTTTCCCCAGGTCAGATTGAAGAATGCAGTCTGATGGATCAGATTATCCAGTGTAGTTACAATATAGTCCATTTATGTTGACCTCCCATTCCATTTGCCAAACTCACAGGCCTGAGTGCCCGGCTGCACAGCCGCGGACAGAATAAAACATACAGCGGCCGTACAGCCTTATGGGATTGGCAGGACGTTCTTTCCGTGCTTAGTTTAACGTTGCGAGCAGCGCGCCTGCCTCAATGGCATCGCCAACCGCAACATCGATGCTGGCCACGGTACCGTCCTGAGGAGCAACAACCGGAATCTCCATCTTCATGGCTTCTATGGTCACGACGGAATCACCGGCCTTTACAGCCTGTCCGATCTTGGCGTCAATGCTGTATACCTTACCGGCTGCACCGGCTTCCACGCGGATGCTTCCTGCTGTTCCGGCAGGAGCTGCTGCAGGCGCCGGAGCAGGGGCGGACGCGGGTGCCGCCGCAGGAGCGGGTGCAGGAGCCGGAGCGGGGGCTGCCGGTCTGGGTGCAGCCTTGGGTGCGTAAGCGGGAGCCGCTCCCTGAACGCCCTCTTCCACTACAACGTCATATACGTTTCCATTGACGGTAATTGTATAATTCTTCATGATACTATTTCCTCCTGTATCGTTCTTTTTTTATTTATTCGCTTTCCATCTGCTCACAGGCACGCGTCTGATGCTTCTTACCACGAAGCCTTCCGGAGACGGCGCCCCCTCGCTTGCCGCAATCGCCGCCGCGATTACCGCTACCAGCTCACAATCGTCCATCGGATTCTGCTCAGCCGCAGCTGCCGCGGGCGCTGCAGGCGCAGGTGCGGAAACTGCCGCAGGCGCAGCTTCTCTCTTCTCCTCCGGCTCTTTCTTCCTGCCGGAAAAAGACGCCTGAATTTTGGGAATAAAATTGAAGCAGTAAATGATCAGGCAGATCAGAATCAGAATCACAAACACGGTTCCCATACCAAGGATTGTGTTTAATGCCGCATTCTGCATCAGTTCCCCAAACGAATATTCCACATTCGTCGTAATGCTGCTCAGCGCCAGCTCGTCATCCAGAGTGATAACGATCTCCGCATCATGGCTGCTTCCGTCCACATGAACATCTATGGTAACCCCGTCCTCATCCGCGGATACTGTGTGTCCGGAAATGGACTGTACCTCTCCGATATCCTCCAGCGCGCTTTCCCAGCTGTCAAGCGCCGCAGAGATCACTGGATCTGAAGCGTACTGATCCTGCATGTTCTGCGCAACGATGGCCTGAATGGAGCTGATCACCTGATCCGCATAGCTGACCGCAGAATCCTGTGTAATTCCGTAGAGGCTCTCCGCGTTTGCAGAAGTATCCGCTTTCCCGCTGCAGGCCGTCATACTGAAAACGCAGATGAGAGCCATTCCTAATGTTAACAACTTCCTTTTCATATGAATCGACATGCTCCTTTCAAAGTCTGCGGCCTGTTAAACCGTGCCGTGTTTTTTTGCAGGGCGGTCTTCCCTCTTTGTGAAGAGCATTTCGAACGCGCCGATCACATATTTTCTCGTGTCAGCAGGCTCAATAATGGTGTCCACATATCCTCTTCTGGCAGCGCTTGCTGCACTGGTCTGCAGGGCCTCATACTCCTTCGCGCATTCGTTCACCGCATCCGCACCCTGTCCGTCGCAGATGATCTTTGCCGCAAGGCGGGCATCCATGGTACCGATCTTCGCATCCGGCCAGCAGTAGGTGATATCCGCGCCGAGAGCTTTGGAATTCATCACCACATAGGCGCTTCCATAGGCCATGCCGGTCACAACGTTCACCTTCGGAACTGTTGCATTGGCAAATGCGTATGTAAGCCGCGCAGCCGCCTTTGCGATTTTCTTCTCAGAGCACTTGTACGCCGTAAAGCCGTTCACATTGGTCAGAGTGAGCACCGGGATATTGAAGGCGTCACAGAAGCTCACAAACCCGGCTGCCTTGTCGCATCCTGCAGGAGAAAGAGCAGCGTCAAAGGAAGCCGTCTTTTCCCCGTTTTCATCATAGATCTCGCTGCGGTTTGCAACCGCTCCCACGGTCATACCGTTCAGCTTCATAAAACCTGTTACCATTTCCTTCGCATACGCAGCCTTCACCTCGACAAAAAGGTGATCGTCCGCAATCGTGGAAAGTGCGATGGAACTGTCGCCCACACAGGCCGCCATGGAGGCATCCGCACGATTCAGATCATCCGTGCATTCCACATAGGAATTGTCATCCTCATTATTGGAAGGAAGCATGCATACCAGATTCCTGATCTGGCTCAGAATCTCGGCTTCTTCTCCGACGAAGTCCACCAGGCCCGCTTCTTCGCTCTGGAATGCAGCGTCCGAAGTATCACATTTGGAAATCTCGTTTCCTGCAAGCGCATTGGGTGCGTTCACAAAAAGCTTCGCCTTCTTCCCTTCCATGAAGGTGAAATCAGTGAGCGCGGGAACCAGAGCAAGCCCGCCGCCGCAGGTGCCGAATACAGCTGTGATCTGAGGGATCACGCCGGAAGCCAGAGTCTGCTTCATGTAGATTTCGCCAAAGGCGTTCAGAGCGTCCGTCGCCTCCTGAAGTCTGAGGCCGGCAGAATCGATCAGGCCGATCACGGGAGCTCCCGTCTTCATCGCCAGATCATAGAGGTTGGTAATCTTCTTCGCGTGCATCTCACCGATGCTGCCGCCGAGCACGGAAGCGTCCTGGCTGTACACGTACACGAGATTGCCTTCGATCACTCCATAGCCGGTGATGCACCCGTCGGATGGAGTTTCTGTCTGTTTCAGATTGAAGTCGGTCGCTCTGGCTGTCACCATCGCCCCGATCTCAACGAAACTGTTGTCGTCGAGCAAAGCGTTGATTCTTTGGCTCGCTTGTGAAGTAATACTCATTTTTCAGCCCTCCATTTTATCTTTACTTAAAAATTGAACTTGAGCTACGGCCGCTCCGGGAGCACTGCAGGCTGAAATCTGCGGTTCAAAAACAGCTTGTCCGTTTCTGTCTGTTCCATAAGCACCCGTATTGTAAAAGTATACCACGGATTCAGGAAATCTGCCATATGCAAATTTGTGAAAACGCATTTTTTTGAAACACAAAACTCATTTTTGTAACCCCTGGCCTCTTCTGTCCGGCCGCCGGTCAGATCCGTTTTCCGGCGGCCCGTTTTTTACAGCCAGATCAGTCTCAGGATTTCCCCCAGGCAATAGCGGAAGGTCCTTTTCGCCACCGCCTCCGCCGTGCGGATGGGAAGGCTCTCATACAGCTCACCGTTCACATAGTAATTCTGCCACCCCACCGTCATCCCTGCCTCCACGGGCGCTTCCAGACTCTCCGCAAGAGAAAGCTGCGCACTTATCTCGTCCGGGCTGCCAAGCAGCAGGGAGATATCCGTCTCCTCCTGTGTCAGCGAAACTGAGTCGCAGATTCCCTCCTGAACCGGAATCAGGGGCAGCTCCGCCTTCTGATAAATGTCCCGTTTTTCATAATTGGCCAGCCCATACTCATACAGGAGCCTGGCATCATGCCATTTCCAGCTTTTGTTGTTCGGCCAGCCGCAGGCGAGCAGGGCGATGGAGAAGATTTTTCCATCACGCTCAAGCGCTCCCACATAACAGTAGCCCGCCTTTGCCGTAAAGCCTGTTTTGCCGGTGAGCGCTCCCTCCATCATGCTGAGGAAGGCGTTGTGGTTGGTACAGGAATAGCTGCTGCTTCCCATCCTCCATTCTCCGTCCTCCCCTTCCACATAATCCGTAAAGGACCAGGACTGCGTGCGGGTAATCTCCAGAAATTCCTCCTTTTTGGGGGAATCCGTCACACAGTAGCTCATGATCCGTGCCAGATCTGCCGCCGTGGTGGAATGCTGCCTTTCCACCGTATTCCCCGCCTCATCCGTAAGGGTCAGAATGGCGTCCAGCCCGTTCGGCGTGACAAAAAAGGTGTCCGTGCAGCCGATCTCTTCCGCCTTCTCGTTCATCCGCGCGGTGAATCGAAGCACCGCATCCCGGCTCTCTTCCTCCGTGCTTTCCGAAACCGCATCTTCCAGGGCCGCCTCTTCCGGGGCCATATCTTCCGAAGCAGGGTTTTCCGGGGCCGTACTCCGGACGGCCGTCCTCTCCGCAGCTGTCCCTGTGCCGGAATTGCCGGAATCACCGCCGGAAAGCTTCTTCCCGATATGTTCCGCAATGATCACGGCGGAATCGTTATGGGATTCCAGCATCAGGGAATACAGAAGGTCCTTCATCTGAAACACCTGTCCTGCCCGCGTTCCGAGATGGACCTTCGGCATGCCCGACGCATAGGAGGAAACCGTGACGTATTCCTCCGCATCTGCAAGCTCCAGAGCGAGAATACATGTCATGATCTTCGTTGTGCTCGCCATGGGAAGCACCTGAGTTCCGTTTTTCTGCAGCAAAATACGCCCGTTGTCCGCATCCATCAGGACAGCGGACAGGGCGTACAGCTCGTCTGTCAGTTCCTTCTCATTTTCCTGTGCATAAACTGTCCCGGCTCCGCCGTTTCCCCCCTGTCCCATCCCATAAGAGAGGAAAATGGCGCAGGAAAGAACAGCGCCGCAAAGGACAGCCGCGGCTCCTTTTTGAAAGCTCCGAAAGGACCGGAGCGGAAAAAATCTCCGAAAGCATCTGACTAAATCTGAATGTTCAAACCGCATACCGTTACCTGACGACATCGAATTGTTACATTCTATGCCGCAAGGCACAGTTTATGCCTTTCTTCGGATCTCAGGCATTACTCTTCGGGAGCCGTCTGATCCGCTGCTGCCGGCGTCTGATCCGCTTCCGGGGCTGAGGTGTTTGTGATATTGATATTTCTCGTCACGGCGGCGTCATAGCTTCCGGCCTTTACCAGTTCTTCCATATCGATGCCCACCGTTTCCTTCATGGTTTCAAACAGCTTTGCCATAACCGCGGGGACATGGTCAGCCACGCTTGCCACGCCGTTGTCACTGCCGCTTCCGATAATCGTGATCTTGTCGATCTGGGAAAGAGGCTCGGAAATCCTGCCTGCGATGTCCGGAAGCACCTTGATCAGCATTTCCGCCATGGCAGCGTTGTTGTACTTCTGATAGGCGAGCGCCTTCTTTTCCATGGCTTCCGCCTCCGCGATACCCTTCGCCCGGATGGCTTCTGCTTCCGCCTCGCCGACCATGCGGATACCGGCCGCCTCCTGTTCCTTGGCGAACTTCTGAGCCTCTGCCGTCGCCTTCATCGCCACAGCGTTTTTCTCCGTTTCAAAGGTTTCCGCCTCTGCTCTCTTCTGGCGTTCATACAGCTCGGCTTCCGACTGCTGCTGTCTGGCGTATTTTTCTGCCTCGGCCTTCTTTTTGACCTGAGCGTCCAGCTCCTTCTCCTGAACCTCCGCCTCTCTTTCCTTTAAGATGACCTCCTTTTCCTGCTTGGCGATGCTCGCTTCCGCAGTGGCGATCTCGATGGTCTTTCTCTGCTGCTGCTCCTGAATGCTGTAGGCCGCATCCGCTTCCGCCTTCTTCGTATCCTCCAGCTTCTTTAATTCCGATTTCTGCAGTGACAGCTCGTTATTTTTCTTGGCGATCTCGCGTTCCGCGTTGATCCGCGCATCGTTGGCCTGACGGTCCGCTTCCGCCTTGGCCACCGCGATCTCCTTTTCCGCCTCCGCTTTGGCGATGGCGGCCTTTTTCTTGATCTGAGAAATGTTGTCGATACCCAGATCCTCAATTACGCCGTTGCCGTCGGAAAAATTCTGCACGTTGAAGCTGACGATGTCCAGTCCCATCGCCGCAAGATCCGGCTCTGCGTTCTCCTTGACCAGATTTGCAAACTTCTGGCGGTCGCTGACCATCTCCTCCAGGCGCATGCGTCCCACGATCTCACGCATGTTGCCTTCCAGAACCTCTCTGGCAATATTCGCGATATACTGGGTATTCTGATTCAGAAAGTTTTCCGCGGCCAGCGCCAGCCGGGAAGGCTCGCTGGAAATCTTCACATTGACCGCCGCGTCCACCTGGATGTTAATATAATCCGCCGTGGGGACTGCGTTGGTGGTTTTCACGTCAATGGCAATCAGCTTCAGACTCAGCTTGTCCATCCTCTCCAGGAACGGAATCTTCACGCTGGCCTTTCCGATGATAATCTTCTTTCTCATACCGGATATGATGAAGGCCGTATCCGGCGGAGCCTTCTTGTACCCTGAAAACAGGATCGCAATGACGAGGATCACAATGATTCCAATGATGATAAACAACATATACCCTTCCTCCTTTTTTTGCCGCCAAAGGCGGCATTTGTTTTTTGGAAAAGAACGGCGAAGGCCGTTCTTTGGCGCGAACCGAAGGTTCGAGCATCCTCCTTTTTTTGCCGCCAAAGGCGGCATTTGTATTTCTATAAAAACGGCAGAAGCCATTCTCCCGTACGAGACGGAAAAATACGCCGTTTTTTTCCTAAGAATCCACCTCTGGCTCTCCGGCTTCCCCGGAGTTCATCTCTCTTACCTCTTCCTCCGCCTCCGCGCGGAATTCCTCCAGCTTCATTTCATTCAGCCTGGGGAGCTCCTCCAGCGACTTCACCCCGAAGGTGCGCAGAAACTGCTCCGTTGTGCCGAACAGAAGCGGCCGCCCCGGCGCATCCAGCCTTCCCAGCTCCGTGACCAGCTCAAACTCAACCAGCCGGCTGATGGCATGATCGCTGTTCACTCCACGGATCTTTTCCACATCCAGCCTGGTCACAGGCTGTTTATAGGCGATGATGGAGAGGGTCTCGAGAAGCGTATCCGTCAGCGCATATTTTTTCGGCGTCTTCGCTACACGGACCAGATATTCATACAGATCCCCTCTGGTACACATCTGAAAAGCTCCCTCGTACTCCACCAGACAGACGCCTCTGTCCTGAGCCTCCCATTCCTCCTTCATCTGCGTCAAAAGCAGCCTTGTCTCCTCCGGCGTCTCCTCAATCGCCGCGGCCAGCCTGTCCAGCTCCACGGAATCACCCATAGCGAACAGAATCGCCTCCAGAGCCGCCTTTTTATGCTCCTGCTCCATTTTCCGCATCCTTTCTTCCGCCCAATTCCTCTTGTTCTCCCAGAGAAGTCAGCCGCAGATTTTCCAGTCCGTCAGCCGTCTCATTGACCGTGATGATGATGTCTTCCTCAATCCCTTCCTGGCTGACATTGACCGCTCCGGTCTTCATCAGCTCAAGCACGACCAGAAAGGTCACAATCACGTCCATCCGGCTCTTCCGGTTTTCCAGAAGCTCCCGGAAATTCAGCTTCCGGTGGCTTCTGATATAGGCGGCGACATAACCCGCCTTATGTTCGATATTGACCTCGTCCTTTTCGATCCGTCCGAAATGGCTGCGGACCGGATCCATTTTATCCTCCTGCCGCTTCAGACAGGCCTGAAACACTTCGTTCAGGCGGGTCAGCGTCACCCCGCGGAGCAGCTCCTCATAATCCACGGGCTGTCTGTAGTCCCTGACCTCCGGCGGCAGTGAAGGCTCCCTGTAAAAGGCCTTCTGCGCGTCCACCTCCATATCCTTCAGTTCCAGCGCCATGTACTTATATGCCTTATATTCCAGAAGCTTTTCCACCAGCTCCGAGCGGGGATCCTCTTCCTGCCCCTCCTCATCCTTCTCACGGGGCAGAAGCATCCGGCACTTAATATCCAGAAGCGTCGCCGCCATCACGAGGAACTCGCTCATCACGTTCATATCCGCCTTTTCCATCTGACGGATGGTTTCCAGATACTGATCCGTGATCTCCACAATGGGGATATCGTAGATATCCACCTTATTCTTTTCAATCAGATGCAGCAGAAGGTCCAGCGGGCCTTCAAATGCCTGCAGCTTCACCTCAAGCGCCATAAACGTTTCGGTCTCCCTTTTTCATATCCCTTTTCCGGCAGTCCTCCGCGGTTCTCAGACCTTTCAGCCGCGTCCCATCCGACGCAGCCGCGCCGCTGCCCTCGGCCCGCCTCATTCCGGCTCCAGTGTCACCACAATCAGCTCGCCCGGATTGAAAATACGGATGGGAATGGTATGGCTCCCCAGCCCCCGTCCCAGAATCATGGTGCTGTCCTTTTCCCGGAACAGCCCGCCGTCATATTTGGGAAAGAGCCGGAGGGCCGGGGACAGAACGCCGCCGAGGAAGGGCAGCCGCATGATACCTCCATGCACATGGCCGGAAAGCACCAGATCCGCTCCCCATTCGGCATAAGCGGGAAAATAGTCCGGGTTGTGGGCAATCAGAATATTGTATTCCCCTTCGGCCGGCTTTCCGAGCAGCCGTTTCAGATAGGCCGCGTCCATTTTGCTTTTCTTTACCTTCTGATAAAATTCCTTTCCGATTTCCACTCCATACAGGCGGATTCCTGGCTCCGGAAGCAGCAGACTGTCATTTTCCAGAAAAACAACACCCCTGCGCTTAAGCTGCGCATGATAGCGGCGGTAACCGCTCCCGTAGTGCTTTTCGTCCGTCTTCATCCGGTATTCGTGGTTTCCGTTGGCATAATAAACGGGATACTTTTCCGCCAGGATCTCCGTCAGCTCCAGGGCCGGGCCAAAGCGTTCCGGCGTCTCCGAAGTGAGCATATCCCCCGCGATCAGAATGCTCTCCGGCTTCTGCGCATCGATTGCCGCCAGCAGCTTTTCATTATGCTCTCCATAACGCTTGTTGTGCAGATCGGAGAGCATGACAAACCGATATTTCCTTTTCAGGTTCCTGCAGCGGATGCGGTACTCCACCGTAACGAAACGGTTGGAATCATATACTGTCACCGCAGCGAAAAGAACTGCCGCAGCGCAGAGAACGCCGATGAAAAAATAAATCACGTGCCTGCTCCTTTGCCTTGAATATAACAGAGAAAGTATATCATATTTTGATTCGTTATAAAAGGAAATATGCGAGAACTTTTTTCAGATAATCCCGAAAGCCCGCGGCGGCCACAGATTCCGCATACACCACATTCACGGTTCCAAGCGTCTCGCCGTTCAGCCGGTAGACAGCTTCTCCCGCCTTCTGTCCTGCTTCCAGAGGAGCCTGCGCCTCCTCCGGCAGATTCAGCGACTTTTCCACGAGACTCATATCACTTCCCTTCGTATCCAGCCAGGTAAACGGCTTTTCAAAGGCAAGCTCAACCGTGTCCGCGACGCCGCCCTCCACCTTCAGCAGCGGCAGCTTTTCCGTATTCTCATCGTGGTACAGGGAACTGACGCTGTAGCCATAGTTCAGAAGCGTCACCGCATCATCGAACCGTGCCTTGTAGTCCGGCGCCGCCATCACCACCGCGATCAGCTCGATATCGTTCTTTTTCGCCGTGGCCGAAACACAGTACTTCGCCTTGCTGGTGGAGCCCGTTTTCAGGCCGGTGGTCCACTGATACTGCTTCAGGAGCTTATTGGTGCTGGACAGTGTAAAGGTGCTGCTTCCCCGGCCTGTGTTGTGGGTGATATCCTCCATCCAGATCATGGTATAGTTAAACACTTCCGGGTGTTTTGTGATCAGCTCTCTTGACATGACCGCCACATCCCTGGCGGTGGTATGATGGTCGTCGGAATCCGACAGACCACAGCAATCCAGAAAATGGGTATTGTCCATGCCCAGCTCCTGAGCCTTTTCGTTCATGCGGGAAACAAATTCTTCCTCACTTCCGGCAATGAACTCCGCCATTGCAACCGCTGCGTCGTTGCCGCTGGCGACAGCAATGCACTTGATCAGGGTGTCCACCGTCTGCATCTCCCCTTCCTCCAGGAAGACCTGGCTTCCGCCCATGGACTGGGCGTATGCGCTCGTCATCACCTCATCCTGAAGGCTGATGTCCCCTCTTTCCAGCGCTTCAAAAATCAGAAGCAGCGTCATGATCTTGGTGATGCTCGCCGGAGAGCAGGGTACATCCGCATTCTGTTCAAAAATCACGGTTCCCGTGGATGCCTCCATCAGAATGGCCGCGGGCGCCGACAGATGCACGGATACGCCGCCCTGCTCCTGCGAACTTTGCTCCTGTGTGCTCTGTCCCTGTGTTTCCTCAGCATACACCACGCACAGCCGCTGCGCAGGCATTCCTGCTGAAAGCAGGATGCTCAGCACGAGAGAAAAAATTATTTTCTTTCGAGAAAGCAGAGCCTTCCGCCGGGAAACCGACCGTTTCCCCTTTCTTCCATAGCTCCGTCCGGTCCAGTCCAACATAAGGGAATCTCCCATCAATCCAGTCTATAGCACATTCTATGTAGCCACAGACAGTTTCATGAATGCCGAAAGCTCCGGAAGGGACCGTATGCCGGACAGGATCATATAGCGGACAGAGAAAAGACCCGTCCGGGGCTTTCCATGAGAGAAAGTCCGGACGGGTCCTCTTCTTTCCGCTCTTCTGTTTTCGCGTGTCTCTTTCTTACTGCGCTGCAGCGGCCTGCGCCTGCGCAATCACAGCAGCCGCGACGGCAGGATCAACCGGAAGACCTGTGGCTGAATCGATCATGTTTCCGGTGGAAGGATCCAGCACCCAGGTGGAAGGATCAATGCCGGTCAAATCAATCTCAGGAGCCACATATTCCGTGCCGATACCGTTCGCATCGAAGACATAGGTCTTTCCGTCCAGAACCAGAGATTTGTTGACCGCCATGCTTCCATCCTCCTGGAAGTAGCGAAGCCCCTGAGCGTCCGTATACCAGCCGTACTGCATGGATCCGTCCGCGCCAAACAGATAGGTCAGACCGCCGATATTGACAAGTCCGGTCTGCATCAGGCCGTTCACATCAAAATAGTAGTTCTTGCCCGCAATTGTCACCAGATCCCGCAGCATATGTCCGTCTGAGGTATCCATGTACCAGGTATTCACGCCATCTGTCAGCCAGCCGTTCTTGAACAGCGTTCCATCCGCATTCATGAAATAGCGGTTTCCTTCATAGTCAACCCAGCCGCGCTGCATCTTATAGTTGTTGTAGAAATAGGTGTTTCCGTTTCTCGTGGTAAAGCCATTGGCAATGATGATATTGGAATAGTCCTTGAACTGATAGTTCAGATCCACCCGGCCATTGATTCCGCTCACAGTCCCGCTGCTGGTAAACTGCCAGAAGGACGGGTTAGGATAATCACAGGCGTCCGCATACTGCGCCACCCATACATCGTAGGGCACCACGCCGATCTGCGTCGTCAGCATATTCTTATTGGAATAAACCATCGGATAATAGCCCGCATTCTCAATCGTGGAGCAGAAGGCAACCACCAGCGCCACCAGCTCCTGTGTGGACATGGTTTTATGTACTGCATCCTCAAGATCATAAACCACAGGCATATTCACCGTAAAAGGCGCGATTGCCGCCAGTGTAAACTGTGCCTCCGCCAAGGCAGCCTCCACCGTGGTGGCATAGGAGTAAAGATAAACGCCCGTCTTCAGACCTGCCGCAGCAGCACCTGCCATATTCTGAGCGAAATAGGGATCAAGACCGCTCTTCGCGCTTCCCACCCGGATAAAAGCAAAGCTGTAACCCTCAGAGGCCACGGCACTCCAGTTGATCGCTTCCTGATACATGGAAACGTCGATTCCCTTTGCAATCACTCCAGCCGCCTTCGCGTCCACTCCCGAGCCGAGCAGCGTTCCAATTCCGATCAGCGCCGCAAGGACGAGGCCGGCCATTCTCATCTTCCAGTTTTTTCCCATTCCTTTTCTTTCCCGTACCTTTCTGGAGCGGTCATCTGCCGCTTCCCTTCCTTTGTCAGTCTGTTTCCAAAAAACTGCGCCAGTCTCCTTTAGGAACCGTCCGGCGGCCGTTCCTTCTAAAAGCGGAAAAAGCCGCGGCATTTCGTCAGAAGCCTGTCTCTTTTTTCCGCCACATCCACATGCAGCGCCGCAAGAAGATGCCACAGAAAATCGATCAGAACAAGCAGAAGCACCGCTCTGAGGATCACAAGTCCCCTGCCATATGTATACCAGGAAGCGTATTTCATCACGATCCCATGAAGAAATCCGATGATGATAACCGCATAAAAACCCCAGGCAATCGTGCTTTCCAGGCAGATCAGCCCCTGATAATTAAAGGGCTTTTCATGGTAATCCCACCATACCTCGCCGAACAGCTTCAGCATCATCCTTCCCACCAGATACTCAAAGGCCGTTGCGCTGAGCGCTCCCACAAAATAGAGCAGAAACAGGTTTCCGGCAAATCCCCTCAAAAGAAAATATCCGGCAAGCGCACCAACGCCATAGATAGGGCAGAAAGGACTCGTCATAAAACCTCTGTTGGTCAGCCTCCTGTTGCAGAACGACATATAGGCGGATTCCATGCACCATCCGAGCACGCTGTAAATGCAGAAGGCCGCAATCAGACGCACCGGCTGCAGGCCGGCAGGCATCGATATGCTGTAAAGCAACATAATTCCTCCGTCCCGAACGTCCGCTTCTCATGGCAGAAAATGGAAATTTCCGCCATACAAAACACAAGTCCCTGATAGCTGACTACCAAGGACTTCCGTTCGCTTAATTATATTTACGCTTTCTTGCCGCTTCGGACTTCTTCTTGCGTCTTACGCTGGGCTTCTCGTAATGCTCTCTCTTACGGATCTCCTGCTGAATACCAGCTTTCGCACAGCTTCTTTTAAAACGACGAAGCGCGCTGTCCAAAGTCTCATTCTCTTTTACGATAATATTAGACATAGCTCACACCTGACCTCCCTTCAGTCCCTTCAAGTTCATGACTGATTGGGTTTTTAATGCATAGCTGCACTCTGCAATAACACAGCACACCTGTGCACATCCATTATTATACCAAAAAATGACCTCACGTCAAGACCTTTTTGGGGGTTCTGTTTCAAATTCTTTGATCCGGCCTATTTAAGCATGCCTTCCAGAACCGCTGCCGCTTCCTTCAGAGCATCGTCAATTCCCTCCGGCTTCTTTCCGCCGGCCTGAGCCATATTCGGCCTTCCGCCGCCGCCACCGCCGACAAGAGCCGCAATTCCCTTAATCAGGTTGCCCGCATGAGCGCCGGCCTTCATCGCGCCGTCCGTGGCCATTGCCACCAGATTCACCCTGCCGTCCTGTTCGGAAGCGAGCACGATCACGCCTTCGCCCAGCTTCTCCTTCAGCTGGTCGCCCAGCTCTCTTAAGCCGTTCATGTCCACGCCGTCCGCACGTGCCGCGATCAGCTTCACGCCCTTCACTTCCTGCACCTGGTTCATCACGTCGCCCAGGGCTTCCTTCGCGGCCCTGCTCTTCAGGGATTCATTTTCCGCGTTCAGTCGCTTCATCTCTGCCATCAGATGCTCCAGCTTCTCTGTCAGGGTCGCGGGCGTCGCCTTCACGATCTTCGCCGCTTCCTCAAGACGGCTCTCCTGCTCTCTGTAATAAGAGAACACGCCGGGACCGGTGAGCGCTTCAATCCTCCTGACGCCGGCTGCAACGCCGCTTTCGGAAAGGATCTTAAACACGGAGATGTCTCCCGTATTCGCCACATGGGTTCCGCCGCACAGTTCCGTGGAAAAATCTCCCATCCGTACTACGCGGACCTTATCGCCGTATTTCTCGCCAAACAGAGCCATCGCTCCGGTCTTCTTCGCTTCCTCCAGAGTCATGATACTGGTCTCCACCGGAATATGGGCGGCGATTTCATCATTCACGATCTTTTCCACCTGCGCCAGCTCCCCTTCGGTCATGGCGGAGAAATGGCTGAAATCGAAACGAAGGCGGTACGGATCCACATAGGAGCCTGCCTGCTCCACATGAGTACCGAGCACTGTGCGCAGCGCCTTCTGCAGAAGATGGGTAGCGCTGTGATTTTTACAGGTATCCGCACGTTTTTCGGCATCCACTGTAAGTTCCACCTGATCGCCCATGCGCAGCATGCCCTTCGTCATCTTTCCCACATGTCCGATCTTGCCGCCCAGCAGATGAATGGTATCCTGCACCACAAATTCACCCTCCGCGGTACGGATCACGCCCGTATCTCCGCACTGACCGCCCATGGTTCCATAGAAAGGGGTCTGCTCCACAATGATGGTGCCGCTCTCCCCATCGGTCAGCGCCTCCACCACCTCATCCTCCGTGGTCATGGCCACAATGGGGGATTTCCAGGTCAGCCTGTCATATCCCACAAATTCGGAGGTGATTGCAGGATCGATCTGCTCGTAAACCGTCGCGTCGGCTCCCATATAGTTGGTCACCTTTCTCGCGGCGCGGGCCTTGTCCTTCTGCTCCTTCATGCAGGCGGCAAAGCCGTTCTCGTCCACGGAAAAGCCTTTTTCCTGCAGAATCTCCGTGGTCAGATCCAGCGGGAAGCCATAGGTATCATACAGACGGAACGCATCCTGACCGGAAAGCTGCGTCTTTCCTTCCTTCGCCATCTGCTCAGACAGCTCGGCAAGGATGCTCAGCCCCTGGTCGATGGTGCGGTTGAATTTATCCTCCTCCTGAGAAAGGACCTTAAAGATGAATTCCTTCTTCTCCTCCAGCTCCGGATAACCGTCACGGCTGCCCTCGATAACGGTATGGCTCAGGTTGGAAAGGAATTCTCCTTCGATTCCCAGAAGCCTGCCGTGGCGTGCAGCGCGGCGGATAATGCGGCGGAGCACATAGCCTCTTCCCTCATTGGAGGGCATGATGCCGTCCGAAATCATAAATGTGGCGGAACGGATATGGTCCGTCACAATACGGATGGAAACATCCCATTCGTGTTTTTCCTTATAGGTTTTGCCTGCCAGCTCGCAGACTCTGTTTCTCAGCGCCTGAATGGTATCCACATCGAAGATGGAATCCACATCCTGCACAACGGTTGCAAGACGCTCCAGACCCATGCCCGTATCGATGTTCTTCTGGATCAGGTCGGTATAATGGCCGTGGCCGTCATTGTCGAACTGGGAGAACACGTTGTTCCACACTTCGATGTAACGGTCGCAGTCACAGCCCACCGTACAGGTCGGTTTTCCGCAGCCGTATTTCTCACCGCGGTCATAGTATACTTCGGAGCAGGGGCCGCAGGGACCGGAGCCGTGCTCCCAGAAATTATCCTCTTTTCCGAAACGGAAAATCCGTTCCGGCGCAATGCCGATTTCCTTATTCCAGATGTCGAAGGCCTCGTCGTCATCCAGATATACGGAAGGATACAGCCTGTCCGGGTCAAGTCCGACCACTTCGGTCAGAAACTCCCAGCACCAGGCGATCGCCTCATGCTTGAAATAATCTCCGAAGGAGAAATTTCCCAGCATTTCAAAGAAAGTGCCGTGCCTGTCCGTCTTGCCGATGTTCTCGATATCGCCGGTGCGGATACACTTCTGACAGGTGGCCACCCTTCTTCTCGGCGGGATCTCCTGCCCCGTAAAATAGGGCTTTAAGGGAGCCATACCGGAATTGATCAGAAGCAGGCTGTTGTCGTTGTGCGGCACCAGGGAAAAGCTCTTCATCACCAGATGTCCCTTGCTCTCAAAGAAATCCAGGAACATCTTTCTCAATTCATTTACACCGTATTTTTCCACGTCTGTTTCCTCCAAAATTGCCTGAATCTATCCCATTATAAATACAATTTTTTTCCTTGTCAATGTCACGCATCAACACAGAGGCGCAAATACCCGGAGAACCGAATCCACCAGGCCGCCGACAATTCCCTTTTTGCAGTCGTCCAATGTGATCTCCCGGCTCTGTTCAATGGTCCTTATGCTGTCCTCCTTCAGCTCTTTCAGCCCCTCTGTGCGGTACAGAAGGGTGGCACACTCAAAATGCAGATAGAGGCTTCTGAAGTCCATATTCACACTGCCCACCACGCCGAATTCATCGTCACAGATATAGCTCTTCGCATGGATAAAACCGGGCGTATATTCGTAGATCCGGACACCTGCCCGCAGAAGCGGAGGATAATTGGATCGGGTGATCCGGAATACGGTCGGCTTATCCGGAATTCCGGGCGTCACGATCCGGACATCCACGCCCCGCTTTGCCGCCTGGCAAAGTGCGTTTCTCATCACATCGTCCACAATCAGATAGGGCGTAAAAATATAGACATATTTCTTCGCCTGATGCAGGATGTCCAGATATACATTTTCCGCGATTGTCTCATTGTCCAGAGGGGAATCCGTATAGGGCTGAACCAGCCCTGTTCCTGAAAAGCTCTCCGGATGCCATACATGGGGCCGGAAGCGGTCGATATCCTCATCCTCCTTCCGGAATGCATTCCACATCTCCAGGAACATCACGGTAAAGCTCCAGACGCCCTCCCCGTGAAGGCGCACACCGGTGTCCTTCCAGTAGCCAAAGCGGACGATCTCATTGATATACTCATCCGACAGATTGATTCCTCCGGTATAGGCCGTATGTCCGTCAATATCCAGAATTTTTCTGTGATCCCGGTTGTTCATCACAAGGGAGAAAAAAGGTATGATCGGATTGAAGACCATGCACTTTATGCCCGCCTTCTCAAGCCATTCACCATAACCGCCCGGCAGATAGGTGATGCTTCCCATATCATCGTAGATCATCCGGACCTCAACGCCCGCAGCCGCCTTTTCCTTCAGAATTTCCAGAATGGTATTCCACATTTTCCCTTCCGAAACGATGAAATACTCCAGAAAAATGTAATGCTCCGCGCGCTTCAGATCCTCCAGCATATCCACAAACATTTCTTCACCGGACGGATAATACCGGACCTCCGTATTGGTATAGGCCGGGAAATCGCTCACCCTCTCCACGTAGCGGAAGGTGCCTGCGGCACGGCAGCTCTCCTTTTTCTCATCGGGAGGCAGCTCCTTCGCCCCCTCCTTCTTTTTCAGGTACTGCCGGTACTGTACGTGCTGGGCATGCAGCTTTCCACGCATTTTACGGGAAGGCTTTTTATCTCCGAAAACCAGATAAAACAGCCCGCCGAACAGAGGAAGCGCCATAATCAGCACGATCCAGCCGATCTTATAGGCAGAATTGTCATCCTTTCCTATAATGTACAGTACAACCAGAATACTCAGCACAGAAAACACCGTAGTAATCCAGCTCACATATTCCGTCAGCTTTTCCAACATGAAAATGAGCCAGATGACCTGTATTAATATGAGCAGCACCGTGATGATAATACGGTTCATCACCAGTCTTTTGTATTTCTCCCTCATTCACCGTCTTCCCTTCTCGTTCTGCTTTCTGTCTGCGGCTTCAGGACGCGCTTCCTGCCTGCGCCGGTTTTGCGGGCGCTCTCCGGAGGCCGTTCCGCTCTTTGCGGACGCCGCATTCTTCTGAAACGCAGCATTCTTTGGAGACGCAGCATTCTTTGGAGACGCTGCGCTTCCGGGAGTCGTTTCCTTTCCGTGAGGTGCTCCTCTTCCGGCAGACATACCATTTCCGGCAGGCGCCATGTCCTTCCTCCGGTTTCTCTCGTTCACATCGCTTCTTAAAAGCTTATACACTGTCGCCACAAGCGGAACGCCGAGAAGCATGCCGCCGATTCCCAGCAGGCCGCCTCCCACTGTTACCGCCGCCAGCACCCACATGCCCGGAAGGCCGATCGAGGAACCGACCACTCTGGGATAAATAAGATTTCCCTCCATCTGCTGCAGGACAACAATAAACACCAGAAAGAGCAACGCTTTCAGAGGATCTACCGTAACGATCATGAACGCTCCGACGGCGGCTCCCAGATACGCCCCGACAATTGGAATCAGAGCCGTCACGCCGATGAAGGAGCCGACCATCACCGCATAGGGGAAATCAAAGATGAGCATTCCCACAGTACAGAGTGTGCCCAGAATCACCGCCTCCGTACACTGGCCGATGATAAAGCTGGAAAAGGTTTCATCTGCCGTCTTCAAAACGCGGGCAATTCTCTCCACGGTTCGTTCCTTCAGGTACGCGCGGAAAATCCGTTTTGCCTGGGAACGCAGCCGCTCCTTTCCCACAAGGATGTAAATGCCGAAGATCAGGCCGATAAAAAAGTTGACCACTCCCCCGACCACGCTTCCGACCACGCTGATGGTCGAGTTCAGAAGGCTTCCGATTCCCGACTGGGCCACATTCACAGCCTTTTCCATCATACTGTTCCAGTCAATATTCTCCATATAATCCGAAGCATTAAAAACTCCGCTTTGTTCCATCCAGTCCGCTGCCTCGTCCAGAACCTCCGGAATGCTCCGCCCGATCACGCCGAATGTCTTTCCCAGCTCCGGAATCACCAGCCGTCCGACCAGCGTAAACAGGGCGACCACCAGAAGCAGTGATACCACGATTCCGATTCCGCGGCGCGCCGTCTGCGCAAAACGCTTCTTCGCATGCGGCAGAATCAGCCGTTCCACCCTTACCAGCACGATGTTCAGTACATAGGCCATACCTACGCCGAGCACCAGCGGAAAAACGACGTTCCAAAGCCTCGACACCCCCGCGAGAATCACATCGAATTTTACAATGCACAGAATCAGAAATGCGGCAAGACAGATATAAATGATAATGGCTCTTTCAGTCCTTCTTTTCTGTATATTCTGCATACCAGCACACTTTCTCCTTTCCGTTTCCATATCAGTGCCTCTATCTTATCACAAAACGAAAAAGAAAAGTAGCCCCTCTCTGTGTAAAATCGCAGGTTTTGCTGACAAAAAGAAGTCCCGTAAACGCTTCGTTTACAGGACTTCTCCCGATTCTCTTTTTTCAGAATGCAGTTATCTTACACAATACCCTGCGCGGTCATCGCGTTGGCAACCTTCTCAAAGCCCGCAATATTGGCACCTGCCACATAGTTTCCTTCCATTCCGTAACGCTTTGCGGCGTCGTCCAGGTTGTGGAAGATGTTGACCATGATATTCTGCAGCTTCGCATCCACTTCCTCGAAACTCCAGCTTAAGCGCTCGCTGTTCTGGCTCATTTCCAGAGCGGAGGTGGCTACGCCGCCGGCGTTTGCCGCCTTGCCGGGAACGAACAGAACGCCGTTCTTCTGCAGATACTCCGTCGCGTCAAGAGTGGTGGGCATATTCGCGCCCTCGCAGACAGCGATAACGCCGTTTGCAACCAGTCCTTCCGCATCGGAAAGGGTAAGCTCGTTCTGCGTTGCGCAGGGAAGCGCGATATCCACCTTCACGCTCCATACGCCCTTGCCGCTGTGATATTCCGCCTGCGGTCTGTAGTTCAGGTAATCGGACACACGGCCGCGCTTCACTTCCTTGATCTCCTTAAGGGCATCCAGGTCAATGCCTTCGGGATCATAAACCCAACCGGTGGAATCGGAGCAGGTTACCACCTTCGCGCCCATCTGATGCGCCTTCTGGATCGCATAGATGGCAACGTTTCCGGAGCCGGAAACCGCGATGGTCTTGCCGGCGATATCGATGCCGTTGCACTTGAGCATCTCCTTCGTGATGTACAGAAGGCCGTATCCTGTTGCTTCGGTTCTGGCCAGAGATCCGCCGTAGCTTAAGCCCTTGCCGGTCAGGACGCCTTCATAGGTGTCGCGGATTCTCTTATACTGTCCGAACATGTATCCGATCTCTCTCGCTCCGGTTCCGATGTCTCCGGCGGGAACATCGGTGTCAGCGCCGATATGTCTGTACAGCTCCGTCATGAAGCTCTGGCAGAATGCCATAACCTCTCTGTCGGATTTTCCCTTGGGATCAAAGTCGGAGCCGCCCTTGCCGCCGCCGATCGGAAGGCCCGTCAGGGAATTCTTGAACACCTGCTCAAAGCCGAGGAACTTGATGATTCCAAGGTTTACGGAAGGATGCAGGCGGAGTCCGCCCTTATAGGGTCCAATCGCGCTGTTGAACTGCACGCGGTATCCGGTGTTCACCTGAACCTGTCCCTTGTCATCCACCCACGGTACGCGGAAGATCACCTGACGCTCCGGATTCACCAGTCTTTCCAGCAGGGCATCCTTTCTGTAAGCTTCCTCATTCGCCTCGATCACGACTCTGAGGGATTCCAGAACTTCCTTTACCGCCTGATGGAATTCCGGCTGCGCGGGGTTTTTCTCAATCACCTGAGCGATAACCTCGTCTACATAAGACATATTCATTTCCTCCTTTTTTACGCTGCACAGGCAGCATTGTCCATTTGTCAATAAAAAATCCGGAACAAAACGAGCTGTCCCGGATTTTCAGACTCCCTTGTCCGTTTTTTATTATATAATGGGAAAAGCCGTGATGCAAGCTTTTCTTTATTCATCACAGCAATGTTTTAACGTGTTACCATCCTGTCACCGAGGGAAAACAGCAGTCAGCCACCGGCACAGGCAACCGCTCATTTACTAAAGATATTTTTTCAGTTCCGTTATGGTCTTCTGGCCGAAATCCAGGAATTCTTCCGCAAGCTGCCTGCTCTGCTCTCCGGCGTTTTCATGATGATTCATCGCCTTCCACATGTCCGTCAGCTCCCTGCTGCTTTCCCGGATCATAAGTCCCGCAATATGGCTGACGCTGGTGTCAAAAAGTGTGCCTGCATGCACGCTCCCCTTCAGGGCCAGCTCAGCGACCGCCCCCGCCCGGTAGCCTTCTCTCTTCTCCTTCAGCATTTCCTGCCTCACCCTGTCATTAATCTGCGAATACTGCAGTTCCTTTCCATTCAGGTAGAGAGAAAAGGGATCATCCGCCACCTTCGGGAGCATGGTTTCGATCACCCTCATCCCCTTCTGGGCATTCTTTTGTATTTCCCTGAAAAGGGCCGTATCATCACCTTTCATCGCCATTTCTTCCGTCTCCTTTCACCATCTGCCGGACAAGTTCAGAATCCGTCTGACGACAGACTTTCCTTAAAATGAACAGGGGGAATGCCCTGATATAAGCATTCCCCCTGAAGAAGACGATTATTCTTTTTTCAGCCGGATTTATCATTTATCATGGACACGCTCTCAACCGTTCAGCTTATCTGATTTATCTCAGCACGTCCGTTCTGATATACCCGGTTTCTCCATTGAAGCGCACCCTGGTCCATCCATCCGCCTGCTTCATGATAATCTCAACCACATCGCCGGAATAGCCAACCGCAATCCTGTCAGCGCTTTCACTGGCGCTGCTTCTGATATTTACGGTTGTTGTCAGCCGATAGCTGCCGCTGTCCGGAACATCCGACAAATCCGCCGCCTCGGAAGCCTCTCCCACTGCCGGCGCCTCATCCTGAGATGCGCTTTCCTCTTCACCCGCAGCCGCTTCTTCTGAAGTATCCGTTCCGTCCGATGCCGCCTCGGAAGCTCCTTCATCCACAGCCGCCAAATACTCGGACTTAATATAGGCCTCTCCGCCGTCATACTCGACTCTGGACCAGCCGTTCTCCCTGTTTTCCAGGAGCGTAAAGGTATCGCCGATCTGAGCTTTTCCGAGCACATCCGCCGTCTCGCTGTCGGAACTGCGGATATTCACCACATCCAGAGCCTCAACCAGAGATCCCTCTCCTGCATTCTCCGTTTCCTGAACGCTTTCCTCCGTCTGTGCCGCGTCAGCGCTTTCGGTTTCCGTTGCGGTCTCCGTTTCCTGTTCAGCAAGCGCGTCACCGACCGAAGCCTTCAGATCCTCGGAGAGCTGTGTCAGAAAGGCGGCCAGCTCTTCATCCTCCGTAACAGCTTCATTATATTCCACCTGCACACGGTTAAACAGCTCCACCACATCATCCTGCTTCGTAACACTGATCCTGTATTCCCGCATGGTTTCATCGTTGGTACAGTCATGAATGTAATACTCTCCGTCACTGTTCTGGCATACCACGAAGGTATTAAGGCCGCAGACCGGACGGTCGATATCCTTAAATTTCGCATAATAGCTCGCATACACCACGTAGGAATTTTCCTCCGGGCCCGGCTTGGTATAGCAGTTGATATCTTCATAGCCTTCCAGATAACTGCTCTTTTCCTGAATTTGAAGAAGCTCCGTCTGCTCAGAATAATCCTTAATGGAATTAATCGTATCAATATCTCCTTCCGCCGCAGCCTGATAATACCGCTCAATCAACGCATTGATTTCAGGATAGGCGTTCTCCTCGAGCGGAACATATGCCACTTCGGTCTCCGCGCTCTGTGCTTCTGTCTCCACAGTCTGAGTCTCCGCGGAAGCGGTCTGATTCGCAGCATTCCCTCTTCCAATCATGGTGCCCAGAAAAACGCCGGCTCCCAGAAGCACCACAGCCGCAAGTACTACAATTACAAGACTTTTCGTATTCTTTCTCAAAATCTGGGCAATTTCCTTCCACCAGGGGAGTCCATGCCCCTGCGCGCTCCTGCGCATGTCGAAATCCTTCAGCCCCTCTTCCGGCATATCAAACTTTCCTTCTTCCGGTTTCTTCCGTTCTTCGCTCAATTATGACACCCTCTTTTCTTCTGAAACACATGAAAAGTTCCCGGGAAATAGCAAAAATGCACCCGACAGGAATCGAACCTGCATTAAAGGCGTCGGAGGCCTCCGTTCTATCCATTAGACTACGGGTGCAAAGCTGTGAAGCTTATTATAATTTTGCCGCACATGAAACACTCACAAAAATATTACAACTTTATTACATTTATTTCATGCGCATCACAGTTTCATATAATAGCACAACTTTCTCCCGATGTCCAGCGCCTTTTTGGGAATTAAGAAAAACTTTTTGGGAATTAAGAAAAACTTCATCTTTTCGTTACATTCTTTTTTTCGTTCAAAGGATTCGGACCCTGCCCTCCTTCCTGTCAAAATAATAGACGCTGTCCGACAGAAATTCCTCCGGCGGAACATTCCGTTCATTCACTTCATTCACCATCTGATACAGATCAAAACGTCTTTCCCCTCCTGTGTCCGCGAGCAGCAGGACCTCATGGACAGAGCTGGGCAGGATGAAAAATCCCCTTTTATTTCCGACAAGAAGCTTCAGAACGTCCGGATATAGAAGCACTGCGGCTCCATAAAAATGCTGGGTGTTGGAAAGGATAAACATCTCCTTTCCGTCGGCTTCCCGCCGGCTGACCAGCAGACCGGCAACCTTATCAAGCAGTTCCTCCTGCTCCGCCTCCTTTCCCGGTTCCGCTTCAGGAAGCTGCTGTGCCACCGCATGGCGCATCATTTCATAGAGAAAATTCTTCATCGGCACGCATTCCGGCCTGAGAATCTGCTGCATGTTTGCCCGTGCTTCCGCCAGCAGCTCTTCTTCGCCGACATTCCAGCGTCTCATATGGACATAACGGATCAGAATACAGGCGCAGCCGAGCTCATCACCCATCAGGATGCAGCAGGGCACCACAGCAAGATCCAGCCATACCTGATGAGGCACCTGCTCCAGCAGATCCCGGTTTTTCTCCAGATTGACCAGCCTGCAGGCAAGACGGGTGCGCACCTGCTCATAATCCCGGAAAAAGTCCAGATTCAGCTTCTCCGCCGGCCTGTGTTCCTCATAGGCCCGGATGAGCATTCTGACGACTTCACCCAGGGGCATTCCCTCCTCATATTCTTCATAGTAGCTGTCCAGATAGATGGTCGCAGCAATATCGCTCCCCTTTTCCATGAAAATCAGTCCTGTCATTTCAATCCCGTTGTTCTTCATGATTTTCTGGACCGTAATCCGGAGTTCCTCTCCAAAATATGCGCAGACCGCGTTTTTTACCTTATTTACAAACTGTTCCAAACTCATAAACTTTCCTCTCTTTTCCTTTTTCAGATGTGATAACAGAATCAGGTTTTCCTGAATATGTGCGGAGGCCCTCTCGTTCTGGGGATCTCCGGACTGATATGTATAAATGATGTGACAGCAGATTTTAAACAGACAGGAAAAAAAGAAAGACAACAAAACTCCCCACTATCCATCTGATAGTATTATGGGAATCTCGTTGTCTTATAGGCTGATATAAAAAATATCTTTACAGCGGCATTCCGCCGCCTGACCGTATCTTATACTCTGGAGAGGTATTCGCCCGTTCTGGTGTCAATCTTGATCTTGTCTCCCTGATTGACGAACAGCGGAACGGAAACAACCGCACCGGTCTCAACGGTAGCGGGCTTGGAAGCTCCGGTTGCCGTATCTCCCTTGAAGCCGGGCTCGGTATCGGTAACCTCCAGCTCTACGAACAGGGGCGGCTCCACCGCGAACACGCTGCCGTTATGGGAACATACCTTGCAGACCTCATTTTCCTTCACAAACTTGAGAGCATCGCCCACTGTATCCTTATTCAGGGAAATCTGGTCATAGGTTTCGGTATCCATGAACGTGAACAGATCTCCGTCCGCGTAAAGATACTGCATATCCTTTCTATCAATACGTGCCTGCGGGAATTTCTCAGTGGGGCGGAACGTCTTCTCGACCACACCGCCGTTAATGATGTTCTTCAGCTTTGTTCTGACGAACGCAGCGCCTTTTCCGGGCTTTACATGCTGAAACTCAATTATCTGAAAAATATTGCCATCTACTTCGATCGTAACACCATTTCTGAAATCGCCTGCAGAAATCATAAAAAATCTTCCTCCTGAAATTGTTCGTTTAATTCCTTACCAGTTTATAATAAAAACTCTCATATTTCAACTGTTTTTTTACAGAAAGGGAAAACTGTCCCCCGTCTTTTTAATATTCTGCCCCGTCAGGACGCTCCTTTTTCCCTGCGAGGATAAAATCTATGGCCTCCAGATAGCCATCCAGACCATGCCCGTATATCTGCCTGTCGCAGGCCGGAGCCGTCACGGAAACCTTCCGGAATTCCTCCCTTGCCGTAATGTCTGAAATATGAATCTCCACCTTCGGCATCTGCACGCTTGCGAGAGCGTCCCGGATCGCATAGCTGTAATGGGTATAGGCGCCAGGATTGATGACGATGCCGTCCGTCCCGTCAAAATACGCCTCCTGGATCCGGTCGATAATCGCTCCCTCGTGGTTGCTCTGGAACGTCTCCACCTCGCATCCTGCCTCCCTTCCCTTATTCTGAAGCAGGGAAAGCAGGTAATCATAATTCTGTGTTCCGTATACGGCCTTCTCCCGAATTCCAAGGAAATTCAGGTTTGGCCCGTTAATAACCAGTATTTTCATTTTCAATCTTCCTCCATGCCGAAGCGCTTTACGCCGGGGCTGCGCCTCCATTTTTTTCCAGAAGTCCGGCTGCGATCTCCTCCGCCAGCTCCTCCGGCTTTTTTCCATCCACATCCACAATCAGATCCGCCGATGCTGCATATAGGGGATTTCGTTCGGAAAGAAGCCTCCGGATCTCCGCCTCCGGATCCGCCTTCTGAAGGAGCGGCCTGGTGGTATCTCCCCGAAGCCTCCTGTATACCGTTTCCGGACGGACTCGCAGGAACACCACCATTCCGGCTTCCTTCATGATTCGTCTGTTTTCCTCACGCATCGGAAGCCCGCCCCCCGTGGAAACCACCTGGCAGATGTTTTCTTCTCCGAGAGATCGGAGGGTCTGCGTCTCCATGCGCCGGAACGCCTCTTCGCCTTCTGCGGCAAAAATATCCGTAATTCTTTTTTT
The DNA here is from genome assembly GCA_019113175.1 of Candidatus Eisenbergiella stercoravium. Lineage (GTDB taxonomy): Bacteria > Bacillota > Clostridia > Lachnospirales > Lachnospiraceae > Eisenbergiella > Eisenbergiella stercoravium. The sequence goes on along the minus strand of DXHY01000070.1, from coordinate 63,670 downwards.
CTGCTCCTTCTCGATCCGGCTGTCCGTGTCCGTGAAGGGCAGGTCCAGGCGCCGGGCCAGCCGCCTGCCCACCGTGCTTTTTCCGCTCCCCATAAATCCTGTCAGAAAAATCACCTTTCCGCGGCCCTCAGCCGTCCCCTGTCTCTCACTCATTCTGAAACAGCTCCTTCTTCATCCATTTGTAACAGATTTCCGCCTGGCTCTCCGTCACCGATACCCCCGTCCAGAGTTCATAAGCTTCTATGCCCTGATACAGAAGCATCTTCAGCCCGTTATAGGCCCTGCCGCCCGCTTCCTCCACCAGACGCATGAACTTCGTCCGTGCGGGACGGTAAACCAGGTCACAGCCCGTATGGATCAGCCGGTAGAAGCCTTCCTCCTCAATGGGAGCGCGGTCTGAATCAGGAGCAAGCCCCACTTTTGTGCCCTGAATTGCCAGATAACGGCCTTCCGGGATCTGTCTCCAGTTCGAAAGCGCCAGAGGCTTCACACAGGCGCGTGCTGCGGCCCGGTTTACCTCATCCGCCAGTTCCTGCGCCCGGGACAGCGTGCGGTTCAGAAGCCATACCTCCTGCGCTCCGCGCAGGGCGCAAAGGAAAGCCGCCGCCCGCGCCGCTCCTCCGGCTCCCAGCAGGATCACCCGCTCTCCGGAAAGCTTTACGCCGTCCGAAGCAAGCGCGCGCCCAAGTCCGGTCAGATCCGTATTATAGCCGCGGTAGCCCCCTTCTTCCGGGACCAGTGTATTTACCGCTCCGATCAGAGCAGCTTCCCTTTCCACGCTGCTTAAGTACGGGATCACCGCACTCTTATGCGGAACGGTAACGTTCAGTCCCCGGATGGAGAGGGCCCACGCGCCCCGCACGGCGTCTTCCACCTGCTCCGCCTTCACAGAGAAAGGCACATAAACCAGATTTCTTCCCGTTTCCTGCGCCAGCGTATTATGGATGACCGGGGAGAGCGTATGCTCCACCGGATCGCCGATCAGGCCGCAGACCACTGTTTTTCCGTCAATCATGCTCCGCCTTCCTTTCCTTCAGCCGAAACTTTCTTCCGGTAAAAATAAAGAACGATCCGTTCCAGATACCGCTTCAGAACGATCTGGATTTCCTCCTTCGGGTTGATGGGCTTTACCAGAATGCTGCGGATTCCCGCATTTTTTGCTCCCCAGATATCCGTAAAAAGCTGATCCCCAACAAACAGAGTGTTCGTCCGGTTCGTTCCCATCCGTTCCATCGCCCTTCGATAGCCCGCAGGCGAGGGTTTTCCCGCCTTATAAATATAAAGCGCCCCCACCTCGTCGGCAAAGGATTTCACCCGGGGTTCCTTGTTGTTGGAGAGAAGAACGCAGGAATACCCCAGTCCACGCAGCCGTTTGAAAAGGGCGATGCTCTCCGCGTCCGCCGGAGCGCCGTGGGGAACAAGGGTGTTGTCAATATCAAAAATGATACCCCTATATCCCTGCCCATACAGGCCTTCATAGTCCAGCCCGTAAGCGCTTTCCTCATATTCGTCAGGGTAGAATTTCTGCAGCATCCCTTATTCTCCTTTCCTGTGCGGATCTGTCTCATCCTCGATTCCGGCGGCCTCCAGCAGCTCCTTCGTATAGGGGTGCTGCGGATGAAAGTACACCTCATCCACATCCCCGCTCTCCACAATGCATCCGTCCTTCATGACCATTACCCGCTGGCAGAGCTGGTAAACCACCCTCATGTCATGGGAAATGAACAGGATGGCAAGGCCCATTTCCTTCTGAAGCCGGATCAGAAGCTCGACAATCTGCGCCTGAATGGTCACATCCAGGGCGGAAACAGGCTCATCAGCGATGAGAAGCTCCGGCTCCAGCATCAGGCTTTCCGCGATGCAGACGCGCTGACGCTGGCCGCCGGAAAGCTGCCTGGGAAAACGGTCCGCTATTTTTTCTTCCAGTCCCACCCGCTCCAGCATGGACAGAACCTTCTGTCTGCGGACATCCGCACGGTTTAAATCTGTTCCCTGTCCTTTTCCGAAACGCCTTCTGTTGAGCCGGAGAGGCTCCTCCAGAATCCATCCCACTTTCTTCGCCGGATTCAGCGAACTGTAAGGATCCTGAAACACCATCTGAGGCATTCCGGCTGCACAGCGGATTGTTCCCTCATAATCCGGAAGCAGTCCGAGAATCGCCCGTGAAAGGGTGGATTTTCCACAGCCGCTTTCACCCACCAGTCCCAGCACCTCGCCCTTGCGGATGAAAAAGGAAACGTCATGCAGAACCTGCATTTTTTCTTTCTTTTCAAACAGTCCGCTCTTCTGACGTTCATAGGAAACACACAGGTTTTCCACTTCAAGAATATTTTTTTCTGAAATACAGGTCTCCTGAAAAATCTTCTCCGCCGTCTGCCTCATTCCACGCCCTCCTTTCCGTCCGGGACGCATCTCTTTCTTTTGATTTTCGGAATCGAGGCGATCAGCCTTCTGGTGTATTCCTCCTTCGGATGGTCATAAATCTGAGCCGTATCTCCTTCCTCCACCACTCTTCCGTCCTTCATTACCACGATCCTCTCACACAGCCGTTTTACCAGACTCAGATCATGAGAAATGAACAGGATTGCCGTCTTCTTTTCCCGGGCAAGCCTTGCCAGAAGCTTCACGATGGAAAGCTGAACCGTCACGTCCAGCGCCGTGGTCGGCTCGTCCGCAATCAGAAGGGAGGGGGAACAGATCATGGCCGCTGCGATCATGACACGCTGACGCTGGCCGCCGGAGAGCTGATGGGGATAGGATTCATAAATCCGTTCCGGGTCGGGAAGTTCCACCGCCTGAAGCATCTGAAGCGCCTGCTCCTTTCGCTCTGCCGGGGTCATCTCCGGCCTGTGAATGCGCAGGCTTTCCTCCACCTGCCATCCCACCCGGTACACCGGATTCAAAGAAGTCTGCGGCTCCTGAAACACGATTCCGATCTCGTCCCCCTGGAGGGCGCGCAGCTGCGCCCTAGGACAGGTTAAAAGATCCGTTCCCCGAAACAGGATCTTTCCCGTTTTTTTCATGTCATGCCTCGAAAGGAGTCCTGCGATGGCCAGAGCCGTCATGGATTTTCCGGAGCCGGACTCTCCGACCAGTCCCACCAGATCTCCCTCGTCCATATGCAGGTTCAGATGATGCACCACCGTTTCCGGGATCAGATGATCGGAAAATACCAGATTCAGATCAATCACATCCAGCATGTTCCAAGTCTCCTTTCTTCTAAAATTCTACGCGTTCCTTTCCCTGAGTCCGTCCGCGAGCAGGGTGAAGCCGAGCACCATGAGCACGAGGAACAGGCCCGGGAACAGGGCGGAGCCCGGCGAGGTGAACAGATAGCTCTGGGATTCCGAAAGCATCCTTCCCAGGCTGGAATCCGGCGGCTGTACACCGATTCCCAGATAGCTCATGCCCGCCTCGGCCAGAACCGCATTGTTAAAGCCGATCATCACCGCAGGCAGGAGAACCTGTATGGTATTGGGCAGAATATGGACGAACATGATGCGCAGACTCCCCGCTCCGGCGAGCCTTGCCAGCTTTACATAATCCATGTTTTTGCAGCGGATGAATTCGCCGCGCACAATCCTGGCAAAACTGGGGATGAACGCCACGCCCAGCGCCAGAATCACGTTTCCCTTTCCTGATCCGAGAACGCTGATGAACACCAGCGCCAGCAGAATGCTGGGAAAGGCAAACAGCACATCGTTGACGCGCATCAGCACCTCGTCCAGCCAGCCTCCGAAATATCCGGTGAACGCGCCGATCAGCACGCCGAAAAAGGTGCCGACCGCAACCGTCGCCGCCGCGATGGCGAGCGTCATACCGCCGCCCTTCATCACCCGGCTCAGAAGATCCCTTCCAAAATTGTCACAGCCAAAGGGATGAGCCAGACTCATTCCTGCAAAGCGGGCCGTCTCATCCATGGCGTTCGGGTCCCAGGGCGTCCAGAAGAAGCCCAGCCCGACAAAGAGAAGGACAAAGAGGGTGAGCGCTCCGCCGCAAATCAGATTGAAATTTTTTTTCTTCATTCTCTTCATTGCACTCTTCCCTGTCTATTCCACCCGGACCCTTGGGTCCACCTTCCGATAGATACAGTCCACAACAAAATTGATGAAAATAACCAGAAACGCCAGCAGTACGATGACCGCCTCCACCACCGGATAGTCCCGGTTGGAAATGGAGGTCAGAAGGATCCGTCCCAGTCCCGGAATGTTGAAAACCTGTTCGATCACAATGCTTCCGGCAACCATGTCGGAAAGCGTCATGCCGAGGAAGGTGATCACCGGAATCATGGCGTTCTTCAGAAGATGGCGGTACATGACCTCCTTCGTGCTGTTTCCCCGGCTGTAGGCGGTTCTGGCGTAGTCCAGCCGCTTTTCCGCGTTCAGGCAGCTCCTTAACAGCTTCACGGTCATGGCCGCCTTGGGAAGGGCAATGGCCAGAGCCGGAAAGAACAGATAACCCACAAATCCGGGAATGCTCTGCGTATAGGAAACATAGCCGCCCGGCGTGAACAGGCGCAGGATCAGGCCGAACAGGAGCGTAATCAGGATGCCGGAAAAGAAGGGAGGCACCGCCATGATCACCTGGTTTGCAGCCATGATGATGTGATCCGCCGCCCCGCCCTCATGCCTTGCGGTATACAGGCCCAGCGGAATGGAGATGACCAGCATGATCAAAAATGCCATGAGCGTCAGGGTCAGTGTGATGGGAATCTTATCCCCCACCAGAGAGGAAACCGGCGTTCCATAACTGTAGGACGTTCCCATACTGCCCCTCAGCATATCAAGCAGCCACTCTCCGAAACGCACGGGGAAGGGACGGTTTAACCCCATCTCCTCCCGCAGCGCCTCCACCCGTTCCGGTGTGGCCTGCGTTCCCAGCTGCGCTGTGGCCGGATCCCCCGGAATCACATCGAAAGCCAGAAAAACCAGAAATGCCACCGCCAGAATGGTGACGATCATGGATATGAATTTTCGGATCAAGAGTTTCACATTCATTCCTCCATGAGCCTGACGGCTCATTGCGCTGCAGCCCATTGTGCTGCCGGACATTTGCGCCGTCAGGCTCATTTTTCACTCTTCCACAATATACAGCTTTGAAATATCCTGAACATACAGCGGGTAGAATTCGTAGCCCGCGTATTTCTTATTCAGCGCGACCAGGCACGGAAGATCCTGAATATATACATTTGCGGCATGCTCTGCCAGAAGGCGTTCACACTCCTTAAAGGCTTCTGTCTTTTCCGCATCATCCACCGCAGCCTCCGCCCGGGCATAGGCCGCATCGTAATCCGCATTATTAAAATTGATGAAGTTGTTCGGCGCATCCGATACGAATCTGGAAAGCAGGGCCGAAGCTGTCAGGCTGGAAGCATCCACGCCGACCACAGTCGCCTCAAAATTCCGGTTCGTATAGGCTTCGGAAACCCATGTTTCCCATTCCACCAGCTCGATCTCAGCCGTCACGCCGATATTTTTCAGCTGTTCTACCAGAACCTGCGCCGTATCGATATGCTGCTGATAGTTGGAAGGAACCATTATGGTAAAGGAGAAGCCGTCAGGATAGCCCGCTTCAGCCAGCAGTTCTTTTGCTTTGTTAAAATCCTGATTATACATGTCGTTCAGTTCAGGCATATAATACTTCTCAAAGGCCGGGAACATGCTGCTTCCGATCTCTGTACCCTTCCCATCGGAAATCAGATCCATGATTCCCTGTGGGTCCACCGCATAGCAGAGGGCCTGACGCACCCGTTCATCATTGAAGGGTTCCACTGCATTGTTCAGATAAAGCGCCTGCACCAGATTCATGGTGCCCTCCAGGACATTAAACTGATCCCCAAGCTGGGAAGCCTGCGTTGTGGTCACGCGGGCAAACATGTCGATGGAACCGCCCTGCAGATCCATAACGATGGAATCCGCGTTTGCACACACCCGGAAAATGACGTTCTCAATATTGGCAGGAGTTCCCCAGTATTCGTCAAACTTCTCCACCACAAAATTTTCCTGAGGTGACCTGGAAACATATTTATATGGTCCGGTTCCGATGGGATTGGTGTCCGGATTCTCATTGGAAGCCGGAATGATGGCGGTGGTCAGATTGGCGAGGAAATCGGAATCCGGTGAATTCAGCACCACCTCCACCGTTTTCTCGTCCACAATATTGACGCTCTTAATATTGGAATACGCCGCTACCAGCGGTTCTCCGTTCGTGGTATCGGCGCATCTGTCTATGGAATACTTCACATCCTCTGCCGTCACCGTACTGCCGTCATGGAATTTTACCCCGTCCCTCAATGTGAAGGTATAGGTGGTCGCATCCTCCGATATCGAATAATCGCTGGCAATGGCCGGCTGCAGCTCTCCGCTGCTGTCGGGCTTGACAAGACCTTCGTACAGATTGAACAATACCTCCTTGGTTCCTGCCGCCACCGCTTTGTGGGGGTCAAGACTGTCCTCAATATCCTGAGGTATTCCAATCGTGATCTGAGAAGAGCTCTCACCTGCCTTATCACCTGAGCATGCGCCCAGTGCAATAGTTAGTGCTCCGCACACCAAAGTCAAAAGAATCCTCTTTACAGCTTTTGTCTTCATGTGTTTTCCTTTCTCTCTCAGCACTTTTACGTCTCGTGCGTGAAAGTACCTGATTCCTTATTCAGTTTTTGGACGTCCTGGGTTATTGTATACGTAAAACGCGGAAAAAGCAAGAAGATTTTCCTCTCTTCGTTTTCTGCCTATTCCTTTCCGCCCATTACTTTTTTCAGTTCATCCATGAAAGTATTGATATCCTTGAACTCCCGATATACGGAAGCGAAACGCACATAGGCGACAGCGTCCAGACTCTTGAGCCTGTCCATGACCAGCTCTCCTATCACCCTGCTGGGAATTTCCTTTTCTCCCCGGTTGAAGATTTCCGTCTCCACGTCGTCCACGAGCTTTGTGATCTGGTTTGCGCTCACCGGGCGTTTATGACAGGCACGAAGCACCCCCGCCTCAATCTTGGAACGGTCGTAGGTTTCCCTGTTATCATCCTTTTTGATCACGATGAGGGGAATGGTTTCCACCTTTTCATAGGTGGTAAAACGCCGGCTGCATTCGTCGCAGACACGGCGGCGGCGGATGGAGTTATTTTCATCCGCGGGCCTGGAATCGATCACGCGCGTGTTGTCGTGACCGCAGAATGGACATTTCATGCTTCCTCTCCTTTTGCCGCCGACAGGCGGCATTGTAATTCGGCACGAACGCAGTTCATACACCTCTCCTTCTGCCGCCTGGGGGCATATTTTCCCTTTTTTCCCATTATAGCGGAGGGCAGAAGGGGTGTCAACCGGCACGAAATGCCGTCCGGACAGGCGCCTGGTCCCGCCTTCCTTTCAGCACTCCGGAAGATCCACAATGATGATATCCGGCCCGATTTTCTTTATATCCTTATAGCAGATTTCCCTGCCCTCATCGCATCCAAACAGGGATTTCCATTTTGCTCCTCCCGGTACAATCACCTTACAGATGCAGCCGGTGCATTCATCAAATTCAAAATCAGCGATATTTCCGAGCTTTCTGCAGTCTCTCAGGTTTATCACGTCCTTGCACTTCAGTTCAGAAAACAGCATTGTCCTTCCTCCCGCTCCTTCTCTATGCATACAGCATATGCAGAAAGGGCGGGAACGGTTCCAATTTCCGTTCCCGCCCTCCGGCACAGGGCTTTACACGAATCTATGCAGTCAGATAATTTTTCATCACCTTCAGAGCATTTTTTTCCAGTCTGGAAACCTGTGCCTGAGAAATTCCGATGATCTGCGCCACCTCCATCTGAGTTTTTCCTTCAAAAAAGCGCAGGGAAATGATTTCATATTCCCTTTCGTTCAGCCGTTTCATCGCCTCGCTTAAGGAAAGGCTCTCCACCCAGGCCTCTTCCCGGTTCTTTTTATCGCTGATCTGATCCATCACATACAATGTGTCTCCACCGTCGGTATATACAGGCTCATACAGGCTCATCGGATTCTGGATGGCATCCAGGGCATATACTACGTCTTCCTTCGGAATTCCGATTTCCGTCGCGACCTCAGCGATAGTCGGCTCCTTCTGATTCTGCTTCATCAGATTTTCCTTTGCGTAAATCGCCTTATAGGCCGTATCCTTCAGAGAACGGCTCACCCGGATCGCATTGTTGTCCCGGAGGAATCTGCGGATCTCTCCGATGATCATCGGAACGGCATAGGTGCTGAATTTCACGTTAAGCGTGGGATCAAAATTGTCGATCGCCTTTATCAGTCCGATACAGCCGATCTGGAAGAGATCGTCCACATTCTCGCTGCTCGCGGAAAAACGTTTGATCACGCTGAGAACCAGCCGGAGGTTTCCCTTGATATACTGCTGTCTTGCCTCCTCGTCCCCTTCCTGAATGCGTGCAAACAGTTTCTCCTTTTCCTCATTGGTAAGCACCGCCAGCTTCGAAGTATTCACCCCGCAGATTTCCACCTTATTCAGTGCCATTGCCGAATCCTCCATCTCATTTTCTATGATTAGAGAATTCTCACAATTGCGCCCAAATATACCATCCGGCAGGAAGTAAAATCTGGAATTTCTACAGTTCACTCGTCTGTCAAAGCCAGTCCGATGTCGTGTCTGCACGAACAGATGACCGGCTTTGACATTTGACAGACGAAGGGAGCGCGGCTTTGCGAATGGCGCAGGTGAACTGTACTCCGCTCCACCTACTCCCGCACCATCTCCCGCTTCAGCCGTTTCATGATTTTCTTTTCCAGCCGGGAGATATAGGACTGAGAAATACCGAGAAGGGAAGCCACCTCCTTCTGGGTCATCTCCTGTCCGTCCGGAGTGTTCAGACCGAATCTCAGATTCACAATGGTTCTCTCCCGTTCTGTCAGACTGTCAATGGCCTTCATCAGAAGACTCTTTTCCACCTCTGTTTCAATATCACGGTAGATCACATCCTCATCCGTTCCGAGAATATCGGAAAGCAGCAGCTCATTTCCGTCCCAGTCCACGTTCAGAGGTTCATCAATGGATACCTCCATGCGGGTTTTGCTGTTCCTGCGCAGATACATGAGGATTTCATTTTCTATGCATCTGGACGCATAAGTAGCAAGCTTGATGTTTTTATCCGGCTTGAAGGTATTGATTGACTTGATCAGACCGATGGTGCCTATGGAAATCAGATCCTCAACGCCCACCCCGGTATTGTCAAACTTTTTTGCTATGTAGACCACCAGGCGCAGATTATGTTCAATCAGAACAGATTTGGCCTCATCCTCATATTCCGTCCCCAGGTCTCCTATGATTTCGCTTTCCTTATCCGCTTCCAGTGGAGGCGGAAGGACTTCCGCTCCGCCGATATAATGGATATCTCCCTGTCCCGGAAGCAGGAACCCTGGGTCCCTGCGGATGATTTTAAACTGTATTTTCCCCGGCATTGCCACTTTTAATATCATGCTTCTTTACTCCTTTGCCGCCTCCGGCGGCATTTTATTCTGTGAAGGAACAGCGCCGGCTGTTCCTTGGTACGAACCAACGGTTCGTACCGGCCTCCATTTTCGAAGTTCTTTCGCGCTGCATCTGCCGCGCCGTGTCATCTGTGTCCGTGGCGGCGTTCACTCTGCAGCAGCGCCGGGTGCAGAATCAGGCGGTAGCTTCCGCTTTTTGTCACTTCCCCGTTGTACAGGGCGAGAAGCGCGTGTTCAAACAGCATCTCCTGTCCTTCCCGTTTCACCTTCATTTTTTCAATTTCAACCGCCTGCATCAATCCTCTGCCTCCCAGCGTGTGGTATGGGACGAGCCGGAAGCGTTCCGGCCGTTCCAGCTCAATCCTTCCCTCCAGGACGCCGCGTTCCACCACGCTCACCGGCCTTCCGTCGATCGGATCATAGAGGGTGTTTCCGCTGTCAATCAGAGCATCTGTCACGATCCGTACATTTCCTTCGATCAGTTCTGCCGTCACCACCGTCTGCTCCCGCCTTTTCCTTTCCCGTTTCCAGAAAAGCACTGCTGCCGAAGCGGCGGCCAGCATGAGGGCGGAAACTGCGGCCGCGCTTTCCCGCAGAAACGCCGGAACCGCATATAACGCTCCGGCGAGCAGGAATCCCGCCGTGCAGTAGAAAAGGACAGCCCGAAGCAGAAGGCCCGGCAGACGGATCCGGAAGATCAGTAACAGCCCGGCAAGCGATCCGGCCGCGAGCAGAAGCTTTTTGGGCAGACTCCCGATTCCAGGCAGCAAAAATACCGCACAGAAAAAAAGCGCCTCCGCGCCTGACCCCAAAACCAGTCTGAGGACGGACGCGGCAGCTGAGGGTGCGCGCCAGTTCAGAAAGGTCCCGGTCAGGAGGAGAAGCGCCAGTGTCTGCACGGCCTGCAGCAAAAACAGGCGGTCTATGTAGACAATATACTTCACCTCTCACCTCCTGTAGGTATGGGAACATTATACGGACAGACGGCCGCATTTTTTGTCAAAATTCTAAGGATTACAGGCGGAAACCGTCTTTATTTTTCGACAAAATTCCCGGCCGTCTCTTACATGGATACTCCTGCGGGAAAATGTTCCCACAACTCCTTTCAGCGCCTCTCCCACCGTTCTGCGGCCTTCCTGACCGCTTCTCCGAAATCATGCCGGAGTCCGAGCATTTTCCCTGCCTCTTCTCCCTGACGGACCAGCTCCCAGATCGAACCATGGGAAAAAGCCTCAAGCCTTTTTTCGGAGCTGAAAGCTTTCTTCTGTACCCTCAGGCTCTCCGGAATTGAGACAAAAGCATTTTCCGGCTGCAGGACCGCACTCGGCTGCAGGACTGCACTCGGCTGCCTAGCCGCGGCCGGCTGCCGAACCGCAGGAAGATAAAGACGGACGCCGAGCGCTGCCGTCAGCAGGACCAGAACCATCCCTGTCTGCAGACTCTTTGTCCGCCCCCGCTTCCTCGTTTCGTTCGATCTTTCCCCGTTCTCCAGGAGGTCTTCCAGCGCTTTCTTCATCTCTCCTGCGTTCCGAAAGCGTTTCTGCCTGTCCTCACACAGGGCGCGTCCCGTGATCTCCCACAGGCGCTCCGGCACGTCTTTTGGCCTCTCTCCCTTTTCCTGCGGCTTCTTTCCTGTAAGCATTACCTGAAGCACCGCTCCAAGGCTGTATACATCGCTTCCCGCATCCGCTTCCCGTCCTTCATACAGCTCCGGCGCGGCAAAGCCGGGCGTTCCGGTCAGGACGTGTTCCCTTCCGGCAGAAGCATTATTCGCAGACTTTTCATTCACAGAAGCATTGTCCTCCGGAGCCGTTTTTTTGTTCTCACCCGCCAGAACGGCACTCCCGAAATCGATCAGCCGGGGACCATCCTGTGTGAGGATGATGTTTGACGGCTTCAGATCCAGGTGCAGAACGGCAGGGATTCCCCCATGCAGTTTTTCCAGCGCTCCACAGAGCTGGAGCGCACAGTCTGCTGCCTCTTTCCAGTCCAGAGGACCATTTTGAATGAGTTTTTTCTCCAGCGTCAGCCCCCGTACCCAGTCCATCACCAGATACTGTTTTCCTTCCTCCCGAAAGCATTCCACAAGGCGGGGGAAGCAGGGACTGTCCAGTTCCCGCAGGATCCGGAATTCCTCCTCCCAGCCGCGCTCCCTGCCATCCTCCGGCTTCAACTCCTTCATCGCCCAGAGCTTGCCGAGCTTTCTGTCCCGCACCAGATAGGTCCGGCCACAGCCGCCCTCTCCCAGCTTTCTCAGAATCCTGTACCTTTCTTTCGACATGCACGCCTCCTTTCCGTGCCATCTGCCTGATCACAGGCATAAATATTCCCAAAGTAAAAAAAATAAAGATCAACTCATAATTGGAATACATGAAAAAGAAAAAAATAGAATAAATCAGATTAAAAAAGAAATTTGTATGGAAATGAACCGGAAGACCGCATGCCTGTATGGCCCTGTCTTCCTGAAACAGAAGGAAAACCGGCGGCGCATCCGCGCCGCCTGAGGTCTCCTTATGAAAATGCCGGCAGTCTGCCCGCCTGTGCGACCGCTATGTAGGTCTTTCCCTGGTTCAGCTGAATCTCATTTCCCGCATCGTCAAAATACCGGGTGGGACTGTAGTCCGCCGTCTTCTGCCAGGTGATATGGATGCATTTTCCCTTTGTGAAATACCAGCCGTCCTGGGTGGTATCATAGTTGACAAAGGCCAGATAGCCCTTGTCGTCCAGCGTCATCCAGGAGGTATTCTGAACGACCACGTTTGCAAATGAAAGCTGCGTTCCGTCAGCATCCTTATGGGCTCCGCCATGAATGGTCTTGTCATAAAGTCCGGTCGCAGGATTATAGGTAAAGCCCGTCCTGGTATAGGGGAAGATACCGGACAGATCAATCAAATTTGCCGAAGCCGCTCCCGCCCCGTACTGAGCCAGGGTATTGACCCCTTCCGCAAAATTGAAATGCTTCGCGCTGTAATATCCCGGCCGGATGGTCAGAGAATAGCCAAGCTGGGCGCAGGCCTCCGTAATTCCTGCCGCGCTGATATAGGCGTTGTGCGGTGCCCTCCTGTCCGAGGTTCGGAAGAACTTGTCCGCTCCCGGCGCGCTTCCTCCCGTCCCGTATTCATAGGTTCCGGACAGGTTGTTAATGTCCGGCAGGCTGATCCGGTCGCGCATATACCATACGCCTCCGTAATGGATGAGAATGGGATCCCACTCTGTGACAAGAGGAAGGTAATAGGCCCGGCAGCTTCGGATATTCCCGATGCGGGAAAGGCCCTGCCAGTCGTCGATGATGGCAAGCTGTCTGGAAATCTCTCCCTCCTCCATGATCTCGTAGAGCACCTTTGCATGTCCGATCCCGTAGGAGGGCTGAGCCGCCCTGTCCGTGGGCATCATCACCGCAATGGGCCGCTGTCCGGCCTGTGCCTCCGTCACGGGCTCGTTGGTATAGATGCTTCTCACATACCCTGCGGGAAGCTCCTCCGCCTGTGCGCCGGCAGCCGGAGCCGCCGCCAGAAAAAGGGCCGCGCAGAGGCCCGCAAGGAGCCGGCTGCCCCTCCGGAAGCCTTTCTGCCGTCTGTTCTCCTGCAGCACTCCGTTGCTCCTGCTCCTTTTCATGTGCATAAATGTCCCCCTTTCTTTTCCCCACTGTTTTATCCCAGCAGACGGGAAATATCATTAAACATCACAACCACCATCAGCACCATCAGAAGCACAAAGCCCGCGAAGTGTACCATGCCCTCCTTATCCGGGGGCACCGGCTTTCCGCGCACGGCCTCCACCAGAAGGAAGACCAGCCGCCCGCCGTCCAGCGCCGGAAGGGGAAGGAGGTTAACCACGCCCAGATTGACGCTTAAAAGCATGGCGATATTAACCATATTGAGGGCCACTACCAGCGGGCCATACGGCGCCGTCTCCTGCTGCACCTCTCCGATCATCTGTGCCATTCCCACGGGTCCGGACATATCGTCCAGGCCGGCCTTTCCGGTCAGAAGCATTCCGATGCTCTTGACCGTCATTTTCAGGCCGTAGCGCACCTCATAATAAGCATATTTGAAAACTCCGGCATTCCGGCAGTCCACGAACTCTGAAAAGCCCTGGAAGCCCAGCAGATACCTTCCTTCCGTCTCGTCGTATTCCGGAACCAGCGTTGCCGTATGCCGCTCTCCGTCCCGCAGGTATTCCACCGTCACGGTCCTTCCGGGATTCGCCATGGTATAAAGGGAAATTTCCCTTCCCAGATAAATCCGTTCGCCGTTCATACGGGTGACCACGTCTCCGCTCTGCATGCCCGCCTCCTCGGCCGGATAGCCGTCCATCACATCCTGAATCACCGGTCTGTCGCTTCCCGCATAGCCCACCACAAACATGGCGAGGATGTAGGCGAGAATGAAATTAAAGAACGGTCCCGCAAACACCGTGGAGATTCTGGCCCAGACCTTCGCCTTGGGAAAAGCGCCGTCGGACAGCGTTCCCTGATCCTCCTCCAGACCGCTCTCCCCCTCAAACATACAGGCGCCGCCTATGGGAAGCAGGCGCAGCGAATATTCGGTTCCCCCTCTGCTGAAGTGGAGCAGCTTCGGCCCCATGCCGACGGAAAACTCCACCACGGTGATGCCGTTCGCCTTCGCCAGGAGAAAATGTCCCAGCTCATGGGCGATGACGATCACACTGAATACAATGATGAACAGAATGATGGTTGTCAATGAATCTCAATCTCCTTTATGCTTTGATGCTGTCCATATACTCATAAGTCTCAGCCTCTGCCTGCAGAATCTGTTCCAGATCCGGATTGTCTATTCTGCGGTGATGGTCCATGCACTTCTCAATCAGCTCCGTGATGGACAGAAAGCCGATCTGCCGGTTCAAAAACAGGGCGACCGCCTTTTCGTTCGCCGCATTGAATACGGTGGGCATGCTGCCGCCCTCTCTGGCGGCCCGAAGCCCGAGGGAAAGTCCCCGGAAGGTTTCCATATCCGGCCGTTCAAAAGTGAGGGTGCCAACCTCAAAAAGGTCCAGCTTCTTTCCCTTCATGGGCCGCCTGTCAGGATAGAACAGAGCATACTGAATCGGCAGCTTCATGTCCGGCAGTCCCAGCTGGGCTATCACCGCGCCGTCCACGTATTCCACCGCAGAATGAATGATGCTCTGAGGATGGACCACCACCTGGATCTGATCCAGGCTTACACCGAACAGCCAGCAGGCCTCCATCACCTCAAGCGCCTTATTTACCAGCGTGGAGGAGTCCACCGTGATCTTTTTTCCCATGGACCATTTGGGATGCTTCAGCGCATCCTCCACCGTCATGGAAGCAAGCTCCTGTCTGCTCTTTCCGCGGAATGGTCCGCCCGAAGCCGTCAGCAGGATTCTGGAAACCCGCCCCGGATCCTCTCCGTTCAGGGACTGGAAGATGGCGCTGTGCTCGCTGTCCACCGGCAGAATGGACACTCCGTACTTCTTTGCCAGAGGCATGATCAGATGTCCGGCCGTCACCAGCGTCTCCTTATTGGCGAGCGCGATGGTCTTTCCGCTCTCGATCGCCGCGATGGTAGGACGGATTCCGATCATTCCAACCACCGCCGTCACCAGCACCTCATAGCCGTCCATCGACGCCAGCTCCAGCAGGCCGTCCATGCCGCACAGCACGCGGACCTTCAGATCGCTGATACGGTTTTTCAGATCCGCTGCAGCCTTCTCGCTCCACATGACTACGGTATCAGGCCCAAATTCCCGGACCTGCTCTTCCATCAGGGCCGCGTTGCTTCCGGCAGCAAGCCCCGTCACCTTCAGATCCGGATTTTCTCTTACAATTTCCAGTGTCTGGGTTCCGATGGAGCCGGTGGAGCCCAGAATTGCGATTTTCTTCATTAAAGTATTCCCTCTCTATTCAAAACGTATCAGAAGAATGGCAAGATAGTAAATGATGGGCGCCGTAAAAAGCACGCTGTCAAAGCGGTCCATCACTCCGCCGTGGCCGGGAATCAGCTTCCCGTAATCCTTGATTCCATGATTTCTCTTGATGCCCGAGGCCGCCAGGTCTCCGATCTGGGAGATCACCGCCCCCGCGCCGCAGATCAGCGCACAGATCCAGACCATATTCTGTCCGTCGAACATCCGGTTCAGGAACAGATATCCGAACAGAGCACCCACCAGAGCAGAGCCAAGGACCCCGCCGACGGCGCCTTCCACCGATTTTTTCGGACTCAGCACCGGGGTCAGCTTATGCTTTCCCAGAGCCATTCCGGACAGATAGGCACAGGTATCGCAGATCCAGGAGCTGATGAAAATCAGCCAGACCATATAAATGCCGCCCGGAAGCTCTCTGGTCAGCCAGATAAAGGAAAACAGAACGGGACCGTAGAAGTAACAGAAAAAAGCGGTCATCACCTGTCCTGCCTGCAGAGAAGGAAAGGTGATCACATAGGCCGCCATCATTCCAAGGAACACCAGCCCCAGAACGCCCAGCCAGTAAACCGGCTCTGCCTCCAGCAGAAGGACCGCATAATAGACGGCAGTTCCGAGAAAGCCGATCCATTCCAGAATTCCGAAGCGGCCTTTGCCGGAGGCTTTCCCCACCTCCTGCACATTTTTTGTTCCTTCTTCGTTCTCTGACTGTAAACCCGCCCCGGCGGCACGCATCAGCTCCCGGAACGCGATCAGGGACAGGACAAACAGCCCGGCCGCCAGCACCCATCCTCCCGTCAGCAGCAGAAAAAGCGCGGCAATCACCAGTATTACGCTGCTTCTCAGTCTTATCCAGAACATATCCTTCCTCCTCGTCCGTCTTTCTTCTTTTTTCCGTCCGGCTATCCACCGGCCGGGATGCCGCAGCAAAGCCGCAGACGCTCTATTCGTCCTTCACAAGCCCGTATCGTCTGTCTCTATGATTATATGCTTCCACGGCTTTTTCCAATTCTTCCTTCGTAAAATCCGGCCAGGCCACAGACGTGAAATAGAATTCCGTATACGCCAGCTGCCACAGCAGGAAATTTGAGATACGCTGCTCTCCACAGGTACGGATCAGAAGATCCGGCTCCGGCAGACCTGCCGTATCCAGCGTATTGCTGATCAGCTCCTCGTCGATCTCCTCCGGAGCGAGCTTCCCTTCCTGCACCTGTCTTGCCAGGGAACGCATCGCCCGGCAGATCTCATCACGTCCTCCATAATTTAAAGCGATCTGAAAATGCAGGCCGCTGTTTGCTCTGGTGGATTTTTCCAGCTGATCGATCCGGTTTCTGATATCCTCATCCAGCCTGGTCTTATCCCCCAGAACCCGGACGCACATATTGTTTTTGGCCGCGGTTCTTAAGCAGGTCTTCATATAATTACGCAGAAGTCCCATCAGCGCGTCCACCTCGTCCCGGGGCCGGTTCCAGTTTTCCGTGGAAAAGGCGTATACCGTCAGATACTTAATGCCCATCCGGTAAGCCTCCTCGCAGATGTCCTCCACCCGCTTCGCCCCCTGGACATGCCCATAATTTCTCGGCATTCCCTTCGCCTTTGCCCATCTTCCGTTTCCGTCCAGTATGATTGCCACATGATTCGGTATTTTTCTTTCCGATATATTCGACATATTTTCCTCCACTGCCGTAATACCCGGCCAGCCGCTCTCCGGGCGTATCAATACAGTTCGCAGCAGAGCTGCTCACTGTCCGTTGCCCGTCGAATGTCCGCACGTCTGTGCAGGCAAGCCTGCCCATCCCTGCGGCCGCTCTCCGGGCGTATCGCGCAAAAAGGGACAAGCTTCCTGCCTGCCCCTCATATTAATCAGACGAAATTCCTACACTGTCATGATTTCTTTGGACTTCTCCTCCACCAGCTTATCCACTTCCTTAATGTATTTGTCAGTCAGCTTCTGAAGCTCGCTTTCCAGTTCCTTGATCTCGTCCTCGGAGACGTCCTCCTTAGCCATCTTCTTAAAGGTATCGTTTCCATCCCTGCGGATGTTGCGGATGGCAACCTTACCCTCTTCCCCTTTCTTCTTCACTTCCTTCACAAGAGCCTTCCTGCGCTCCTCAGTCACTTCCGGGAACACAAGCCGGATCACGTTTCCATCATTGGAAGGCGTGATGCCCACGTCAGAAGCCATGATCGCCTTCTCGATCTCCTTGATCAGGGACTTCTCCCAGGGAGCGATCTGAATCATTCTGGGTTCGGGAACCGTAATGTTTCCCACCTGCTGGATGGGCGTGGGAGAGCCGTAATAGTTCACCTTAATTTTATCAAGCACATGGGGATTGGCACGTCCGGCACGGATCGTAACAAAATCAGCCTCCAGATGCTCGCAGGTCTTTTTCATTTTGCTGTCAAACTGCTGTAACTTTTCATTCATCCTGTATCTTCCTCTCATTCTGCCGCACAGGCGGCTTTTTTCCCTTTCAGACGGTCACCTTTGTCCCGTGGAAATTTCCGTTCATTGTGTTGACAATGCTGTTTTCTTCATTCAGGCCGAATACCCACATGGGCATGTGGTTGTCCCTCGCCAAAATAGAAGCGGTCATATCCACCACCTGCAGGTTTTTCGCAATCACCTCATCGATGGAAACCTCATCATACTTCTTCGCCGCCGGATTCTTTGCCGGATCGTCGTCATACACACCGTCAATAGACTTGGCGAGCAGGATCACATCCGCCTCCACCTCGATGGCTCTCAAAAGCACGCCCGTATCCGTGGAAAAATAGGGATGTCCGGTTCCTCCCGCAAAAAAGGCCACTCCTCCCTCTTTCATACAGGATACCGCTTCGTCCTTGGAAAACAGCTTCGTGAAGGAGCCGCAGGCAAACGGCGTGAAGACGGCGGTCTGAAGGCCTTCTGCCCTGCACATTTCGGATACATAAATACAATTCATCACGGTGGCCAGCATGCCGATCTGATCCGCCTTCGTCCGGTCCATGTTCTCGCTGGTCCTTCCCCTCCAGAAGTTGCCGCCGCCGATCACCACGCCGACCTGAACGCCGCTCTTTACCACTTCAGCGATCTGGGCCGCGACCTTTCTCACCGTCTCCTCATCGAAGCCGTGCTTTTTATCGCCTGCGAGGGCCTCCCCGCTCAGCTTCAGCAAAATTCTGCGCATAACGTCCTCCATTCCTTTTTCTGTTTCAGCCGGCATTCTTTTTCACCGGCTCTGTCTGGCAAAATTATAGCATCCCACCCCGCAGATGCGCAATCATTTTTTCCATGTATAGGGGACAAACAGAAGCAGCAGCGGAAAAATCTCCAGCCTCCCGGCCAGCATATCAAACATCAGCACAAATTTGGACAGATCGGAGAAAAACGCGAAGTTTCCCATTGGCCCCACCAGGGACAGTCCCGGCCCCACATTGTTGAGCGCCGTGATTACAGCGGTCACCGTGGTGGTGAAATCGCTGCCGTCCAGGCTCACCACAAGAATGGAAAGTGCGAGAATTCCCAGATAGGTGATGAGGAAAATGTTTGCAGCCCGCACCACCGTGTGTTCCATCCTCTTTCCGTCCATCATGACCACCTTCACACTCCTGGGATGAACCAGGAAGGCCAGCTCCTTTTTGATGGTCTTTAAATAGATCAGCACCCTGGAAACCTTCATTCCGCCTCCGGTGCTGCCCGCACAGGCGCCGATGAACATCAGCAGCACCAGAAGAGTCCTGGAAAATTCCGGCCACTTATCGAAATCCGTGGTGGCAAAGCCCGTGGTAGTCATGACGGAGGAAACCTGAAAGGCCGCGTGCCGGAAGCTGTCCGCTAGATTTCCCACCTGAGAAAGGATGTTAAAGGCGATCAGAACGGTGGCCACCGCAAAGATGCCGAAATAGGCACGAACCTCCTCGATCTGAAAGGCCTCCTTCACCCGCTTTGTCAGAAGCAGATAGTAAAAGCTGAAATTCACGCCGAACAGGAACATGAAGATGGTGACCACAATCTGCAGATAGGGGCTGTATCTGGCCATGCTGTCCGACCAGATGGCAAAGCCGCCGGTTCCCGCGGAACCAAAGGTGGTGCACAGGGTATCAAAAAGGGGCATTCCTCCGATCAGAAGGAAAAAAATCTCAAGCACCGTCATCGCGATATAAATGCCATACAGCACCAGAGCCGTCTCACGCACTCTGGGAACCAGTTTGCTCACCGAAGGGCCAGGACTTTCCGCCCGCATCAGATACATGGTCTGTCCGCTGGAAAGCGGGATAATCTGAAGCAGGAATACCAGCACGCCCATACCGCCGATCCAGTGGGAAAAGCAGCGCCAGAACATGCCGCCGCGGGAAAGGGCCTCCACATCTACCAGAATGCTGGAGCCGGTGGTAGTAAAGCCGGAGATGATCTCAAACAGCGCGTCCACGAAGTGGGGAATATCTCCCGTCAGCCACAGGGGAAGCGCTCCGATCAGACTCAGAACCACCCAGCCGAGCGCGACGGCCACATAGCCTTCTCTCGCAAAAAGCTGAAAATTTCCTTTCCGTTTCCGGGAAAGCAGGACGCCGGCAGCAAGCGTCAGAAGAGCGCAGATCAGATAAATCGTCCAGATGTCCTCACCATAGATCAGGGCGACGATCACGGGCAGAAGCATAAATGCCCCCTCCACCCGCATGATCCATCCGAGAATATATGTAATGCTTCTGTAATTCATGACTTTATCCCTCGATTCCCATTTCCATTTCAGGCAAGAATATCCTCGATCTCATCCAGCCCCTTATGCGTCGTGACAACGATCACCGTATCCCCGGCCTGAATCTTATCCTGGCCGGAGGGAAGAATCATTTTTCCTCTTCTCACGATGCTGCATAACAGCAGGTTGTCCTTCAGCTTCATTTCCGCAAGGGGAACATCCAGAACCTTCGCACCTTTTTTTACGGAGAATTCCAGCGCTTCCACCTTGTTGTCCACCATGCGGTAAACTGCCTCCACCGCGCTTCCCATGGAGTTCTGCATACAGCGTACATACTGGCTGATCAGCTCCGTCGTCAGATGTCTGGGGCTGACAACGCTTCCCACATCAAAGCTGTCCATGATGCCGCCGTAGCTGATTTTTGTGATCTTGGTGATGATCTTGGCCTTCGATACTCTTCCCGCATAGCAGGAAAGCATTACATTTTCCTCATCCAGTCCCGTGAGGGAAACGAAGGCATCCGCGCTCTCCAGCCCTTCCTCTTTTAAAAGATCCGTATCCGTCGCATCCCCGTAAATGATCATGGCCTTCGGGAGAAGCTCGCTCAGCTCGTCGCATCTCGCACGGTTATTTTCAATAATGCGCACCTGGATTTTGGACTGCAGGAGCTTTCTTGCCAGATAATAGGCCAGCCTGCCCCCTCCCGCGATGATCACGTCATGAATCATCCTGCTCTCGATTCCTATGCTGGAAAACAGCGCCTTCATTCTCTCCGGCGGCACGATCACGGAAATATAGTCTCCTTCATGCAGCACCACATTTCCGTCCGGGATCAGAACCTGGTGGTTTTCCCGCTCGATCACACAGATCAGCAGATTGCCGCCCATCTTTCTGCTGGCATCAATGATCTTCTTTCCGCTCCAGGCGGATCCCTTCGGAATCCGGAACCGGACCAGGTCCACCTTTCCCTTTGCGAAGGTATCAACCTCCATGGCGGAAGGAATCTGAATCAGCCTGGCAATATCCGCCGCCGCAGCCAGCTCCGGGTTGATTGCCATGGACAGGCCCAGCTCCTCCTTGATGAATCCGATTTCGGCATAATAACCGGGATCACGCACTCTGGCGATGGTCTGACAGTGTCCCGCCTTTCTTGCGATCAGACAGCACAGGAGATTCACCTCGTCCTTATTCGTCACCGCGATCAGCAGATCCGCTTCCTTCACGCCGGCCTCTTCCTGCACATGGTAGCTGGTGGCATTTCCCTGGATACACATCACGTCCAGGAGATTGCCCACCATGTTGACCTTCTCTTCGTTCGTATCTATGATTGTGATTTCATGGCCTTCTTCATTGAGCTGTTCGGCCAGAATGTAGCCCACCTTGCCGCAGCCTGCAATAATGATTTTCATCGGTATTTTCTTCTTCCGTCTTTTTTATCCTGAAAGGAAGCCCGCCACAGGGCGGACTTCCCGACCGGGATTTCCCGGGATTTTGATCCGGCAGCCGTTCAGTTCTCATCCATCAGCTCATCCAGATAAAATGCATAGAGCTTTTCATAGGTATCACTGGAGAAATGCAGTCCGTCCGTCAGCGTATAACCATCCTCCATCAGCCAGGAAAAGCTGTCGATCCACTCTACCGCAGAATTCAGATCCTCCTGCAGCTTTTCGTTGAATTTCTCCACCTTTTCTTCCGTGACATAGCGGCCATCCTCAACCGGATTAACAGAGGCATAGTAGACCTCGGCTCCCTTTTCCTCCCATTCCGCCGCCTTGCGGTTCACAAGCTCGGCGTAGGACTTCTCATTGCCCACGTCATTCACCCCGAAATTGATCAGAATCTTCGTTCCGCTCTGTACGGCAGCATCAATCTGAGCCACAGCCTCACCGGAAAACCAGTCATACCCCTGAGAACCTTTGGCTATCCAGAGATAGGGATTCTCTCCCACAGCATTTTTCATCTGCACGAAACGGGAATCTCCCACAAAGATGATGTCGTCCGCATCTTCCGCCCGGGCAGCGGGCTGAACCTCCTGCGCATGTACCGACAGAGGCAGGAGAATCAGCATCCAGGCTGCAAAAGCTGCAGTCATGAGGCTGTATCTCCTGCCCGTACGTGTATCCTTCATTTTTTTCAGGTCCTTTCTTTTTGCAAAATAAACTTTCTCTGAATTTGCATCCCTATTATACGTTGGGTTTTCAAAAAAGGCAATCCCCTACCTGAAGTGGAAAAAATCAAAAAATCCGCCGTCCGTTTTCCAACAGACGGCGGATGAAAATCAGTCCAATTTACCGGAGCGAAGCCTGCTGCTCCGGACATCTTTTCAATTTTCCGGCATTTCCGCCGTTATTTTTCTCTCACGAACACCTGCATTTCTCCCTCTCCCCGGTTTGCCCAGGCGAAGTAGGGAATAAAGATAAGCCTGACCGCTTCGTATTCCGCCCTGCGGCGTACATGATAGAGTTCTTCCTGCGGCCGCTCCTCCTCCGGCTCCGGTTTCTGACGTAGCCCGTCCGCGATGACTTTTACCACGGGAACGCCCTGAATATCGCCCTTTTCCTCTGACACCACGACATCCTCCGGAAGGACGCACAGATGCAGGCTGCGTCCGTTATCCGCTTCTTCCATGCAGTAGACCACAGGTCCTCTGGTCACGGCCGCCCGGCCGATATCCTCACGAACCCTGCTGTCCGCTTCCATGATGCGGACGGTCATGGGGAAATCCAGCTCCAGCTTATCCCCGTCCCGCCAGGCTCTGCGCAGATAGAGATAACCATCCTTCAGAATTTCACTTCCCGGCTTCTCTGCATCCACAGTGCCGCCTGCCGGACCGGGCCTGCCATTCACCGTATATCCCTCACACCAGCCGGGGATACGCAGCGCCAGCGTAAATTCCGTCTCCTCTTCCAGCCGCAGCTCCACAGTCACTTTTCCGTTCCATGGGAAACCGGAGGTGATGCGGACATCCGCCTTTTTCCCGCCGAACTCACATTCCAGCGCACTTCCCATATACAGGTGAACATACAGCGTATCATCCGATTTCGTATAGGCGTAGGAAGCGATGGAACTGATGAGCCTTGCGATGTTGGGAGGACAGCAGGCACAGCCGAACCATTTCTGACGGACAGGCTTCACATGAAATTTTCTCTCATCCTTATGACAGGCCTCCGGAAGGCTTTCCAGCGGATTCACATAGAAGAAGCTCTTTCCATCCAGCGCCATGCCGCTTAACACTCCGTTATAGAGCGCCCGCTCCATCACATCCGCATAGCGGCTGTCCGCTTTGATCTGCAACATTCTCCTGGCGAAAAATACCAGACCGATGGAAGCGCAGGTTTCCGCATAAGCGGTATCATTCGGGAGGTCATAATTAAAGGAAAAGGCTTCTCCGATATGGGTCGCACCGATACCTCCCGTGATGTACATTTTTTTCCTGGTCATGTTCTCCCAGAGCCTTTCACAGGCCGCATACAGGCTTTCATCCCCGGTCAGCCTGGCCACGTCCGCCATGCCGGAATACAGATAAACCGCACGCACCGCATGTCCCACCGCCTCATCCTGCTGCCTGACCGGCAGATGGGCCTGATTGTATGCGTACCGAAGCTCCTCTTCATGGCCTTTTTTTACCCGGTCCGGCTGTTCCAGATCAAAGTAATAGGGTCTGGTTCCCCGCTGGTCCACAAAAAAGCGGCTCAGCTCCAGGTACTTTTTCTCCCCGGTCTGCTCATACAGGCGCACCAGGGCCATTTCCGCGATCTCATGGCCGGGATAGCCCTTTTTCTTTCCTTCCTCCGGGCCGAAGCAGGAGGAAATATAATCCGCATACCGCTCGGCGGCTTTCAGGAGCTTATCCTTTCCCGTAGCCTGATAATAGGCTACCGCTCCCTCCGTCAGATGACCGAAGCAGTACAGCTCGTGGTTGTCCTTCAGGTTGGTGAAAATTTTGTCCTGATCGCTGATGATGTAATAGGTATCCAGATAGCCGTTCTCCAGCTGAGCGGCACAGACGATGTCGATGGCCTCATCCGCTGTCGCCTCCAGCTCAGGGTCCGGATGCTGCGTCAGGGAATAGCCCACCGCCTCAATCCATTTGGAAAAATCGCTGTCCTGAAACAGACAGCCGTAAAACCGTTCCTCCAGATGGTCCATATCCTCCGGAAGCGGCTGAAACTCCAGCGGCCACTTCACCGGACGGTAAGCGTCTCCCTCTGCCCTTCGTCTGGCATTCAGCCTTCCCGCCACCTTAAAATTACGCATGGAAAAGCTGGGATCCGCGTCCGGAATCCGGTCGTTTAACGCCTCCCACTGATAGGGAATGACCTCCTTTCTCACCAGCTCCATTTCATTTTTCCAGAACTCGTCGGTAACCTGCACCTTTCTCAAAGAAAGCGGTCTGCTGTATTCCTTCTGATCCATCCTTACCTCTCCTTCCGCCGCCGCAGGCGGCATTTAATTAGTTTTAGAAGAACGGCTTTGCCGTTCTTTGGCACGAACCCAGGTTCGTGCCCCTCTCATTTCCGCCGCCGCAGGCGGCATTTAATTAGTTTTAGAAGAACGGCTTTGCCGTTCTTCGGCACGAACCCAGGTTCGTGCCCCTCTCATTTCCGCCGCCGACGGCGGCATTGTAATCATTATAGAAGAACGGCTCTGCCGTTCCGGATCACTGTCATCTTATCAGGAAGCCCTCTCCGTTTCCATTGCCATTTTGGAAAGCAGCATGTATAATGTGGAAAAATCATTCTACAGAAGATAGGAAAACAGCGGCGGTCTTTATTGGCCCGCCGCCGCTTCTCCGGCATGAGGACAGCGATGAGTGTTTATTTATGTTTTCCATACGACCGGCAGATCGGCTCTGCCAATCATATCACCATGATCCATCCCACCCTGCATCCGGACCGGGTGCTGAAGGAGCATGATTTCCTCTATATGCTTGACGGTACCTGGGAAATCGGCGAGGAGTTCCCGGCAGGCGGGCGGAAAGAGGCTTTCCGGCTGCGCACGGACGATCTTCTGATCCTTCCCGCCGGCCGGCATCACTATGGTCTTACCCCCTGCTCCCCTCATAACCGGCACATGTATATTCATGCAAAGCCTGTGGAGAAGGAAATGGCCGCCAACACGGCCGGCACAGCTGCGGCTTCCGATACTCTGACAGGTCCGGCTGACGGAATGACCGCTTTTTCCAGCCTGATCCATTGCCAGGATGCTCCGCGTATCCGGGTGCTGTTTGAGGAAATCATTTCAGAAAGCTGGACGGACTCCGGCCTGAAAAAGCAGAAGCAGCAAAAAATCTCCCTTCTTTTCAACCTGCTGTTGTGTGAGCTTCTGGAACAGCAGGAAAAGGAAGAAATTCCGTCCGGAGCCGCCACTCTGGTGGATGAGGTGTCCCGGCTGATTCAGACCACGCCGCAGACCTTTTTTACGGGGAAGGAGCTGGCGGAACGATTCTACGTCTGCGAGCGGACCCTGACCAACCATTTTAAACGGGCCTTTGGCAAGACTCTCTATGCGTATCAGATGGACCTGAAACTGGAAATGGTCCGTCAGTTTCTCCTGACCCAGCCCGGCGTCAAGCTGCATGAAACCGCTCTGAACTTCGGCTTCTGCGACGAATTCCATCTGAGCAGGGCCTTCCGCAGGAAGTATGGTCTCTCTCCGGATCAGTACCGCAGGAAAAACAGTTGACTTACCGACACAAACTCTATAAAATTAGGGATGTTTTGCAAATTTTATTGTTCAGGAGGCATACGGATGATAACCATATGTGTGATGTGTGCGGGGATACTCGTGGGAAAATTCTTTTTCCCAGAACGGTTCAAAAAGGGAAATGAGCTTCTGCAGACTGTCTGCACCGCTCTTCTGATCTTTGCCATGGGCGTAACGCTGGGGCAGAAGGAGGATCTGTTTGACAACCTGCTTTCTCTGGGACTGGACAGCCTCCTGTTCTTTGCCATACCCACAGCGGCTTCCATTCTGATCGTCATTCTGCTCACCAGGGGCTTTCCAGGTGCGGGGAAAGGAAAAAAGAATGTAAAAAGCGGGGAGGATAAGGCATCATGATAATCATCGCGCTTCTCGCTCTTTTCGCTGGACTTCTGTGCGGCACATCAGGGCTGGATAACTGGTTTCTCGCCGCCCTTTCCACCCATAAGGATCTGATTTTATATGTGCTCATGTTTTCGGTGGGGATCAGCATCGGCCTGCACCACGGGCTGATCCGCAGCATCCGTCAGTATCATGTAAAAATATTCATCATTCCCTTTGGCGTAATTCTCGCCTCCCTTCTGGGAGGAGCCGTCTGCGGCATTCTGACCGGACGGGATATTTTCGACGGAGCGGCTGTGGCTGGCGGCCTCGGCTGGTACAGCCTGGCAGGCATCACTCTGGAAAATCTGCTGGGAGTACAGATGGGAAGCATTGCCTTTTTAAGCAATCTGATGCGGGAGCTGTTCTCCTTTTTCAGCATTCCTCTTCTGTCCCGGCTGAACTATTATGCCTGCATCGCGGCGGCGGGCGCGACCAGCGAGGATACCACCCTGCCGTTAATGATCAAATATACCAATGAGGAAACGGTGATTCTGTCCGTATTAAACGGCGCAATCTGCTCCGCCTTTGTGCCGGTGCTGATATCGCTGTGTTTTGAGTTGTCGGGGAGATAAAACCCTTATAAAAATACGGAGGTCTTTTCCCCACACAGGGCCAAAGACCTCCGTATTTTTATACGATAGGAAATTTCATTTCCTATCGTATAAAAACCTCCGGTGGATCGCACTGCGGCGGAAAGGAAGATGTCGCTTACGCGACCCGCTACGCAGGTAAGCTTTGATTACCGGGAGAATCCCGCAAGCGGGATTCTTTTTTACATTTCTCAGATCAGTCCCACTAGCTCTGAAAACTTCCCGTCTCTTAAAAATACGGGGATCACCTCAAGGGGCGCGTCCACGGTGACGGTCTGTCCTCCCTCATATACCTTTCCGTCATGAACGCATGTCCACGCTGCTCCCGCGGGCAGATAAACCTCCCGCTTCGTCTGTCCTTCGTAGAGGATGGGAGCCACCAGAATGTCGCTTCCGAACATGTACTGCTCCTTCATATCCCAGCAGCATTCCTGATCCGGAAATTCATAGAACATGGGACGCATCACCGGACGGCCAAGGGTATGGGCCTCCTCCATCACCTGTCTCGTATAGGGGCGCATTGCTTCACGGAAGCGGATGTATTTTACCAGCGTATCCGTATTCTCCTCTCCAAAGCTCCATACCTCGTTCGCCGCTCCGGTAGGATTGAGCGTCTCTCCCGCCCGATTCTTTAACGGCGTGGCCGGAACCCGGTCTCCGTGCAGACGCATCACCGGACAGAAGCAGCCCCACTCGAACCAGCGCACCAGAAGCTGACGGAAGGCCGGATCATCCGGATTGCCGCCGGAAAAGCCACCGATGTCCGTGGTCCACCAGGAGATTCCGGCGATTCCCATGTTCAGGCCCGCGCAGACCTGACGGCGCAGCGTCTCCCAGTCGGAATGGATATCTCCGCTCCAGACCAGGGCGCCGTAGCGCTGGCTTCCCGCCCAGGCGCAGCGCAGAAGGCTGACCACCCTTTCCTCTCCGGCCTGCTTCAGTCCTTCGTAAAAGGTTCTCGCGTAGGACTGGGGATAGATGTTGCCCACCTGTGCCGCCGGTCCCTGGAAATAGCGGTAATTGTCGAAATCATAGCCGGTAAATTCCGGCTCCGCCTCATCCAGCCAGAACACGCGGATTCCCTTATCGTAATAGTTCTGTCTGCATTTGTTCCAGACGTACTCTCTGGAACGGGGATTGGTGGCGTCAAAAAAGGTGCTGTTGCCGTTATAGAGCATGGCGATGTCCACGCCCTTTTCCGCCTTTACCAGCAGGCCCTTCTGCTTCATTTCCTGATAGTTTTCACTGCGCAGATCCACCTGCGGCCAGACGGAAACCATCAGCTCCATGCCCATCTCCTTAAGCTCCTTCACCATTGTCTCCGGGTCCGGGAAAAATTCCTCATCAAACCGGTAGTCGCCCATCCGGGGCCAGTGAAAGAAATCGCAGACGATCACGTCAACCGGAATGCCTCTCCTGTGATACTCTCTAGCCACGGAGAGAAGATCCTCCTGATTCCAGTAACGCAGCTTGCACTGCCAGAAGCCAAGGCCGTATTCGGGCATCTCAGGAACCGTTCCCACCGCCCTTCCATAAGCCTGTTCGATCTCATCCGGCGTATCTCCCGCCGTGATCCAGTAGTCCATCTGCTTCGTGCTTTCCGCATACCATTCCGTGGTGTTGGAGGCAAAGCTCACCCGGCCGATAGCAGGATTGTGCCACAGGAAGCCATATCCCAGATCCGAAAGGACGAACGGCACGCTGGCCTGGGAATTGCGGTGTGCCAGCTCCAGATTGCAGTTCTTCACATTCAGAATATCCTGCTGGTACTGCCCCATCCCGTACAGCTTCTCCTTCGGATTGGACGCAAATGTCACCGTCAGCCGGTAGTCCCCGCCGATAATTGGCTTGAAGAAGCGGTTCTTTTTATCCAGAGCACCGCCCTTTCCCGCTTCCTTTAAGAGCAGCTCTCCCTTCTGGTTATAAAAAGCGATATCACAATAGTGGCTCCAGGAATCCACGGTGAGCTCAGCCGTGATTTTCCCGTTGGTAATCCGCGCGGTATACTCCTCCACATGGATTTCAGCTGTTGTCTCCTCCTGAGGAAGCAGCGCCCAGTCCGTATCCTCCACCTCTCCCAGAACGGTGGAACGCACCCGGAAGCTGTTCTCTCCCCAGGGCATGATGGAAAGCACTTCCCCGTCCCAGCGGTAAACCAGCGCATTTCCTTCCTGATTCATGGTATACATGATAACCCTCCTTTTTGCGTCTTAAATCCGGCACAGTCTGCAGACACCTGCTGCCTGTGCCTCCTGTACGACGGTTTTCAAAATCATGATCTCATTATATTCATTTTTTCCCTCTGTTTCCTTCCTGATATTGACACATTTCTTCGTTATTTTGACCTTTTCTGTATTTCTGCGGCGTGGTGTGATAATATTTTCCAAATTCCGTGGTGAAATAATTTCCGCTTCCAAAGCCCACATCCAGAGCGATCTTCCCCACCGGATCGTCCGTTTCCAGAAGAAGCCTGGCAGCCTTCTGCAGCCGGAACCGCTGCACGTATTCCACAAAGGTCATACGGAAATTCTTACGGAAGAACCGGCAGAGATAGCCCTCGCTCATGGACAGCTGCGCCGCCAGGTCGCCAAGGCGCAGCTTTTCAGCGTAATGCAGCTCCACAAACCGGACGATATCGCGGATCAGACGGCTTCTGCCTTCGCTGGAACGCACCCGCCCCGTTTTCTCTCCGCCATAGCGAAGCAGCACATACATCGCCTCCAGAAGCCAGGCGCGTGTCAGAAGCTCATAGCCCTTCTCCTTTTTTTGAAAAACGTCAAAAAGACGGTTCAGAAGAGAAAAAAGCGCTTCCATCTCCGCCTTTTTCTCTTCCGTTCCGTCCTTTTGCGACATCAGAAAAAATCTGCTCTTCTCCCCCAGAAGCAGAGGGCGCAGATACTCCTGTTCAATCCTGTCGTTTTCAATTCCTGCAAGGAAATGATAATCGAATACCGCCGCCCGGAAACGCAGGCTCTCCTTCAGACAGTCATGGGAGCCGTGGAGAGCGTTCGGCCGGATCAGAAGCACGTCTCCCGCTTCCAGCAGAAGCTGCTCTCCCTCTACCTGAAAGCTGAGACCCCCGGCGGTGATGAAAAACAGCTCCACCTCCGGATGCCAGTGATAATAAAGGGGTACCTGCGCCCCCTTTTCCAGACTGGTCTCATAGATATTTACCGGAAACAGGAAATCCCCATGCTGCCGTTTTTCCCTCAGAGGTCTCGCTTCTCCCATTGCATTCCTCGTTCCGGAGCGTAGCAAAGCTTTGCTTTGCCGCGACGGGGCGAAGAGAAATCGCGAATGCGATTTCTCTGATGCCTAAGAGCAATTTGTGACGCTCCGGCACAAATTGCCGTGTGAAAAATAAGCCATCGGGCTTATTTTTCACACTAATCCATTTCAGCGCGCAGGCGGCGGTTCCCCGCCGCCGGTCTTTGCTCCTATCTATAGTCCTCCACATCAAATTCCCGGTTTTTGAAGTAATATTTCCGGTCCTCCTCCGTGATGCTGCGGATCACCCGGCAGGGATTTCCCGCCGCGATCACATTGTCCGGAATGTCCTTCGTCACCACGCTTCCGGAACCGATCACCACGTTGTTTCCGATGGTTACGCCCGGATTGATCACGCTGCTTCCGCCAATCCAGACATTGTCTCCGATGGTGATATCGATGCCATATTCATAGCCGGAATTTCTGGAATCCGGGTGCACCGGATGACCGGCGGTATAAATGGATACATTGGGAGCGATCTGGGCGTTCTTCCCGATTTTCACCTTTCCCACATCCAGAATGGTGAGATTATAGTTGGCAAAAAAATTCTCTCCCACCTCGATGTTGCTGCCATAATCGCAGTGAAAAGGCGGCTCAATGACCAGATTTTCTCCATGCTTTCCGATGATCCGGCGGATCAGCTCCGCCTGCTCTTTCTCATTCTCCGGCGGAATATTGTTATACCGGTAGATTCTCTTCTTGTTCTCCAGCCGTTCTTCTGCAAGCCCGTCCAGCCATGCCTTATACGGCAGGTTTGCGAGCATTCTTTCCTTCTGATTCATGCTTTGTTTCCTTTCCGACTCCGCCGGCAGATGTCCGTTTTTCTCAGCCCGCCGGCCTTTTTGTTTCTGCAGATTATCTGCGGTTCACAGGCTCAGACCAGATCGTCCATCCTGCTTTCCATTTCCCTGACTGCAAGTCCGGTCATGCCTTTTTCAAAATCCTCCTGCAGACTGTGGGAAGCGGTTACCTTCGTCCGAAATCTTCTTTTCAGCCGCCCCGCAAGCGCATCCTCCAGCCGACCTGCAAGAGCATCCGTCACAAATTCCCCGTACAGGACAATTTCCTTTGGCGCGATCAGACAGCAGACCGTAAGAAGCAGCGCAGTGAGCTGTTCTTCCACCTGCCCCCCGTTTCCATAATCCAGTTCCTCCCAGGGAACGGGAACCGGAAGCTCACCAATCTCTCCTGCAAAATGCTCCATACCATAAAAAATCCTGCCATCGATGAGAATTCCTGCGCCCGGACGGTAATTTCCGGGGAAATAGATACCTGCAAGCGGCTCAAAGGAACTGTGTCCAGGCCCTGAACCATAACCATAAACCATGGCGTTAATGTCGTTTTCAAACAGGACGGGAAGATGATACCGCTCCCTGATCCGGGAAAGGAACTCCGTTCCCGTAAGCGCCTGAAAATCACAGATGCTCACCTCATCCTGACAGGCTTCGCCCGGAAGGCCGAAGGCGATCAGAATCGCATCGGGGAAAAGCCGGACGGCCTCGTCGATCGCCTCGTCAAAGCTGTCTATGGCGATCTCCTCCTTCACCTCCCGCCTCTCCCAGAGGCGTTTCCCGCCAAGATCCGTCACAAAGGTACGGAGCACGGTCTTTCCCCGCTCCTGATGGGCGCAGACGATCACCGCTTTCCGGAAACCATAGTGATAAGCGTACTGTACACAAGGACGGCCGCCGTTGGACGGAACCGTTCCCTCCTCCATCACCTCTCCCCATTCCAGCATCCTGCTGATCAGGGTATTCACCGTCACCACGCTCAGGCCTGTAATCTGCGCCAGCTCAGGCTTTGTGGCCTTCTGTCTGTCCATCAGCACATGCCGCAGCTTCCACATATTGATTCTTCTGGTTGTATTGGACTGAATTTCCGAACCGGACTGCTTTTCCAAATCTGCCCTCCTTTTTCAACGCTCTTTTTAAAAGGACTTTATAAACACACTTTATAAAGTCCTTTTAAATATACAGAACAATTTCCCGGCTGTCAATCCCCCGGCCGGATTTCTTCTTCTTCAATTTCACCGGCATGCTTTCTGATGTCTGCAAAATGCTGCTCAATATATGTTCTGCTCATCACAAGGCAGTAAAAACGGATTTCTCTCAGATATGATCAATCGATAAATAGGGGTATTTATATTTCTTTATAAGCTTCTGTGCCAGCAGGGTTTTTCCGGTATGGGAAGCGCCGGTAATTAAAAGAATCATTGCTGCGCCCGCCTTTCTTTCTCCAGAAGCTCCATCAGCGCCTCGTCGCTGTCATCGATCCACACGTCCTCTTCCTCCGCCGTCAATCCCAGATACTCCCGGAGCGTGCGCGTATCTTCGCTGTTATTCCACTCTTCCACATAATCGTCGATCTTTTCAAAGGGGATCTCCCCCGCCAGATACCGTTCCCTGAATGTCATCTCATCCGCCTTTCTGCGTTTCGTTTTTTCGCCTCTCCTGCCAGAATTTTTTTACACTTTCCGCTTCCTTTTGGTCATAGGGATAGCCCAGGCCGTCGGCAACCACTTCGGCCAGCTCTTCAAAATAATCGTACATGACCTCCAGGCCTTCCCACATGTGCGCCGTCTCCCCATCAGGGAAGGCTGCCCGCACCCGCGCCATCTCTTCCTCTGTCAGATATTTTTTCAGATATTTTCCATGCGCTCCCGTGGAAACCCGGAAATCGTGGGAAAGACCGATTTTCCAGTCCAGCATCTTCAAAAACATCCCACCCATTCCCTCGGAAAGATGAAAACGCGCATAGTTGAACTGATCCCGGCAAAGTCCCTTCGCCACGTACAGGCTCAGCCACCGGAACTCATTGACGCAGTCCAGATATTCTTTTTTCCCCGGCCTTTTTGTGAAAAAAGCCTCGTCCGTTTTCACCGGCTTCAGCCAGTCATAACCGTCCTTGTCAATCAGAACCGTTCTCGGCTCCCTGTTGTTTTCCTCTTCCCCGCGGCTCACGTCACGGATCGTAAAATCGATCCGGTTTCCGTCCGCATACTGAACCAGACAATGAAAGGGTTCCCTTCCCCCGTAATCATAGGGATGGTCGTGCCAGTCATCGGGAAACTGGGCGATCAGCACCTCCCCGTAGTCGCTGATCCAGCCGGTATTTTGAGTAAATTCCCGGCTGTCCCGCACAAAAAGGACCACATCAAAATCGCTGTACTCATCATGCAGCGCAGCCGGATTGGCGCGCGAACCGTCAAGTGCAGCGGCCCGTATCCGCTCATCCGCCTCCGCCTTCTTTCGAATCAGGGAAAACAGTTCTTCCTGCGTCAGCGCCCCGTTTCCACAGCCCAGATCCATCACCCGGCTTCCTTCCGGTGCTTCAATCAGCTCCGTCACGCTGTTTCCATACTTATGTACAAAGGAAAAATTAGACATATATTTTTCCGCATCCCATTGAATGTTCATGGATTACTCCTTTCCTTCACCGCCACAAACGTGACCACATTCGTCATGATCTGCACTGTTCTGTCTCTTCTTCCCGTCTCCCAGGTCTGCTGCTTTACGGTTTCCTTCAGAATTTTCCAGCCTTCAAAGATCTCTTTCAGCCTTTTCTGCAGGTATTCGGTGGGAAGATTAACCTCAAACTGAGCGATCAGCCGTTCATCTGTAACGATATCCCGCTCCTCGACCTGCGTATTCAGGATCAGGCATACGATTCCGCATTCCCGGATCCCTTTCCGGATTTCATTCAATTTTCTGAAAAAGGTCTCCTCTGAATCCACATGTTCCAGCGCAGATACTGCCAGAATCAGATCATAACTCTCCCCCGGAATCGGATATGCCTCCAACGGACATACATGGCCGGAAATCTGACTGTCGATTCCGTATTTTCTGCTGTTTCTTTCCAGTCGGTCTATCGCAATCTCCAGAATGTCCACAGCATCCGCCATACATTTTCCCGGAAAAGCCTGTACAAACGGGATACAGGTTCGCCCCACTCCGCATCCCAGATCCAGAATCTTTATCTTCTCATATTTCTGAAAATACGGGATCAGATCCGTAACCGTTTTTACCGGCTTATTCAGCCAGTTTCAGATTTTCACCTTCGTCCACTTTCCCGAACGGAAGCGAAGATTGGTGAAAACAAACCGCGCAAACTGATCCGCACAGACGCCGAACCAGATACCAATGATACCAAAGCCGAGCACATAGCAGAACAGATAGCTTGCGATGGGCCTGATCAGGGTGACGCTGATGGTGGAAGCCACCGTGGTGAAAAACACATCCCCGGCACCGCGCAGGCAGCCCATATAAATCACCTGGGCGATCTGCAGAAGGACGACAACAACGATCACACGCATGATCTGAACACCGATGGCGATGATCTCCGGCTCGGTAAAGAAAATACCGTACAGGAAACGGCCGAAAAACAGATAGATGACAGCGAGAACCACAGCGATGGCACGGCCGATCCACTGGCAGATATGGCCGTAGGTTTTCGCCATCTCTATATCCTTCCTGCCAAGGCTCTGGCCGATCAGGGCAACGGCCGCCACCTGCATGCCGTCCCCGAAGGAAAAGGAAAGACTCATTACATTCATGCCCACCTGATGGGCGGCAAAGGCGGCGGTTCCCATTTTGGCCGCCATAACCGCCACGGAAAGAAAGCCCACACGCATCAAAAGCTGCTCTGCCAGCACGTTGGAGCCCAGTCTCACCATGCTCTTAGCCACTGTAAGGGTGGGACGCAGCCGTTCCTTCCAGATATATACCAGACTGATAAAGCTGCCCTTTCTGCAGGCAGCCGCGATACTCATGGCACAGCCAACCGCACTTCCGATCACAGTGGCGATAGCCGCCCCCTTCACGCCCAGTTCCGGGAAGCCGAAATTTCCGCCGATTAGAAGATAATTGAACACCACATTTACCAGGTTTGCCGTCACATTGGTGGTCATGGAAATTTTTGTATTTCCCGATCCTCTCTGTGCCGCGTTCACGGAGAGGGATACTACTGTAAAACCGATGCCTCCCATGATGATCCGGAAATAATCCACCGCCTCCTGATGGGAGTCCGGCGAAGACCCGCAGAGAGAAATGATCGGATCCGCAAAAGCCACGCAGACCGTGCTGACGATTACGGTCATGCAGACAGTAAAAAGAAGGGAGGCCGCAAGGACCTGATTGGCTTCCTTTCTTCTTCCCTCTCCCTTCCGTCTCGCCACCAGCGCGGAAACTGCCACGTTTGCGGCGGTAAAAGCGGCAAGCCCGATAAACTTGGGCTGGGTGGTCAGTCCCACCGCTGCCACAGCATGGGCACCCACCCGGCTCACCATCAGCGAATCCACCATGCCGATCAGCGCCACAAAAAAGGATTCCAGAACGGACGGCCATGCCATCTTCAACACCGTCTGCACCGTTTCCCGATTGTATTTTTTCATCTTCCCCCGTAAAATCTGTTCCCCCGTTTTTTCCATTTCCCCCGTTTTTCTATGGTCTGACGGCCGATACCGCAGGCCATTTTCCTCCTCACTCTGTAAAAAATGGCATATCCTCCGTATGCTTTCAATTACTTTTCCTTCCAGGCTTTTACCTGCCCACGCAGCCAATCCGCCCACCTGTCGATGCCCTCCCCGGTTTTGGCGCAGATGGAAATGACCGTAATATCCGGATTCTGCTGCTTCGCTCTTTTGATGCATTCCTCCACATTGAAATTAAAAAAGGGAAGCACATCAATTTTGTTGATGAGAAGCACCTGACAGACGGAGAACATCAGAGGATATTTTAACGGCTTGTCGTCTCCCTCCGGCACGCTCAAAATCATGGCGTTTGCTGACGCGCCGGTATCAAATTCCGCGGGGCAGACCAGATTTCCCACATTCTCCAGAATCGCCAGATCCAGTCCGTCCGTTCCCAGCGCCTCCAGCCCCTGCCTGGTCATATCCGCATCCAGATGGCACATGCCTCCCGTATGCAGCTGCACCGTTTTCACTTTCGTCTGCGCGATACGGAAAGCAT
Source organism: Candidatus Eisenbergiella stercoravium (assembly GCA_019113175.1). GTDB lineage: Bacteria > Bacillota > Clostridia > Lachnospirales > Lachnospiraceae > Eisenbergiella > Eisenbergiella stercoravium. Next base: position 27,720 of record DXHY01000070.1, on the reverse strand, counting down.
CCACGTCCGAATCGATGTCCGCCTCCATCACACCGATTTTCATCTCATCCCGCAGAAGCTCCATGGTTTTTTCCAGCGTGGTGGTTTTTCCCGCTCCCGGTGAGGACATCAGATTCAGAAGAAAGGTTCCCTTTTCCTTCATTTCTTTTCTTAACAGCTCCGCCTGTCGGTCATTATCGGCAAACACGCTCTGCTTGATTTCATATACCTTTACCATTGTTTTGTTCCTCCCGATTCTGTGCTTATGGTAAAATCCCTGTTTGTATGCTGCCTGATTCTTCAGGCAGCATACAAACCGCTGTCCAAATTATAGCATCTGACCGCGAGGAGGGTCAACTGATTGATTCCTCTTAAACATTCTCTTGCAATTCTCCCTCTCCGTGGTAAAATAGTTGCGCACATAGAGCAGCAGTTTTACCTTCCAGAAGAGAAAGGAGCCTCACCGATGAAAGTCCTCACTGCCCTGAAAAAAGATCCTGTTCTTACAGCTTCCGGCGTGCTCGCCGTACTGTCCATGTTTTTCGTACATCCTGATGCAGCGTATGTTTCCTATATCGACTATCGGGTTCTGGCGCTGCTTTTCTCTCTGATGTGCGTCATGAACGGTTTTCAGGAACAGGGGATATTCCGCAAACTGGCGGTTTTTGTTCTCGGCCGGACCGCAAATACCAGACAGCTTTCCGCCGTTCTGATATTCCTGTGCTTCTTTCTCAGCATGCTGATCACCAATGATGTGGCACTGATTACCTTTGTGCCGTTCACTGTTCTGGTTCTCTCCATTACGGGACAGCAGAAACGGCTGATCCCCGTCATCGTCCTGCAGACTGTCGCCGCAAACCTGGGGAGTATGCTCACGCCGGTGGGAAATCCGCAGAATCTGTATCTGTACAATCTTTCCGGCATGGGAATCGGTGAATTTCTTTCTGTCATGTTCCCCTATACCGCCATTTCCTTTGTGCTGCTCATTCTCTCCCTCTTTCCCGGAAAAAATGAGCCGGTGCGCTTATCTTCCGTTTTCACCGATCTTCCTCCTGTGGACAGGAAAAAGCTGGGCTGTTATATCTTCCTGTTCCTTCTCTGCATGGGCGCCGTTCTGCGTTTCCTTCCCTGGCAGCTCATCCTCGCCGTTACGCTCATCGTCCTCCTTCTGATCAACCGGCCTCTGCTCCGGAAAGCGGACTACGGTCTTCTTTTCACTTTTGTGTTCTTTTTTCTCTTCATCGGGAATATGGGCCGCCTGCCTGCGGTCTCTGATCTGCTCGCCCGTATTCTTTCCGGTCATGAGCTCATCGTCGGCGTGCTGTCCAGCCAGGTCATCAGCAATGTCCCTTCCGCACTCCTGCTGTCCGGCTTCACCACCGCCTTCCGGCCGCTTCTTGTAGGAGTGAACATCGGCGGACTGGGCACCCTCATCGCTTCTCTGGCCAGCCTGATCTCCTACAAACAGTACGCACGGACGGATGGGTGCCGGAAGGGCGCCTATCTTCTGGCCTTTACGGCAGTAAACGCGGGCTTTCTGCTCATACTGCTTGCGGCTGCCCTCCTGCTGGGCGATTTCTGAGTGCCCGGGCGGGGAAATCGGCCACAGACTGCTTTCGGGAATATCGAAAGAAAAAGGGACATATAGTGATAAAAAAAGACGGAGGCAGCCATGCTCTCCATCCTGGAACAGGTCAATCAGTTTCTCTGGGGATTTCCCCTGCTTGCGCTTCTCGCAGGAGCACATCTGTTTTTTACCGTAAAGCTGAAATTCCCTCAAAAATATACCCTGAAGGCGATTCGTCTTTCCGTCACACCGGAGGAAGGAAACGGTTCCGGTCTTTCCGGCTTCGCAGCGCTTGCCACCACCCTGGCCGCCACGCTGGGGACCGGAAACATCATCGGTGTTTCCACCGCTGTTGCCGTCGGCGGCCCCGGCGCCCTGTTCTGGTGCTGGATCACCGGCATCCTCGGCATGGCCACCTGCTATGCCGAATGTTATCTGTCCGTCCTGTTCGGCGTCCGAAAAAAAGACGGCACCTGTGTGGGCGGTCCCATGTATGTGCTCGAAAAAGGGCTTCACAGCCGTCCTCTTGGAATGGTGTATGCAGCCTGTGTCATTCTGGCAGCCTTCGGCGTAGGCTGCACTACCCAGTCTTCCGCCATCACGGAGGCGGTGCATACCGTATTTCCCGTTTCCTCTCATCTTATCGGCATTTTGGCGGCCGTAATTGCCGGACTGGTAATTCTGGGCGGCGTCCGTTCCATCGGAACCTTCTGTTCCCGTATGGTGCCTGCTCTGGGCTTTTTCTATATCATCTGCTGCCTGTATCTTCTTTTCCTCAATCGGGACGTTCTGCTTCCGTCCTGTTCCCTGATTCTGGAGAGCGCTCTTTCTCCCCGTGCCGCGGCAGGAGGCTTCATCGGAAGCACCGTACAGAGCGCAGCGCGCTACGGGATCGCAAGAGGACTTTTTACCAATGAGGCGGGCATCGGCACAGCCGCCATTGCCGCTGCTTCTTCAGGAACCAGAGATCCCCGCCGGCAGGGCCTCATCTCCATGACGGCGGTGTTCTGGGACACGGTGGTCATGTGCGCCATCACAGGGCTTGTGATCATCAGCAACATCCTGAAAAATCCCGAATCCATCACAGGCTACAGTTCCGCCAGTCTGACCACAGCCGCTTTCACCTTTCTTCCCGGAGGAGCGGCCATTCTTTCCTTTTCTCTGGTGGCCTTCGCTCTCACCACTCTAATCGGCTGGTGCTATTATGGAGAAAGGGCCGCCGAATATCTCTTCGGCGGCCAGAGCCTTGTCTCCTATCATCTCTGCTATATTGTCATGATCTATATCGGGGCCGTGCTGCCCATGGATCTGGTCTGGAGCGTGACGGACCTGATTAACGCCCTCATGGTCTTTCCCAGCTGCCTGGCCCTGTTTGCCCTGCAGAAAAAAATCCGGATTTAGGCCCGCTCCAGAATACCAAGCCCCAGCGGATAAGGCCCCGTATGCACACCGATGGTTGCGCCGATCTGATACATCGGAAGTTCCTCCAGGCTGATCTGCCCGTCCAGCCGCTCCACCACCAGCTTCCGGTATTCCTCCGCTTCTTCTCTGTCATAGCCAAAGCCGGCCGCAAGGGAATATTTTTTTACCGTTCCCCCGCATTTCTGTAAAAACTCCTTCAGAAGATCGATGGTCTTATCCAGTGTTTTCTTCCGGGAACGGCTGATTCCGGAAGGGAAAATTTCCCCTTCCTTCATGGTGATCACCGGACGGATACCCAGAAGAGAACCTGCGATTCCGGCCACCCGGCCGATCCGTCCGCCGGCCTGAAGATATTCCAGATTGCCCACGGTGAAAAAAATGCGTCCGGTAGACCTGATCGCTTCCATCCGCTCCGCCGTCTCTTCAAAGCTGGCCCCCCGCTTCTGCATGGCAGCCGCTTCCAGCACGAGAAGCCCCTGCAGTACGGTACAGAGCGTGGTGTCGATCACGCGGATTTTCGCATCCGGATAGTCCTCCAGAATCAGCTCTCTGGCGGAAAGTGCCGACTGCATGGAGCCGCTCAGCTTCGTGGAAATACACAGCACCAGCATGGGAATGCCCGCCTTTGCATAGGGCAGAAATGCGTCCATGTAATCCTGCACCGATGGCAGGGAGGATCTGGGATATACTCCCTTCCTGTTTACCATTTCCCGATAAAACTCCCGGATGCCGATTTCCTCCTGCTCCTTCTGATAATTCTTTCCATCAAAGGATACATAAAAAGGTATCACCCGGATCTGTTTCTCTGCCGCCAGCTCCGGCGGAAGATCACAGGATCCATCGCTTATGATCTGAAACTGTCTGTTCATAATCAAAGACCTCTTTTCCTGTCTTTCTGTTTTTAAAGCTTTCTGAATTCTCCTGCGCCGATGCATACCGGCTCTCTGTCCACGCTGATCCAGACATTCTGTGCGGAAGGGTTATACACCAGTTTTCTATTGCGGGAAAATCTCAGGCCGCGCGACGCCTGCACATAATCCAGAATCTCAATGTTGGTGGCATACCACACATCCTCTCTTCCGCCTGCCATTGAACAGAACTCTTCAATCCTCTCCCAGTTCTGGTTCCGGTCAAATTCAAAGCTGTGCCCCCACACATAAAAGAGCAGCTGCTGTTCAAACTCTCTTTCCATAAACCGCTTCCATAATCCCTTCAGATCACCGTCATGATGGGCTGTCGGATTCCATTTCATAAAATTCTGCGGCAGATCAAATTCCCCCGTGGCCTCCACTGTCCGGCTGTATTCCATGCCGCAGGCCACAGCCAGATCAACCGCGTGATCCGTACAGGCGCCGAAAGGCCAGGACATGCCCCTCACCGGATAGCCGCACAACTCTTCCAGTCTTTCCTTATCCTCCAGGATCTCCTCCAGCACCTGGGCATCCGGGATCTGAGTCAGATAGGGATGATTCACCGTATGTACCGATACCTCATGGTTCTTATAAAGCTTTGCCACATCCTCCGGACGGACTCTCTCCTTTTCGCCAAGTCTTCCGCTGTTCAGATGAAAGGTTCCCCGAATACCGCTCCGGTTGAAAATTTCCACCAGCCGGTAATCGTACTCCATCCCGTCGTCATAGCTCATGGTCAGAGCGCGCCTTACTCCTCCCGGAAACAGATTGTTTTTTACTATCATAATTTCTCCTCCATATGTCCACGCACATCTGCATCAAAATACCGCTTTCTTCCTCTCTCCGTTCCCATATACTACGTTTCCATGCACTATACGGCATCCGCTCCGGGAAGATAAAGAGGAAGCGGAAACCATCCTGCCGGTGCTCCGAAAAGTCCAAAGACCGCGGAAGAAGGGCCAAACAGAAAACGCACCAGCTCTCCCTTTTCCCATTCTTTAACGCCTTTATCCTTCTTACCGGCACCCACAGTTACCTGAATGTTTCCACCTTTGACGCTGCAGCAGTACAGCCTCTCCTCCACCTGAAAGGACCATTCCCCGTCCGAAAGGCCCGTAAGCCTCTGTTTCGCCCGCAGAAAGAAATCCAGCATTGCGGGAAGATCCGCCACATAATACTGATGTCCCGTGCACAGCTCATAGCTTCCGCAGACTTTTTCCAGAAAAGAGAATTCCTGTATCCGGAAGGGGGCCAGCTCCACAGAAAAGCCCTCCGGCGCTCTCTGCTTCCAGTAAGCCGTAAGAACTGCCGGGTACAGCTCCATATCCGCAAGCTCCAGCTCTGCTATTTTATGCTTCCCATTTCGGACGGAATCGCACATATATCCGGCAAAGCGGCCGTTTTCCCGGATAACAAGAGGAATGCACCTTCCTGACTTCAGATGCCGTGCAAACCTTTCCTTCTGTCGGAGCGTATGCAGAGGGAGGCGCTCAAAGAGCTCAAACGCGAGCCCCTCTTCTTCGCTCCCTTCCTCCATCTCCGCAAAGGAAATCCCTTCGTCCGCCGTAACGGTAATCGGCGTCTTTTCGTTCGAAGCAGCATCCGGTCCGCCTGCCTTTCCTCCGGCTGCACAGGCACGGACAAGACCATGCTTTCCGTTTCCTGCATCCAGATGCATGCTGATCTTCATCTCCATGGGTTCATATCCCCAGTAGGCATAACGCTGCCTCTGTCCCGCTAGAACTGCGAAGACATATCCTTCCTTCGTCATCCATTCCCGAACCGTTTTCAGGAGAAGCTGCATAAACCCTCTCCCGCGCGCATCCTCTGCAACGCTCACCGTTCCTACGCCGATTCCCTTCAGGATTTCGCCTCCGCTCACGAAGGATATCGGTTCGGTCAGCAAAAGCGCACGAATCCTTCCATCCTCCACAACGAGAAGGTGATTTCCGTCGCAGGCCGCCTCCGGTCCGTATACATCAGGAATCAGCTCCGCAAAGCCGCCCGGCTGCACATCCTTCCCGAATATCCTGTCAGCAAAACGAAGAATTTCTTCCTTCCACTGCGCGCCCGCTCTGATAACCTCCATTTTTGCCCCTTTCCAGTCAAATCCTTTCTCTTCGGTCAACTGCTCCATTTTCAGCCATCGGACATTTTCCCGTCAGTTCCTGTATTCTTCTCCGGGTCCGCCCTTCTGCCCGCCTTCTCTCCACCGGTCTGCGCCGCCTCAGCCGTTTTCCGCATGCGCTGTCCTGTAGGCGATACGGCCAGACCGCCCTTTGCAGTTTCCCGGACCTCGGAAGGCATCGCTTTTCCAATGGCATACATGGCATCCACCACCTCATCAAAGGGAATATAGCTTTTCACACCCGCCAGAGCCAGATCTGCCGAAAGCAGGGCATTCACCGCACCTGACGCATTCCGTTTGATGCAGGGGATTTCCACCAGCCCGGCGACAGGATCGCAGGTCAGACCAAGCACATTTTTCAGAGCCATGGCTGCTGCATGAAAAGCCATCTCCGGAGTTCCGCCCAGCATTTCCACCACAGCGGCGGCCCCCATTGCCGCTGCGGAACCGCATTCCGCCTGGCAGCCTCCCTCCGCACCCGCCAGTGTTGCCCGGCTGCCGATCAGAATCCCCACAGCAGAAGCGGTAAACAGACCGTCTATGACCTGTTCCCGATCCAGCCCAAAGGTTTCAGCGCAGGAGAGCAGAACGGCAGGAACAATGCCGCAGGAACCCGCTGTAGGACAGGCCACTATACACTGCATGGAGGCGTTTAACTCACTGCAGGAAAGCGCCATTGCCACCGCTTTGGATACAGCTTCTCCCAGAATACTTTTCCCGGCCTTCCGGTAGTTCTCATACAGACAGGCATTTCCTCCTGTCAGTCCACTGACTGAACGCACCGGCTCTCTGCGCGCCTTTTCCACGGAACGCTCCATCACGGCCAGCGTCTGCGCCATTCTCTCCCTGAGTTCCTTCCTGCTTCCCGTTCCCGCTTCCAGCTCCTGTTCCAGAGCGTAATCACAGAGTCTCCTGTTTTCCTGACGCAGAAATTCAGTCAGCTTTTCCGCTTCCATTATAAACATAACAAATCCTCTCTCTTTTCTGGAACTGCCGCACAATGGATGTTTTGCTTCCATGTCAGTTCATATCCGCCGGATTCAGAAGCAGGGCTCTCTGAACGCCATAAACCCGTTCCAGCGCCCCTTTCAGCTCTCCCGGCAGTTCTCCGTCCAGTTCCATATACATACAGGCTGTATGACTGTCGGCCGAGCGGTTTACCTGCATGTTTCCGATATTGATCCGATACGCATACAGGATCGCCGTAATTCCCGCAATCACGCCCGGCTCATCCATATGTCTGGTGGCGAGAATCGGCCGTTCGCCGGAAAACTGCACGGCCACCCCATCAATTTCCGTAATGCAGACGCTTCCGCCTCCCACGCTGCTTCCGGTCATCGTAAACGAACGCCCGCTCTTTGTGGTCAGCTCCATCCGCACCGTATTGGGATGCACATCTCCCAGATCCGCTGGGATAAAGGAGACCTCGATTCCGTTCTCTTCCGCCAGTTCATAAGCCTGCTTCAGACGCTCATCGTCATACCGGATTCCCTGAATGCCGGCCAGCAGCGCCTTATCCGTCCCATGTCCCGCATAGGTTTCCGCAAAGGAACCATGCATAAGAAATACCGCCTTCTTCACATCCTCCCCGCACAGATGCCTGGCGAACAGACCAAGCCTTGCAGCTCCTGCCGTATGACTGCTGGAAGGTCCTACCATAATGGGACCGATGATATCAAACACGCCGTAATGCTTCACCGCATCTCCTCCTTTTCCCGTCCTGCCTTAGTATCCTGATTTTTTTCCTGATTATACATTTCCGTCCTGTTTTTTCCGGGTAAAAAAGGCCTCTGAATCGAAATCCATTTTCCAGAAAAGCCTCCGAAAACCGATAAGGGTTTTCGGAGGCTTTTATCCCATGGCTGCCGTCCTGTAAAAATATCGCAGCCCTTTTCTTTTGGAAATTACAGTCCTGCCTGAGCAGCAACCTCTGCCGCAAAGTCATCTGCCTTCTTCTCGATGCCTTCGCCGGTCTCAAAACGTACAAAGCCTTTGATAGAAAGGTTCGCGCCGTTCTCCTTGCCAACCTGTGCGACATACTTGCCGACAGTCAGATCGTTGTCCTTTACATAAGGCTGCTCCAGAAGGCATACCTCCTTCAGCTCCTTGGCAAGACGTCCGGTAATCATCTTCTCAATGATATTTGCGGGCTTATTCGCATTCTTGGGATCGTTCTGCGCCTGCGCGATCAGGATCTGCTTCTCATGCTCCTTGTATTCCTCAGGCACATCTTCTACAGCCACATACTTGGGAGAAAGAGCTGCAACCTGCATGGCAACATTGGTCAGGCACTCCTTAATGGCATCATTCACCACATCGGTATCCGCTTCCACGATAACACCGATTCTTCCGCCGCCGTGGGTGTAGGTAACCACACAGCCATGCTCTGCAACCACCTTCTGAAATCTTCTGATGTTCAGGTTCTCACCGATGGTAGCGATCTTTTCCACCAGAGCTTCCTTCACGGTCTTGGAAGGATCTGCATTCCATGCCTCTGCCAGGAAAGCATCCACATCAGCCGCCTCGGAATCCACTGCCTGCTGTGCAACAGATGCAACGAACTCCTGGAAGGTCTCATTCTTTGCAACGAAGTCGGTCTCAGAATTTACTTCCACAACCGCAGCTGTGGTGTCATCCTTCACCGCGATACGGCAAAGTCCTTCTGCCGCAATTCTTCCGGCCTTCTTCTCAGCCTTGGCCTGTCCGTTCTTTCTCAGATATTCCATGGCCGCTTCCATATCGCCGTTCGTTTCGTTCAGCGCCTTCTTGCAGTCCATCATGCCAGCGCCGGAAATCTCTCTCAATTCCTTTACCATTGCTGCTGTAATAGCCATTGTATTTTCCTCCATCCAAACTATAGTTTAAGCCTCTGCTTCCGCTTCCTGAGCTGCAACCTCTTCGATATCGGTCGCCTCAGTCTCCAGAGCCTGCTCATCGTAAACTGCTTCGCCCTGGTTTGCCTCGATTACGGCATCAGCCATCTTGGAGGTGATCAGCTTAACTGCTCTGATGGCATCGTCATTGCCGGGGATGATGAAATCAAGCTCTTCGGGATCGCAGTTGGTATCGCCGATTCCGATCAAGGTGATTCCCAGAATGTGCGCTTCCTGTACGCAGATTCTTTCCTTCTTGGGGTCAACAACGAAGATCGCATCAGGGATTCTGGTCATGTTCTTGATTCCGCCAAGGTTCTTCTCAAGCTTCTCCCATTCCTTCTTGATCTGGATAACTTCCTTCTTGGGAAGCACATCGAAGGTTCCATCCTCAGCCATGGTCTCGATCTGTTTCAGTCTGTCGATTCTGCTTCTGATGGTCTTGAAGTTGGTGAGCATACCGCCCAGCCATCTCTCATTTACATAATACATACCGCAGCGCTCCGCCTCGGTCTTCACCGCATCCTGCGCCTGCTTCTTGGTTCCAACGAACAGGATCGTACCGCCCTGAGCGGCGATCTCGGAAACCGCATTGTAAGCCTCGTCAATCTTGCCTACAGACTTCTGCAGGTCGATGATGTGGATGCCGTTTCTCTCGGTGAAGATGTAGGGAGCCATCTTGGGGTTCCATCTTCTCGTCTGATGTCCGAAATGAACACCTGCTTCCAGTAACTGCTTCATTGAAATAACGCTCATTGTTTCTACCTCCATCTGGTTAGCTTCTTCCGCATGCTTTACGCGCCCTCAGGCGCCCTCCCGGAGCTGTAAATCTGCCCCGTCTGCCACCTCCCGCGTTAAGGAGGCACCGGCTGGAACCCGGCATGCGTGATTTTTAGTCACAACATAATGGATTCTAACATAAAAAAGCCCCCCGCGCAAGGGGGCTTTCAAAAATATTTCAGGGCAGCTTTCGAAAATATTTCAGGGCATCCCGATCTGTCCGGAAAGCTTCTTTACCTCATCAAAAACCACATCATTTTTTACCTTAATATAGGTTCCTTTCATTCCGGAAGAACGGGACTCGATGATTCCCGCGCTCTCAAACTTCCGGAGAGCGTTTACGATCACGGAACGGGTGATTCCCGCCCGGTCTGCGATCTTGCTTGCCACAAGGACGCCCTCCATGCCGCCCAGCTCGTCAAAGATATGGATGATCGCCTGTGTCTCCGAATAGGAAAGCGTGCTGATCGCAGACTTTACCACGGCAAGCTTTCTGCTCTCCTCAGCGCTCTCCTCACTGACGGAGCGGAGCATTTCTAGCCCTACAACAGTGGAGCCGTATTCGCAGAGGATAATGTCGTCGATTCCATAGCCTTCCGTCACCCGATAGATAAAAAGGGTTCCCAGACGCTCCCCCGCGATCTCGATAGGCGTCACAACGGCGGCAAACCGCTTCACATCCGTACTCTCAAATCCGAGCGTTGCAAGATTCACATTCTCCTTCGTGGAAAGCACGGAAAGAAGGCGCTCATTCAGCATCGGGTCGATAAAGCTTCCCACCTCATTGCGGATCAGCTCCTCAAGCAGCTCTCCGGAGACTGCCGCTCCGGGCAGGTTCCCCACTCCCAGGACCTTTCCCTTACGGCTGATCACCAGCACATTGGAGGCCAGAATTTCCCGCAGCACACTGCAGATATCGTTGAACACAACCTTACTGGAATTGTTGTTGTGCAGCAGCTTTCCAATTTTCCGTGTTTTATCCAGCAGTTGAATGCTACTCATCTATCTTCCCTCCGCCAGGACGCCTCTTCTGTAATGAATCTATTTTAACACAGGCATATCCCGGGTGCAACGCAAAACCGGTCAATTTTCCTTCTTCTCCACAACGGTTCCGCAGTCCTCATTCCAGCAGACCAGCTTATTTCCCTTTTCCAGCATCAGGGAACCGCATTTGGGACATTTTTCCTTAGAAGGCTTCTGCCATACCATGAAATCACAGTCCGGATTGCCTATGCAGCCGTAGTATTTACGTCCTTTTTTCGTTTTTTTCAGAACGATGTCCTTACCGCATTTCGGACAGGGAACACCGATTTTTTCAAAATAGGGTTTGGTGTTGCGGCATTCCGGGAAGCCCGGGCATGCCAGGAAGCGTCCGTGCGGACCGTATTTGATCACCATGTTCCTGCCGCACAGCTCGCATTTCTCATCAGATACCTCATCCGCAATTTTTACCTGGTCCAGATCCTTCTGGGCCTGCTCCACAGCTTTATCCAGATCCGGATAGAAATTCTCGATGATGGTCTTCCATTTTACGCTGCCTTCCTCCACGCCGTCCAGAAGCGCCTCCATGTTGGCGGTGAAATTCACATCCACGATGCTGGGGAAGGCTTCCTTCATCATGTTGTTGACCACCTCTCCGAGCTCGGTCACATAGAGGTTCTTGTTCTCCTTAACGATATACCTTCTCGCCAGAATTGTAGTGATCGTAGGCGCATAGGTGCTGGGACGTCCGATGCCCTGCTCCTCCAGAGCGCGTACCAGGCTGGCCTCCGTATAATGAGCCGGAGGCTGGGTAAAATGCTGGTCCTGGGAGAAGCTGTCGAAGGTAAGCTTCGTATCCATATCGATGCTTCCGGCCAGCATATTGCCTTCCGCCTTTTCATCATCCTCCTGCGTATAGACGCACATGAAGCCGTCAAAGGCAATTTTGCTCGCGGATACGGTGAAGCGGTGGCCTGCCGCATCAATTTTCACCGAGGTGGTCTCATATCTGGCAGGCGTCATACGGCTGGCCACAAAACGTTTCCAGATAAGCTGATACAGGCGGAACTGGTCCCTGGAAAGGGATTCCTTAAGCTCAGCGGGCGTCCTTTCAATATCCGTGGGACGGATGGCCTCATGAGCATCCTGGATTTTCTGACCGCTCTGCCTGGCCTGGGTCTTTTCCCCTGCATACTGAGCGCCGTAGGTGTTTGTGATATAATCGGCGGCCTGATGCTCCGCTTCCTCAGATACGCGGGTGGAATCGGTACGCAGATAGGTGATCACACCCACCGTACCGCTCCCCTTGATGTCCACGCCTTCATAGAGCTGCTGTGCCAGCCGCATGGTTTTCTGCGTAGAAAAATTCAGCACCTTGCTGGCTTCCTGCTGAAGGGTTGACGTTGTAAACGGAAGGGGCGATTTTCTGACCCGCTCTCCCTTCTTTACCTCGCTCACCCTGTAGTCGGCGCCGTCAAGCTCCGCGATTACCCGTTCCACGTCCGCCTGACTGGTCAGGTTCACCTTCTGCTGCGGGGTGCCATAGTATTTCGCGGTCAGAAGCTTTCTCTCTCCCGGGATCTTAAAGGAAGCATCCAGTGTCCAGTATTCCTCCGGAATGAATGCGGCGATCTCATCCTCTCTGTCGCAGATCATGCGCAGAGCAACAGACTGTACGCGTCCTGCGGAAAGCCCGCGCTTTACCTTGGACCACAAAAGCGGTGAAATACGGTATCCGACCATACGGTCCAGCGCTCTTCTCGCCTGCTGGGCGTCCACCAGATCCATGTTGATCTCGCGGGGATGCTTCAGGGATTCCTTTACTGCGTTCTTTGTGATCTCATTAAACGTGATCCGGTACACCTTTTTCCCGCTGTTCTTTAAGTTCAGCGCTTCCATCAGATGCCAGGAAATCGCCTCCCCCTCCCGGTCAGGGTCCGTTGCGAGATAGATTTTTTCCGCCTTCTTCACTTCCTTGCGAAGATTCGCAAGAATGTCCCCCTTTCCTCTGATCGTGATATATTTGGGCTCGTAATCGTGCTCCACGTCAATTCCCAGCTTACTCTTCGGCAGGTCCCGCACATGTCCGTTGCTTGCGGCCACCTCATAATTCGGCCCGAGGAATTTCTTGATCGTTTTCACTTTTGCAGGTGATTCCACTATTACAAGATATTTTGCCATAACTACCTCTTTTTATTTGCCGCCACAGGCGGCATTTGATTCCAAAGAAGAATGCCGCCAGGCATTCTTCGGCACGAACCGCAGGTTCGTGCCAGCCTCTTTCTATTTGCCGCCACAGGCGGCATTTGATTCCAACACGAACCTGTGGGTTCGTGCCAGCCTCTTTTTATTTGCCGCCACAGGCGGCATTTGATTCCAACACGAACCTGTGGGTTCGTGCCGGCCTTATCCAAAAGACTCCTTATCTCCTCCGTCCTCAAAACAGCCGGAGGACCAGCAATCGTGAATCACTATACACCATATTTGGGGCGGTTGCAAGAAATTTTATAAAAAATAAGGGATTCCGCCATAATTTACAGAATTTTCCAGACAAATCTGAAGGGTATAAATGGCATTCTCTTTTCTTTCACCAGCGCCGTGCCGTCTGCGGCATGCAGGCGCGGAAGCGGTTTCCCTCCTGTACGCAGCTTCCCTCCAGCGTCAGTTCCATCAAAAGCTGCATGAGCTGCGTCAGGCTGCAGGACACCCCCGCCCCCCTCAGTTCCTCATGGATGCGTTCCGGGGTCATGGCAGAAAAGTCCAGCACAGCCAGTACCGCTGTTCTGAGCGCATTCCCGTCTGACGCTTCTTCTTTTTCTTCCGATTCTTTTGTCACCTTCCTGTCAGGTGCTCTTCTTTCTGACATTCCATGCCTCGGGAATGCGGAAAGCTTCTGAAGCTCCTCCAGAAGGGCCGCCGGAGAAAGGGCAGGCGACGCCCCCTGCCAGATCAGCCCATTGCATCCGCGGCTCAGCTCATCCGTAACCCTGCCCGGCACGGCCCAGACCTCCTTTCCCTGCTCCAGCGCCATATCCACGGTGATCAGCGTCCCGCTTCTCTCCCTCGCCTCGATGACCAGGACCAGATCGGCAAGTCCGCTGATGATCCTGTTCCTCTGGGGAAACAGTCCCGCTTTCGGCGGCGTTCCCGGCGGATATTCGGAAATGATGGCGCCATGCCTCACAATACCTTCGTAGAGCTGGCGGTTTTCCGGCGGATAACAGATATCCGGCCCGCAGCCCAGTACTGCACAGGTCACTCCTCCTGCCCTTACCACCGCCCGCTGTCCGATTCCATCGATTCCACGTGCCAGCCCGCTGATGGTACACACGCCTGCGGCTGCCAGTGCGGAGGCGAACTGCTCCGCCATATATGCGCCGTAGGCCGAACAGACTCTCGCCCCGATCACAGCCACCGCCGGAAGCCTTTCATCCGGAAGCTCTCCCTTCACATAGATGGCCTCCGGCCTGTCCGGAAGCGGAAGAAGCCTCTTTGGATAAAGAGGATCCGATGCCGGATACAGATCCATTCCTCCGCGCTTCAGCGTTTCGTACTCCTGGCGGACATGCGCCCGGCTTCTTGCGGCCATAAGCTTCTTTTGCTGAGCCGGAGAAAGCAGCAGCTTCAGCTTCTCCTCATCCAGATAAAAAATGCGTTCTGCACTGCCCATCGCGTCCATCAGCCTCCGGATGGTTCTGCGTCCTATTCCTTCTATATTATATAGCCAGTGAAAAAATGCCCGTTCCTTCAGAATTTCCATTTCTTCCATCCTGCCACCCCCTTCTCCGGTTACAATGCTCCTGAATATTTTCCGGCAGTAAGACGCAGGCAGGCCGCCTCGCTCAGATGTGCCTTCCCAATCCTGTCCTCGCCATCCAGATCCGCCAGCGTCCTGGCCACCCGCAGAAGACGATGACAGGAACGGGCCGTCAACTCCAGTTTTTCAAACATCAGCTCCAAAAAAGCCTGCTCCGCCGCTCCCAGCACGCAGAAACGATTCAGCTCCCTCTGTCCCATCTGGGAATTGTACCGGATGCTTCCCTTCAGCAGGGGATCCTGCCTGAATCGCCGCTCCTGACGCTCCCTCGCGTCCATCACCGCGGCGCGCAGCCTGCCGCTGTCCATTTCCGTTCCGCCTTCCCGCTTCATCAATGCGGGAAATTCCACCCGTTCCACCTCTGCACACAGATCCATACGGTCCAGAATGGGGCCGGAGATTCCTGACAGATACCGTGCTACCTGGCCGGGCGAGCAGCGGCAGCGGTTCCGGTCCGGATAATATCCGCAGGGACAGGGATTCATAGCCGCCACCAGCATGAAATCGGCAGGATAGCAGTAGGTTCCGCCGCTTCTCAGGATTCTGACCTGCTTTTCCTCAAGCGGCTGACGGAGCAGGTCCAGCGTCGCTCTTTTAAATTCCGCAAGCTCGTCCAGAAACAAAACGCCCCTGTGCGCCAGACTGATCGCTCCGGGCCTTGGCACCTGACCGCCTCCGGTCAGCGCGTGCCCGGTCACCGTATGATGAGGAGCCACAAATGGGCGGCCTCCCCCGCTCAGGAAGCTGCCGGCGGGAAGCCCTGCAACGCTGTAGATGGATGCGGTCTCCAGCCGTTCCTCCTCCGACATCGGCGGCAGAATGGAGGGCAGGCAGCGCGCAATCATGGTCTTGCCCGCTCCCGGCGGGCCGATCATGAGCATGTGGTGAAAACCGGCAGCAGCAGCAGCGGCAGCCCGCTTCGCCCCTTCCTGTCCACGGATTTCTCCGAAATCCGGCCCCTGCGCCGTCGGGGTGAAAAACCGCGTATTTCCGTGCAGCGCTTCTTTCGCTTTTCCTTTCCTTTCCCTCACTGCGTCCGTCAGTTCTCCCAGCCCGCGGATTCCCTGCAGACGAATGCCCTTCACCAGGCCCGCTTCTTCCAGATTTTCCTCCGGAATGATGCAGCGCTCCAGCCCCTGCCTTCTGGCCTCCAGCACCATGGGAAGGATTCCCCGCACCGGCCTGACCGCTCCGTTCAGTCCCAGCTCGCCCGCGATCATGACCCGTTCCACGTCTTCAGGAAGGATCAGTCCCTGTGCAGCCAGGATTCCGGCCGCCACAGGCAGGTCGTAAAAGGTTCCCTCCTTATGCAGACTGGCGGGCGAAATATTGACGGTAATCCGCATGGGCGGAAGCTCGATATCCGCATTCCGCAGCGCCACCCGGATCCGCTCTCTGGCCTCCTTCACCTCGCTTCCCAGAAGCCCCACCATCTCAAATCCGGGAAGTCCTCTGGAGCAGTCCACCTCCACACGGGCCAGATAGCAGTCCAGCCCGTGCAGTCCACCGGTTATGATTGTGCTGTACATTCTCCGTACCTTCTCCTTTCGCATATTTTTGCTCTTATCAGTCTTTTTTCTGGATTTTTTGGAACATTTTAAGATTTGTAAAAAGAACTGTCGTTTTCCTGCTTTTCAAAGCCGTCCCGCAGCTTCAGAAGCGCTCTCTTTTCGATCCTTGAGACATAGCTGCGTGAAATGTTCATCTTCTTCCCGATCTCCCTCTGAGTCACTTCCTCTCCTCCGAAAAGTCCGTAACGCAGGCAGATGATCTCCTTTTCTCTCTCTGTGAGGAGAGAATCAATCATGCCGGAAAGCTTTCCGAGACTTCGTTCCAGCTCCATCCTCTCCACAATATCCGGCATTTCCTGGGCCGTCACGTCCAGAAGGCTGATCTCATTTCCCTCCCGGTCCGTGCCGATGGGCTCATAAAGGGAGACCTCCCGGGAAGTCTTTTTCTTGCTGCGAAGCATCATCAGCAGTTCGTTGTCAATACACCTCGCCGCATAGGTGGCAAGTCTGCTGTTCTTTGCCGCGTCGAAGGAATCCACCGCCTTGATCAGGCCGATGGTGCCGATGGAGATCAGATCCTCCATGTCCTCGTCCACGTTCTGATACTTCTTCGCGATATGGGCTACCAGCCGCAGATTTCGTTCTATCAGCTTCTGCTTGGCCTCCCTGGCTTTTACGCCGTCACTCCCCTTTAGCGCCTCAAGGCACTCTCTTTCCTCTTCTTTCGACAATGGTTTCAGAAAGGTTTTCAAAAGGAGCCCCCATAGTCAGTTTAATACTATTCTATGAGACCCCTGGCTTCAAAGTGCCAGTACCCCGAAGGGATTTGCGGCATGACAGCCGCCCTTTTCAGATTCTTCATGCATCCTCATTCTCTGCGGCTGCGCCCGGATTCCACGCACAACCGTTATGGACATTCAGAACAGAAACATGGCAAGGGCGTAGTTGCTCACATCGATTCCCCTTTCGCTCAGTCGGAAAAACTCCTCTCCGTCCTTCTTTTTCTCCCGGATCAGAAGCCCCTCCCGGATCAGCCGTCTGACCGGCTCCCTGTATACCTCATCCAGCGGCCTTCCATACAGCCGCTCAAAGGTCCGTGCGCTCACCCCTTCCGTCTTGCGCAGGCCGAGAAACATGAACTCCTCCATCTGGTCCTGTACGGAGAGCCGGGTCACCTCCTTTTTAACTGCGGTCTCTTCTCCCGGCTGCCCGGCACACGAGAGATATTCCGACAGATCCGCCGTATTTCTCCAACGCACATTTTCTTTCAGAGATGCCGCTCCCAGACCAAACCCCGCATAGTCTGTCCGGTCCCAGTAGGACAGATTATGACGGCAGGCAAAGCCCGGCAGCGCATAATTGGAGATCTCATAACGTGCGTAGCCTCTTTCTGCCAGGAACTCTCCAGTCCGTTCATACATCAGCCGGTCCTCTTCCTCAGAAGGAAGCGGCTTCCATTCAACAGTCAGCCCGTTTTCTCTGCCGTTTCTCCATTCGTGCCGCCCATCAGAAGCGTCATCCTGCGTGCCATACCGTTCATAAAAAGGCGTACCCTCCTCAATGATCAGACTGTACGCAGAAATATGCTCCGGTTTCAGCTCTGCCGTTTTTTTCAGCGTATCCATCCAGCTCTCCAGACTCTGTCCCGGAAGGGCAGACATCAGATCTATGTTCAGATTGGAAAAGCCCGCCCGTCTTGCCGCCTCATATCCCCACAAAAATTCCTTCCAGGTATGGATCCTGCCCAGACTCTTCAGCTCTTCATCATGGGCGGACTGCAGCCCGATGCTCAGACGGTTCACGCCCGCCTGCCTCCAGGCCCGCAGCTTCTCTTCCGTCAGCGTTCCCGGATTGGCCTCCAGCGTGACCTCCATCTCTTTTTGCGATACAAAGGAAAACCGCTGATACAGCCGTCCCAGAATGGCTGCGGTCTGATCAGCCGTGAGCAGGGACGGCGTCCCGCCTCCGAAAAAGACGGTATGAACCTGAAATTTGTCATAAAGCGGTGCCTGCGCATCGATCTCTGCAAGGAGAGCGTTTACATAGGCTTCTCTTGTTTCTTCATCGGAGGGAGCTGAAAGAAAATCACAGTACAGACATTTACGAATACAGAACGGAATATGAAGATAAATTCCGAGGGGCTTCTTCCCCTGACCGGAAAAAGTTATATTTGAAATTGGAGAATCCATTTCCTTTACCTTTTATTTTTTTACCATAACAGAAACCACTTAAAATTGCAACAGCTTTTTTCCAGTCTCGCCCCGCTCCTGTGCGCGCTTCACAACGCTCTCCGTTCTTCAGCCGCGGCTGCGGCCAGCCCTTCCAGGGACCGGGCCGGATGCCCTGCGGCAAAATCAGAGGCGCAGGCCGTAAGAATCGCACAGGAGGAAAAAAGAAAAAAGCCGGATTTTCACACTGATGGTTCCGGCAGTTTTCATTCTGAATCAGTTTTTAAAATCAATGCTGCGGTCCTGCCGCTATTTTCTGTCGTCCAGCTTAAGCACGCTCATGAAGGCCTCCTGCGGAATCTCCACATTTCCCACCTGGCGCATGCGCTTCTTGCCTTCCTTCTGCTTCTCCAGCAGCTTTTTCTTTCTGGTGATATCGCCGCCGTAACACTTGGCGAGCACGTCCTTTCTGAGCGCCTTCACCGTTTCCCTTGCGATGATCTTGCTTCCGATCGCCGCCTGAATGGGAATCTCGAACAGATGTCTCGGGATCTCATCCTTCAGCTTCTCACACATCCTGCGGCCGCGCTCATAGGCGCTGTCCTTATGCACGATGAAGGACAGGGCGTCCACCTCTTCCCGGTTGATCAGGATATCCAGCTTCACCAGCTCCGCCTGCTCATAGCCCTTCATGTCATAGTCAAAGGACGCATAACCGCGGGAACGGGATTTGAGGGCGTCAAAAAAGTCATAGATAATTTCGTTGAGCGGCAGCTCATATTTCAGAAGCGCCCGCTTTTCCTCCATGTATTCCATGCTCAGATAGCGGCCGCGCCTTTCCTGGCACAGCTCCATAATGGAACCGATGTAATCGCTGGTCACCATGATCTCCGCGCTGACGATGGGCTCCTCCATGTATTCAATCGTAGACGGATCCGGCAGATTGGAGGGATTGGTCAGCTCGATCACCTCACCGTCCGTCTTGTGCACCTTATAGACAACCCCCGGTGCGGTGGTCACCAGATCCAGATTGTATTCCCGCTCCAGTCGTTCCTGAATCACCTCCAGATGCAGCAGTCCGAGGAAGCCGCAGCGGAAGCCGAAGCCCAGTGCCACCGAGGTTTCAGGCTCATAGAAAAGGGAAGCGTCATTTAACTGCAGCTTTTCCAGCGCATCCCGCAGATCCGGATACTTTGCGCCGTCCGCCGGATACATGCCGCAGTAAACCATGGGCTGTACCTTCTTATAGCCTGGAAGGGGCTCCGCGCAGGGCCTGTCCGCATCCGTCACGGTATCGCCCACCTGGGTATCCTTCACGTTCTTGATGGAGGCGGTGATATATCCCACCATGCCGGCGGAAAGCTCGTCGCAGGGGATGAACTGACCCGCGCCGAAATACCCCACCTCGACCACCTCTTCTTCAGCGCCGGTGGCCATCATGCGGATTCTGGTTCCCTTTGCCACCCGGCCTTCCATGATCCGGCAGAAAATGATAACCCCCTTATAGGAATCATAGAGAGAATCAAAAATCAGCGCCTGAAGCGGATTGTCCGGGCTTCCCTTCGGAGCCGGAATTTTGTGTACAATGGCCTCCAGTACCTCATCGATTCCGATTCCGTTTTTGGCGGAAATCAGCGGAGCATCGTGGGCCTCCAGGCCGATCACATCCTCGATCTCCTCCTTCACCCGCTCCGGCTCCGCGCTTGGCAGATCGATTTTATTGATGACAGGGAACACGTCCAGATCATGATCCAGAGCCAGGTACACGTTCGCCAGCGTCTGCGCCTCGATTCCCTGGGCAGCATCCACCACCAGCACCGCTCCGTCGCAGGCCGCCAGCGCCCGGCTCACCTCATAATTAAAATCCACATGACCGGGCGTATCGATCAGGTTCAGGATATACTCCTCTCCATCCTTTGCCTTATAAACGGTCCGCACCGCCTGGGACTTGATGGTGATTCCTCTTTCCCGCTCCAGATCCATATTGTCCAGCACCTGCTCCTGCATCTCCCTGCTGGTGAGCAGTCCCGTTTTCTCGATGATCCGGTCCGCCAGCGTGGATTTGCCGTGGTCAATGTGGGCGATAATACAAAAATTTCTGATTTTGCTCTGATCTATGGACATGTTCTCCTCCGTACTTCTGATTGAAAAAACGCCGTACTCCTTTGTACGGACATGCCAAGTATAGCAAAATCGGCGGTTTCGGTCAATCCCCCGCCTGCTCCTGCATTCCCGCTGTCTGCTCCTGCGTCCCCGTCTGCTCTCTCCAGGACGCTCCGGCCCCGGACAGCTCCATATCCAGAATATGCGCGATGGGCGCACAGGCATTCATAATTTCCTCCACCGTATTGGTCTGTGCTCCCAGCTCGATCAGAAGGCTTCTGGGACGAAGATGCATATTATATCTGTAGCCCTTCAGGTAGATGCGTCTGGTCAGCCCCGGATAATACTCGTTCGCGATCACCTGCATCTGAAAGGAAAAGGCCAGATTTTCCTCTATGTACGGGTTCTCCAGATAAGCGATATTTCCCGCCGCCTTCGTATAGGAAAGGCCATTAAAAAACATGAAGGTGGCCGTGGGTTTTCCGTTCAGCTCCGTTACCAGCTTTCCCTCCAGCACCGCATCCCGGTGCAGGTCAATCACCACCTCAATGGTGGGATTCTCTGCAAGAATCTGCTCTATGGCCGGGAGCGAAACGGAATATGCGTTGTCTCTGCTCTCCACATCATATTCTCCGGTATTGTGGATCACATTGTAGCCGTATTCCTCCCGCAGAATCTGTGCCAGAAGCTCTCCCGCTCCCACGATACTGGTTGATGTGTCTCCTGGAACAGAATCCACAAAAGTTTCCTGGGAATGGGTATGATAAATCAGGATCTGCGGAACATCCGGATTTTTTTCAATGGTCAGGTTCCTCCCCAGAAGCTGATCCAGCTGCATCTGGTCCGGGCTGGCCTCCGTAGTAGCATCCACCGCATAAAAGCCCTTAATGAGCGCATCAAAATCCTGATAATAGCTCCAGTCGTACTCCTGAGAGCGCGCCTGTGCCTTCACAAAGCCAAAGGCATCTTCACCTGCCGTTTCTCCCTGCACCATCTCCATTCCGTTTCCGGACACCTCTCCCTGCATGCTTTCCTGTCCGGCTCCCCCACCCGTCTGATTTTCCTCCTGAAGCTTCTTCTGCAGCTCCTCGTCCAGGCGCAGCTTCCCCTCCTCCGTCTGCGGCATTTCCAGAGCATCTCCCGTTTCGCTTTCCTGATCTTCGCTGATCCCCTCCTGCAGCAGGAATTTTTCCCGTAGGCTTCCGCTTTCTGTCTGCAGCCCGTCCACATCGTTTCCATCCTCCAGCCCATAAGCCAGAATGGGCAACTGCTGGCCAAGAATGTCCTGAAGGAGTCCGCCATTCTGCACTTCATTCTGTCCGGCAAAGGAAAATGCGGGAAGCCATACGTCAAGGACCTCCCGCCCCAGCTGGTCCGAAAGGACAGCTTTCCAGGAGAATCTGCTTTCCCCGTCCTCTTCACTGTCCCCTCTCCGCAGAAACAGAAGGTCCGTCAAAGCGATTCCCACAAGAATCAGCACGATGATATGAAAAATCCTCTTTCCGTTCCATTTTCCGCTCATAGGGAAATATATGCATTTCCCATTCCTCTGTATGCCATCCGCAGAAGAATCCGTCAGGCAATCTGAAGCGCGATATTGATAGCCTCCGATATGGTAAAGCTCAGCCTTTTCACTGTCTCGTCAATATCCTTGCTCGTCACGTACATGTTGTTCAGCTCAGAAATCGCCTTTGGATGATCCCTGTGCAGAAATGTGGTCTTCTCTCCGCTTTCCCGGACCATGCTTTCAATCGCATCTCCCACTATGGTTGCCGCGTCCACCACCGTCGGCACACCGATGGCAATGACAGGTACTCCCAGGCTTTCTCTGGTGATGGCGTTGCGATGGTTGCCTACTCCGGAGCCCGGATGAATACCCGCATCAGAGATCTGAATGGTCCGGTTCAGCCTTTTTGTGCTTCTCGCCGCAAGAGCATCCACCACCAGCACCACATCCGGAGTGGTCTGCTCCACAACACCCTTGATGATCTCTGCGGTTTCCATTCCGGTCATTGCCGTCACACCGGGAACCAGGCTGCTGATGAGATTCATTTTCTCCTTCCCATAGGCGGCCTTTCCATATTCCAGAACCACATGCCTGTTGATGAAAAGATTGTCAACCACCTCCGGCCCGAGCGCGTCCGCCGTCACGTCCCGGTTTCCCAGTCCCACCACCAGAACGGATTTTTCTTCCTTTTCATCCGGAAGGAGCAGGCGGATCTGCTCTGCCAGCTCCTCAGAGACCTCTCTGTGATAGTCCTCATCCGGCTCGTTCAGGCCGGGAGCCTCTAGGGTGATGTAGGTACCCATGGGTTTTCCCATCGCTTTTGCGCCATTTCTGGTATCGATGGTGACCTTTGTGATGTTCACCTCGCTTTTTTCATTCCGGTATTCCTCCACGCGGACCCCTCTCAGCTCCCCGTCCGCATCCGCAATGCCCTCCCTGGCTTCCAGAGCCAGGTCAGTTCTCACCTGAAAACAACTCATCTGTACTCTCCCGCTCTTTTCTTTACTTTAAATTATGCAGGCCGCTCCGGGCGGCGCCGGTATCAGAGTTGACAAAGGCTCAAACAGTCGTCAACGCTTTTTATTTTTTGCAAAATCAAGCAAATTATGTATTGACAGAAACGAATACGTCCTATAGAATACATTTGTATGTTTCCATTAGAACGACCGTGTCCGGGTTTAATGAAACATTTTCAAAGAATGGAAAAATCCAGTTGAAAATGGAGGTGAGTATCTTGGCTAACATCAAATCTGCAAAGAAGAGGATTCTGGTAAACAGAACCAAGGCTGAAAGAAACAAGTCTATCAAGTCTGGTGCAAAGACTGCTGTTAAGAAGGTATACGCAGCAATCGAGTCCGGTGACAAGGCTGCAGCACAGAGCGCGCTTACTGCCGCTACTGCTACGATCGACAAGGCCTGCACGAAGGGCGTATTCCATAAGAATACGGCATCCAGAAAGGTTTCCCGCCTCGCCAAGGCTGTAAACCAGATGGCTTAATCCATACAGAATAAAAAACCCGTTCCTGTACCGTCATGCAGGAACGGGTTTTTTATTCTGTCTGTCTTATTCGTTTACTCCGTTCATTTCGTCCACAAACTCCCTCCGTTTTACGGTCAGCTCCACCCATGCGGGCCTGAATCCGCTCCGGATGGCAGTCCGGACAGACCGGATATTCGACCAGGCAGCGCAGTAAAAGGGAACCTTCCCCCGATCCATGGCCGCGAGCGCAAGTCCGGAGACCAGCGCGGAAGCAATGCCTTTCCTCCTGCAGCCTTCCAGCACATCGATTCCGATCTGCCACATGTCCACGCAGTCGGCCGAACAGCCCGCCAGCCCTACCAGCCTGCCGTTCTCGAAAGCGCCAAGCCCCAGCACGTCCAGCTCCTTCCTCTTTTCACACAGCGCATTGCTCCACTGTTCCGTATAGAGCCCCTCAAAATCCTGCGGTCCCAGAAGCCTGATTTCAAAATCACAGGGAAGCTTTTTCAGAGCATTCACGTCCGGGAGAAAATATTCCGCCATGAAGCAGACACGCATTCCCTTCTTCTCCACCGCATCGTTCAGCACATGGAGATTGGGCGTTTCAAAACAATGTACAGCAGGAAAACGGCTGATGTATCCGCGTGCTTCCTCCTCAAGTTCCGCGCTCACAGACGCTACGATTCCGTTTCCATAGGAAACCAGATTGCAGGGAAGCGGGAGGTCCAGATACCTTCTCGCGGCAGGATTTCTCTTCGAACGGACGATTCTGTTTCCCGGATTCAGAAAATCCTCCGGCTGACAGCCGCAGTCTATGGCCGACTGGCGAAGCGCCGTATGCAAAATCTCCTGATTTGTCATTCCGTTCCCTCTTCTTTCTCAGCCTTCTGACTTATCCCTTCAGCCCGTTCGCCTGCCGTTCCATGTTTTCAATGACCACATCGTAGATCTCCCCCAGAGAAGCACAGTATTCCAGCACCTTCCAGGGCGTATTCGTATGAAAATGAATCTTGATCAGTTCCTCGTCACCTACGGCAAGAAGACAGTCTCCTTCAATATTATTGGTGATATATTCATTGATGTCATCCTCTGAAAGATTTTCGCCTTCGATCAGCAACTGTGTATCAAATTTATATTCCAGCATCTTCCGTTCTCCTCATTCTTTTCTTTTTTCTCTGTCCCTGCGGATCAGGATTCGCAGGGCCTCCACTCCGCAGCGGACCGCCGCGTCCGTATCATGCTCCACCGGATTGAACAGCCCTGCTTTTTCCCTCTCCTGATTTGCGACCACCAGGAACACGGAACCACATCGCACCTTCAGATAATCCGCCACCACAAACAGAGCGGCCGATTCCATCTCGGATGCCTTACAGCCCAGCTTCAGCCAGGCCTGCCACTTCTGCTCCAGCTCGAAGCTTACCGGCATCAGCTCCGGTTCATGCTGGCCGTAAAAGGAATCCTTACACTGTACGATTCCTCTGTGCCAATCATGACCGCTCTTTTCGGCGGCTTCACTCAGAGCGCTCACCACGTCAAAATCCGCAACGGCCGGAAACTCAATGGGCGCATATTCCCGGCTGGTTCCCTCGTTTCTCACCGCTCCGGTAGCAACGACCAGATCACCGCTCTTCACGTTGATGTCCATTCCCCCGCAGGTCCCGACGCGGACAAAGGTATCCGCGCCGCAGCGCACCAGCTCTTCCATCGCGATGGATGCCGACGGGCCGCCGATTCCGGTGGAGGTCACGCTCACCTTTTCTCCTTCCAGCGTTCCGGTCCAGGTGACGAATTCCCGGCTGTCCGCAACCAGTCCGGGAGCCTCAAAATATGCCGCAATTTTCTCACACCGTTTTGGATCGCCCGGCAGGATCACATATCTGCCCACATCTCCTGCCTGAATCTGAAGATGATACTGCACCCCGTTTTCCGAATATTTCATAGCGATACCTCTCTATCCGCGTCTATCTAACCTTCCACAGTCCCTTTTTGTTCATGAAGGTTTTCCATTCCTCCAGCGTTCCTTTCGTAAAGGAATCCTTCAGGACGAGAAGAGAAAGCTTCTTCTTCATCACCAGAACATACAGGTTTCTGGAGGAAATGATTTTCGTTATATCGCCGTAACGGAATACAGAATGTGCGCCGTTGTTGGAGTAGACCTCCAGGCCGCTCATATAAAACATCACTCTGCGCTCCAGCGGTTTTCCTCCATTTTTCTCCACCTGCTGGGCATATTTTTTGTTTTTGGAGCTGCGATAGGTATTCGCAGGCAGAAAAATGCAGAGCACCGTAATAACAAAAAACAGCAGTGCGGAAGCGCCAGCTCCGCCAAAAAGGCTGAAGGCACCCAGAACAAAACTCACGGCTCCGACCACATAATACAGCATTCTGTATCTGCCCATAAAGGCCTTCAGAAATTCCTGATATACCTCCTGTGTGATGGTAAAGCTGTTTTCATACAGCAGCGGGCCGCTGATACGGATTCCCCTGCCGCTTCTTGCATAGGGAGGAACAGACGGCTCCTCCGCCTCTCCTTCTTCTGTCCCGGCATTTTCTGTCTCTTCTGAGGCCGATTCCTCAGCAGCCGCTTCTACCATTTCTTCTGCGGTCCCTTCCGCTGATTCGGCCACAGTATTCTCTGCGGCTTCCGCCGTCTCCAGTTCCTTTTCTTCCATGCGCCTGTATATCCTTTCTCTAATTTCCAATCCGGAATTCCCGCTCTTCTATGACAGGAATGGACTGCTCCTCAATATCATGGATTTCGATCCAGCGGCTGTTTCTCAGCCTGTCCTTCAGGCATGTCATCTTTTCTTCTTCACCCTGGACTTCCATTTCCACGCGGCCGTCATCCAGATTGATGACCCATCCGGTCAGTCCAAGCTCCCGAGCATACACGAAGGCCCTGTACCGAAAGCCAACTCCCTGAACCTCTCCGCTGAAAATCATGTGTTTCCTGATTTGCATGAACACATCCTCCGGAAAATCAAAGCTTCAGATTTTTCAGAAGATCTCCAAGCGAAGTGGTCACCTCTTCCCTGGAGCTGTACTGAACGGGAGAAACTTTTTCTTCTTCCCCGCCTTCCGCATTTTCCTCTACAGCCTTCATGCTCAGGCTGATCTTATTATTGTTGGTATTCAGGATCTTCACCTTTACATGATCTCCCACTTTAAGCACCTCAGAAGGCTTTTTGATCCTTCTCTGGCTGATCTGGGAAATATGGACCAGGCCGCTTAATCCATCCGGAAGGCTTATGAACGCCCCATAAGGCATCAGGCTTTCGACAACACCCTCTGTCACTGTACCCGGCACAAGCATTGCGATCTTATGATTCGTCTCTTCCTCCTTCCGCTCCTTCTCTACTTCCTTTGCTGACAAAACCAGACGTTTCTTTTCTTCATCCACGGTAATGACCCTGACATCAACCTGCCGTCCAACCCACTCATCCAGATTCTCCACGTAAGACAGGGAAAGCTGGGAAGCAGGAATGAAGCCCCGGATTCCTTCTACATAAGCGACCACGCCGGCCTTCACCGCTTCGCTGATTTTGACGGAAAGTATTTTCTTCTCCTCCAGGTCCTTCTTCAGCTCGTCCCAGGCCAGAACCTGTACGGCTTCCTTTCTTGACAGCAGGATATTTCCCTCTCCGTCATCCGTTTTGGCAACGGTAGCTTCCAGCGTATCGCCGGGCTTCACTTCGTCCATCAGCCGGAAGGAGGGATCGCTGCTCATATCTTCCGCCTTGATCACTCCCTGCGCATAATACTGAAGATCCAGAATCACTTCTTCCTCGTTGACGGAAATTACGGTTCCCGTTACAATATCGCCTTCCTTAATAGTACAGAAGGATGCCTCCAGCTCCTTCGCGTAATCCGCCATGCTTTCCTGAGCTTCAGGCTGCCCAGAAACCGGTTCCGCAGCCGTTTCCTCTTTCTGCTCCTGCATTTCCGTTACTTCCAGTTTCTTTTCTTCCATCTCGTTACTTCCTTTCTGCCATGCTGCGAAGAAAGCCCGCCCCTCGATGAAGTCCCCCACATAAACTGCATGAACCATATGGACTTATCCCCGCGCATTTTGCCTGCGATTATTCTATCACGACTTCCACAGAATTGTAAACCTAAATGGCCCCTCTAAATGCACACAAAAAAAGGAATGGATTCAATCCATTCCCAATCTCACATCATAATATAGAACTTAAAATTCCCATACCTTCAAAACCGAACACTGAATTCCAATCCTCCGCAGTTCCTTCTGCTCCATCCGTCCTTTGGTTAAGCCCTCGACCGATTAGTACTTATCAGCTCCATGCATTACTGCACTTCCACCTTAAGCCTATCTACCTCATACTCTCTAAGGGGTCTTACTTTCTGGGATATCTCATCTTGAGGGGGGCTTCACGCTTAGATGCCTTCAGCGTTTATCCCTGCCGGACTTGGCTACTCTGCCATGGCTCTGGCAGCCAACAGATACACCAGCGGTCCGTCCATCCCGGTCCTCT
>DXHY01000069.1 GCA_019113175.1 Candidatus Eisenbergiella stercoravium | reverse complement strand
AACAGGGCAGTGAAAAAAGGAAGAGACACCCTCACAGTGAATTCAGACCTGAAAAAGCCTGAATTTTGTGGAAGTGTCTCTTTCCCGCATATCAGGGGCTAAAAATCGGTATTAACCGACAGCCCCTTCTTATCTGCAGTACCCCGTCCCCATATCCACCACATTTCTGAGAGGCTCCCCTTTCCGGAAGCGTTCCAGATTCTCCGCGAAGATGTCGCAGATCTGCGCCAACGTTTCCGGCAGGGAATAGCCGCCGGAGACGTGGGGCGTGATCAGCGCGCCGGGCGCGCCCCAGAGAGGATGTTCGGCAGGAAGAGGTTCCGGATCGGTGACATCCAGCGCAGCTCCTACAATGTTTCCGGCACAAAGAGCGTCGCTCAACGCATCCGTATCAATGGCTGTGCCGCGGCCCACATTCAGAACAATCGCATTCGGCTTCAGCAGTCCGATCCGCTCCCGGTTCAGGACATGGTAGGTGGAAGCATTTCCGGGCAGGCTCAGCGCCACCACATCCGCGCGCGACAGAAGCCGGTCCAGATCCTCCATGCCATGTACCTCATCTGCCGCTGCGTCTTCCGGCACCGCTTTTTCTGAAACACGTCTGCGGATGCCGATGGTGTAGCAGCCCAGCGCCTTCATTTTCCGGGCAAAGGTTCTTCCGATATCGCCCAGACCGATCACCAGCACGGTTGTTCCCTGAATCACGCCCACATGGCCTTCCCGCTTCCATTCCCGGCGCAGCTGATCTTCATAATACAGGTTCAGCTTTTTGCGCAGCATAAAAAGGCAGGCAATCATGTGCTCCGAAATGGCAAGTCCATAGGCACCGGTGGCATTGGTCAGCACCGCTCCCTCCGGAAGGAGTCCCGGTTCACAGTAGCCTTCCGTTCCCGCGTTGTTCAGCTGGATCCATTTCAGATCGGGCGCCCAGCGTACCTGGGAAGGACTGTCCAGATTTCCCAGGATCACATCCGCATCGGAAAGGAGCTCCTGCGTAATCTCACTTTTCAGCCTGAATAGAGGTTCCTCAGAACCCGCCGCTTTCCGTATCCTTTCTTTCTGTCCCTCCGTAAAGGGAGGCGTAACTATGATTTTCATTTCGCCCTCCTGCTTTCTTTTTCCCGGTTCCTGTTTTCCGTGCCTGCTGTTGGGTAACCGCTTCTTTTTCACCCATTATCCTTACAGCTCCGTCTTCTTTTCGCAGCCGTCCAGAATTTCCATCATGTCCCGGACATTCTGTGCAATGTCTCCGCGAAAGACAGCAGAACCCGCCACGATCACATTGGCGCCCGCGTCCAGCACGAGGGAAATATTGTCCTTCGTGATACCGCCGTCCACCTCGATGTCCACATTCAGCCCCTTTTCCTCAATCATCCTCTTCGCCTCCCGGATCCGGGCTGTGGAAGCCGGAAGATACCGCTGGCCGCCGAAGCCCGGCTCCACCGTCATCACCAGAAGCATATCTATTTTGTCCAGGTACTTTTCCACACAACGGATGGGAGTCGCCGGCTTGACGGACAGCCCCGCCTTCCGCCCCAGGCTGTGAATCCAGTCCAGCGTTTCGTCCACATTGCTGCAGGCCTCCAGATGTACCGTGATGATATCTGCCCCGCATCTGGCAAAATCCGCCGCATATCTGGTCGGCTCTTCCACCATCAGGTGGACATCAAAAACGATGTCCGTGCATTTTCTCAGGGAGGAAACCACGCACATCCCAAAAGAAATGGAGGGCACAAACATGCCGTCCATGATGTCAATATGCAGATACTTCGCCCCGGCCTTCTGTACCAGATCGATCTGTTCTCCCAGCTTCGCGCAGTCCGCCGCCAGGATGGATGGAGACAGTATGTTCATACTTCCTCTTTTCTGCCGCCATCAGGCGGCTTTTAATAAGACGACTGCTGCCGGCTCCCCCTCAAAAGGGAAGCCGGCAGAGGCGCATTTATCCTTTTTTTCATCCGGTCTCACGCTTTTTTGCACTGATCCCGGCGTCCTGTCAGCAGGACATTATTTCACAAATTCCTTTACCTTTGCGTAGATACCTGCTCCATCCAGACCGTATTTGGCCACAAGCTCGGCCGCCGTTCCGGATTCTCCGAACACATCGTTGATGCCGATGCGCAGAACGGGAGTGGGAGCCTTTTCGCTGAGAGCTTCGCAGACCGCCCCGCCAAGGCCGCCGATGATGGTATGCTCTTCTGCGGTCACCACTTTTCCGGTCTTCTTCGCGGATTTTACGATGAGCTCCGTATCCAGAGGCTTGATGGTGTGGATGTTGATGACTTCCGCGCTGACGCCGTCAGCCGCCAGCTTCTCCGCCGCTTCCAGAGCAGAGGAAACGCAGATGCCCGTGGCCACGATGGTCACGTCGCTGCCTTCGCGCAGGAGCTCACCCTTTCCGATTTCAAAATGATAGTCCTCTCTGTCATTGATGATCGGAACCGCCGCACGTCCGAAACGCAGGTAAACAGGGCCCACATATTCGATGGCCGCCTGCACGGCAGCTCTTGCTTCAACAGCGTCACTGGGGTTGATGACCACCATACCGGGGATGGCACGCATCAGAGCCATATCCTCCAGACACTGGTGGGAAGCTCCGTCCTCACCTACGGTAATGCCGGCGTGCGTGGCGCCGATCTTCACATTCAGGTGGGGATAGCCGATGGAATTGCGCACCTGCTCATAGGCACGTCCGGACGCGAACATGGCAAAGGTGCTGGCAAAGGGAATTTTCCCCACGGTTGAAAGGCCTGCGGCGATTCCCATCATGTTGCATTCCGCAATACCGCAGTCAATGTGGCGGTCCGGATATACCTTCTGGAACGCATCCGTTTTCGTAGCATTTGCCAGATCTGCATCCAGAACCACGAGGTCAGGATACTTTGCGCCGAATTCCGCGAGGGCTTTTCCATAGGCCTCTCTGGTTGCCATTTTCTGAACCGTCTTCGTTACTTCTGACATAATGCTTCACCTGCTTTCTCCAAATCTGCCATGGCAACCGCGAACTGCTCGTCATTGGGAGCCTTTCCGTGCCACTCCGCTTTGCCTTCCATGAAGGAAACACCCTTGCCCT
Organism: Candidatus Eisenbergiella stercoravium; assembly: GCA_019113175.1. Classification (GTDB taxonomy): domain Bacteria; phylum Bacillota; class Clostridia; order Lachnospirales; family Lachnospiraceae; genus Eisenbergiella; species Eisenbergiella stercoravium. The sequence goes on along the minus strand of DXHY01000069.1, from coordinate 6,758 downwards.
TCAGGCTGTGGGCGATGATCGCCGTGGGCATGCCCTTCGTTTCTCTCGCCTCCTTAAACGCGGCGCGCAGCTCATCGAAATCATGCGCATTCACGTTGATCACATGGAAATTGAAGGCTTCAAATTTTTTATCAATGGGGTAAGGGGAGCAGACCTTATCAATGGGTCCGTCGATCTGCAGGCCGTTGTTGTCCACGATCACCACCAGGTTGTCCAGCTTGTGGAAGCCGGCGAACATGGAAGCCTCCCAGACCTGTCCCTCTTCGATCTCACCATCTCCGAGCAGGGTGTAGACACGATAATCTCTGTTGTCCAGCTTGCCGCCGAGCGCCATTCCCACTGCCGCGGAAATTCCCTGTCCCAGAGATCCGCTGGACATGTCCACGCCGGGCGTGTACTGCTTACAGGGATGTCCCTGCAGATAGGAACCCAGATGTCTGAGTGTGGTCAGATCCTCCACAGGAAAATATCCTCTGTGCGCCAGAGTGGAATACAGAGCAGGCGCATTATGTCCCTTGGAGAGCACAAAGCGATCCCGTTCCGGCATGTCCGGGTTCTTCGGATCGATGTTCATCTCTTCAAAATAGAGATAGGTAAAAATATCCGCTGCCGACAGAGATCCGCCGGGATGTCCGCACTTTGCACTATGTACGCCGATGATAATCCCTTTCCGGATCTCGTTCGCCATTTTGGCGAGTTCAAGATTCTCCATGAAATTTTCCTCCGTCTTTCTGATTGGAAACTGCCCGGCCTTCGGAAAACCTGCCGCGCATCATCTTCCAAAGCTTCTTTGCGGCTTTGTAAGACTGTACTCAGTAGTTTACCCTATTTTACCCCTGTTTGTCCATAGTAAGCGTTCGCTCCATGCTTTCTGAAATAATGTTTGTCCTGGAGCGCCTGCGGAGCGGGCTGAATACGGGGATTGATGGTTTCGGCACGGTAGGCCATTTTTGCCACCTCTTCCAGCACAACCGCGTTGTGAACGGCCTCATGGGCGTCCTTTCCCCAGGCAAAGGGGCCGTGGTTCTTGCAGAGAACTGCAGGAACAGCAACAGGATCCTTTCCCATCGCCTTAAATTCATTTACAATCAGATGACCGGTATTTTCCTCATAGGCCTCGTCGATTTCCTCTTTGGTCAGACAGCGCAGGCAGGGAACCTCTCCATAGATATAGTCCGCATGGGTGGTTCCGTAGCAGGGGATGCTCCTGCCAGCCTGTGCCCAGCTGGTCGCGTAGGAGGAATGGGTATGGACGATTCCCCCGATTTCCGGGAACGCCTTATAAAGCTCTACATGGGTCGCTGTATCAGAAGAAGGATTGTATCTTCCTTCCACCTTATTTCCGTTCAGGTCCACAATGACCATGTCGTCCGGGGTGAGCTTATCATAATCCACGCCGCTGGGCTTGATGGCGAACAGCCCGCTCTCCCGGTCGATCTCGCTCACATTTCCCCAGGTAAAGGTCACAAGCCCATATTTGGGCAGAAGCATGTTGGCTTCATAAACTCTTTTTTTCAGCTCTTCTAACATTTTATCTGCCTTTCTGAGCCGGGCTCTCTCATATGGCCCGGCTCCTGTCAAATTGTTGCATCCGGCCATTTCGACATTGCTTCGCGTTTGGCAGGGTGCTTCCGGCCGGTTCTTTTACAATCTGTAACTCTAAATCAGAGATTCCACAGCCGCCTTTTCAATGGGAAGACCGGCCGTATAGCGCTTCACGAATACGTTGAAGCCTTCCACATCCTTCTCATCGGGATTCAGGGTTATGCCCTCCTGTCCTGCAAATACGGCACGATTCAGGAAATCGGCAAGGCTTTCTCCCGACTGCTTATGCAGCATGTAGGATGCCAGCAGGGCAATCCCCCACGCGCCTCCCTCTCCCGCCGTATCCATGACAGTGACAGGCGCGTTGACGGCTGCAGCCAGGATCTTCTGTCCCACTTCCTTCGTCTTGAACAGGCCGCCGTGGCCCATCAGACGGTCAATCTGTACGCCCTCTTCCTTCAGCAGAATATCCAGGCCGGTTTTCAGGGCACCCAGAGAGGTGAACAGATGCACACGCATGAAGTTCGCAAGATTGAAACGGCTTTCCGGATTTCTCACGAAGAGCGGGCGTCCCTCTTCAAAACCGGTGATATGCTCCCCGGAAAAATAGTTGTAGGCCAGCAGGCCGCCGCAGTCCGGATCGCCCTCCAGAGCCTTGCGGTACAGGGTGCCGAACAGATCGTTTCTGTCCACCTTCATGCCGAAAGCCTGCGTAAATTCCTCGAACAGATTGATCCAGGCGTTCAGATCGGAGGTGCAGTTGTTGCAGTGCACCATGGCCACAGCGCTTCCATCAGGCGTGGTCACCATGTCGATCTCCGGATGAACCTTTTCCAGATCCTTTTCCAGAACCACCATGGCGAATACGCTGGTTCCGGCGGACACGTTTCCGGTGCGCTTCGCCACGCTGTTGGTGGCCGTCATTCCGGTTCCCGCATCTCCCTCAGGAGGGCAGACGGGAATGCCAGCCTTCATGTTTCCGCTCACATCCAGCAGCTTCGCCCCTTCTTCCGTCAGCGTGCCCGCATTGTCTCCCGCGAGCAGAATCTCCGGCAGGATATCGGAAAGCTTCCAGGGATAGCCTTTGTCCGCGATCAGCTTTTCAAAGGTATCGATCATGGACGCGTTGTACTGCTTCGTCTGCGCATCGATGGGAAGCATGCCCGCCGCCTCGCCGATGCCGAGCACCTTTCTGCCCGTCAGCTTCCAGTGTACATAGCCCGCAAGGGTGGTCAGATAAGCGATATCCTTCACGTGCTCCTCCCCGTTCAGGATGGCCTGATAGAGATGGGCGATACTCCATCTCTGGGGAATGTTGAAATGAAAGGCTTCCGTCAGCTTCACGGACGCCTCTTCCGTGATGGTGTTCCTCCAGGTCCGGAAGGGCACCAGCATCTCCCCGTTTTTGTCAAAAGGAAGATAACCGTGCATCATGGCGCTGAAGCCAAGCGCGCCGACCGTGGTCAGGGTGACGCCGTATTTTTCCTGCACGTCCTTCGCCATGTCAGCGTAGCAGTCCTGCAGCCCGGTCCAGATATCCTCCTGGCTGTAGGTCCAGATATTGTTTTCATAACGGTTTTCCCACTCATGGCTGCCGGAGGCGATCGGGGCGTTGTCCTCTCCGGTCAGAACCGCCTTGATCCTGGTGGAACCGAATTCAATTCCCAGGGTTGTTTTCCCCTCCAAAATCGTCTGCCTGATATCCATAATTTCCATTACCTCCTTCATCCCGGCGCTTTACGCCGGAAAACGCGCGCCGAAGCCGAAGCTCCGGCACCGCGGTTTTATTGCCTGAACAGCTTCATCTGAAAATTACAGTTATCTGTAGTATACGCTGTTCCAGCGAAGCTCGTTTTTCAGTCCCTTAATAGTAGTGTTCTTATCGATGACCACGCTTTCAATTCCCATGGCATCCGCCCAGTCAACCATCTGTTCAACGGTCAGATCATAGGAGAAAGCGGTATGGTGCGCGCCGCCTGCCAGAATCCAGGCTTCAGCTCCCGTTGCCAGATCAGGCTCCGGCGTCCAGAAAGCCGTAGCAACAGGAAGCTTGGGCATTTCCTTCTCGCACTTCTTGCAGTTCACCGCGTTGATGATCAGACGGAAGCGGTTGCCGAGATCCACCAGAGACGTGGCAACTGCCGGGCCGGTCTTGGAGGTGAATACCAGACGGGCAGGATCTTCCCTGTTGCCCATGGAAAGAGGCTGTACCTTGATGGAAATCGGGCCGTCTGCGATCGTCGGGCAGACCTCAAGCATGTGCGCCTCCAGAATACCTTCCTTACCGGGCACCAGATTGTAGGTGTAGTCTTCCATAAAGGAGGTACCCTTCGCATCAGGCATTCCCGCAGTCATGATCTTCATCAGGCGGACCATGGCGGCCGTCTTCCAGTCACCCTCCGCGCCGAAGCCATAGCCTCTTTCCATCAGTCTCTGAATCGCCAGTCCGGGAAGCTGTTTCAGACCGCCCAGCATGCCGAAGTGGGTAACGATGGCCTGATAATTGCCGTCCTCCAGGAACTTCTCCAGGCCGATCTCGATTCTGGCCTGCTCCGCCACATGTCTCCTGAATTCCTCCGGATCTCTTCCCTCCAGAAGGATATTATATTTGCTGTAATATTCCTCAACCAGAGCGTCCACATCACCCTGCGCTACGGCATCCACGTACTCCACCGCATCGTTCACGCAGTAATGGTCGATCTCCCAGCCGAACTTGATCTCCGCTTCCACCTTGTCGCCTTCGGTTACGGCAACGTTGTTCATGTTGTCGCCGATACGGCAGACTCTGATATGGGAGGACTCCATCAGGCCTACAGCCGTTCTCATCCAGCTTCCCAGCTTCTCCTGTACCGCCGGATTGGCCCAGTGGCCCACGATAACCTTGCGTTCGATTCCCATACGGGATACGATGTGGCCATATTCCCTGTCGCCATGCGCGGACTGGTTTTCATTCATGAAATCCATGTCAATGGTATCATATGGAATCTCCTCATTGAACTGGGTATGCAGATGGCACAGAGGCTTTCTGTACTCCTTCAGGCCCAGAATCCACATCTTGGCCGGGGAGAAGGTGTGCATCCAGGTGATCACGCCCGCGCACTCCGGATCCTCATTTGCCGCGTTCAGGGTTCTGCGGATGGTAGCCGGATCGATCAGAGTAGGCTTTAATACCACTTCAAAGGGAAGCTTTCCCGATGCGTTTAAGCCCTCCACGATTTTTGCGGAATGCTCCGCCACCTTTCTCAGGCACTCGTCCCCGTACAGATCCTGAGAACCCGTGCAGAACCAGAACTTGTAATTTGCTCCTGTTTTCATGTTTCCTTACCTCCTTTGCCGCCTCCGGCGGCCTTTTATTTTGTGAAAGAACGGTGTATACCGTTCTTTGGCACGAACCACCGGTTCGTGCCGGCCTCCTTTGCCGCCTCCGGCGGCCTTTCATTTATCTGTTCCAAAATGGTTATTGTTCTTTTAAGCGTTTCACGGAATCCCGTTCCACGATTTCCGGCTCGAATTCGTACGTTCCGTCAAAACTCCTGTTACGAAGCATGGCGAGCAGATTTTCCGCTGCCTTCGCTCCCAGCCTGTCCGCCGGATGATGCACGCTGGTGAGTCTGGTCTCCGACAGCTCCGCCAGCTCGGAATCATCGATGCTGACGAGAGAAATATCCTCCGGAATCCGGATTCCTTCCTCCCGGAAAAGCCCTTCCAGAAGAAAGGCGAGCTTATCGTTGTAACAGAAAACGGCTGTGCAGTCACGGAACGAACGCAGAATCCCGGCACGATAGTCGGAAAAATTTTTCTCTCCCTCCGTGTCCACCCACATCGTTCCCTGATCTCCTGCCGGTATGCCGAGTCTTCGGCAGGCGTTCAGATAGCCCTCGTATCTTAAATGGCCCTGTCCATCATCAAATTTCATCAGGGCTCCGATTTTCCGGTGTCCCGCTTCCGCCAGATATTCCACCGCCCGTTCCGCCGCGAGCCGGTCGTTCAGCGTTACATGAGGCAGGGCAAGCTGCCGGTAATAGCTGTTGATGAAAAGGATGGGAACGCCGCGTTCCATCAGCGTTTCAATCAGGGGAAGGTTGGGATTTGGCAGGCCGCTTTTGGTGGCCTCCATGATAATTCCAGCCGCATCGTCCCTGCTGATGATATCCTCCAGGACGATCCGTTCCCGCTCCAGCTGGTTGTTGGTAAATGCGATCTGAACGGAATAGCCTTTTTCAAACAGATAGTTTTCAATCCCCTGAATGGTTTTGGGAAAAATATAGCTGTCCACATAGGTAGAAACCACGGCGACCCTTGTCCGGTTTTCCAGCGCCGCCCGGCGGTTATCGCTGATGTAGGTGCCGCTGCCGCGGCGGCGCACCAGAAGCTGCTCCTCTTCCAGAATATCGAGCGCATGCCGGACCGTCTGTCTGGAAAAGCCGTATCCGGCAGCCAGTTCATTCTCCGAACTCAGCTTTTCTCCCGGCTTCAGATCACCGTTCAGAATCTGCTCCCGCAGGAGGGACGCAAGCTGAAGATATTTTGTTTTCCTTTCCAGAATACTGCGCCTCCTCCTTCTTTTTCACACAAGTTGTACTATTTATTTTCTATAGTTGTATGTAAATCTTGTGTCTTCTTTTCCGAATCTGTTCCATTTCAGGCGAAAATCCCAGTTTTTTACAGGTAAAAGTCAATTTGAAATCAGCACATTGTGCATTTTTTCATCTTTTTTCACTCTCTCGTCCGTATAAATCCGTTAGTTTCAATATATTCCATTCCCTGCGGCATGTCAATACATAATTACGAAAAGAAACACGATTTTCACCGTTCTTTTTTATTGATGGAACAGGCTCAGATGAATCCTCTGAAAATCCGGTCCTCAGCCACATAAGGTATGTTATTCAAGCGCAATCAAAATACTTTCTCTCAAAGTTGTATGATACTTTTTTGAATATCCCCTCTTTTGACCGCCTGCCACCTGCCGGATCATTTCCATGTAATCTGTGTGCAGATATGCGATTCAGAAGGGACAACATATGCTTACGTGCAGGCACGACGCGCGTGTTATCCCTTCTGAATCGGCTGCAAATAGTAACAATGGATACGAAAAAATTCAAAAAAGCCTTGACAGGAAGAAAAAAACTGGTTAAAATGTTCCATGTTGCAGACGCAAGGAACATGCATGAGGCAGCACAGGCCCAGATAGCTCAGTTGGTAGAGCAGAGGAC